>JANLSU010000053.1:0-47427 GCA_031362565.1 bacterium | reverse complement strand
CGCGCCTGCGCCGAGTTCGTCGTCGATGGTGCCGACAGTTTTGATTCCGTCGCGGCGCCGATCGAGCGCTCGATCGGCCTGGCGCGCGCCCTCGCGTTGAGCGAGATTCGTGTTCTGGATGCAGCGGGCGCGACGCGCGTGTTCGCGGTGCAAAACCCGTTCGGCAGTGAACGCGGCGCGCTTCTCTGTCCACAAAGCTTGGCGCTCGACGACCGGGCGGAATACCGCCTGCGGGTCCCGCACTCTCTGGAGAGCTTGCGGCCGCTGTCGGCTTTTGTCGCACTCGCACTCGCGACCCATCCCAACTGGAACGAACCACTGCTGCACGTTCGACTTGCCCTCTACGAGCTGCTCGCCAACGTGCTCGAGCACGGCCGGCCGTTGCGGGCCGCCACCGAGGTCGAAGTCGGGCTCGTGCTCGACCCACGCGGTGTGCGAGGCTGGATCCGCGATGAGTGCGCGCGGTTCGATCCCGCCGCCTGGCGGCCGGTCCCGGTGCCGGATCTTGTTGCCGGCCACAGCGTGCGCGGGTATGGAATGCATCTCGTGGGGAAGATCTTGGGAACGTTCGACCACTCGTTCGACGGCACCGGCAACTGTTTGACCTTCGGGAAGGAGGTGTCCCAGTGAGTACTCCGGACGAACAGGTGTTACATCAAGGCGCAACGTTCGGGATCGTGCGGGGCCCCGCACCGGCCGGCGGCGGCATACGGCTCGCTGTGACGGGGCACTTGGACGTCGATAGCGGCCCCATCTTGATCGAGTGCGTCCGCGGCCTGCTCAAGCAGGGGCAGCGGAACGTCGAGATCGAGCTCCGGGAAGTGCCGTTCATCAGCAGCATGGGGGTCGGCAGCCTGATCGCGCTCATCGGCGAGGCCCGGGAGCTGGGTGGCGACGTGGCCCTGTGCGATGTGTCGCCCGATATCCTGAGCGTGCTGAAAATGCTCGACCTGCTGGATTATGTGACGTTGCGCTAGTTGTGGCCGAACCCCCAGTTGTGGCCGAGCCCAGATTCCAGACACCGAGGTTGCGCCCCAAGGGGCGAGGCCACGGGGTGTAGGGCGGCCGGGCGCCCACACGCCCCCCCCACCCCCCGGCCGACCGGCACCGGTAGCCACCCCCCCGGGGCACGTGCTACCTTCCCCCGACCATGAATAGGACCTCCGTCTACCTGGACGGGAAGACCCTGCTCATCACCGGAGCAACCGGGTTCCTGGGCCAGCCTCTCGTCGAAAAGATCCTGCACGCGGCACCTGGTGTGGCGCGGATCCATGTCTTGATCCGTCCGAAGCGTCAATCGCCCGGGGTCGTTCTGACGCCCGAAAAGCGGCTCGAGAAGGAACTCTACGAGTCGAGCGTCTTCGACCCCCTGCGCTCCATCTATGGAGCGGAATTCGACGCCTTCATCCGGTCCCGCCTGGTGGCGGTCGGCGGGGACATCTCCATGGACGGCCTCGGGCTGGATCCCGAGACGGCAGCCCGCCTGCGGTCGAGCGTCGACATCGTCATCAATAGTGCCGCGGTCGTGAGCTTCGACGCGGCGCTCGACGAGGCCCTGCAATTGAATGTGATGGGCGCGGAACGCGTCGCGGCGTTCGCGGCCTCCTGCCGCAAAGCGGTTCTGGTGCATGTGTCGACCGCTTATGTCGCCGGCGCCTCGCATGCGATCGCTCCGGAGACGCTCTACCACACGGCGCCGGCCGGCTCGGTCGAAGAATTTCCGCGCGGCTACATCGGCGACCCGGCGCGCGACGTCGCCCGCATTCGCGAGATCATTGCGCGCTGCGAGGCCGAGTCGCAGGACCCGGAGGTCGAGCGGGCGCTCTTGCGCGTGCTGGTCGAGCGGTCGCGCAGTGCGAAGAGCGGCAAGTCGTCAGGGCGCCGCAAGGCCATCGAGAGTCTGCGCAAGAAATGGCTGCAGAACAAACTGGTCGCCGAAGGCATGGCTTGGGCGCGTGAGCGCGGCTGGAACGACACGTACACGTACACGAAAGCGCTCGGCGAGCAGGTCGTGGTGCGAGCGCGCGGCGACATCCCGATCGCGATCGTGCGCCCGTCGGTCATCGAGAGCAGCCTTTCAGAGCCGATTCCGGGCTGGCTCGACGGGCTCCGCATGGCGGATCCGCTCATCGTTGCCATCGGCAAGGGGCGGTTGCGGGCGTTGCCGCTCAAGCCCGACGTCAACCTGGACTTGGTGCCGGTCGACATGGTGGTCAACGCACTGCTCGCCGCGATCCCGCGTCTGGCAGAGCGCGGCGGGGTCGCCTGCTATCAAGTGGCGACCGGATCGCGCAATCCGATCACGCTCGGCGACCTCTACGATCTCATCTACCGGTATTTCATTCGCAATCCGATGACCGACAAGGCGGGACAGCCGATCCGCATCAAGTACCTGCGCTTCCCCAGCAAGAGCGCGTTTCGCTTGCAGCACCGGCTACGGCGCGCGCCGCTCGAATCGGCGGAGAAGGCGCTCGACCGCTTCCCGGGGCTCGATGCCGCGACCAAGGCCAAGCGGCGCGTGTCGGCGACGCGCGCGGCGTTCGACAAGCTGTACTACTACGGCGAGATCTACGAACCGTATTTGAACATCGAATGCCGTTTCGAAGTCGACCGGTTGATGGAATTGTTCGAGTCGATGGACGAGGACGAGAAGCGCGCCTTCCCGTTCGACGTGACGCGGCTCAATTGGCGGCACTACATCCAAAACGTGCACATCCCGGGAATGAAGCGCTACATCCTCAAGATCGAAGGGGACAACGGCGAACTTCCGGAGACCGCGGACGGCGCCGCCCGGCCAGCGACGATCGGCGAATTGCTGCGGCGCAGCGCGGCACGTTTCGGCACCAAGACGGCGCTGCAAATGCGCCGCGGTGGGGTCTGGGAACGGCACTCGTTCCAGGATGTCGAGCGCGGCGCCGATGCGGTGTGCGAACGGTTGCGGGCGCTTGGCTTGCAGAAGGGCGACCGCATCGTTCTGTGGTCGGAGAATCAGCCGGAGTGGGGCATGACGGCGCTCGGTGCGGCCCTTTTGGGTGTCATCGTCGTGCCGCTCGATTGGCAGGCGTGGCCGCCGGAGGTTTGGGCGATTGCGCGTTTCACCGGCGCGCGGGCCCTCGTCGTCTCGGACGTGTGTGCCAAACGGCTGACGCCCGAGGCGCTCGCCGAAAACGACGCCACCCCCGAGCCGGTGCAGATTCTGAGCGTCAACCGCAGCGCGGCGCCGCTCGAGATCGAAGGCTACACGCCGGTGGCGCGCGGCGCCGCGGCCGTGATGCGTCCGGCGGACGACAGCATCATCGGTGCCGATGATGCGGCATCGATCATCTTCACGAGTGGCACGGCGAGCGATCCCAAGGGTGCGGTGCACACGCATCGCAGCTTCCTCGCCAATGTGTTCGGCGTGCTGCGCTATACGCCACCGCTCGACGAGCGCGATCAAGTGTTGTCGGTGCTGCCTTTGTATCACGCCCTCGAGTTCACGTGCGGTTTCTTGACGCCCTTGTGGCTCGGCGCCACGGTGACCTATGCGGGAGCGCTCAAGCCCAAGGCCATGTTCGAGACGATGCGCGAGACCGGCACGACGATGATGCTCGGCGTGCCGACGCTGTATGCGCTCATGCGCGAGGACCTCGAGCGGCGGGTGATGAAGGTGGAGCGCTCGGTGGCCCGCGGCGGCGCGACGATGAACGGCGCGAATGGCGCGGGCGCGGCGACTGGCGCGACCGCGAAGCCGAGTCCACGGCCGGCGCGGCGCTGGAACCGGGCGGCGATCGGGCGAGTGCGAAGCGAGATCGGGGCGGGGCTGCGGTTTGTCGTCAGCGGCGGTTCGGCGCTCGGCAAAGAGTTGTACGACGACTTCAACGCTCTCGGCATTCCAATCTACGAAGGCTATGGGCTGACGGAAACGGCGCCGGTGCTGACGTTCAATCCGGACGGCAAGTCGCGCGCCGGCTCGGTGGGCAAGCCGCTGCCCGGGGTCGAATTACGCCTGTCGCATCCGGACCGCGACGGGATCGGCGAAATCGTCGTTCGCACCCCGAGTTTGATGCGCGAGTACTGGGCGAATCCCAAGGCGACCGCCAAGGTCGTGCGCGCCGGCTGGTTCCATACCGGCGACTTGGGGTGGGTCGACGAAGAAGGCTACGTGTACATCTCGGGCCGCATCAAGGACGTCATCGTTACGGGCGCGGGCAAGAATGTGTACCCCGGCGATCTCGAGGGCATCTACGCGCGCGTGCCGGGGGTGCGAGAGATCTGCGTCGTCGGGGTCAAGAGCGGGCTCACCGAAGAGGTGCATGCGGCCGTGGTGCCGGAGGAATCGGCGCTCGGCGAGATGCCCGCCGCCGACCTCCGCAAACAGCTGCAGCGCGATTTGCAGGCCCTCGGCAAGGAACTGCCGAGCTACCACCGGTTGCAACAAGTTCACCTTTGGCATGAGGCGTTGCCACGCGATGCCGAGGGCGAACTGCGCCGCGACGTCGTGTTGCAGAAAGTGCTCGGCGAAGTCGGCCGGCGCGCCCCGAGTGGCGCAGCGCCGGCGGCAGCGGTGGTCGATGGCGCGCAGGACGGTGCACTGGTCGACGAGTTGGCGCGCCTTTCGGGTGTGCCCGCAAGCGACATCCGGTCCGACAGCCAGATCTTCGGCGACCTGGGATTGGATTCTCTCGAAGCGGTCGAACTCCTGCTCTTCATGGAAGCGCACTTTGGGGTCGCGGTTTCGGACGAACGGATCGAAGCGGTGCGCACGGTCGGCGATTTGTTCCAAGAGGTGGCCGCGGCCCGGGCCGGCACGCAGGCAGCGCGGGTCGAGTCCTTCCCGTCGTCGTTCCCGACCCATCAGCGCTCGCCGATGGATTTGGCGCTCTTGCGCACTTCGATCTCGGGGCTCGGGACGTTCTACCGCACGTATCTCAAGCTCGACCCGCCGCAGGTGGACGGCATGCTGCCGGCAACGGGCGCCTATATCATCGCCGCCAATCACACCAGCCACTTGGATGTGGGGGCGGTGTTCTCGGCGGTCGCCGCGACGCACGGCCGCGATGCCGCCGCACGCCTGCACGTGCTGGGCGCGCGTGACTACTTCTTCGACACGAAACCCAAGAGCTGGTTCTTCAGCCGCTGTTTCAATGTCGTGCCGATTCGGCGCGACCAGACCGGGCTCGATGGACTGCGGGTCGCCAAGAGCATTCTGGCGGCCGGCGAACCGGTTCTCATCTTTCCGGAAGCAACGCGCTCACGGAGCGGCGAAATGCAGGCTTTCAAGGCCGGGCTCGGGTTGCTCGCCTACGAGACCAACACGGCTGTCGTGCCGGCGCGCATCGACGGCACGTATGCAGTGCTGCCGGCCGGCCAAATGTTCCCCAAGCCGGGCCGCGTGCGGGTGCGCTTCGGGACACCGATGCCGATGGAACGCTATCGCTTGAACGCCAACGGTTCCAAGGAAGAGCTGTACCGCCGCATTGCCCAGGACGTGCGCGAGCGCATCGCCGCGCTCGCGTCCCGGCCCGAATGAGCGGCGCCGCGGCGTTCTTCGACGTCGACGGGACACTCGTCGCGGGCAATATCGTGCGCTACTACGTCAACCTGCGAACGTTGGAGTTCTCGCCCACCAGGCGCGCCCTGTGGACCGCGCTGTTCGCGTTGCGTGTCCCTTACTATCTCGCCCTCGATGCCTGGAGCCGGCCGCGCTTTCAGCGTGCCCTCTACGGCAACTATCGCGGTTTCAGCGTTGCCGAGTTGGAGCGCCGGGCGCGCATCCATGCCGAACGGTTCTTGCAGCCACGCTTGTTCCCGGGGGCGGAGGCGCGCGTGCGCCTGCACCAAGAGCGTGGCGATGCCGTCGTCCTCGTCACCGGTTCACTGCGAACAGTCGTCGCGCCGCTCGCGGCGCGGCTCCGAGCCACCGAACTACTCGCCCCCGACATGGAAGAACGCGATGGACGGTTGACGGGCCGTCTGGTCGATGGGCCCATCGCCCATGCACGCAAGGCGGCCGCCGTGACCGAGTGCGTCACGCGCCGTGGGCTCGACCCCAGCATCTGTTGGGCCTACGCCGACAGTATGGACGACGTACCGATGTTGGGCAGCGTCGGCCACGCCGGCGTCGTGAATCCGAGCCGGCGTCTGGCTCACATCGCCACGACGCGTGGCTGGGATATTTTGCGTTGGAGCCCCTCACGATGATGGCCCTCGAGTATTTACGCAGCGTGCCGCGGTACCTGACGGCGCGGCTTGCGGGGCCGCGATTCCCGGCGCTCTATACTTCGCCGTTCGGCACGTTGCGCCTGTCGAATGCCGCGCCACCAAAGCTCCCGGCGCCCTCGTGGGTGCGAGTGCGGCCGCTCCTGGCCGGCGTGTGCGGTTCGGATCTCGCAACACTCACGGCTCAGGGCTCGACCTATTTCTCGCCGTTCACCTCCTGTCCATTTACCTTCGGCCACGAGGTCGTGGGCGAAGTGGCTGAACTGGGGCCCGAAGCCGACGGGGTCAAAGTCGGCGATCGTGTCGTCCTCGAGCCACCCTTGCACTGCGCGCTCCGCGGTATCACACCGCTTTGCCCGGCCTGCGCCGAGGGGCACCGCTCGCATTGCCACAACGTCATGGACGGCTGCTTGGCGCCGGGCATTCAAACCGGATTCTGCCGCGATACCGGCGGCGGCTGGAGCAACAGTTTCGTCGCCCACCCGCGGCAGTTGCACCCGGTGCCCGCTGCAGTTCCAAACGAAGTCGCGGTCCTCGTCGAGCCCTTTAGTTGTTGCCTGCACGCGGTCCAGTTGGCACCGCCCGCCGACACAGCGACCGCCCTCGTGCTGGGTGCGGGCACCATCGGCGCGCTCACCATCGCCGCCATCCGCGCCGTCGGTTCACGGGCGCGCATCATCACGGTCGCCAAGTACCCGCACCAACAGCGGCTCGCGGCCGCCTTGGGCGCCGATCATGTGCTTGCACCGCGCGACATGCTCGAAGGCCTCCTCGCGCTACTCGGGGCGCGGCTCTTCAAGCCCGAGCTCGGACGACCGGTGCTCATCGGCGGCACCGATGTGACCTTCGACTGCGTCGGCTCCGACCGCAGCCTCGATGACGCGCTCCGCTTTACGCGCCATCACGGCTCCGTTATCTTGGTCGGCATGCCGTCGATTCCACGCGGCATCGACTGGACTTCGATCTGGCACAAGGAACTCGTGGTCCGCGGCGCATACACCAGCACGACACCAACGTTCCGCCGCGCCATCGACGTCGTGCAGGGACTCGTCGAACCGCTGGCGACCGTCACCGGCGCGCGTTATCCGTTGGAGCGTTACCGTGAGGCTATTCACGGCGCTCTGAACGCCGGCCGCGCCGGCATCATGAAAACCGTCTTCGCGCCCTGACCCTTGGAGAAGCGGATGCGCTACCTCACGTATTCAGGGAACAGCCTCGTGCATGCCGAGCTGCCCCCCACCGCGCGGGTGCTGTTTCCGCCGCCGGCTTTGCCCGGCATCGCCAATCGCGACGTCGCCGCCGCGGTCCGCAAGGCGTTCGAAAACCCCCTCGGCATGCCGCCGCTTCGCGAGCTCGTGGCGCGAGACTCCAAAATCCTCATTTGCTTCGACGACAACTGCCAGCCTTTTCCGCCGCTCCGGCCGCCGGACATCCGCGAGCTCTGCCTCGAGGCATTGCTCGCCATGCTCGACTCCTACGGCGTGCAGAAAAAGAACCTGCAGCTCATGTGCGCGGTGGCGTTACACCGCAAGATGAAGCCCGCCGAACTCGAGTTCATGGTGGGCAAGCGGATTTTCGCCGAATACCACCCCCATCAGTTGCGCAACTTCGACGCCGAAGACCGCGACGACATCGTCAACATGGGCACGACCGAGCAGGGCGAACTGGTCGAGACCTCCCGCGCCGTGCTCGACAGCGATCTGGTGATTTACGTCGACACGATCTCCATTCCGTTGAACGGTGGCCACAAGTCGGTCGCCGTCGGGCTCGGGACGTACGACAGCATCCGCACGCACCATGCGCCGCAAATGACCCAGGACAGCCCGCATGTCATGCAGCCTGACGGGTCGCACATGCACTCGAGCATCGAACGCCTGTCACGCGTCATCCAGCGCAAGACGCGCATCATGGTGCTGGAAGCCCCGATGAACGGCGCGACCTATCCGCCCCACATGAGCTTCCTGTCGCGGCCCGCCGAGAAGTCGAACGGCCTCGAGCGCCTTCTCCAGAACGTGGCACCGGCCGCCATGAGCTTGCTGCCCGAATCGACGCGTTTCTCCATCTTCAAAGGCTTGCAGTCGGAATACCGGGCGCTCGAGTTCAATGCCGGCGATATCGACGCCGTGCACGATCGCACTTTGGCGGCACTCCGGCCGCAGCTCGAGGTGAATGTCGACCGGCAGTTCGACACCATGGTATTTGGCCTCCCGGATCTCTCACCGTATTCCGTCGGGACGCGAATCAATCCCGTGCTCGTCGTGAGTGACGTTCTCGGGTACGTCTTCAACTGGTTCTGGGGCAAGCCGTTCGTGAAACCGGGTGGGGTCGCCATCATCCTGAACCCGGTCCTCGAATTCTTCCACCCCGAGTACCATGTGGCTTACAAGCGCTTCTGGGACGAGGTCTTGCCGGCGACCAAGGACCCGTTCGAAATGCAGCGGCAGTTCCAGGACAAGTTCGCGCGCGACCCGCAGTTGGTCGATGCGTACCGCAACCACTGGGCACACCACGGCTTCCATCCATTCACGGTTTGGTACTGGGCCACCTACCCGATGAAGTATCTGTCGCGCGTCATCCTGGTAGGGCCGCCGAACGATGTCTCGGCCAAACGCCTGGGTGTATCCTGGGCACCAAACCTCAAACACGCCCTCGGCCAAGCCCGCGAGCTCACCGGCGGCGAAAACGTCGTCGGCCTCAGCATCCCGCCGTTCATGTACCTGAACGTGCGCTAGCCAAGTTCAAGTCTGACCGCTCTTCGCCCCGCCCCGCCTCGCCTTACGCCCGAGACGGATCACGTCGGGACACTCGAACTCTGGCCTCGCGCCCCTTCGACGGATCACGTCGAGACACCCGAACCTTCGGCTCCCGCTCGCGCGACGGATAACGTCGGGACACTTGGGTATTCGCAAGTGAATCGCGATCGAGACCAGCCGGGGCGCCGCGGCGACGTGCGCGCGAACAACCGGCTGGGACGTTCAAGCGCGTACACGCAGAAATATGATGTGGCGCTCCCCAACAGTGGCTGTCGGCGAGGCTCGCGGCGGCAGGCAGCCGGCAATGCGGTGCCGGCACTCGCAACGTTCACGAGTTCCAATGGAATCTTCTCGGCCCTGGGAGGAGCCACCCGCACGGAGTCGCGGGCCACGAACTCACGACCTCAATTTACCAGACGCAGAACTTTTTGTCAAGAGTCGGCTTCGTTTTTCAGGGGACGCGGGCGCCGAGCCTCCAGAAGAACGAAGCAAACTTTGTGACACACTCGTGGCCTTGTTCTCTTGCAAACACTCGTTCTGGAACGAGCCCTCGCGAGATCACGACCGCGCGGGCGAGTTCGGCGGGAGCCCGGTCCCTGTCAACGCAACCAACACGTGTTCGTCACTCTCGTTGACGAACAGTGTGCAGCCATTTCGAACAACCAAGCCTGCAGCGCCACACTCGCTGACCAAGATCTCGTGGCTCACCTCTTGCGAGAATTCATTCGACCGGGCACCAGTCGAGCCCGTTGAGCGGAGCGCACCCGGCCACGCGCCCGCGCTAGTGAAACAGTGCGTCGACGTTGCCGCGCACGTTCGCCGCTTTGGGCGCGACGGGTGCTGCACCTTCGAGTTCCGCGAGCGCCCGGTCGTAGAGTGCGGCATGGCTTGGATCCTGGGTACGCGCCGCGACGAGCAGCGTGCGCGCTTCGTCCGGGCGGCCGTCAGCGGCCCGAGTCAATGCGCGCACGGCGGTGACCTCGGGGGCCTGTGCTGCTGCGGCATCCAGAGTCTCGAGCGTGCGCAGCGCGAGCGGCAGCGAGCCGACGTCGAGCCAGAGTCGGGCGCGCGCCGCGACAGCACGGGCTGCAACGGCGCGTGGCTCCTTCGTTTCGCCCTCGTTCGCCCACACTTGGGCACGCCGAATCGCGGTGTCCAGTGCCGCGAGTTCGGCATCGCTCGGGTTGGCGCGCCGCACCGGTGCGAGCGCCGCGAGCGCTTCGTCGCAGCGACCCTGCAACGCCACCACGCGCGCCCAGTTAGCGACGTTCGCTGGATTCGAATCATGCCGCGCGATGTCGGCGAACAACGCTTCGGCAGTCGCGAGACTTCCGGTACGCGCATGGGTCATCGCGCGGGCGTTCGCAACAGCGTTGCGCACCTGGCCGCGAATCACGGACGTCGGCGCGATCGGCCACGCAGTTCCATTTGCATCCAGCGTCGCAGTCCCCCGTTCCGAGAGGTCGTCGTAGAAACTGCGCAGCGCTGTGAGGCGCTCCTGCTCGGCATCCGGCAAGGTGCGCAACCACGACGCCGCCCAGGCTACCGCCGCCCAGGCGCGCATGTCCGGCGTGCGGGCGCGCGCATACGCCGCGCCGGCTGCCCGCATCGCGGCTTCAGTGCGGCCAGCCATCATTTCGGCGCGCGCCAAATAGAGCTGCAAGTTTGGACTGTCGGGGTGTAAGCGCGCTTCGTACCTCCACAACGTGTCGTTGCCGCGCCACTGCGGTACGTACGACGCCGACACGAGTGCGAGACCGCCACAGACAACACACGCTCCGGCGCCAACCACAACTCGCAGCCGCGGCACCGCCACGAACATCGTACGGAGTGCACGTGCCACGAGTGCGGCGCCACCCAAGAGCGGCAACGTCAGAAAGCGTTCGGCGATCAGCGTCGTATAGCCGATCGCCACGACGTTCGAGACCGGTGCGAGCGGCACGGCGAACCAAGCTGCGTCCGCGAACCAGGGGCGAAGCACCGGCTTTCGCGCCGCCGCCACCGCGACGAACGCCCCGCCGAGCAACGTCACGGCACCCAGAGCAAGAAGCCCGATGCCAAACTCGAAGTGCCCATCCGCGCTCACCAGCCCGACCTGCGACGACGGGTGAAGGGGAAAGAACGTCTGTGCCACGTACGAGCCAACGCTCGCGAGAATGCGCGGCGCGCGCCCGAAGGCTCTCCCGCCCGCAGGATGCAAGAGGGCGATCCAGAGCACGACAAAAAACCCGAGCGCGAGTGCCGGCCCCAAGACCGCGCGCACGGCGCGTCGAGGCGTCGCACCGCTCGCCCATGCGTCGACTGCGAGACAGACTGGAACAACAAGCGCGGTTTCCTTCGCGAGCACCGCGATCCCGAACGCAATCGACGTAGCAATCGCCGCCGCGCGCGTCCCACGTTCCCAAACCACGAGGCCCAGCACCACCCAGAACGCCATCCACAGGTCGGTCGAGCCTGAAACCCAGCTCACCGATTCCACTCGCGCCGGGTGCAATGCGAAGAGTGCGGCGCCCAGCGCGGCCGGCCACAACGCCATCACCCGTCTTCTGAGCCAAACAAAGGCAAGCAGGACCGTCGCGACGTGGACAATGAGGCTTACCGCGTGATAACCGCTCGCATTGGCGCCGAAGGCACGAAACTGCAGGAGTAGCGCCAGCTTGATGAACGGCCGCCAATAGTCGACGGAACCGCCCGCCCAGACGCCGTCGGCGGCCTCTCGCGTGCCGGCGAAAAGAGCCGTCCCAAGATAGTGCGCCATCGACCCTGGCGCGCGGAGCGCTGGATTCGTCTCGACAAGCCAGTAGTCATCGTAGGCGAAACCGTTGCGGAGTCCTGGTGCGTAGACGAGCAGCGTCGCTGCGACCAACACGAATCCCGCGATCCATGGCGCGCGTACCGCACCGCCCTGCAGCCACCCGAGACCGGTGGCTGCCGGCTGCCGAGAACTGGCACGAGTCGGCGTGGGGACCTTGGCCGCGACGGCCGCCGCAGGCTGCTTCGTACCCTTGCGGCGCATCGGCGCGCGCGTCAGCCGACGAGGCCGCGGACGCGGTCGTCGAGCGCCTTCTCGTCCTGCGAGAACGACAAGAGTCCTGCCATATTGATCAGCGCGTCGAAGCCCACCGCACCCGATTCGAGCCGCGGCCGCCAGCGATCGAGCTTCGGGATCTTGCCGTCGGCGCCGATTGCATCGAGATCCGCCTTCGACCACTCGGGGAAGACATCGCCGGCGCCGTTGGTGCGCAAGAACGCCACGAGTTGATCGGGCGTCATGTGATCCAAATCTTGCTGCACGAGCCGGTCGACGGCCGAGCGGAACTCCGGCGTCACATCCCACAGACAATCGAGATGCAGTTTCTGGCGTGCATCCGCGTCGATCCCAGGTTGAATCGCCGCGGCCTCGGGCCCACGGGCCGCAACCGGCGGCCGCGCCGCGTCGCGATACTCTTGCGCCGCGGCGAGCGGAATCGTCATCACGTCGACGCCCGCCAAAGTCCAAATCTGCTCGCCACTCCGCAAGCTGGCGGCGATCTGGCGCGTCGATGCCCGGCCGGTGCGGCGCAACTCGGCAAGCGCTTCATGGCTCGCGGCGGTCGCCTTCTCGCCCACGCCCTCGCCACTGCCGATCTTGGAATCCATCACGAACGCGTTCAGGCGTCCCAAGAAAACGTTGACCCAGTTCGGATCGCCGACCCGGGCTGCCAAGTAGTTCTGGCGCGCCGAGAAACCAAGCGTGAAGTTGATCGGGATGCCCGCTTGGCGCAGCTTGCGCATGCCGAGCAGTCCCGCCGGCGTCAGCGGCAACTTGACGATGAAACGCTCCGGGCAAATCGCGTGAAAGCGTTTGCCGTAGAGCACGGCCAGGTCGACATTGTGCGCCAAGTCCGTGTGTTCCTCGACGCTCACCATGGCATCGAATTGCTCGACCAACCGCAGCCCGTGGTAGGCGTTCAGAACGAAAGCGATTTCGAGCACCAGAAGTTGCGACGGGATGTTGGGCTCGAGTTCCCGCAGCCGTGCTGCCGTGCGCTTGACCAGATCGTCGTACTGGCCGCGCTGCACTTCCTTGTTGAGAAGCGTGTTATTGGTCGTGAGCGCCGAGAATTCGCGCGTCCACATGCCCTTGATGCCGGCGATGTCGCCGGTATCAAGCCACAGCGCCGTGCCGGTGTCACGCAGCGCTTTCCAGCGCGGGCCCGATTCGAACGAATTCGTCCGCTGCCCAAATGCCGGCTTGAACCCCTGCAATGTCCACTCGCGCACTTCGCGATCGAGCGCGCTCGCGATCTGGCTCGTCGTCGCCGAGGTCATGAGAATCCCTTCGCCGGTTTCGGGGCGGCGGTACGCGCGCCCGCAGAGCCAAGGACGCGACGGTCCCGGCGGCATGCCGCGATTATGCCACAGTGCCTGGGCCAGGGCCTACGAGTGGATTTCCCGCCGCCGGCCTGGACCCGCCTGCCTTCGGACGTCACACGACGTACGCGACTTCGCCCGGCCCAAGCCGCAGCCGGGCCGGCGCGCCGGCATCGTCCGTGTCGACCTCGCGGTCCAGGCTCGAATGCGCCGCAGTATCGCGGCACGGGCGCAGCACTTGCCGGCCGTGCGATTCCGCCGGCAGGTCGACGTTCTGCGCTGCAGTCAGATCCTTGTTGATGGCCACCCAGGCGACGCCTTCGGCGCCGCGCTTCTCGAGCCCGAGCGCCGGTTGATCGAGCGGCGTAACCGCCGCGATCGCCTCCGTGCAGAGCGCCGGCCATTGGCGGCGCAGCGTGTTGACGCGCGTTACGAACGCCGTGAGATCTGCCGGCGGCGTTTCCCAGTGTTCGGCGCGCGTCTCGACGACATCGATGCGGCGCGTGAAGCCGAACTCGTACCCGGCGGGCAACAGCACACCGCTCGCAAACGCCGCGGCGAAGGCGTAGCGCTGGCGTTGCACCAGCACATTGCCACCGGACTCCGACCACAGACGCGGTGTGTCATGCGACTCGGGAAAACTGATCGAGCGTGTCCCGGGTGGCAAGTCGCGCTGCTGGTCGAGACACCAGGGTGCATCGAAGTTCCACCACTTCGAACTATTGAACGAAAACGGCAGGCCGGATTCGCGTAGCGCTTCGACTTCCTCGAGACGCGCGCCGAGCGTTTCACCAAAGAAGAGCGCCTCCGGCCGATGGCGCCGCGCCGTCGCAATTAGCTCGCGCCACAAGGCCGCCGGCACTTTATAGGCCGCATCGCACCGGAAACCCTCGAATCCGAGCCGTGCGTAGGTCTCGACGACGCGCTTCCAAAACGCCCACAGCGCTTCGCGGTCGCTCGACCCGGCGTTGTCGATTTCCGCCAAATCGCCCCACACCGTGACATTGCGTGCATCCGCCGGATCGATGGCCGAAGGACTCTGCACCGCCCCGGTCGCATCGTGCGCATACCACTTGGGGTGCGCGGCCACGAGCGGCGAATCGCGCGCCGTGTGGTTGAGCACGAGATCCATGACGGGCCGGAGCCCCGCGGCGCGCACCGCCGCCAGCGCTTCCCCGAGCGCTGCAAGCCCGCCGTCGCCACGCAACACATCGTCCCAGTGCTTGTCCGGATGCCCTTCCGGCAACAGCAACGGATCGACGCGGAAGAAATCCTTCACGGCATAACAGCTTCCCGAGAAGCCGGGGAAATGCACCGGGTTCAGATACAGCCAGTCAAATCCCATCGCGGCGGCGCGCGCGGCATGCGCCGGCCAGGCGCGCAGATCGCCCGCCAAGCGCGGAAACAAGTTGTACAGGTGCGGAGCCGTTTGGATCGGATTCACCGGCATCACACTCCACGGCGGCAACGCTTCGGCGCCGGCACCGCTCAGCGCGCGCCAAGCGGCGCGCGCGCCCCAACGAGCAAAGTCGTGTAACGCGCCGTTGCGTCCGGCAGGAATGCCCACGTCTGGCGGACGCCCAGAACGATGTCGGTCGCGGCGTAGAGCCGCCGCCGCCACGCCACACCGCAGCCGGCCGAGAAACCGTCCGTGGGGCCCGGTTTCGGCGGCTGCAGCGCATGCGACACTTGTTCGATGGACTGGTGCACGTAACCCGCATCGCCGTCGATCACGACCGCGGCGTTCCCGCGGTTGCTCCACACCCGCATCGTGACCGGGCTCGCGATACGGCCGAAACGCCGCGCGCCGCCCAACACTTCTTCGCCCGGCAAATCACCGAGCGCGAACTGGACGAATTGTCCGCGCAGTCCCCACTCGAAGCGCGAGCCAAAGCGCCGCTGCAGGCCACCCTCGAGTCCCCACGCCGAATTCCAATTGTCTTGGAACGCCGCCGGCGCCGCCGGGAACCCCACGACCGCGCCAACGTCGAGACTCCACCGCGATGGACCGGCAGGCTCCGCCGCAGCGTCCCGCCACGGTGCCAGCACCAACGCCGGCACCAAAGCCACCACCGCCACGCTCGCCTTCGCGACCGCGGCCACCCGGCGATGAAGTTGTCGTCGTTTCATTCCGCGGACTCGGCGTACGTGTCGTGATCGACGTCGAAGCCGTCCGGCATGCGGTGGGCGCGGCTCTCGAGCGACTGCTCGGCGGCGCGTTCGACTTCGGCCTGCGCGGCCTCGCCGACGCGATCCAAAAGCAGTCGATTGCGCGCCGCGCGCTCGGCGGGCAGTCCATCGGTCGAGATGCCGTACTGCGCCGCACCGTCTTCGAGCCGGATTTGCGATTGCGTCAGCCACGCTTCGTACATGCCGATGGGATCGCGTTGGCCCCAGTACTCGAAGAGTGCCTTCGGCAGATTGGCGCGCGCTTCGGCCTCATCGTGCGTCGCGTGGCCGCCCATCCGAAATGTCGTGGTGGAGATCATGACCGGCCCGCGGCCCTTGCGGCAGTCGGTCACGGCTTGCATCGCGCACGCATAGGTGTCGAGCACGTGGTTGCCGTCGCAGTTGTACCCTTTGACGCCATAGGCCACGTGCAGTTTGTCGAGCGGCGCCCGCGTGTGCACCTCGACCCGGGTCCCGAGTGCGACCTGGTTGTTTTGCACGATGACGACGAGCGGCACCGCCAGTGCCGCCGCCATGCTCATGCCCTCGTGGAAGTCGCCGGTGCGCGTGCTGCCGTCACCAACCCAGGTGATCGCGACGCGATCTTCGCCGCGCTGCTTGAAGGAAAGCGCGACGCCGGCGCAAACCGGCACCAGCGTCGACAGCATGCTGATGGGCGGGATGACGCCGAGCTGCAAATCGCCGGTGTGGAAATCGCGGCCCTTGCTCACTTGGTCGTGCGTGCCCAAGTAGGCCTTGAGGATCGAATCCATGGGCATGCCCATTTCGCGGCATGCACCGGCATTGCGGATCACCGGTCCCACGACGTCGCCGCGGGCCCCTTTGCGGAGCGCCGCAACCACACCCACGGTGGCGGCTTCCTCGCCCGTCCCCAGCCACGCCTTCGAAATGACGCCCTGCTTCACCCAGCGCTTGAGTCCGATATCCATGAAGCGGGTGCGCAACAAGCCGGCGAACAAATCCAGATGCTCCGCCGGGCCCAGCGCATCGACGAGCGCGCGGCGCGGCTTGGAGGCATTGAGCGTCGCATCCCATTCCGCCATCACGGCGGGCACGGGTTGCCAGTTCACGTACTCCGGCGGATCGAATGCAGCAGAGCGAAAGACCATAGGCGTGGCAGTATCCTGGATCGCGGCTCGGCATGTCAAACCCTCTCGCACCGAGCCCGTGGGCGTCGAGCCTCGATCACCGTGGCGAATCCGCCGGTGTATCGTCGGCGCCGTCCGGCGCGATTTCGGATTCGTCTTCGGGTGGGGCCAGCGATTCGGCCACCGCCCATTCGCCCATCCGGCGGCGATTCCGCAGCCGCGTTCGAGCTGCGGCAACGATCGCCAGGAACGCCATGAACCCGCCCACCGATGCGGCGCTGCCGAACGCCGCCAGCCAGCGCCAACGGTTCGCGACCTCGGCGTGCACATGATCGGCGAATTCACGCGCCGACTCGCCGTACACGGCCTTGAACGCGTCGTCGAACTCGGCGCCGGCTTCGAGCCGGTCGAAGAGCGGTGCCAACGAACCGCGCGCCACGAGCCGCCGGACGGCGGCCTCGCTCTCCAAGTATGCGAAGCGCGCCGTCTGGTCATCGCGCGGGAATTGGTCGACGAGTTCGCCGAGACGCACGGGGCCGCGCCCGAGCGCCCAGAGCCGGTCGCGCCAGCCGACGGCACCCGCGACATACATTGCGACGCCTTCGTCGAGCCAACGCGGCACCCAGCCGATCGTGCCGAGCCGGGCGTGCAGGGCCAGGTGGGCGACTTCGTGCGCGACCGTTTCCGACAACCCGGCGCGCCCGCCGCGGAGCGCCGGGCCCGAGAGCACAATGAGGTGACGATCCGGTTGCGCGATCGCGGCACTCCAGGACGGCGCTTCGCGGGCGAGCGAACCGCCGCCAGGTGAGACGATGATCCACACCGGCGCCAGCGCATGCTGCGAAATACCGAGCATGGCGGCGATTTCCGGCAGGACGTCACGCGCCGCCGCCGCACCGCCTTTTGCTTCCGGCTCCCACTCGGGCGTGGCGTACGCGCGCACGGTTCCGGCGCTTTGCACCACGACCGAGTCGGCACCCAAGTAGTGTTTGAGGAGCCACGGCCCTTCGGGCGTACCGCGCAGATCGAAGTCGGTCTGGGCGCGGCACGCGGGCGCGGCGCACACCGCCAGAAGGCACGCCAGCCAAACCCCCGACCACACACGGCGTGCGTTCACGACCGCGTCGCGACGATTCGCCCGCCTGCCACGACCGCATCTCCGACGTAGAACACCGCCGCTTGTCCAGGCGCGACGGCGCGTTCCGGCGCCGCCAGGCAAACGCGCGCCCCAGCGCCCGTGACCTCGAGCCGTGCGACCGCCGCCGGTGCATGCCGGTACCGAACCTGCACTTCGAGAGCCTCGATGTCAGGCGCGACGCGAATCCAAAACTCGTCCAGGTCGAATTCACTCGTGCCGAGTGCATCGGCCTCTGCGACCACCACGGTGTGTGACACGGGCTCGATGTGATGCACGTACCACGTGCGGCCGCCGCCCAAGCCGAGTCCGTGGCGCTGACCCACCGTGAAATGCCCAATGCCATCGTGCTGCCCCAGTGTTTCGCCGCCCAGGTTCGCGATCCGCCCGGGACGTGCGACCGAGCGGGCAGCAAGAAAGCCGGCGCGATCGCCGTCCGGAATGAAACAAATCTCCTGGCTTTCGGGCTTTTCGGCGACGGCGCCGAAGCCGGCGTCCCGCGCTACCGCGCGCGACGTCTCTTTGTCGAGTTCACCGAGTGGAAATATCGTGCGGCGCAGGCACTCCTCGGGTACGCCGTGCAGGAAATATGACTGGTCCTTGGGCAGATATTGGGCGCGCCGAATGAACGGCCGGCCGGCGGCATCGCACCCGAGGCGCGCGAAGTGGCCCGTCGCCACCAGTTCGGCTTCGAACAGGCGTGCCTGTCGCAACAATTCGGGATAGCGCACGTCGCGGTTGCAGTCGACGCATGGATTCGGCGTCCGCCCGGCCTCGTACTCCGAGACGAAGCGTCCCATGACGCGCGGCTCGAAGAGCTTGCTGGTGTCGATGACGTGGTGCTCGATGCCGATCTGGTCGCAGACCTGCCGCGCATCGTGCAAGTGCGACACGGAACAGCAACTCGTGGGGCCGGCGCCGGCCTCCGAGTAGCAGAAATTCTTCATCGTGAGGCCCACAACAAGGGCGCCGCGCTCTTGCAGGAGCGCTGCGGCTGCACTGCTGTCGACGCCACCGCTCATGGCGAGCAGGACGCGGCGGCCGCGGAGCGCGTCGGGGTGCGCCCACGGGTCGTGGAGCGCGAGCATGGCGATCGTCCTTCAGGGGATCAGGTACTTCTTCACCAGGTCGATATTTTCTTTGGCGTTCTTGCCGTGTTCACTGGCGGGATCCATTTCGACGACGCGCGTCCAATACTTCACGGCCTCGCGGAAGATGCCGGCGTCGGCGAATGCGACCGCGATGCTGTACATCGCCTGCTGCGACTTCGGGTCGAGCGCCAGTGACTTCTTGTACAGCTCCATCGCCTTCAGATAGTCGCGCTGCGTGTAGTAGGTGTTGCCGAGATGGCTCCACACGTCTGGATTCTTCGGGTCGAGTCGCGAGGCCAACTCGAACGCCTCGATGGCCTTGGGAAACAACTGCTGTTCGTCGTACATGAGGCCCAGATTCACGACCGCTTTGAAGAAGGTGCTGTCCATGGCAACGGCCTTCTCGAACGCCACCGCGGCGCCCGGCACGTCGCCCGACTCGTACTTGGCGTTTCCGAGGTGGAAGTACACGTCCTTGCTCGGCTTGCCGTCCTCGATGAGGTTGTCCAGGAGCTCGATCTTCTGCGCCGGGGTCTTGCCGTCGAGTTGGGTGCGCAACGCATCCGGAGTCTCTTTGACGGGCGGCTTTTTAGGTGCAGCAACGGCAAGGCTGCCCGCAAGAAGCATGAGGAGGGCAGCTGCTGCGGCCCAACGTGTTGCGGGCTGGCGATCGAAGCGCATGCGACTCGTACTCCCCCAAAATCGGCCCAACATACGAAGGGCGTCCCGCAGGACGTCCGGTCCGGCCAGTATAGACGAAACAGCGGCATGGGGCGACTGGGCCCGCCTATTGCGAGCGCGGCGACCGGCGCGACCAGATTTCCTGGCCCGAGAACCCGAGCATGAAGCGCAGGGTGCGCTCCTCGCGGCCATTCTGGCCGAAGCTTCCCAGGCTGCCGTACTCGAAGCCCAGATCGAGACGGCCCAGGCTGTTCTTGAGGTCGAATCCGGTGCCCAAGTGAAGCGTCGTCTCACGCAACGGGTTGCCGCCGACGCGCTGCGGCCACGTGGTGCGCGACACACCGGCTCGATACGCGAGCCGGCCCCACCACGGCCGCGACAACGGCCGGTATTCCAGCCCGCCGCCCAGCCGCGACTCGAGCCCCACCGATTCCGCTTCATAGAGCCGGCCGTCATAGGCCGCCCAATCGCGCCGCATGGCATCGGCACTCACGAGCAGATGGCGCCCGGCGTCTGCCGTCACACCCAAACGCCACGTCGCCGGGAAGCGCACCTTGGAGAGCACCGCCGTTTCACGCACCGCGTTTGCGCCGTTGGTGATGCGGGAGTCCTCGCTCGTCGTTCGCGCGCTGCGATCCGCATTCGCTTCCGGGCTCACCGTCGCGCCGACGTGCAACCAGTCGAGCGGCTCGACAAGCGCGCCCAAGGTCACATTCTGGCCACTGAAGGTGTCGCGCCGGCGGGTGCGCAATGCGATCAGCGAATCCCCGACCACGGTCCACGATTCGTCGACCGTGCCGAGCAGGAAATCGACTGTCAGGCCAAGGTGCACGCGCGGCCCGAGATTGTGTGCGATGCCAAGCGGCATCGTGTACAACGTGCCATTGCGATCGAAACGCTGATGGTAGGTGAGACCGTCCAAAACCCGGTCGGACAGTTGGAAATCGGACCGCAGATTGCGGAGCCCGACAAAACCCGCCGAAATCACGAAGTGGCCGGGAATCGGCAGCGCGAAGCGTTGGTGCGGGAAGCGGGCGACGCCTTGCCGGATTTCGCCATCGGCGTCGCGCGATAGCCGCGATCCCGCCAGTCCCATGACCGACAGCGTCATGCGCGGCAGTTGGGCGGTGGCGGCCGGATTGAGCGTGATCGCCGTCTTGTTGTCCGGCAGCGCGATCCCCAGCAAGCCCAAACCACGCGCCCGGACGTCGCCCGTCTCCTCGTTGACGCCGAGAAAATTGAGCGAGAAGAAGGATTCCTGCGCCCGTGCGCGGCAAGGGATGAGGTTGAGCGCGAGCCCCAAAACGAGGCCGATTGCCGCCCGCCGTGCAGACTGTTCGGCGCGGTTCATCGCTTGCCCCTCTCGAAGCGTGCCGGCAGGCTATAGAGGATGCGGAGCCGCGGCCGGAAGACCGGGTTGGCCGCATCGCTGCCGAAGAACTCGAAATGCCGCGCCTTCGTGCCTTCGTTCGAGAGCCGCAGGATCATGCCGTGATCGGTGACGCGCTTTTCCTGAATATCGAAGATGTAAGGCGTCACCGCGATGGATGTCAGGTTGCCCGGCGCGGCATTGAACAGCGTCTTGAACGCCAGAACGCGCCGGGCGGTAGAGTCCGCGACAATACTCGCCAGCACCGTGTCGGCCGGAATCACCACACCGAGCGCCGGGCCGTCGCCAAAACTCCGGGCCGGAAGTGAGTCGATTTGGGTGACGATCAAATCCGCCCGGTACACCAGTGCCGACTCGGGCAGTACAGTGCTGATGGGCGCGAATCGCAAGTACGTGTGCATGCGGAACCCATCGCTCACCACGAGTTTGGTCCCGGCTCGGTAGCTCGAATTGAACTCGACCACGGCGCGGCTGCGAATCGAGGTCGCGGCAACGATGGCGTCGGGGCGGCTGATATCGGCGGAAAAACCGTTCAGATGGACTGCCGCCGTGCCGTCCTTGCGGGTCAAAGGAACCTCGAGGAAACCACGCCCCGGCAGCACGAAAGCCCGGAACTTGACCGCCACGTTGACGTCCACGCTGTCGCCGCGCGTCCGCACCGAGTCCCAGCCGGCGAGCAAGTTTGGATTCAACCTGAAGGTGATCTTGCCGTCGTGATTCACGAAGCTCGTGTCTGCAAGCGACACGTCAGGCGCCAGCGCCTCGGGTTCGAGGGTCGGCACATGCAGGAGCACCGAGTCGACGAACGTCGCCGCGATCCAGCCGCGCGCCGCCGGCGCCACTTCCTGCACTCCAACCGTCATCGTGCCGGCAAACGGCGCGGCCTCGACCTTGTCGGTTGCAAGGACGAGATTCAACGAGTCGACGTAGACGGTGTCGACAATCCCGTCGTGCGAATCGAAAGTGCGGGTGGGAATCCGAAAGGCGATGAGAGCCGCGGCCGTATACGGGAACTGCTGGCCGATCTGCACGACCGTCGAGCGCCCGAGCGAGCCCGGCAGTGCGAAGACCGAAGCCACTCGCACCACCGTGAGGTCGACCGACCGCAGCGTGTCGGGCGGCGTCCGCGTCCCGCTGCCGACGTCGGTCGGGTCGTCGCCGCCGCAGCCGAGAAGCCAGGCGCCGAAGATGGCGGCGATTGCGAGTCCGAAAAGCCCACGATGGGACGCCATCCAGCGGGATGTTGCTCGAATGGAGGTCCGAGTGTTGTGGATCATGTGACGGGAGGGTCCCCTTCCAGGTCGGCGCTCTGGGCAGTCAACACGCTCTGCGGCGGGCCGTCAAGCGCGCTGCCGTTCAAGGCCGGCCATCGCGGTCCGCGGCCACGCCCGGCGGCAGGTACATGAAGCGCACCGTGACCACCAGGCTATCGTCCGGAAAGTCCGGCGGCAGCGGCCGAAAAGGTGCCGCCCCCTGCATGGCGGCAAAACTCGCCGGATGCAGCGACGTGTGGCCGCTTTGGCCGATGATCTTGCAATTCAGGATGCGCCCTTGCCGGTCGAGCACCGTACGCACCACCGTCCAACCACCATTGATGATGCCGTAGTCGCGATACGCGGCCGGCGGATACCAGTTCGCGTACAGACGCGAGCGCATGTAGGTCCAATAGGGCTCGAATTCCCACGCCGTCGTGCTGAACGAGAAATCGCCGAACTGGAGCGCACCGTTGGCGCCATTTTCCTGCGTCCGCGGTTGCGGCGTGGTTCCCGAGACGCGCCCCGGCGGGTCCTGGCGGCCGGTCAACATCGCGGTTTCGGAACGCACCGCATCGCGCACCACAGCGCGCGCGGCATCGCGGTTGGGAGGCGCGATGTCGGCGTCCGTGGGGGGCGGCGCGCTGGCCACTGCCGCATTCTGACTTGGCGCACCCTTGGCCAAAGAGTTTTCCGGTCCCGTGACGCCACCGGCCGGAATCGGCGTGTCATTCGGGCCCGGCTCACGATCCCGCGCCTGCGACGCGAATTTGCCCTGCAACGGCGTCGGCGGCGCCTGTTGGACGCGGCTCGCCTCGTCCACGTCTGCCGTGTTGTCCTTGAACTTGAATGTCAGCACTTGCGGCGGCAACGGCGGCTCGGCGCTCGCCCACCGGCGCGCCAGCACAGGCAAGAGCGTCACCCCGAGCAGCAGCAGGAGGATGTGGAGCAGTACTGAAAAACCCAGGCCCCAGAGCACTCGCTCCGTGACGGGACGCTCGACCCGAGCTGTTTCGGAAGCGATCGGCGCACCTCTCGTCTCGGCGCCGCGCGGCACGGCACGGCGCGGCCGCGGCGGGCCCACCCCTTCAATATATCAATGCGCGCCCGGGGCGGAAAGCGCCGCGCCTGGAACGGCCGGCCCGGGGCCTGCAACCCGCTCGAGGTCGGCAAACACCAGCCCGGCCAGGTATTCGCGGAGCGGCGGCAGGCGCAGCAAGGGGCGCAAGAATTTGAACTTGGGCGGCTCGCAGTGGATGCGCCGGGTCCTGAGCACCGGCGTCGCGGCAAGGATTTCTTCGAAGCGCCGCACCGTGATGCCGTTCACGTCGTTCTCGAAGTAGCGGACGATCTCGCGATAGCGCTCGTCGGCGCGTGCCGCTGCGTCCGCGCCGCCGCGGGCCCGCTCTTCGTCCTGCACCGAGCGCTCAAGGGTGCCATAGAGCAACGAGCGGGAAAGCACGATCTGGCACCAAGGGATCTTCACATGGTCGTACAGATGCGAGCCGAGCGGCGAGCGATACGGCGTGAAGTACAAGCACAACCGTCCCCCCGGACGAACGACGCGCGCCAGTTCGGCGAGGGCGCCGGCGGGGTCGGCGAAATGCTCCATCGAATCGTTGGCGGTCACGACGTCGAACGTCGCATCCTTGAACGGCAAGCGCATGGCGTCGGCGCGCGCCACCCGAATGCGATCGGCTTGGCCGCGCGCCGCGGCAAACCGCGCGCTCTGCTGCACGTGCTTCCACGCCAAATCGACGCCCACGACGTCGCGCGCCCCGGCCTCGGCATACCACACGGTCTTGCCGCCCAAGCCGCATCCCACATCGAGCAGCCGTGCGCCCTGCAACAGGTCGGCGCCGAAATGCTCCAGGAAGATTTGCCGGCCGATGTCGTATTCCCACTGCGAATAGGCGTCGTCCGATTCGCGGCCGCCGACGCGCGGCTTGGGAAAGAGCCGGTTGATCTGCACCACGCACTCGAGCGCCAAACCCATTCAGCTCACCACCGAGTCGAGGATGTAGGTCGGGCGCACGCCGGAGCTTGCCATCATCCGCTCCGCCTCGTCCCGTGAACGGTGCCAGCCGGAAAGTACGAGCAGCGTATCGAAGCCGAGATCGGCGCCACCGCGAATGCCGCTTTCCAGGTTGTCGTCGACGACCAACACGCGCGGCGATTCGGTTTTCACGACCTCCCGCATCCGCGCCACGGCCAGGTCGAAAATGGGCCGGTGCGGCTTGCCCAAGCGCACGACGGTGGCGCCCAACTCGCGTTCGAACAGATTGGCGATGCCGCCGGCGACCAGCACGATTTCGCCGTTCGCGGCCGGCGCAAAGACATCCGGGTTGGTGCAGAGAACTGGCAACGGGCCGTGGTACACGGCGTTGCAGGCCGCATCCAATACGTCTTTTTTCAAGTGCTGGGTGCTGCCGATGATGACCGCCTGGGCGTCGCGAAAACGGCGCCGGGCTTCCGTATCGGCAATCGGCACGGCGCCGGCGCGGCGAATGTACTCGGCGGCGGCTTCGTTGCCGACGTTGAGCACGGGCTGGCCCACCAGGCCGTGCTCCCGGAACGCTGCAACCAGCGTTTCACCGGCCGTGATCAAGCTTGCGGCCGGAATTCCAAGCCCCATTTGCTCGAGCCAGCTCGCAATATGCTCGGGCAGCGCGCTGCCGTTGTTGGTGAGAAAGAAAACCCATGGACCGGAAGCCCGCAGGGATTCGAGCAGCGCCGGCACACCCTCGATGCTATGGCGCCCATTGTGCAGCACGCCGTCGATGTCGCACAAAACGACGTCGTACTGTTGCAGGATGTCCAGGCTGCGCATCTGTCCGCCCATTCACGCCCGGTCGAAGATTTCCTTGGCGATGATGAGCCGCTGGATCTGGCTCGTGCCTTCGTAGATCTGGAAGACCTTGGCGTCGCGCATGAGTTTTTCGACGGGGTATTCGACGTTGAAGCCGTAGCCGCCATACACCTGCACGGCGTCCAGCGCGACGCGCATCGCCGTGTCGGCGGCGAAGGCCTTGGCATACGCCGCCTCGCGTGTGTTGCGCCGCCCCTGGTCGATGGTCCAGCCCGCCAACCACACCAGCAGGCGCGCCGCTTCGATGTCCTTGGCCATGTCGGCGATGATGAAGGCGATCGCCTGGTGCCGGGAGATCGGCACGCCCATCGACTTGCGTTCCTTGGCGTAACCGATGGCGTGTTCCATGGCGGCGCGTGCCAATCCGACCGCCGCGGCCGAAACCACTGGACGCGTGTGATCGAAGGCCGACATGGCGATCCGGAAGCCGTCGCCTTCCTGGCCGAGACGATTGGCGGCCGGCACCGCCACGTCGTTGAAGGTCACGGCGCGGGTGTCACTGCAGCGCTGCCCGAGATTCTTTTCCTTCTTGCCGACTTCGATGCCGGGCGAATCGCGCGGCACGACGAAGGCCGACATGCCGCGATGCTTCTGCGACGGATCGGTGTAGGCCAGCACGAAGTACCAATCGGCGACGCTGCCGTTGGTGATCCACATCTTCTGGCCGTGCACGACATAGTCTTCGCCGACCTTGCGGGCCATCGTCTTGATGCCCGCAACATCACTGCCCGCATCGGGTTCGGTGACACAGTACGCAGCCAGCTTGAACTCTTCGGTCATGGGCTGCAGCCACTGGCGCTTTTGGGCGTCCGTCCCGGCGACGATGACCGGCGCCTCGGCGAGCGAATTGGCTTCGAGGGGCGTGCCGATTCCCGTGCAACCCCAGGCGTTTTCTTCGGCCAACAAGCAGCCTTCCAGCACGCCCAGCCCCAGGCCGCCGTATTCCTGTGGAACGTGCGTGTTGAGAAGCCCCAGTTCCCACGCTTTGCGGAGGATCTCGATCGGGAACTCACCGGTCTGGTCGTGATGCGGCGCTTTGGGGCGAATTTCGTTGAGGGCGAAGTCATGCGCTAGGTCGCGCAATGCGCGCTGTTCGTCGCTCAAATTGAAATCGATCATGGTTCTCCCAAGGGCTCGACCAAGCTCCACCGCGGCTCCGCCTGGGACGCTAAATCGCCGCGCCGGGCCTGGTCAAGCAAAGCCCGGGCCGCTGGGGCTTGGGTCGAGCCTTCGTGGGCACGGCGATGGGGCCGGACAGCGCTTCTCAGCCGCCGGTCTTCTTGCGCTGATTCGCATCCAGGTAACGCTTCCGGATCCGGAACGAAGCCGGAGTCACTTCCAGGAGTTCGTCGTCCGCCAGGAATTCGAGCGCCTGTTCGAGCGACAGAAGCCGCGGCGGCTTGAGTAGCGCAAAGGCGTCGGAACCGGAGGCGCGCATGTTGGTGAGCTTCTTTTCCTTGGTGATGTTGATTTCCATGTCACCCGGACGGCTGCTCTCGCCGATGACCATGCCGGCGTAGACCTGGTCGGTCGGGCGCACGAACATCTCGCCGCGGTCCTGCAGATGCTCGACCGCATAGGACGTGACCGGCCCCGAACGGTCCGAAATCAACGCGCCGTTGATGCGCGACGGGATTTCCCCCTGCCAGGGCTCCCAGCCATCGAACAAGTGATTGAGCATGCCGGTGCCGCGCGTGTCGGTCAGGAACTCGCCACGGAAGCCAATGAGCCCCCGCGAGGGCACGCGGAACTCGAGACGCACGCGCCCGGTGCCGTGATTGATCATCTTGGTCATGCGGCCGCGGCGCTGCGCCATTTTTTGCGTGATGACGCCGATGTAGTCCTGCGGGCAATCGACGAGCAGTTGCTCCATCGGCTCGCTGCGTTTGCCGTCGATCTCCTTGGTAATGACGGTCGGCTTGCCGACCTCCATCTCGTAGCCTTCGCGGCGCATCATTTCGATCAGGATCGCGAGCTGCAATTCGCCGCGACCGCTGACTTTGAGAGTGTCCATCGACGCCGTCGCTTCGACGCGCAGGCTGACGTTGGTGAGCGTTTCCTTGTAGAGGCGCTCCTTCAGGTGGCGCCCAGTCACGAACTTGCCTTCGCGCCCCGAGAAGGGCGAGGTGTTGGCGCTGAAGAGCATCGACACCGTCGGCTCGTCGACGGCGGTCACCGGCATGGCCCGCGGGTCTTGCAGATCCGCCAACGTTTCACCGATCGAAATGGGATCGATACCGGCCAGCGCCACGATGTCGCCGGGCCCGGCCTCTTCGATCTCGACGCGTTCGAGGCCCTCGAAACCGTACAAGCGGGTCAGCTTGACGGGCTCGACGCGGCCGTCGACGCGGCAGATCGCGACACCTTCCTTGAGGCGCAGCCAACCGTTCCAAACGCGGCCGATCGCCATGCGGCCGACGTAGTCGCTCCAGTCCAGGTTCGAAACCAAGAACTGCAAACCGTGGCCGTCCTCGTAGGCGGGCGCCGGAATGTGCTGCAGGATGGCATCGAAGAGTGGTTCCAGGCGCGTGTCCGGCGCCGACGGCGACAGGCGCATCGTCCCGGCGCGGGCGTTCGAGTACACGACCGGAAAATCGAGCTGTGCATCGGTCGCCTCGAGGTCGATGAACAGGTCATAGACCTCGTTCAGGACTTCGTCGGGCCGCGCATCTTTGCGGTCGATCTTGTTGATGACGACGATCGGCGGCAAATTGAGTTCGAGGGCTTTGCGCAGCACGAAGCGCGTCTGCGGCAACGGCCCCTCGCTCGCGTCGACGAGCAACATGACGCCGTCCACCATGCGCAGCGTGCGCTCCACCTCGCCGCCAAAGTCGGCGTGTCCGGGCGTGTCGACGATATTGATCTTGGTGTTGCGGTAGCGCACCGAGGTGTTCTTGGCCATGATCGTCAGGCCGCGCTCGCGCTCCAGGTCCATGGAGTCCATGATGCGCGTCTGGCCCTCTTCCTTGCGGTGCAGAGACCCCGACTGCGACAGCAAAGCGTCGACGAGCGTCGTCTTGCCATGGTCGACGTGGGCGATGATGGCGAGATTGCGAATTTCTTGGCGACGCCGGACGGCGTGCAATTCCGGGGTCGGCTTCGGGTCCTGCATGCGTGCTCTCGGCTCCTACGTTGAAATGCTTCTCGACGCCGGGCCTGGTGCGGACCCGAACGGCGCGCGACGGCCCCGCACTCGTGCGGCGTCGCAAATAGGGACTGCCTCGAAATCACCTTGGATCGTCAGACGATCGGAGTGAGCCCCCGCAGCCCGCCACCCCGCCCCACACAGCCTCACCATCGGCGGCAGCAGGACAAGATAGCACAGGGCACCGCCCGGAGCCCAGCAGCCTCGTCGGCCCCCTCTGGCGTCCCAGGGCAGGGCCGTGGCACCATGCCCGCCAGGATCCACCTCGGGGCTCCAGTCGGGAGGCAAGCGCGCATGCGAGTCAAGAAAGTCGGCGTCATCGGCGCCGGCATCATGGGACGCGGCATTGCACAAGTCGCGGCCCAGGGCGGATTCGAGACCGTCTTGCAAGACACCGAACCGCGCCAACTGGAGACGGCCCTCGCCCAGATGCGGTCTGGACTCGCCAAGCGCGTCGAGCAGAAGAAACTGTCGCCGGCCGAAATGGACGAGGCGCTCGGCCGTTTGTCGACGACGACCGATCTCGCCGCAATGGCCCAAGGTGCCGACCTCGTGATCGAAGCTGCACCCGAAAAGATCGATCTCAAACTGCGGCTCTTCGCCGACCTCGACCGTCTGTGTCCGGCGAACGCCATTCTGGCGTCCAATACCTCGTCGCTGTCGATTACCGAGATGGCCGGTGTGACGCGCCGGCCCGAGCGCGTTCTCGGCATGCATTTTTTCAATCCGGTGCCGCGCATGGCACTGCTCGAAATCGTCCGCGCCCTCGAGACCGATGACGCAACACTCGAAACCGCCCTCGACGTCGGCCACCGTATGCACAAGGAGACCGTCGTGGTGCGCGAATCGCCAGGATTCGTCACCACCCGGATCAACGCCATGATCGGCAACGAGGCCTTCTACATGCTGCAAGAAGGCGTCGCGACCGCTCCCGACATCGATCGCGCCCTCAAGTTGGGACTCAACCACCCGATGGGGCCGTTCGAGCTGGTGGACCTCGTGGGACTCGACACGCGGCTTGCCATCCTGGAGTACCTGCACCGGTCGCTGGGCGAGAAATTCCGCCCGGCGCCGCTCCTCGTGCAATACGTGAAGGCCGGGCGTCTGGGCAAGAAGGCCGGGCGCGGGGTCTACGAATACGACACCGAATGACCAAGCGGAGGCCACTGCCATGACTCCGACCAACGCGGACGCGCCGTCCCGAGTGCGCTTCTCGGTCGACGACGGAATCGCCTGGCTCGAACTCAACGAGCCGCCGGCCAACTGCTACAGCTACGAATTGATGCGCGAACTGGACGACGCCATTCTGCAAGCGCGGTTCGACACCGCGGTGCATGTGATCGTGTTGCGCGGCGCCGGCGAGAAGTTCTTTTGTGCCGGCGCCGACATCAACATGCTGACCCGCGTCACGCCGCAGTTCAAATACAACTTCTGCCTGCACGCCAACGAGACGCTGAACCGGCTCGAGCAGACACCCAAACTGGTGATCGCCGCGCTGAACGGCCACTGCGTCGGCGGCGGGCTCGAAGTGGCACTCGCGGCCGACATCCGCGTCGCCTGCCGTGGCGCCGGCAAGCTGGGTTTGCCCGAAGTCCAGCTCGGCGTGCTGCCCGGCACCGGCGGTACGCAACGCCTGGCACGGCTGGTCGGCAAATCGCGCGCCATCGAAATGATGGCGACGGCGCGCACCATGGACTTCGACGAGGCGCTCGGGTTGGGAATCGTCAATCGCGTCTTCGACCGGGAGCGTTTCTGGGACGAGGTCCGCGACTACGCGCGGCAATTCGTGCCGCCGGCGCGCGCCTCCAAAGCCGTTGGGCTCATCAAGCGGGCCGTGCAAACCGGCCTCGAAGTCGGCTTCGAGCAAGGCTTGGCGCTCGAGCGCGAGCTGCAGCAACAGCTCTTCACGAGCGAAGATGCCGGCGAAGGCATCGCGGCCTACCTCGAGAAGCGCGCGCCGCAATTCAAGGGCCGCTGATGACGGCGCGCGTTTTTGATGCCCACATGCACATGCAGCCCTGGCACATGATGCATGCCGACGTCTTCGATCGCATGTGGCAGGGCAAGCCGGATCGCGACGCGGTCGTGGCCATGGCCAAGGATCCGGGCGCCTTCGTCGCGTTCCTCGATCGCGAGAACATCGAACGCGCCGTGCTCGTCAACTACGTGAGCCCGGATGTCATGGGTTTTACGGCGGAGGCCAACGACTGGGTCGCGGCGTACGTGCGCGGCCGGGAGAAGCGTTTGGTGGCGATGGGTTCGGTCCATCCCCGCCTCACCGTAGACGCCAAAGCCGCCACCGCCGAAGTCGACCGGGTGGCGGACCTCGGCGTTCGCGCCCTCAAAGTGCACCCGCCGCATCAGCTCGTCCAAGCCAACGCCTACGTGCATGGGCTGGAGGCGCAGGCGGCGTTGTATGCGCGGGCCGCCGAGCGCGGCCTGCCGGTCATGGTGCATACGGGAACGTCGGTCTTCCCTGGCGCTCGCAACCGGTTTGCCGACCCGATGGCGGTCGACGACGTGGCGTGCGACTTCCCGAACCTGCGCATCGTCATGGCACACGGCGGCCGGCCGCTCTACATGGAGACGTGCTTCTTCTTGGTGCGCCGCCACCGCAACGTATGGATCGACGTGAGCGGCGTGCCGCCGCGGCGGCTCCTCGAGTACTTCCCGCGGCTCGAGGAGATCGCCAATCGCGTTCTGTGGGGCACCGACTGGCCGAGCCCCGGCGTCTCGTCGCCGGTCCGCAACGTCGCGGAGTTCAACGCCACGGCGCTCTCGGACGAAACCAAGCGCCGCATTCTCTACGACAATGCGGCGGAAGTTTTCGGCGCTTGAAGGTCTTCGGCATCAGACGGCTCGGCACTCCGCCCGGCCGGGCGTTTGGGAGGCGAATCCGGTGCGGGCCATTGTCATCCGCGAACACGGCGGGCTCGACCGCTTGGAGTGGACCGAGTGCCCGAAGCCGAGCCCTGGACCAGGCGAGATCCTGGTCGAGATGAAGGCCGCAAGTCTCAACCATCTCGACGTTTGGGTTCGGCGCGGCATCCCGGGCGTGAAGTACCCGCTGCCGCTCATTCCGGGTTGTGACGGGGCCGGCGTGGTGGCGGAACTGGGCGCCGGCGTCACCGGGCCGACGCCCGGAACGCGCGTCGCGCTACAGCCGGGAGTCTCCTGCGGCCGCTGCAGCGCCTGCTCGTCGGGCGACGACTTCCTGTGCCGCCATTATGGCATCCTCGGCGAGCACCGGGATGGCACCCAGGCGGAATTCATCTCGGTGCCGGCCGCCAATGTCATGCCGATAGAGGACGGTCTGAGCTTCGAGTCGGCGGCCGCCTTCCCGCTCGTCTTCCTCACCGCCTGGCACATGGCCGTCACCCGGGCACGCCTGCTGCCCGGCGAAACGGTGCTCATTCATGCCGGTGCGAGCGGCGTCGGCAGTGCCGCGATTCAGATTGCCAAGTTGCATCGGGCCCGGGTCCTCACCACGGTGGGTGCAGCCGACAAGGTCGAACGCGTGCGCGCCTTGGGCGCCGACGAAGTGCTGCTGTACCGCGATGTCGATTTCGCCGCCGAAGCGCGACGCCTGACCGGCAAACGCGGCGTCGACGCGGTGTTGGATCACGTCGGCACCGATACGTGGGAGGGCAACATCCGGTCTCTGGCCGCCGGCGGGCGCCTGGTGATTTGCGGCGCGACAAGCGGCTACGAGGCGCGCACCAACCTGCGGCTGCTCTTCTTCAAGAACCTTTCCCTCCTTGGCTCCACGATGGGCAGCAAGGCCGAACTGCTCCGCATCGCCGGGCTCATGGCAACGGGCGACCTGCATCCGGTCATCGACCACGTGCTGCCGCTGCAGCAGGTCGCCGACGGCCATCGCCGCCTCGAAGAACGCTCCGTCGTGGGCAAGATCGTCATTTCACCCATTACGTGAAGCGATCGCCCTCAATAGTTGTCACATTGTGTTTTGCAATGCTACTATAAGGCACGTGCTCTCCCCAGCCGGCACCACACACATCGCTGTCGACCAAGGGTCCGGACCGTGCGGTCCGGTGAGGAGCGCTATGACTTCCACTCGCTGGGTTCAGTCCCTTGCAGGGGCGTTTTTGTGCGCCTTGCCCGTTATCGCCCACGCCGCGGCCACTCTCACCCGCTATCCCTACCCCCAGTCGCCCGGCCGCGATCGCATCACCCTCATGTGGCGCACCGCGACCCCGGCGCAGCAGACCATCGAGTATGGGACGGGCACCGCCTACAACCTGTCGTTCACCGAAGCGGCGCCGACCACCAAGCACGAGATCACGCTCACCGGTCTCGTGCCGGGCACCGAATACCGCTACCGGCTGCGCGAGGGCGCGACGATCCTCGTGCAGGATACCGATCTCTACCGGTTCCGCACCGACCTCGGGCGTGACGACACGCAGTTCTCGTTCTTCGTGAGCGGCGACATCGGTGAGGCCGATCCGACCCGCGCCAAACAGCATTTCACCGACGACATGATCCGCAATGTATCGCCGCGCGCCGAGTTCGGGCTGCTGTGCGGCGACATCGTCTATCCCGACGGCGAATCGGCGAACTACGACCCGCAGCTCATGACGCCATGGCGCAATCTCATGGCGAACACGACGATCTGGCCGGCGCTCGGCAACCACGATTGGCATGTGGACCCCGATTCCAACTATTGCCGCGAGTGGGCTCTGCCAAACAACGAGCACTACTACTCGTTCGATCACGGCAACGCGCATTTCATCGCCCTCGACACCGCCGACGGTTTTCTCTACAACGAGGCGGCCCAGCTCGCATGGCTGCGGGCCGATCTGCAGGCCGTGAAGGGCAAGGCGACCTGGACCTTCGTGTACTACCACCACCCGGTGCTCACTTGCACCTACAAGAGCAATATCCCAACGCTTTCGGCGCTGCTCTGGCCGATCTTCGACGAGTTCAAGGTGGATGTGGTGTTCAACGGGCACGCGCACACCTACGAACGCCTCTATCCGTTGGTGAACGGCGTGCCGCAGAACCAAAGCCAGAACCCGCACTACGTGGACCCCACGGGGACGATCTACATCGTGTCCGGATGCGGCGGCAAGTTCAACGAGGCTGAGCCGACGAGCCTTTGCGGACCGACGGCGGCCTTCGTCGACGAACACATCCTGTTCACCCAGGCCTTCGTGTTCGGCAAGACGCTCTACATCCTGACCTTCGACAGCATGAACGGGCAGATGATGGACTACGTGCGAATCGACAAGACGATTCAGCCGACCGATGTTGCAACGGCGCCCGTGGTGCCGGCGCTGCGCCAAAACGTCCCGAATCCGTTCAACCCGACGACCACGATCAACTTCGACGTCCCGAAAGCGGGCCGTGTGAAGTTGCGGATCTACCGGCCGGACGGTTCGTTCGTGGCGGATGTCGTCGATGGTGAATACCCGGCGGGGGCGCAGCATGTGACCTGGAACGCCCGGGACCGGTCGGGGGCGCCGTTGCCTTCCGGCGCGTACCTCTGCCGCATGGACGCGGACGGCGGGCGCTGGTCCATCAAGATGATGCTGGTCCGGTAGATTCAGACCGGTGGGCGCGCCGCGGTTGGCTGCACGGTGACGAGTTCCGGGCCGGTGCTTGGCGGCAACTGCATTGCGGCGGCTTCTTCGGGCAACGGCGCCGGGTCGAGACCGTGCATCGCGCCGGCGGCGGCCGCGGCTGCGACACCCGCGAGCGACGCATACCAACGCCACGCATAGGCTCCCAGACCGCCACCGAGCGCGGCGGTGAGAATGTCCGAAACCTCGGGGTGCCGCGACGGCAGTCCGAGTTGCAGGAGTTCCAGCACCAGCGCCACGCCGGCGCACAAGCACGCCACGCCGAACCCGGTCCGCGGCCGCGCGTTCCGCCCCAAGCCTTGGGCGCGCGCCAAGACGAAGGCCAACGGCACGTACGCCAGTAGCGCGTCCATGAAATCGGCCAGGGCTTCGACGGTGGCCTTGTAGTAGTAGCTCGAATACGGGATGAGGGTCGTGAAGGTGACGCGATGCTCCAACGTCGCGGCATCGAAGTGGAAAGCGAACGGCTGTAACGCCCGTACCGCGAGCGACACGGCGAGCGCTACGCCGGTGAGCGTCCATCCCACCCGCGACCACCCGGCCGCCATCAGGAACGCGGCGGCCAAGATGCCGGCGCCGGTCCCCGCCAATGCGCCCATGGCGTCGCGCACCGAGCAGACATGCGAGTGCACGAGGACCTGCGCCGCTTCGAGACCCACTGCCAGCAGTCCGATCCCCATGAAGCAGGACGCGGCGCGCGACAGCGCATTCCCGGGCAACAGGCGCCGGCCGACGTTCCACGCGAGGCTGGCCAGAAGCGCGTACTGCAGAAAAATAGGAATTTCGTGCACCCAGTCGAGCACGGTGCCGTGCGGATCCAATTGGGCGACGCGCAGGCCGTGCCGCACCCAGCTCAACGAAACCGCCACATCGAACGGTGCGAGTGCCGAAATAACCACGAGCACACCGAAGCCCACGAACAGTGGCAACATCGGTTCGGCCGCCGTCCAACGGGTCACACGCCGCAGAACGGCGCCTTGTAACCGGGTGCGAGCCCATACCGCGAGCATCGCCCCGAGAGCCGCACCCAGCGTGTTGGTGATGACGTCGCTCGTCGCCGGATTGCGGTCCGGCGTGAAGAACTGTGCGATCTCGACCGCCGCGCTCAGCATGAAGCCGGCGAATGCGCTGCGGAAAACGAGTTCCGCGCTGCGCCGGCGCCGTTGGCCGTGCACCCCGATGAAACCCAACGGCATGAAGAAGAGAACGTTGGCCACAAGGTCGGTGAGCGGTGTCGGCTCGCCCGTGGTCAAGGTGCGAGGGTCCCAGTTCACCCAATGCGTCTTGCTGCGCAGCGCTGCTGAGCCAAACTGGAATTGGAACGGCAACAACGTCGCGTAGGCCACGAACGCCGCATAGGCGCAGTAGAACCCGAATGCGGGCGAGCGATGGCCGCGGCTGATGGAAGATCGTGGGCGCACGGAGTGTGGAACTGCAAATTCGCGGCCACAGTCGCCGCGCCGCCCCGGCGGCGTGGCCGCTCGGTCGCGGCGCACCCGAATAAGCTGCGTGGTACCCGCGCGCGCCGACGCCTCAATCTTCGTCCAGACGCGCTTGCCGTCCGGACCGCGCCACGACTCGCAAGATCGTCACGGCATCCGGTAGGGCTCGTGCGCCTTATAGAGCGCGAGCCGGGCGGTGAGTTTCGGTGCGAGCTGCTGCCGCCCCGAGGCCGCCGCCTGTTGGAGCGCCCGCTCGACGGTCGCGACCGCGGCATCGAAGCGTCCCGCCTCGGCGTAGCTGGCCGCCAACGTGTCAAGCCAATCCGGATCCGTGTCGCGCCCGAGTCGCACCGCACGTTCGGCGTAGCGGACCGCGGCGGCGCCGTCGCGCCGGCGCGGGTTGGCGCTCGTCGCCAGGACCCAGGCGAGATTGTTGAGCGCGCCCGCATGGTCGGCGTTCAGTTCGATGGCGGCGCGGAATTCTTGCGTCGCGGCACTTTCATCGCGCGATTGCAGGCATGCAAGCCCGAGGTTGTAGTGCGCTTCCGCCATGCCCGGATCGGCGGCAAGCGCGGCCCGAAATGCGGTTGCAGCAGTGTTTGGATCGCCTCTTCGCAACGCGATGAGACCCATGTTGTAGTGCGCCGGTGCGTTGCGCGGCGCCAATTGCAGCGCGCGTCGCAAGTCCACCGCCGCGGCGTCGAGATTGCCCTGGCGAATGAGAGCGCTGGCGCGGTTCCCGAGCGCCTCGGCACTGTTGGGATCGAGACGGAGCGCCGTCGCGAAGTGCCCCTGGGCCGCCTCGAGTTGACCTTGCCTGAGAAGTGCACTCCCCAAGTTGTTGTGGGCACGTGCGTTACCTGGCGACTTCGTGACGGCGTCGGTCCACAGCGTGATGTCGCTCTGAAAGACCCGATTGCGTTCGAAGGTGCAAGTCCCGAGTCCAACCGCCAGCAACGCGACGCCCGCAGTGCCTGCGACGCGGGCGAGCGAACCGCGCGCTGGCACCCAGCGGTCGAGCAGGAGGCTGCCGGCTGCAACGACGGCGGCGACGAGGGCCACGAGCGGCACATACATCCGGTGCGCGCCGACGATCGCGCCGGTCAACGGCACGATGCTCGAAGTCGGCGCCAACACGACAAAGAACCAGGCCCCGAGAAATCCCCACACCGGCCGGCGCCAGAGCGCCCAAACGGTGGCGATCCAAAGTGCCACGATGCAGCCAGCCGCCGGCCACACAGCTCCCCAGCTCTTGGCGACCGGCCACTCGACGTCGATCGCCAGTGACCGGGGCCACACGGCGAGTTGCAGGTAGTGCAGCACGACTCCGAACTGGGTCCGCGCGTAGTCGGCGGGCGTGCAGAAGGTACTGTGCACGGTCACGGAATCGCCGCGGCTGCCCGCTCCGATGCAGAGGGCGAGCACGATCCAGGTCGCCGCAAGTCCCGCGTAGAGCCCGCGCCGGGCACGGAACACAGCCGCCCACGATGCCGACCAGAACACCCGGTCGTACAACGCGGCAATGCAAGGTGCTGTGACCATGGCCTCCTTGGAGCCCATGCCCAGCAGGCAGGCGCCGACCGTCAACAGCGACCAACGCCGCGCCGCGATCGCCGTGCCGCCCGCGACGCGCGCCACGCCATACAACGTGAGCAAGTAGAACAAGCCCATCAGGATCTCGTTGCGGTAGCTCACGTGGTCGAGCGCCGCTGTCTGCAGCGGGTGCAGGAGCCACAGGAGCGCGATCGCCACCGCGAGCGGTGTCCGGCGTCCGCCAAAGCGCGCCACCAAACGCGGACTCGCAAAGGTCCGGCGCGCGAGACCAAAGAGCACGATGGCGACGCCCACATGCGCCGCAATGTTGAAGAGGTGGTAGCCCAGAACGTGCAGTCCGCCAGCCGCGTAGTTCAACGCCAGCGACAACGCCACGACCGGCCGGCCGCTCGCGCCCGACCCCGCCGGCGCGCCGAGCGCCTGACCCAGGGGCCACAGATGCCGGATGTTCGGATTGCCGGTGATCGCGAACCCGTCGTCGAACACGAAGGGGTTGCCGAGCGTGTTGCCATAGACCAGCGCGCCACAAGCGCCCAGGAGCGCCACCACGCGCCACGTCGAATCACGCCACCAGGGAAGGCCGGTCGCGGCAGCGGTCTCGGGACCCGGTCGAGTGGTGCGCATCGTAGAACTGCCCTTGGATGAGGCCGTCTGAGGCCGGGCCGGATTCTGCCACAGCTCGCCCCCGGCCGCCTCGAGGCATGGAACCCGTGGATCCTGGAGCGGCCTTGCCGCGTATTGGGCTTGGCAGCCTGGATCAGCACCACCGTCGACCTTGCCCCGTTGCGCCCGCTCGGCGGGGCGCGCCCGCGCCCCGCCTGGGCGGTGGATCGGGCCTGGGCTACCATCGGTGGGCTCGACCGCGATGCCACCCTGCTGCAGCCACGCCACTCGCGCTGGCCCGGAGGCAGGCGGGGTTCCACGAGCCAGCAAGGGAGCCTGTGTGCCGAGAGTGACACGCCGCCACAAGACCATTTTCGCCGTTGCCGCCGGCCTGCTGCTGGCCATCATCGCGATCATTGCCACCAACTCGAAGAAAGGTCAGGCGATCGCCGTCCAAGTCGGCGACGTGACACGTCAAAGTCTAACGTCCGTCGTCAGCGCCTCGGGCGAGATCCGGCCGCGAGAGTTCGTGAACATCACCTCGCAGACCTTTGGGAAAATCATCGCCATCGAGGTGGCCGAGGGGCAGACCGTCCAGCACGGGCAAGTGCTGCTTCGCATGGAGGCCGTTCAGCCGACGGCCGGTGTGGCGGCCCAGAACGCCATGGTGCGATCGGCGCAGTCGGCCGTGGTCGCGGCGGCGGCCAATCAACGCACCACGGCCGCGGAACTGGCGCGGGCGCGCGCCGACTTCGAGCGCGCCAAGCTCGACTGGGATCGCGCCGAGCAACTTTCCGGCCGCGGCCTCATTCCGACCTCCGAGTTCGATACGCGCAAGAGTGGTTTCGAGAGCGCCAAGGCCGCGGTCGAAGTGGCCCAAGCGCACGTCAACCAGGCCGATGCGGAACTGGATCGCAGCAGCTCGCAACTCAAGGAAACGGAAGCCGGCTTGAGCCGTTCACAAGACGAGCTCAAGAAAACGATTTATACGTCGCCCATCGACGGCATCGTGACGAGCCTGCCGGTGCATGTCGGCGAGCAGATGGTGCCGGGCATCCAAAACAGCCCGGGAAGCTTTCTCATGACCGTCGCCGACATGTCGGGGGTCACGGCGGAAGTTCGCGTCGACGAATCGGATGTGCTCGGCGTGAAGAACGGCGAGCCGGCCGAGGTGATGATCGATGCGTATCCCGACAGCGTCTTCCATGGCAGCGTGACCGAGATCGGCACGACCGCTCTCCTGCGTTCGACGGGCCAATCCACGACGCAGTTGACGAGCGGCAGCCAAGAGGCGAAGGACTTCAAAGTCGTCATTTCACTCAGCAAACCGCCCCCCGGCGTGCGGCCGGGCCTTTCCGCCACGGTGCGCATCACGACTGCGAGCCGCGACAAGGCGCTCGCCATTCCGATCCAGGCGTTGACGATGCGCCGCCAGGCCGACATCGATGCGGCCGAAAAGACCGGCGGCAAGAACAAGGGCGCCAAGGGCGGCGAAGCCAAGGCCGCCGAGGCGGCGAAAGCGAACGCCGGGCCCGAAGCTACTGCCGCCGGCAAGAAAGAAGTGCAAGGGGTGTTCGTATTCGAAGGCGGCCGGGCCCACTTTCGTCCCGTGAAGACCGGCATCACCGGCGTGACGGACATCGAAGTCCTCGACGGACTGAAAGATGGCGAGTCCATCGTCACCGGCAGCTACAAGGTGCTGCGGGAACTGAAGCATCTTGCCCGGGTGCGCAAGGTGAAGGCGGAAGAGAACAAGCCCGCCAAGTGATGTTGGGCCAGTCCGGGGAGTTGGAGCGAACGTGAACGACGCAGTGCAGCAAGGATGGCCGCGGCGAACTGGAGGCCGGGCGCTCAAGCGGCGCTTCTTGTGGCGCGAACCGGCCCGGATCGCGGTCGACACGCTGTGGACGCACAAGCTGCGCTCGTTCCTCACTCTGCTCGGCGTCATCATCGCGGTGACGACGCTCATCGGCGTCATGTCCATCGTCGATGGAATGAACCGTTACGTCGCCGAACGCGTCGCCAATTTGGGCGCCAATGTGTTCTACGTGTCGCGCTTCCCCATCATCACCAATGCCAAGGACTACCTGGAAGCGACCCGGCGCAACAAGACGATTTCCCTCGACGACTACGAGTATCTGCGCGAGCGTGTGACGCTCGCCGACGAAGTCGGTGCAGTGGTGTTCGGCAGGCGCGATGCGCGCGCCGGGCGGCAGAACCTCGAGGATGTCGGGGTTCGCGGCGTCACTCCCAATATGGTGTTCGTGGCTTCCGACCAACGGGTCGCCACGGGCCGCTACATCGCCGAGGGCGACCAGGCACACCGTTCAATGGTGGCATTCGTGGGCAGTGATGTCGCGGAAGAGATCTTCGCCGGCGTCGATCCCCTCGGCAAGACGATCTACGTCGACGGCCTGCCGTTCCAGATCATCGGCGTCGGCGAAAAGGTCGGCAGTACTTTCGGCCAGAGCCAGGACAACTATGTCTCCGTCCCGCTCAGCACCTACATGAAATGCTGGGAGTCGCTGTCGCCACGCGCCGGCGATCTGAATGTCGGCGTCAAGTGCGCGTCGCCCGGAACGATGCTGAAGGCCATGGACCAAGCGAAGGTTCTCATGCGGGTGCGCCGCGGATTGAAACCGGACGAGACCGACACCTTCGGATTGATCGGCAGTGACGCGCTGAACAATCTCTGGAATCAGATCTTCGGCGGCTTGGCGGCAACGGCGGTGGCGATCACCTCGGTGTTCTTGGTCGTCGGCGGCATCGTCATCATGAACATCATGCTGGCCTCGGTGACCGAGCGCACCCATGAGATCGGCATCCGCAAGTCGCTCGGTGCCACCCGGCGCGACATCCTGATGCAGTTCATCGTCGAGGCGAGCGTGCTCTCGACGGCGGGCGGCGTCATCGGCGTGGTGCTGGCGCTGGCAATTACGGCGCTCGTGGCGGCCGTCACGCCGGTGCCCATGCACACCAAGATCCAAGCGGTCATCGTGCCGGTCGTCATGTCGACGGCGGTCGGGTTGTTCTTCGGCATCTATCCGGCGCAAAAGGCCGCCAAGATGGATCCCGTCGTCGCATTACGAGCGGAGTGACGGATGGCTTTACGTGACACACTGACGACGATGCGTTCGTACGGTGGCGGGCGCGAAACCGTGTGGATGGCGCTCGACACGCTCCGCACCCACAAGATGCGCTCGGGACTCGCCGTGCTAGGGATCATCGTGGCGGTGACGACGCTCATCACCGTCGTCGCCATCCTGGTGGGATTCGACCGCAACATTCAGCAAGGCATCCAGAGCTTCGGCACCAACACGGCGTTCTTCTCGCACTTGCCGAGCGGGCCCCGGGTCGGCCGCATGAACAAAGAGCTTCGCACTCGCAAGAAACTCGACTTTGCCGACTTCCTCGCGGTGCGTGAAGCGTGCACCGACTGCGCCAACGCCACGGTATCGGTTTTCAGCAGCCAGGATGTCAGCCGCGCCCGCTACAAGGGTGAGGAAGTCGTTGGGTTGGACTTCCGTGGCGCCACCGAGGAGTTCTTCTCGGTGTATGCGAACGCCGTGATCAAGCAGGGCCGGCCGTTCACCGCGGCGGAGAACCTGCACCGCGTGAACGTCATCGTCGTCGGCGCCGACTTGGCGAGCGGCTTGTTCGGGGCCCTCGATGCAATCGGCAAGGAGATCATGGTGGACGGCCACGGGTTCTACGTCATCGGAGTTCTCGAGAAACCCAATGGTGCGCTGGGTCCTCCGGGTGCAGGCGGCGAAGACCGGCGCGCCGTCGTCCCCTACTGGACGTTCCGCAAGGCGTTTCCGTCCGACGACCAACACGGGATTCGCATCGAGGCGTTCCCGGGACGGCTTCCCGACGCGGTCGACGAGGCCCGCACGGCACTCCGCCGGAGCCGCAAGGTGCCCTACGACAAGGAAGACACCTTCAGCTACAACACCGCGGAGTCGATCATCCGCGAATTCCATGCGATCGTCGGTGTAGTCGCGCTCGTGACGATGACCTTGAGCAGCGTCGGCCTCTTGGTCGGCGGCGTCGGCGTGATGAATATCATGCTGGTTTCGGTCACCGAACGGACGCGCGAGATCGGGGTGCGCAAGGCGCTCGGCGCCACCCGGCGCGCCATCATCGGCCAGTTCCTGATCGAAGCGATGGTGCTGACCTTGGTGGGCGGGGTGGTCGGCGTGCTGGGCGGCGCGCTCATCAGCTTTGCGATCCGCAATCTGATGCCGAGCTTGCCGGCCTTCGTGCCGCCGTGGGCGGTCCTGCTCGGCGTTTCGGTCGCGACGAGCGTCGGGCTCTTCTTTGGGATCTACCCGGCAGTCAAAGCGGCGCGCCTCGACCCGGTGGACGCGCTGCGCTACGAATAACCTTCGGGACTTGGCACCGTCTCAGCGCGTCAACGCCACGGCCAGTTCGCGAATCAGTTTCGCGCCGTCGCCTTGCCACGCACTGCCGTGCATGCACGCCAGCGTCGCCGGTTCGGTCGCAGCGATACGCTGGAGAATCGCGCCGGTGTTCTGCGAATGCGAGTGGTAGTCCATCGCCTTGCGGAACGCCTCGCTAGGCTCGAGAACGTCACGATCCGTCACCGGCGCATGCTCCGCGCCGCCTTGGGTGAAGAGATCGCCGCAGAGCAACGTACGTGTGGTGCTCTCGAATAAGTAGCCGCACTCCCAGCCATGTGGCACGTGTGGGGCATCGATCCAGGTGAGGCTCTTGCGACCCAGCGAGAGGGTCTCGCCATCGCCGAGGGCGCGCGCCGGCCGGTCCGCAATGTCGTTGATCGACACGAGGGCCGCGATCCGGCCGCAAAGTGGTGCGGCGTGCGGCGCCGCCGCGAGGAATTCGTTCAGGCTGCCACACTCGTCGGCTTCGATGTGCGAGAAACCAATCCAACGCAGCCGCTCGACGGGCATGACCGCAGCGATCGCTTCGCGCACCAGCGGAAACATTTTTCGCGGTCCGGTGTGAAAGAGCGCGGGTTCGTCGTCCACAACGAGATATTGGTTGAACGTGAAGCCACCCGGTATGGCGCTCGGCGGGACCGGCGTGCTGATGCGGTAGATGCCCGCTGCGATCTCGTCGATCCGCGTCCCCGACTGCGTGTTGGTCGTCGCCATTGGAGCCTCCATTCAATTGCACTGCAAGAAGTCGCGCCGCCCGCGTCATAGTACTGCGCCGTGGGAAAAAGAGAAACCGCCGGAGCGGGGCCTCCAGCGGCTTCTCTTGGGGCGAGCGGGGGATCGCTGCCCTACTGTCCAGCGGCGTGAGGACGGAGTCCGAGCACGACGATCTCGACGCGCCGGTTGCGATCGCGTCCGGCAACGGTCGTGTTGTCGGCCAGTGGCTGCGATGAACCATAGCCGACGTTCTCGATGCGGCCGGGGTCGATGCCGGCCGTGGCGAGTGCCGCGGCAACTGCTTGCGCGCGCTGCTCGGACAATTTCTGATTGGCGCTCTCTGCACCTCTGGCGTCCGTGTGACCGGCCACGAGCAAGTGGCGGTCGGGAACACGCTTCAGAACTGCCGCGATGCGCTCGATCTCGGCGCGTCCGGCGGGCAGCAATGGGGCGCGCCCGGTTGCGAATTGACCCTGCCCCAGCACGATCACCAGGCCGCGCTCGGTGTCACGAATTGTCGCGCCGGTGGGGCTCCCCGTGTCGAGATCCTGGAACGCCTTGTAGAGGTCCGCTTCGTCCGAGGTCTTGCGTCGCTGCGCGGCGATGATGGAATCGGCTCGCGCGGTCGCGATCCGCGCCGTGCGTTCAGCGGCCGCACGCGCCGTCGCTTCCCGCTGGCGTGCCGCTTCCAAGGAATCCGCTTGCGCGCGGAGCACATTCGCCTGCTGCGCGCCTTTGGCGCGTTCGTCGGCGAGGCGCGATTCCTCGCCGCGTTTCCGCTCGGCCTCGAGCCGATCCTGCTCGAAACGCAGCCGCTCGGCCTCCAATCGCTCGCGCTCGGCTTTGAGCCGGTCGGATTCGGACGTCGGCGCCGCGACCGCTGCGGCTGCCGGCGCCGGCGCTGCGGCGGCAGCTCGCAAGCGTTGGGCTTCTTCGTCGCGGCGCAAGCGCAGTGTGTCGTTTTCGCGCTGCAGGCGCAGCGTCTCATCGTCACGGCGCAACTGTGCATTGCGGAACAATTCGCGGCTGAGATCGGCGGCATAGGCGTCGGGACCGCGCGGCATGTAGCGCACCCCCACTTCGTACGTCCATTGGCCGGCGTCCGAAATGAACACGCGCCGGATGTCACCCGTCGCAGCGATGGTGCGTGCCGAGTTGATTGCAACCGCCACCCCACCACCGAATCCTGCCCCGACATTGAATCCGTCGACGAGTTCCTTGACGGCGGGATCGGATGCTTTCGCTTGCACGCTCTGGGCGGCCAAGACCGCAATCAGATACGGCGCAACCAGGCGGCCGCCCCAGGGATCGAGGCGGATTCCGCCGTGGGCGCCCCATGCCGCAAGCGATCCGGAGGCCGGACCGGCAGCCGTGCGCCGGTCGATGTTGGCGGTGAAATGCGACAGTCCGGCAATGGCGCGCACCACCGGCGCACCCAAATACCCCAAGTCGGACTCGAGCGCCTGGGAAAATCCGGGCTTCGCTTTGACCGGATGGGCGACGCCGAGCCGGGCTTCGATGTTGCCGAAGGTCGGGAAGGATTGTGCCGATGCTGCGCCGTGGGCGAGAAGAATGCCTAGGGCGAGTGTCGAGGCAACAACGCGCGCGTGGATCACGGCGGATTCTCTCATCGTTGGAGCGGGTCGATCCTCTTCGAAGTGCTTCGATTCAAAAGAAGAGAGTCCCGAGTGCCCGATCATCCGTAATCAGCGACCCCCGGGACTCTCAAAGTCGATGCAAGGAGTAGCACGCCACGGATGAAGCCGAGGTGAAAACCACATGACGTGTTGTTCACGCGGCGTTGGCGTCCGATGGAGCCGGTGACGGCAGCCGTTGTTGCGCTCATATCAGCGCAGCAGCGCCGCCTTGGTGGTGATCTCGGTTGTGCCGGCGCGGACTCGCACCACGTAGATGCCCGCCGCCACGGCGTGACCTGCGGTATCGGTGCCGTTCCAGTGGAGTACATGGCGCCCGGCGCCGAACCGGCTCTGCGCCAGCAAAGCGACCCGGCGGCCGCGAACGTCGAAGACTTCGACGCGTGCTTCTTGTCCGTCGATGTCCTCGACGATGACGTCCAACGCACCGGCACTGGCAGGGTATGCTACGACGCCGCCGCGGCGGTTCCCGAGTGGTGAGGATTCGCAGGCCGTCGCCGAGTACACCAGCCGATCTTCGGAACCGCAGAGGACCCCCGGCTTGCGCGGGACGCACACGTCCATCGTACTGTTGCACTCCGCGCCGCGCGTGTCGGCGGCCCGAAGAAACAACCGGTACACACGGCCATCACCGTTGCTTTGGCGCTCCGCCCGCAGGCGGAACGACGTGGGACCGTCGATCAAGGCATCAGGACACAGCGCGGAATTTGCCCGGCCCGCAGGTTCGTCGGACAGGATGGCTTGGATTTCGTATGCGATCGGTCCACCGTCGGGATCGACGACTCCACCCACTTCGATCGGCACCATGCGGCCATCCGGGGGCCACAGGGTGCTGACCGAAAGCGCGGCGTTGCTGCAGTCCGGTGGCGTGTTCACACCACAGGACGTGCACACTGGATCGCGGGCAATTTCCGCTCCGGCTGGAGAGAGGCAGCCGTGCGATCGCGCCAGCGCTCCGATGTCGATGCTCGCGCTCCGGCAGTTCTGCAGTGTGTAGGTGCGCGACGCGACGACGTGTTGCCCTGGAGCCACCCCGGTGAAGTGCCCGGCGAGGGCGTGTTCGACGAATACGTCGATGTCCTCGATGCTTTGGCTGCAGTTCGTCGCCGTGCCGGTCACCGTGAATGGTTCGCCAATACACCCCATCACGAACGAGGCGGCGGATAGACTTACACAGTTGGCGCTCGCACACGCGGGAGGACAGTCGACGGCCGGATCACAGAGGGGGTCGTTGAGGTGCAAGCGTGCAGCAATGACACTACCGTGCTCGTCGAAGCTGCAGGCGCGTAAACAGGTCTTGGAGAAAAAGGGTTCGTCGCACCCCACGACAAGTGGAGCATTGAAGCTGGTGTTCGCAGCCGGGTCACGCCGCTGCACGCGCAGTTCCGTTGGTCCGCCGTTCCCGAGGTTGATCACCGTGAGAGTTCCCATGGGCAGTCGCGCTCCGGGTTGGCAGTTCGAAAAAGCGACGTTGAGGCCAACCGGGTCGAGTTGGTCGTCCGGCAGAGCGTCGACCGGGTCGCCGAACGTCAGCGCCGCTCCGGCGGGTGCTGTGTATGAGAACAGATAGCCGGCGGGATGGGTCACGACGATGCGAAATTCGACTCCGCTGATGCCGTCCGCCACGTCGCCACGTGGAAACGCGTAGAGGAAAAGGGTCGTGAGCGTGCCCGGCGCGAGGGTCGCGCAGGTTTGCGTACCCGCAGCATCCGCAAAGAGACCGAGGGATGGGCTCGTAGCCGCAGCCGGGTCGCATCCGCCCCCCGCTTGGGCGGCCTGGATGGGCGTCGCCAGGACCAGCAGACCGGCGAGAATCGACTGGATTCCAAGAACGTGTCGCATGGGTGACCCCCTTCGGTGCCGCGATTGGCGGGATGCTCGGTGGTCTATGCGTGATTCTAGGCCCCAAGGAGGCCCGAGTCAATTCGACCGGCGAAAATAGACATCCACTGTGCCTGGACCTATCCTTTAGTTGGGAGGCACTTCACTTGATTAATTCGCAGCCGCCTGTTACGAAGAAATTCGTGATGGTGCGCTGAGGCCGCGGAGTGCGACATGCGAGTTCGACGGCTCTTGACTCGTGGGGCGATCGGAGTGGTTCTGACGGCCCGATGTGGTGGGGATGATCCTGTTGTCCCGATCCTTCCGCAGCCGCTAGTCTCGTTTGTGCGACTGGCGACGCTCCCCGGGGAATTCGCGACCAGCAATTATGAAGGCGTGTGGTCTCCTAGCGGGAGGCGATTCGCATACCAGCGATGGAACGGTGTGAACTATGACCTGCTTGTCTACGACGCGACGCAAGCGAATGGCCTGCCGATCAAGATTCATGCCGGTGATTTATCGCGTGTGATCACTTGGTCGCCCGCTTCCGACTGGGTGTTGTGCATGTCGCAGGCGCCAGCGGACTACACGACCGAATTGTATTCGCTGGTGGCGTTTCCCGTGCAGACGGGCGCGCTGCCGCGGGTCGTTCTGGCACGGACTGAGGTGAATTGGGGGATCTGGGGTGCGAACGGTCGGATCTACTGGTGGGACATTCAAGACGTGCAGCGGCGTAGTCTTGCACCCCCCGTTGAATGGGCGAGCTCGAATCCTGGACCGTTCCCCGACCGGACCAACCTGGTCTTCCTGGTGGACCGCCGGGCTCCCCCGATTCTCCAAGATAGGCATCACTGGTTTCAGACCTCGCCGGAGGCAGAAGGCACATTCGACTACTCGAACCCAGGTCAATTGGGACCGATTCGAATTGCCACCAACGTGTTTGCGGACGGCCAGCGCTTTGTCGCCTGGCTGCCGGTGTATGATTGTCCAGAAAGCGCTGTTGTCGATCGTGAAGGTCGGGTACTCACTCGGTTCTTTCCCTGCGAGGACCCCCCGTTTCTTCCGAAGGCGGCGACTGCAGACGCCCGCTACGTCATTGGGCTCTGCGAGCGCGACGACAGTAGCGGGGATCTGTTGAGTATCACGCTGTATGCCGCAAATATCGAGGCCACCTGGCGTGTACCGATCGAGCACGCCCCACAAGGCAGATCCGTCGCAACTTCGCGGACGGGATACAGTCTCGCCTACGAGAACGTAGCCGAGGACTCCATATACGTCGGAGATCTCGTGATTTCGGATCCGAACCATCACTGAGACGGCCCGGCCTAGGAGCCTGTCCCAGTAACGGCGAGTGGGCAGGCGTTTCCCGCCGGTCGCGACCGGGAATCGGTGATCTGCTTGCGGTTGTCGCGGTGGCGAGATGTCACGAAACGTCTTGCGACGCAGCTCACGCCCTGGTTTGAGC
>JANLSU010000048.1:0-72695 GCA_031362565.1 bacterium | reverse complement strand
CCTCCCTTTCACCATCGCGCTGCGCGCCGACGGCGATGGCCGGGCGCGGCACCACTTCTGTTTCCGGGTTCCCGGCCAAGTCATCGCGGCGCTCGAGCACTTGGCGCTCGACCGGTCGTTCGGCGGCAATCCCGGCCAGATCGAGATGGCGCTCTTACAAGGGTTGGGATTGCGGCCGAAACAGCGGGCGGGATTGCGTTTGGTGATGCATGCGGGCGTGGCGGCGCTGGTGGGTCATGCCGGTGGGGGCCGGAACCGGATCACATACCTCGAAAGCGGTAAGGGGTACACGGGGATTTACGAGCCGGTGCGGCTTGTCGACGCACTCGCCGAACGCAGTCGCGAAGCGTGGCGCCGCTTTCCAGTCGGTATCATGCTGTTCATCGGCTTGCCGTTCTTCATCGCGACGTTTTGGATCGCCAACCTCCTGGGCCGGAGCGGCGCGACGGCAACAGCCGCGCCCCCGCCGGCGGGTGGCTCGGTAACGTAGCGCCGCCGTCACGCGTCGAGCGGCGGCAACGTCGAAGCAAGATCACTCGTGGCATGTCCCAGTGCGGCGCGTCCCTGTTCGACGAGCACCTTGTAGCGTTCATGGGTGCGATGCACGTAAGACAGAGCAGCGAAGGGGAGCCCTTCCTCGTGTTCGGTCAAGAGCACGTTGAAAGGGTTGTCGGTTTCCAAGTGGTGGTAACCCTCGAAGACGTCGTCGCGGTGCGCTTCGTACTGGGTTCGAGTGCACAACACGAATCGCGCCCGCACCGTATCCAGAGTCGGGAAGCGGTCGCGGTCCACCTGGATGGTGGGGAAGAACTGCGCTAGCGATTCCTTCAGAACGTCACGCACCATGGGGTCGTGCGCCAGCACTTCGTCGGCGGCAGCCGCCAACGCGTTGCCATCGACCTCTACGGCCTCCAGGAGCCGTTCGAGGATTTGCGGCTCGGTGCCGAGGAATGACGGCAGGTCGCCGCCAATACGCGCGATCACTTCGGACGGCCCCGGCAGCGCCACGCGCTCACGCAGCACGGTCCACAAGTGTTCCACGAGCGGCTCGAAGCGCGCCCTTTGATACGTGAACGCGGCGCGGGTCGAACGCTGGATCAGTTCTTCCTCGCGCATACACACCGACGCCACGGTATTCAATTGATAGAGCCGGCCTTGGAGTTCCTCGCGCTGCTTCTCGCAGTGGTGGGCGAGGCGTTCGTAGACGTGGGCCAGCACGGTGCCCGCGGCCAGGACCTGCGCATGGCCGCGAATCTCCGCTGCGACCTCGAGAATCTTGCGGACTTGGGTCGGCACCGACACGGTCAGCGTCGCGACAAAACGCTCCACGACCCCGAACCGGCCGCCCTCGTCGGGCACCGTATCGCGCCGCAGCCGGTCGAGCAGCACATTCAAACGGTCGCGATTCGGCGTCGTACCGAGTTCGTTGCGCGCCAACTCGGCGCGGTGCTGCACCGACTGCCGCGCCGTGTCGAGGTGCTTCTGCAGCGATTGATAGAAGAGAATCGCCCCCGGCAAGTAACCCTCGGGCCCATTGGCGATGGCGGAGGCGCGAACGTTGATCGCCAGGCGGGCGCGATCGAGCAGCACGTCGGTGCGCGGCGGTTCGTGCTGGCCGTTGGCGACCGCGACCAAGCGTCCAACGTCCTCTTCGAGGCGCTCCGAGAGCCAGGCATGCAATTTGTCCTGTGGCAAGCGCGCTGCCGTCACCTCGTCGCGCGTCACCGGCCGGGCGCCGACGCCCAAGTCCTCGACAATCGCGTCGTCGGTGAGCCGCGCATCGCTCAAGCAGACGTCGACCGCGGTGCGCAGCTGCAATTCCGTCGCCACCGGCAAAGATCGTGAAACTTCATCGATGAAGGCCCGGGTGGCGCGCAGATGGAAGAGCGGCGGAAAACAGTCGGCGCGCAGCCCCGCGACATTCATCGCCAGCAGTGCCGTCGGGTGGGCGCCGCCACTTTCACCCTTCCAGGTACGCTCCAGAATCTCTTCCGAGTAGTTCACCCGGTCGCCGTCCAGGTACGCACCCAGCCGGGTCAATTCCAACGTCGAGATGCAACTCGCGATGATGGACGCGACGACCGGATGCTGATACGTCGTCGCGCCGAGCCCACCGGAGAAAATCCAAGTGCGGTGCTGCAGTGGTCCGCGGAAGACCTTGTCTTCACGGACGCCTTCTTTACCCGGATAGGTGAACTCGCGCGTCCCGAGCAGAACCTGGTCCCACAGCATCGCGTTGGCGGTGCAGTTGCGTTCGACGTCCTCGGTGGCGACGCCTGGTGAGGCGGCATGTCCCTCGCTCGTCGCCAAGAAGACTTCGAGGCGGGCTTTTTTCTCGCGCAAGTGATCGCGGATCCGGAACAAGAACGGCACCACCATGCCGCTGCCCGTGGCGCCCGCCATGCTGCACACGACGAGGCACTTGATCTTGCCGCTCTGGTTCTTGGCGCGCGCTTCGTCTACCAGGGCGCGCATCCGGTTGGTGACGAGGGTTTCGTCGTAGCGATGGAACGCCACGAATCCGGCCCCGGGCAGGCCCTGGCTTGCGGCTGGGCGGTCGGACCACGCGGCTTCGGGCAAATGCGTTACAGCATCGCGCAGCGACTCGTTTTCGCGCGCTGCCAAGTAGACGTCCGCCTGGAACGGCCGGAGTGGCACCAAGAGGTCGGAGTCCGGGCCGGCGTCGCCGGTGTCCGGCGGCGAATGTTCGGCGTCGACGGCGAGATAGAAGACCCGGTCGTCGGGAACGCGGAGGCGGTCGAACTCCTGCCGCAGCAAATGCAGCACGGAACGGCCGAAGCCGCCCAGTCCCACCAAGATGAGAGACTGGTCGTCGTGGAATCTGGTCGCCGAGGTCAGGAGGTTGTTGCGCATCATTGAAGAACCAGCAACGCACATGCCAGGGTCTGATTCAGGCGCCTGGACGGGCCCCGGTTGCCGGGCTGGGATGCAGCGGCCTACCATGGCCACACGGGCGGGGGTGGATGTGGTGGTCCTGGCGCGCGTTCCACGCGCGGCGCCGTCGTGGTTGCTCGCCGAAGGCGGAGATCTCGTGCTCAATCCGGACCGGATCCAGCCCGTCGCGCTGCAGAGTGTTCTCTTGTACCCGCCGACCGTACGGCTGGAACGCGGCAAGCTCACGGGCCTCTATAGCACTGTGTGCGCCTATAAGCCGTACGCGCAATTTCAGTTCTTGCCCGACGGCGCCAGGCTCATGAACGACGATGGCTCGCAGACCCGCCTCGGACCGGATCGTCTCGCATACAAAGAACGCATTCCGAACAACCAATCGACCTACGAGACGGTGCGCGACTTCGAGCATGTGGTGCAGGATTTTTGGGACGCTTTTACGCCGGGCATTTTCGTCATGCAGGAAGTCGTCGTCGAAGCCTTGTGGCCGATCGACGGCATCGCGGCGCAGGACTTCCTCGAATCGCGGCTGCTGCGCTTTGGGCGCAGCGATGTCGGTGCGCTTGGTGCGCCCTGTGCCGGCATCGGAGTCAAACTGGTGTTTCCGGCCCACGCGCAAGGCAAGTCGGTGGAGTTGCGGATCGAACCGTTCTTCCGCGATCCGCAGCATCTCTTCCTGTCGGTGCAGACGCAGGACCTGCAGCCCGTGCAAGGCGCGTCGGCAGCCGGCGACCGGGTGCGCTGGGCGGAACATTTTCTCGGCCATGAGGTGGCGGAGTTCGTGCGCGCGCAGGCGCCGGCCTGAAACGCCATCAGCGCGCCGGAACCGCCGCGGCTGAATCCGGGAACTGCTTCCCGGTCCGCAAATAGTTTGCCACCTGCCTCAAGATCGGCCGCATCTCCGGCGTCACCGCCGTCGAATCCACCCCGCCGAGCAGGGTCCGCACCGCGCCGACGTGCCCGGCTTCCAGCTCGAGCCCCGCGAGCAGGACCCGCGCCGATGCGTGCCCCGGCGCGATGGTGAGCGCCCGCAACAACGAGCGTGTCGCGGCGGGACGATCGTCCGCCAAGAGCTGCCCTTGTGCCTGCAAGAGATAGCCGCGCGGCAAGTCCTTGACCAACGTTACGTCGTTGAAGCCCGACGTGAAGAAGAGCGCCGTGTCATCCTGTTCGTCGCGCGCCGTCAAGGTATCCGCCCAGACCGAAGTGCGCCCGGGGAAGTGCAGCGCAATGAGTTTGCCGTCGCGCAGCGCATCGCGGAGCGGAAACCGCCGCACCCGGACGGAATGAGGCCGGTTGGCGTCGCTGCCCGGCGTCGGCGCGGAGTTACCGAGCTGCTCGGGGAAAGACGTGAACGCCACCCGGCGTACCGCCGGCGGCAGCCGCGCATCGTGCACGGCGCGGACGATCGCGCCGGCACAGGCTCCGGCGCGCAGCACCGAATCGTGGATCACCAAGCTCTTGGGAAGCAGCAACGACTCGTGGGTCTTTGCGCTCCGCGCCGCACAGCCGATCGACAGGGCAATCAGCGCCACGCCGGCCGCGAGCCGCAACGCCGGCATTCGCGGCCGCCAGCGCGCGCACAGGCGGTCGACCGCGACGGCGATCAAGATCAACAGTCCCATCTGCGGCAGGTAGCTGTAATACGCGTAGGCATGTTGCCGGAGCGGCAGTACGGGCGCGAGAAGCGCCACGTACCACACGGCGGCGGCCAGGCCCGCCGGGCGCGCCGTGCGCCCCCAGAGACGCACGGCGATCAGCGCCGCCGCCAGGAACGCCAGCGCCAACGGCACGAGATGCGGATCCGGCGCCGCAACGCGGTCCGGATAGGCGCGCCACCCGGCGAGCAGCCACACCAACTGGGTGGCGAGATTGACTGCGAGCGTCGAATCGTACGCCGCGGCATACGGCAGCGAGAGATCGGACGCGAACATCCGCGTTTGCAGGCCCGACGCGATGAACACCACGGCACCGGCCAGCAGCATCGCGGCGGCCGGGCGCCAAACGCGGCGGCCATAGATGAAGAGGAGGGCGGCGGGCGCGACGAGCACCGACTCCTTGCACAACATCGCCAAGACGAACAACGGCACCGCGGCCCAGCGCCATCGCCCCGGGTTGCCGATCACCCAGGCCGCTGCCACCAAGAAGAGTCCGGCGCCGATCTCTTGAATGCAGGCGATCCAGTACACGACGGTGACATTGACGGGACTCGCAGCGAACAGGCCGCACGCCGTGTACGCCGCCGGGCGTGATGCACCCAAGCGCCGTGCCATCGCCCAAACGCCGGCCGCCAACGACGCGTGCAACAGAAATGCGACGCCGTGCCACGGCAGTGGCCGCGGCCCGAAAACACCCAGCATCGCTTCGTAGTAGGCGTGCGTCGAGAGCCAACGCCGGAGCGTGAACGGCGCCGGGTCGATCCCCGCCGCTTGCAGGAGAAACGTGTAGTCATCGAGCGCGAACGGCAGGCGGAACAGGTGGTGGAACGGCAGCAGCGATGCCACGAGTGCGATCGCCAACGCGATCGCCGCGTCGCGTGCACCCGGACGGAATGACGAATCGACGTGCATGCCATCGAAACTGAAACTGGAACTGGAGGCCATGGCGACACTCTATCGCCAGGGTCCGGGGGCCGCAACCGGCCTCGTTCAGTGCGGCGCGGCCGCCACCGACGCCGTGCCTTCGAGCGTCGCAAGGCGTTGCGCGGCCACCGCCCGCACGCTCGGCGCGGCGTTCGACAGCGCGAGTTCACGGTAGATCGCCAGCGCCCGGGCGGGGTCACGTGACTCGAGGAGCGGCGCCAGTTCACCGAGCGATGCAAGCCGGAACTCGTTGTCGGCCGGCTGCAGCGGCAGCACGAGGCGCAACGTCGCGATCGCTTCTTCGAAGCGGCGCGTCGCTTCGTACTGGCGTCCGGCGCGGTAGAGACTCTCGCAACGGAACGCCACCGCGGCGAGCGGATCTTCATAGACTTCGCGGTAGGCGGCGAGCGCTTCGTCGCTGCGCTCCTCTTCGAGCAACAGACCCGCCATCCGAAAGCGCGCTTCGGGAACGCACGCATCCTGCGGGAAACGCGACAGGAAACGCTCAAAGGCGCGCAGCGCCGAATCCCGGTCGCCGGCGTTCTCATAGCTCAGCGCCTGGTTGAAACGCGCCAGGCGTTCGAGTTCAGTGCGGCTGCGCTCGGCGCGCTTGTGCTCGTTCCACAGGCTCTTGGAGCGCCAGATGACCGGTGGCGGTGCGGTGTCTTCGCCCGCCGCCGAACCGTCGGCGCTCGTCACGAGTGCGACGAGATCCGTGTAGGCATTCGCTGCGCCATGGTAGTCGCGCTGCTCGTAGCGCCAGCTCGCCATATCGACGAGTGCCTCGGACAACAAGCGGCTGTGCGGGAAGCGGGCGCGCAACATCTGAAATGCCGCCCGCGCACCGCGCTCGTCGGCCATGCGAATCCGCGCTTGCACCAAACGCAACAGCGCCGGCTCCACGACCGGATGCTCCGGATAACCGTTGACGATGGCTTCACAGCGCGCCGCGACGTCGCCGGTGGCGCCCGAATCCGCCGCGGCTTCGACGCCGCGTAGTAAGGCGTCGAGTGGCTCGGCAACGACATTCGCCGGCGGGTTCGAAACCGCCGCGACGTGGCTTCGGAGCCACAGCGGAATACGGCTCCCCAACGCCACCGTCGCCATCAGAGCGCCGCACACGAGCGCGCTCCGGCGCACGGCTCGGGTGCCGGGCCGGCGTCGGCGGTGGGCATCGGGCGTCGGTGGCGTGTCGTGCCACGGCGGTCCCGTTACGTGAGTCTGGATGCGTCGGTTCATGCCCCAGGTCTGCACCGGACATGCCATCTGGAGCACGGGGGTCCGTCGCGGCCGGTCGCGGCGCCGCATGGCCTGTGGTCCGGCATCGCGGCGCCCGCGGCCCCTTCCGCCTGTCGAGAACCCCCGCGGTACCCCGAGAAGGCCAGCCCGGTATGAGAGCGCCGTCTGGAAACGGGTTCGCACGTGCAGGTCGCCCGCGCTGGCGGGCAGGCCGGCGCTGCGGGCCACAGCCGCACCCAGCCTGCGCCGCCTGGACGGGTGGCGGCGATCTGCGGGCCCGTAAAGAGAACGATTGAGTGGTCTCCGGCTGACGTCCTACGCTGCGCCCTCGGCCGCCGGCGGCCGGTGCACCGAAGAGGGGGGCCAAGATGGGTTCAGTGGCGGGCAAAAAGGCGCTCGTTTTGGGGCTCGCGAACGACCGCAGCCTGGCATACGGGATTGCGCAGCAACTCGTCGCCGAGGGCGCGACGCTGGCGGTGACCTATCAGGGCGGAGCAATCGAGGAGCGCGTCCGGCGCCTGGCCGAGACCCTGAACAGTCCGCTCGTCCTGCCTTGTGACGTCGCCGATGACGCGGCCATCGACCGCCTTTTCGAGGTGATCGGCAAGGAAATGGGCGGCATCGATTTGCTCGTGCATGCCGTGGCGTACGCCGAGAAAGAGGACTTGGTGGGGCCGTATTACACCGTGTCGCGTAGCGGCTTTCACAAAGCGCTCGACATCGGGGCCTATTCGTTCACGGCGATGGCACGCGGCGCAGCACCACTCATGGCGGCGCGCGGCGGCGGCGCCATGATCACTCTGACCTATTTCGGCGCCGAAAAGGTGATTCCGCACTACAACATCATGGGCGTCACCAAGGCCGCCCTGGAGGCGAGCGTGCGGTACCTGGCCAACGATCTCGGGCCGCAGAACATTCGCGTCAACGCGCTGTCGGCGGGCCCGATCAAGACGCTGTCGGCCAAAGGCGTCGGCGATTTCAATTCGATGCTGACCCACGCGCGCGAGAAATCACCGTTGCAGCGCAACATCACCATGGACGATGTGGCGCACACGGGGCTGTTCTTGCTCTCCGATCACAGTGCCGGCATCACCGGCGAGACGCTGCACGTGGATTGCGGCTACAACATCATGGGCATGTGAGGACCGGGTTGTCCGTCCCACCGGCCGTCGGCTAAGCTTCGCCACCATGAGGTGATTCGAGCATGACCCCGAAGGATTCGTTCGAACTCAGTGCGACCATCGATGCGCCGGCGATGCAGGTGCTGTTCGCATTTCTCGATGCACAAGCGATCAAGACTTGGGCGAAGGCCAAGAACGCCGTTGTCCAACCGCGGCCGGGCGGCTTGTTCGTGGTCGAGTGGGAACCCGGCGCGTTCGGGCAGGACGACCTTTTGGGTCCGACCGGCGGCACGCTCGCCGGGGTGCTCGACAAATCGATGGGCGGACACTTCGTGTACTTCGGCGCGCTGCACTGGCTGACGCCGAAGGGCGAAATCTTCGGGCCGACACGCCTCGAGGTGGACGTGTTCTCCAAGAACGATCCACGCCAAAAGCCGACCATCGTTCGCGTCCGCGCCACCGCGTTCCAATCGGGCCCGCGCTGGGAGCGCTACCACGATGTTGCGCTCAAGCAGTGGGAAGCGTGTGTCGCGAACCTCAAGACCTACTGCGAAACCCAAGCGCCGCAAGGTCAAGAGGGCGCCGACATGGGCGGCGCGTACCTGCAAGAAGCCGTCTTGCACAACCGCCGTATCAGCTGAGACCGGCGAGGCGCGTCGAAGTGGGCGCCTAGAATCGGGAGACGAGGCGGAGTTCCGCGCCGCGGAACGAACGGACCTCGTAGCAAGTGCCCGCCGTGCAGGCGCGTCCCCCGCGGCGCTCGCCGACGAACAGCGTCATGTTGTGGTGGTCGGAGAGACGCACGCCACCCACCATCGCGACAAAATGGCGCGGGTTCACTTCGGCGCTTGCGGCGTCGTCCGGGGCCTCCTGCTCTGGATCGGTGGAGCGCTCGTACACCACGGCCAAACTTGCGTTGCCGCGGGCCAACTGGAGCGAACCGTAGTGATCGACAAAGGACACCTCGGGGGTCCGAGTCGCCGCCTGGCGCTCCAGTTCCGCCGTCAGTTGTACTTTGGCGGGCAACGGCACGACGACGCCCGCGCCGGTGATCCGGCGGCGCTGGATGAACACGAACTGGTCCCGGCCGCTGCTCCAGAAAGCGCCGGCTTCCAAGCCCCCGGGCTCCAGTGCGCCCCAGTGGGCCTCCAAGTAACGTTCCTGGAAGCGTGAGCTGCGACGCGCGAAGTCGCCGTCCGCCCGACTCAGGTTGCCGGTGAAGGAGAGCTGGCGCGTTGCGTTCACGACAGCCTCGACTTGGTATCCCGTCTCGCTCTCCGCGTTCAGAACGTGCGTGTTCCGATTGAGGAGTGGCTCGGAGTGCTCGCGGACGAGCGAGGGAGGATCGTTGGTGCCGAAACGGTAGCCCCGATAGTCCTTCCATTCGAGTGCGATACTAATCGGGTCTACGAGCAAACTGCTGGAAACATAGAGCGCGTGCGGCGCGTCGTCGGCGGTGTCGAATCGGAACCAATCACCGAGCGAGCCGTCGACCTGCGCATACTCGAAGTACAACGGCAGAGACACGACACTCGTGCCGAAGAGCTGCAGTAGATCCGCCTGTACGAACCCTGAGCCTCGTTCCGAGCGCGAACCGGCCGGCCCGGAAGCCCGGAGATAGGTGGCGCCGAGCCGCGTCCCCCGCCACAGATCCGCAGCGACCTCAGATCCGGCCTCGAGGTTTCCATAGCGCGCATCCCCCGAAGCCGGCGAGACATCGCCACCGCTCGGTCGCCCCACGAATCCGCGCGCTCCAACAGGCCCTAGCCGGCCTTCGCCCAGCGCCCCGTCGACATCTCGCGACGGGGCGTAACGGGCTTGGGTGCCTGGCTGGTCCAGAACCACCGCTGGCAAATCGAACGAGCGGTGCACGATACCCCGCCCCAGGATGGTGTAGAAATTTCCGAGGCGGAGCGTGCCCCTCTTGTCCGTGAACTCGACGTAGCGAAACGTCACGGCGCCGTACGGATCGAGTTCGAGGCTATTCCGATTGGTTTCCCAACGGAGCCCCGCGCGTACGTTGGGGAGATCGAGATCGACGTGCAACCGGTCGTAGAGCGACAGCCGGTCGGACGGAGTGGCGAAGGGTTCGTTGCCGGCCTGGCCCACGAGCAGGTTGTAGAGCGAAAGCTGAGCGAGTGCGGGCTTGGGGGCGAGAAGAGTGAAAATTCCAAGCATGGAAGCGAGCAACGCTCGCCCGACTCGGCATCGAACGCAGCGGGTCATCGCGTTGAATCCGGCGGCGATTCTTGCGCGGCGGAATCCCTTGCGCCCCCATCGAGCAGGGACCGGAGCCTCTTTTCCAGCGCGTCGAGGTTACCGGGCTGGTAGCCCTCCAAGAGGAAATCCACCGCACCGTCAGCCCCGATGAGCACGCTCGTCGGGTAGCCGCCAACGGAGTACTTCGCTTGCAGTGAGCCGTCCTCGTCGAGGGCGACGGGGAAGGTGAGGTGAAGTTTCTGGACGAAGGGTTTCACCTTGACGAAGTTCCGAGGTCCATCGACGGAGATCCCGAGCACGGTGAGCCCGCGCGCGCGATAGCGCTGGTGCAGCTTTTCGAGTTCCGGGAGCGACGCCAAGCACGGTTTACACCAGGTGGCCCAAAAGTCGAGGAGCACCGGACCGTGCGCCAGGAGATCCACCAAGCGCAGGTGTTCACCACTCAAGCTCCGGACCTCGAAACGGGGCGCCGGTCTTTTTTCGAGCGGCCCCGCGACGGAGCCGGTTGCGACTCCAAGAAGGATCGTGACGGCCGCCGCGACAACCGCTGCAATCCGTGCGACAGCCAGTCTCATTCGAGATACACCACGCGACTGGTGAGTCGGACCCTTCCGACCTCGACTCGCACCAGATACACGCCCGAGGCGACCCGATTCCCGGCGGTATCCCGCCCATCCCACGACAGGTGGCCGGGTCCCCGCGGCACCGCGCTCGCGGACCGAGCCGCGATCTCGCGTCCCGCAAGGTTGAAGACGCGCAGGCGAGCCGTTGTTGCAGGTCCATCGTTCACGAACTCGATCGAGGTCGTGGCATGGAACGGGCTCGGGGTGACACGAAGCGACCATCCGAGCGGGCCGGGCCCGTCGCCAACGTCCGTCGGGTTCGTCACGAGCGAGTCGACTGTCCCCCGGATCTCGTTCAAGTGGTACCGGTTGCCGTGCGCGTAGCGGTTCGCAGCGTGGTATCGCACGATGCCGTGCTTGTTGATCACAACGTAGTTGTCGTAAGTGACGCCCGACGTCGGCATATACAGCGTGTTCAAGTTTCCAACGCCCGCCGCGCCGTCGGCGCCCCGCAGGAGTAGAGGATACGTCGCGCCCGTGGCATTGCCGAACGACCGCTCCTGGGCGGCGGTACCGTTGTAGAGATCGACGCCAATCACCTGGACCTGTCCCGGGTGAGAGTTGTTGTAGGCCGTCCAGATGTCCTGCTGCACCGACGGACCGTCGGTGAGGCAGAAGGGTCAGTTGTAACCCTGGAGGAAGAGCACCACGACCTTGCCGGCGTAGTTGGACAGGGAGCGCGCCGCCGGGGCAGGGGCATCGAGCTGGTCCTTGGTGAAGTTGGGGGCGGTCTGCCCCTCGAGGAGGGCGGCATTCGCGGCGCCGGAGATCAGAAATCCCACGAGCGCGATGCCGAGACCATACCGAAGAACACGACCGTGCATCGGAATCACTCCCCTTCGAGCGTTGGCCTACCGGGCCGGCAAACCGGTGAACCGAGTGGCCCGTGAATACGCCGACCAGTCACCACATTCCCGAACCCCGGGCGGTCCTCAGAAATTCCCGCCGCTCTGCCGATTATGGCAGATCGACTGCGATGCCAAATCCGAGATTGAGCCCCGAATAGATGTTCTTGGCCCTCCCCAGACCACCGGAGACGTTGCCCGTCAGATCCGTATGTGGCGCCACTTCGACGGAGAGCCCCATGCCATAGGATGTGTATTCGACGCCTTCGCCGATGCCGATGGACGAGAATACGGCACCGCCTCGCGGTGTGCCCGCGGTCGCAAACCGACGGAGGTCGCCAAACACCCAGACGGCGTTCGATGCCTTGTAACCCAACTGCAGGTTGGCTTGATATTGATTCGTGAAGCCCATCGTCCGAAGATTGTAGCCGACATCGATCGACGCGAACCCCGGCCAGAGGTGAAACGAATGCGAAACATAAGTGCGGAGCCAGGTGTTGAATTCACCGTCTCCGGTCGGCAAGACGATCCGCACTTCGGGATTGTTCTTGTTGACCCCAAAGGCCTGCCGGTTTCCGGTCGGAAATTCGGCGCCGATCCCCAACGACGCCGGGAATCGCCCGGTCAGGATGGCGTATTTCAGCGTTAGCCCCAGGTCACCGATCCCACTCGCGGAGCTTGCTGTGACGTAGGCGGCGCGTTTGAAGACCGGCGCGTCCAGGACGGCCGAGAGCCGGTTGAGGACTCCGTATTCAACGTACAGCTGCAGGGTCTGAGTGTTGAAGTCCGCCGTTCGGACGACGGTGCCGTTGCTGATGTGAAAGGCATCGGAAGTCAAGGTCGTGGCCGCAAGTTTCACGTAAAGGGAGTGCGGCCGCCTTGCCCAGCCGCCACCCGCGTGGGCCTCGCCGCCGAGCAGGAGAAAGCTGCAAGCCAGCGTCAGGGCAACAAGCGGTTTCATTCATGCAGCCTTTGTTTGCAAAGTGTTCCGGCAGCTTGCGCGCGAATGCATCCGCACGCCTAGTCTTTTGGCGGCTTGTTCGTGGCCTCGTTGAGAGTCCAGTCGTATTCTGTGTACCGCAACGGCGACTTCGAGGCGCTCCTTGCGCCCGCCGGGGACCCCTCGAGATACGGCGCTACGAACGCCCAGACGGATCCACTCGCCGCCTCGAAGTCGGCTGCATACCACTCGAAGATCTTCGACAGCCAAATCGTCCCCGTGGCGTCGACAAAGTTCGTCTTCCTGTCACCCAGGAAGCGCTTGGTTTGATCCTCCAACTGGCTGCGGAGGCGTTCACCGACGTAGGCTTCCGGCCGAATCGGTGGGCAACCGCGGGCGGCGCAATTCAGCGCGAAATGGCTCCGAGCGGCGTGAAATTTCGGCCGGATCACGTCGTTTTCGATTTGACTGAGCGAGAGTGGCCGCCCCTCGACCGTGGCCACGGTCTTTTCCCAAGGCGACGATGATGGCGCCCCGATGTCCTTGATGCTCTTGATGGGATACTTCTCCAGCACCAAGTTCAGTGTCGCAGCGTTGTAGAGGTTGATCCAGTAGGCAAGCGCCGGCTCGGCTCCCATCTGCGACGGGGTTGCGGATTGGAGTCCGCTCAAGTACCGGCGCAGTTTCTGAATGTCCTCGGGGTGCTGCGACCAGTCCTGGTAGCTGACACCTGCCGGCGTGACATATCGATGCAGGAGCTCATCGAACATGCGGTGATCAACCGGTAGCGTCGCGCCTTCTGCCATCGCCGCTTTTGCCACGATGAACATCGGGAGCAATCGTTGGACTCTTTTCATCGACAGTCCGAGCACCCTAGTTGAGGGGCGCGTTGCCAAAATTGATCTCCGCAGTCTCGCAGTACAGCACGACGTAGCCGAAGCCCGTCGACGACGCCGGCAGCTTCAGCGCCTGAGCGCCGTTCGACGACACGAAACCGGCCGCAAGGATGTTCGGTACGGGAGGCGGTGGGAGCACGCGCTGATCGCCAATGCGCGACGCAGCCTTCGCCAGATAAACCGTCACGGTTCCGGTCGCGAAGGACGAGGTGAAATTTGATCCGAACGTGACCCATTGGTCGTTGTTTGCGTCGCGGATGACCGAAACTGAACCTGCGGTGGGGGTGCCGTTCTCCGCGGTCAACGTTCCAGTCCGTAGGACTGTTGTCGGTGCGACCGGCCCGTTGTTGTTGATGATGGGCTGTACCGGGTCACTCTTGCACCCAGCCACTCCCAGCGCAGCAGCGAAAAGAACCACGACGGCAGCTGATTTCAAGGCACACCTCATTTTCAAAGGCTCTCGGAGCAAATGCGACCAACCCCTGTTCGGAACCACGGCGCCCGCCCGTCTATTCCGAGATCTTCCTCCAAGGGGCGGCTGGAATCTCAAAGGGGGGCTGGTCGCACCTGGTGTTTGCGGCTCGCTAGTTGTTCAGTTGCTGATCGAAGCCGGCTTCAGCGCGCCCGATGACGCGCACCCGCGCACGCATAACCGCCGCATCGTTCCTATTCGAAATCGTGCAATGACAACGAAACGCCGGGCGGCTGCGCCAACACCTGGGCGATCGCCAGGCGGCGCGTGTGCGACACACTCACCGAGAACTGCCAGCCGTGGAGCTGGTCACGCGTCGCGCCGTGCAGCTCGAGTTCGGGCGCCCCGCCGGGTCCGTGCTGGAGTCCGGCTTCCTTCCACACGAGCGCCGCGAGGTGGCCGTACGGGATCGACTTGTAGAAGGCTTCTTTGAGGGCGAAGCGCGCCGCATAGTGGGGGAACGGGTCGCGCCGGGCGGCGCAATAGGCGATCTCGCGGGCCGTGAAGACCCGCGCCAGCAGGCGTTCGCCGTGCGCTTCGATGGCGGCGCGCACCCGCGCCACCTCGACTAGATCGACCCCGCAACGCACCATGGGGGCGACTCTAGCGCAGGCGACCGAACGGGTGGTGGACAAGTCGCGGCAAGTCGCGGCGCGGCCGCCGCGCCGGTTCCGGGGCGTAGCCCGGCTTTCGGACCACCGTGGCCCCGCTTTCGGACCGTAACCCCGCCTTCGAACCGGAGCCCGGTCTCCCAGCCGGCGGCCCCCCGCCCACTCCCGGCGGCGGCAGCGCGGCGCGGCAGCCCGGAGGCTGCACCGCTTCGCGGCGCCGCGACTTGCGCTATGATGCCGGCCAAGGCCCAAAGTCTCGCCGGGGCCGCGACCCCTCCGAACCGCAAGGAGAACGCGAGTGAATCGAACGTTGTCGTCGTGCCTGGCTGCGGGCGTGTTTCTCGCCGGCGGCGCCGCCCAGGCCCAAAAGCCCGGGGGACTTCTCCCGTACAAGACCCATATCGAAACGCTGGGAAACGGCCTCAAGGTCATTCTCGTGCCCATGAGTTCGAACGGCCTTGTCGCGTACTGGTCGGTCGTGCGGACCGGCGCCCGCGACGAGTTCGAGCCCGGCCACACCGGCTTCGCACACTTCTTCGAGCACATGATGTTCCGCGGCACGAAGAAGTTTCCGCAAGAGAAGTTCGGGGAGATCACGACCAAGATGGGCGCCGACGACAACGCGTTCACTTCGGACGATCTCACCGCCTACCACTTCAGCATAACATCCGAGGATCTCGAACAAGTCATGGAGCTGGAAAGCGATCGCTTCCAGAATCTCGACTACTCGGAAACGCAATTCAAGACCGAGGCCGGCGCGGTCTACGGCGAATACCGCAAGAACCGCACGAGTCCGTTCTTTACGATCTACGAGGCGATCCACAAGGCCGCCTTCGACACCCACACCTATGGCCACACGGCGATGGGCTACGTCGAGGACATCCAGAAGATGCCCGAGATGTACGACTACTCGCGGTCGTTCTTCCAGCGCTACTACCGGCCGGAGAACATCGTGTTGCTGGTGGTCGGCGACATTCAAGTGCAGCCGACGATGGCGTTGGTGCGCAAGTACTACTCGGACTGGAAGCCCGGCTACGTAACGCCGACGGTGCCCGTCGAGCCGGAACAAAAGGTCGAGAAGCGCATCGAAGTGCCGTACGAAGGCAAAACCCTGCCCATCGTGTGGCTGGCGTACAAGTCGCCGGCGTTCGACGCCAAGGATCGCACCATGGTGGCGAGCCTGCTCTTGGCCGACCTGGCGTTCGGTGAGACGAGCGAAATGCACAAGAAGCTCGTGCTCGACGAACAAGTCTGCGAGTTCGTCCAGGCCGAGCAGAACATGAATCGCGATCCAACGCTCTTCGACATCACGGCGCGGGTCAAGGATCCGGAGAAGGTCGATTACGTGTTGGGCGAGATCGATCGCACGATCGCCCAGTACCAGGCCACGGCAGTCACGGCTGAACGGTTGGCGGATGTGAAATCGCGTTCGAAGTACGGCTTCCTCATGGGGCTCGAGACGCCGGGCGAAGTTGCAGGCGCGTTATCGCGCATCATCGCGATCACCGGCGGCATCGAAGCGGTGGAGCAGTTGTACGCGACGCTCGATGGGCTGACGCCGGCCGACGTGCAAAAGGCCGCGGCGCAATACCTGACGCAGAACCGCCGTACCGTGGCTGTGCTCCGGGGAGGCCAGAGCTGATGCGCAAGGAGATGCTGATGTTCGGAATGGTGCTGCTGGTGGCTGCAGCCGCATCGGGGCAGGAGCGCGGCAAGTCGTCCGCGGTGCTGCTGCCGGTGAAGGACGACCCCACCCTGACGATGGGGATCTGGTTCAAGGTCGGCGCGCAGAACGATCCGCCCGGCAAGGAAGGTTTGGCGGCGCTCACCGGCGAAATGCTGTCGCAGGCCAGCACCAAGGACAACAAGTACGAAGACATCCTGAAGAAGCTGTATCCGTTGGCGTCGGCGTACGAGATCCGCGTCGACAAGGAAATGACGACGTTCGGCGGGCGCACGCACTTGGACAACGCCGATAAATTCGCGGCGCTGTTCGCCGACGCCTACTTGCGGCCGGCGTTTGCGCCGGATGATTTCGATCGCCTCAAGAGCGATCAGATCAACTACCTGAAGAACACGTTGCGCTACGCTTCGGACGAAGAGCTGGCGAAGGCGGCGCTCGACTGGGCGGTGTTCGAAGGAACTCCGTACCAATTCCCGGCCTCGGGCACGGTGCAGGGCCTGGAGTCGATCACGCTCGACGATGTGAAGGCCTTCTACGCGAAATACTTCACGCGCGACAACGCGGTCGTGGCGCTGGGCGGCGGCTATTCGAAAGAATTGCAGTCGCGCTTCGAGAAATCGGTGCAATCGCTGCCGGCTGGGAAGGTGGCGGCGGTTCCGCCGCCGCAGCCCAAGAGCATCCAGGGCCACCAGGTGGTCATGGTCGCCAAACCGAATGCCGATTGCACGATCGCGTTCGGTTTCCCGCTCGACGTGCATCGCGGCGAGAAGGATTTCTACGCCTTGTGGATCGCCAACTCGTGGCTCGGTGAACACCGCAACTCCTCGAGCCATCTCTACCAGGTGATCCGGGAGGCGCGCGGCTTGAACTACGGGGACTACTCGTATATCGAGGCGTTCCCGGAGGGCGGGCAACGGCGCATGCCGCCGGCGAATGTCGGCCGCCGCCAACAGCTCTTCCAAGTCTGGATCCGGACACTCAAGAACGACAAGGCGCAGTTCGCGCTGCGCGCTGGGATGGGCGAGCTCAAGGACTTGGTCGACAACGGCATGACCCAGGAGGAGTTCGAACTGACGCGCTCCTTCCTCTACAAGTACGTGCTGCACTTTGCCGAGACGACGACGACGCGGCTCGGCTATGCCGTCGACGACCAGTTCTACGGGCTCGAGAAGAGCCACCTGGAAGAGTTTCGCAAGATGATGCAGGCGCTGACGCTCGCCGATGTCAACGCGGCGATTCACAAGCACCTGCAGTACGACAACTTGAAGATCGCCATGGTGACCGGGGAGTCGGAGAAGCTGAAAGCGGCACTCCTGTCCGATGCGCCGAGTCCGATCACCTACGACTCGGAGAAGCCGGCCCCGGTGGTCGAGCAAGACAAGCTGATCGCCGTCTTCCCGCTGGCGATTCGCGACGTCCGCGTCGTGCCGGTGGAGTCGATGTTCGAGAAGTGACCCTTGGGCAAAGCCGTCCGGGGCCGCCAAAGCCCCGGACGGCGTTCCCTCGCCTTGGAGTCGAAAGCCGTGCGGCAGTGTCCGACGTGTTCGCAGGAACTCGACCGTCTCACCCCGTTCTGCCCGGCGTGCGGCAGCTCGTTGCAGAGCGACGACAATGAACGCACGATTCTGACCAACGCCCCGAACGCCATGTCGCCCGGTTCGCCGCGCTATGCGTCGATCGCCTCCAGTGCGGCGTGGGTCCAATCGCAGAGTTCCGAGGACAGTGGTTTCGCCTCCGGTTCCGTCGTCGGCGGCCGGTTCCGGATCATCGGCTTGCTGGGGCGGGGCGGCATGGGCGAAGTGTACCGGGCCGACGACCTCTTGCTCGAGCAAGCGGTGGCGCTCAAGTTCCTGCCGCGCAATTTGGCGGAAAACCCCGATCGCCAGGCGCGTTTCTACGGCGAAGTGCGTATCGCGCGCCAGGTCTCGCATCCGAGTGTCTGCCGGGTCTACGACGTCGGTGTCATCGACGGCGTGCCGTATTTGTCGATGGAACTGGTGGAGGGCGACGACCTGGGGTCGCTCTTGCGCCGCATCGGACGGCTGCCGGAGGACAAGGCGCTCGACGTGGCGCGGCAACTCTGCGCTGGTCTGGCTGCCGCCCACGAGCGCGGCGTGCTGCACCGCGATCTCAAGCCGGCCAACATCATGATCGATGCGCAGGGCAAGGTACGCATCACCGACTTCGGTTTGGCGGTGCTCGTCGAGCACACCGGCCCGCAAGAGAAGCGCGCCGGCACGCCGGCCTACATGGCCCCCGAGCAACTGACGAGCAACACCGTCTCGATTCGCAGCGATGTGTATTCACTCGGGCTCGTGTTGTACGAGATCTTCACCGGCCGGCGGGCGTTTCGCGCCGATTCGGTTCTGGAAGTCGAGCGGTTGCAGCGCGAGAAGATGCCGGCGGATCCGTCGTCGATTCTCGAAGACCTCGATCCGGTCATCGAGCGCGCCATTCTGCGTTGTCTCGACAAAGACCCGGCGGTGCGGCCGGAGTCGGCACTCGCGGTCGCCGCATCCTTGCCGGGCGGTGATCCGCTGGCGGCAGCGCTCGCGGCCGGCGAAATGCCGTCACCGGAAATCGTTGCGGCGGCAGGTGGTGCCGGGGGATTGCGCCGCGGTGTCGCCTGGGGCGTGCTCGCCGGTGCATTGGCCGGAATGGGCCTCCTGCTCGCCGTCTCGGGCCAAAGGTATCTCGTCAACCGTGTGCCTTTGCACAAGCCGCCGGCGGTTCTCGAAGACCGTGCCGTTCAGATCGTAGCCGACCTGGGTTACGTGGATGCACCGGGAGATCACGCGCGCGGTTTCACCACGGATGTCGACTACATCGATTGGGTGCGTCATCACCAGCACGGTGCACAGCGGTGGGATGGACTCGCGGTGCCGCGCACGGCCGCGATCTCGTTCTGGTATCGCCGCAGCCCCGAGCGCATGGCGCCGTTGACGACGGAGACCGGCGGTGCCGTGTCGCTCTCCGATCCGCCGCTGTTGCACTCCGGCATGCTGAGCGTTGTCCTGGATCCGGCCGGGCGCCTGCGCCGCCTCGAAGCCGTGCCGGCGCAGATCGATTCATCGGCAACGGCGGCATCGGAACCCGACTGGACGCGGGCGTTCACGGCCGCGGGTCTCGACGCGAAGCTGTTCTCGACCGCCGAGCCACAGTGGGTGCCGCAGGCCTTCGCCGACCGGCGCGCCGCCTGGGTCGGCGAGGATCCGGAATTGCCCGGCGTGCCGCTGCGTGTCGAAGCGGGCGCCTACCGGGGCCGCATCAGTTCATTTCAGATTGTCGCGCCGTGGACCCGTGCCGAGCGCATGACGAAACGGCCACTGACGGCGCAACAGCGCGGTGCGCAGACCTTTGTAGGTGTTCTCCTGTTCTTGTTGATTCTGGGTGCCGCAGCACTGGCGCGCCGCAGCGTCAAACGCGGCCATGGCGACTACCGCGGCGCGACGCGCATCGCGCTCATCCTCTTGGTGCTGAATCTGATCTCCTGGGTGCTGTCGGCACACCACACCTCATCCCCGAACGACGAGTGGTCGCTGTTCGTGCCTTGCTTGGGAGTCATTCTCTTCATCTCGACGCTCGTCTGGCTGCTGTATGTCGGGCTCGAGCCTTACGTGCGGCGCCATTGGCCGGACAGTTTGATCGGCTGGAATCGAGTTCTGGCGGGGCGTCTGCGCGACCCGCGCGTCGGGCGCGACCTCTTGCTTGGCATGGCGGCGGGCGTTCTGATGCTGGTGGTCTTCTTGCTGAAGGACCTGATTGCGGCGCGGATGGGTGAGCCGTCGCTTCCGGAGACGACGCTCATCGCGCCGTTGCAGAGCACCTCCGGCATCCTGGCAATGCTCTGCGACTTGCAGACCGGCGTCATCTTCGAGCCGATGGTGATGCTGTTCATGGTGGTGTCGCTGCGCATGCTGGTACGGCGTCCGGCGGTGGCGCCGGTCCTCATTTGGCTCATTTTCAGTTTCTTGGCGGGAAGTGGTGGTGAGAGCGCCGGGGTTGTGACGTATGTCGCGAGCGCCATCGGGATGGGCATTCTGGTTACGGTGCTCTTGCGCCTCGGCCTGTTCGCCGCCATCGGCACGAATCTCGTCCTCGCGACGCTCGTCGCGTACTTCCCGCTCACCACCGATTTTTCGGCCTGGTATGCCCCGGCAGCGACCGTCGGCCTGGTGTATCTGGTGGCATTGCTGGTGTACGCCTTCGCCGCGTCGACCGGCCGCTTGCTCCACGTCCGGCGGGCGATCATCCCGGGCTGACCGGCCGGGCGCCGAAGGCCCCGTTGCCCCCAACCCACCCTGGTGCCCCAGCGGCCTGGCGCTCCCCACCGAACCCGGGCCCGTGGGCCTGCGTATCCAAATCCGAGTATCAGTTGCGGGGCGGGCCGATGCGGCCTCGACCCCGGGGCCCCCGCCTCGCCGGCACTGCCGCCCCTTGAATCGATGGCGATCGGGCGGGGCGCGATCGGTGCGGCGAGACAGGTCTGCCAAGGAGGTCGGCGTCATGCGGGGTTCGATTCGGCATCGCAACAGTGGGTTCGAGCGCTGGACGCCGGCCGTGGTGTGTTTCGTCGTGGTGGCGTTTTGCGGTCCGACCGCGGCGCGCGCCGGTCATGTGCAGTTCGGTTTCCCGGCTTCGATCCGGGTGAGCGATGACGGCTGCGATTTGCATCTGCGCGTCCAGGATGGCGGCCGCACCCTCAAGGTGGACAGCAAGGGTTGCTACGACGTCGCCGACGACGAGCGCGACATCTCGTCGATCGACAAGCGCGGCTACTTCCGCGCCGAAGAACGGCGTTTGGGGCGCGTCCGGCAGTCGATCGAGATTCGCTCGAATGACGCGGGCAGTCTGGACCGCGTGTACAAACGCGATGGTGACACGGCGTCGATCGACACCGCGGCGCAAGAATGGTTCGCCGAAGTGCTGCGCACGGTGTCGCGCTACAACAAGGCCCACGCCGAGCGCCACCTGCAGCGCGTTCTGCAGCGCGACGGAATCGAGGGTGCCATCAAGGAAATCGCCCTCTACGACGGCAGCTACGACAAGCGCGTCGCCTATTCACACTTGATGAAATTGCCGGAAGCCGATGGAGCGCTGGTCGAGCGGCTCGCACCGGCCGCCGGACGCGGCATCGACTCGGACTACGAACTCGCCGAATTCGTGGTGGCCGCAACCCGGGTGCCGGCAGTCACGCCCGCGGCGCTCGTCGCCTGCGCCGACGCATCGCACCAGATCGATTCCGACTACGAGCACCGCAAGGCCCTGCATGCGATTCTCGAGAACAGCGCCTGCGACGCCAGCGTTCTCGAAGCCGTGCTGCGCGGCGCCCTCGACCTGGACTCCGATCACGAGCGCGCCGAGCTGTTGCGCGATGTGAACGACAAGCACATGCTCGGAGCGAGTCTCGTGACACCGTACTTCGCCGCCGTCGACGGCATCGACTCCGACTACGAACACGCCCGGGTTCTCCAAGACCTCCTCGACGGCCAAGATCTCACCCCGGAGCTTCTCCAGGGCATCGCGCGCTCCGCGGGCCGCATCGATTCGGACTACCACAAAGGCCAGGTCCTCGAAGCCCTCGCCAACGGCCGCAGTCTCGACGCCGCGACCCGCGAAGCCTGCCTCGAAGCCGCCCACAGGATCGATTCCGACTACCACCGCTCACGGGTCCTGGCTGCCTTGCGGTAGAGGCGGACCCATCGCCGTGTGATCGAGCGAGAACTCGTTCTAGAACGAGCCTTTTCTCGCTGCTTTTGCATCGCGACGCCGAGATCGAGTTCGTCCCGTGTCAACGCCGTGGACAGCCTCTTCGTCGCCCGAGCGGACGGGCTGTACGGAGACGATGCGAATGCAGCGCGGTCGACCGCGGATGGAAAACGTCTGCGCTCCCGAGCCGAGTCGATGGCTGCCGCACAACGTGTCACACCCTGCAAACCCCTCCGGCCCGAGACGGCGTTCTGGCCGGTTCGGCCACACCCGCGCTCGCCGGCGCGGGTGGACTGGCGCTGCAACCGGTCCTGGCAATCGGCAGGCCGTGACCGCGGCTGGCGGAATGTGGCGCCGCGGCCGTGGTGTTTCGGAAACGTGGCGCGCCGTTCGTCAACCGGCGTATCTGGGATGTGTCCACGGCGTCGACACGAGCACCGCGAACACGACCGTCCGACAGTCGCGACTACAGCACGGGGGGAGGGCCGGGGAGGAGGGCCGGGGGAGGGTCGCCAAGGACCACCCCGACGCCGCTAACGCCTATGCTGACAGCCCCTGGCCGAATACTTGACCATAACGTATAAATTTGAGAGGATGCACCTCGGTCCAGAGGGGCCCCAACGGGAAGCGGCGATCCATGAAAGTCAGCGCCCAGGAAGAATACGGACTCCGTTGCCTTCTGCAGGTGGCGTCCCAGTCGTCGGTTGCCGAGCCTATGACCCTGACCGAGATCGCGCGGCGTGAGGGCATGACGGTGCCGCACGTGGCCAAGCTCATGGGGCTCCTGCGCCACGGCGGCCTGGTCGAGAGCGTACGCGGCCGGAGCGGCGGCTATGTGCTGACCCGCCCCGCCGACAAGATATCGATCTTGGACGCTTTGAACGGATTGGGTGAACGCATCTTCGACGGCGAGTTCTGCGAACGCTTTCACTCCGCCGACGACCAGGCGTGCGTGCACATGGGCGGCTGCAGCATCCGCTCGGTCTGGAACCGGTTGGAGAGCCTGGTGAGCGACGTCCTGCGCCAAACGACGCTGACCGATCTGTTGCGGCAAGAGGAATCCGCGCTCTCGCGCTCGCTCGATGAGCGCTCGCGCCTGAGCTCGATGCTGCACATCGAACCGCGCTGAACGCCTGAGGGTGAACCACCATGTCACGTGACGAAATCCAGGATATCGCGAACCGCGACTACAAGTACGGGTTCGTGACCGACATCGAGTCCGATCACGTTCCGCCCGGCTTGAGCGAGGACGTCGTCCGGCTCATCTCGGGCAAGAAGAACGAGCCCGAGTGGATGCTCGAGTGGCGGCTCAAGGCCTATCGCCATTGGCTGACGATGGTGGAACCCACCTGGGCCATGGTCCGCTATCCGAAGATCGACTACCAATCGATCGTCTACTACTCGGCGCCCAAGAACCAGAGCGATGGCCCGAAGTCGCTCGAAGACGTCGACCCGGAACTGCTGAAGACCTACGAGAAACTCGGCATTCCGCTCCACGAGCGCGAGCTTTTGGCGGGCGTCGCGGTGGATGCGGTCTTCGACAGCGTCTCGGTCGCGACCACTTTCAAGAGCAAGCTGGCCGAAAAGGGCGTCCTCTTTTGCTCGTTCTCGGAAGCCGTGCAAGAGCACCCGGAACTCGTGCGTAAGTACCTGGGCTCGGTCGTGCCGCACACCGACAACTATTTTGCGGCTCTCAACTCGGCGGTCTTTTCCGACGGCTCCTTCGTCTACGTACCAAAGGGCGTCCGCTGCCCGATGGAGCTGTCGACGTACTTCCGCATCAATGCCGCCAAGACCGGGCAGTTCGAGCGCACGCTGATCATCGCCGACGAACGCGCACACGTGAGCTATCTTGAGGGATGCACTGCGCCAATGCGCGACGAGAATCAACTGCACGCGGCAGTGGTCGAACTCGTCGCACTCGAGGATGCATCCATCAAATACTCGACGGTGCAGAATTGGTATCCCGGCGACAAGAACGGCAAGGGCGGCATCTACAATTTCGTCACCAAGCGCGGCAAGTGCGCCGGCGCGCGGTCGAAGATTTCGTGGACCCAAGTCGAAACCGGTTCGGCCATCACCTGGAAGTATCCAAGCTGCATCCTGCAGGGCGAAAGCTCGGTGGGCGAGTTCTACTCGGTGGCGCTGGCCAACAACTACCAGCAAGCCGATACCGGCACCAAGATGATCCACTTGGGCAAGAACACGCGCAGCACCATCATCAGCAAGGGCATCTCGGCCGGCCACGGCCAGAATACCTACCGTGGCTTGGTGCGCATCGCCAAGAACGCCACCGGCGCCCGCAACTATTCGCAGTGCGACTCCATGCTCCTGGGCGACAAATGCGGCGCTCACACGTTCCCGTACATCGAAGTCAAGAACAGCGACGCGCAAATGGAGCACGAGGCGACCGTGGCGAAGATCGGCGACGATCAGATTTTCTATTGCAAACAGCGCGGCATTTCGGCCGAGGACGCCGTGTCGATGATCGTCAACGGCTTCTGCAAGGACGTGTTCCGCGAGTTGCCCATGGAGTTCGCCGTCGAAGCGCAGAAGCTGCTCGGCGTGAGCCTGGAGGGAAGCGTTGGCTGAACCGTTGCTCGAAATCCGCGGCCTGCACGTCGAAGTCGACGGCAAGCCCATCCTGCGCGGCATCGATCTGGTGCTCGAGCAGGGCGAGGTAGCGGCCATCATGGGGCCGAATGGTTCGGGGAAGAGTACGCTCGCCCATGTGCTCGCCGGGCGCGAAGGCTACCAGGTGACACAAGGCGAAGTGCGCTACCTGGGCCGCGATCTGCTGGCGTTGCCGGCCGAAGAGCGGGCGCGCGAAGGCGTATTCCTGGCGTTTCAGTATCCGGTCGAGATTCCGGGCGTCAGCAACACCTACTTCATGCGCGCGGCGCTGAACGCGATTCGTAAGCATCGCGGCCTCGAAGAACTCGACGGCCTCGACTTCGTGAAGCTGTTGCGCGAGAAACTCAAGCTCATCCATCTCGAACAGGATCTGCTGAACCGCCCGGTCAACGCTGGATTCTCGGGCGGCGAGAAGAAGCGCAACGAGATTTTTCAAATGGCGGTGCTCGAACCGCGCCTCGCCATTTTGGACGAAACCGATTCGGGCCTCGACATCGATGCACTGCGCATCGTTTCGGACGGCGTCAATGCGTTGCGCGGCAAAGAGCGCGGCATCCTGGTCGTGACGCACTACCAGCGCCTGCTGACGTACATCGTGCCGGACCGGGTGCACGTGCTGGCCGGCGGCCGCATCGTGAAAACCGGCGACCGCACGCTGGCGCTCGAACTGGAAGAGAAGGGGTACGCCGGCCTCGGAGCCGCGGCCGGCAATCCGGCATGACGAGTCACGCCACCATGAAAGACGCGCGTACCGCTCGCTGGGCGGAGATCGATCGCGGCGCGGCGCCCGCCTGGTTGCAGGCGGCGCGACGCACGGCGTTCGAACGCTCTATGGCGCTTGGCTTTCCAACCACGCGCCTGGAGGCCTGGCGGCATACCGATGTGACGCCGATCGCCCGCGCGACGTTTGCGGCACCCGAGGCAGGCGAATCGAGCCGCATGGCGCCGCTCGCCGCCGCCGCGACGCTCGCCGGAATCGCCGGACCGGTGCTCGTTTTCGTGAACGGCCACTACGCGCCGGCGCTCTCGAAGTCCGGTGCGCTTGCGCCGGGCGTCCGCATCGAATCGCTCGCCGCCGCCTGGGCGGGGCGTGATACGGCACGGCTCGAATCGTACGTCGACCCTGAGCCCGAGACCGCCGCGCACGCGTTCACGGCCCTCAACACTGCATTGGCAGTCGACGGAGCACTCATCGTCATCCCACGCGGCGTCCGCCTCGAAGCCCCGATTCAACTCGTGTTCGTGGCGGGGCCCGAGTCCGACGGCCCAGTCGAGTCGCACCCGCGCGTCCTCGTGGTCGCCGGACCCGACTCTCAGGCGACGGTCGTCGAAATCCACGCCGGGCAAGGTGCGTCGTTCACCAACGCCTCGACCGAGATCATCGTCGGCGACGCTGCGACCGTCACGCACCACCGGATTCAGCGCGCCTCCGAAGCCGCCTTCCACATTGCCCGCACCCAGGCCCGGCTCGGACGCGATGCGCACTTCGAGTCGTTCGTCCTGGGATTGGGCGCCGCCCTCGGGCGCAACGACGTCGACGTGCGCTTCGACGCCACGGGCGGCGAGTGCACTCTCGACGGCCTGTGGATCCATGCCGGCACGCAGCACGCCGACCACCAGACGTTCGTCGACCACCGCGAGCCGCACTGCACGAGCCGGCAGCTCTACAAGGGCGTGCTTGGCGGCACGGCGCATGGCGTATTCAACGGCCGGGTGCTCGTGCGTCCGAATGCCCAGCAAACCAACGCTCAGCAGCGCAACAACAACCTGTTGTTGTCCAAGGCCGCACTCGTCGACACCAAGCCGGAACTCGAAATTCACGCCGACGACGTGCGCTGCACCCACGGTGCGACGATCGGCCGGTTGGACAGCCAGGCGCTGTTCTACCTGCGGTCACGCGGGCTCGATGCGCCTGCGGCGTACGAGATGCTGGTGCAGGCCTTCGCGCGCGAGGTGCTCGAACGCACCCGCGACGCAGCGTTGCGCGCCGCCTACGACGGCATGGCGGCCGAACGCCTGCTGGCGCTCGCCGCCGGCATCGCCGCCGGGGAGGGAGCCGCATGACGCCCGCCACTCCGGTCACCGCCGCCGGTACCAAGCGCGCCTACGATGTCGAAGCCGTGCGGCGCGATTTCCCGGCGCTCGATCAGGACGTCCATGGCCGGCCGCTGGTCTATCTCGACAACGCGGCGACCACCCACAAGCCGCGCCAGGTGATCGACGCGATCAGCCGCTTCTACGCGGTGGACAACTCGAACATCCACCGCGGCGTGCACTTGCTTTCGGTCCGGGCTACCGACGCCTACGAAGCGGCGCGCGAGCGCGTTCGCCGCTTCGTGAACGCGGCAAGCGAGCGCGAAATCATTTTCGTCCGTGGCACCACCGAAGCCATCAACCTGGTGGCCAATAGTTTCGTCGCCGCGCGCCTGCAGCCGGGCGACGAAATCCTCATCACCGGCCTCGAGCACCACTCGAATATCGTGCCCTGGCAATTGCTGTGCGCGCGTACGGGTGCGACGCTCGTCCACGTGCCGATCGATGATGCAGGCGCGGTGCCGTTGGCGGCGTACGAAGCGCTGATCGGCCCCCGGACCCGCTTTGCGGCCCTCGCTTGGGTGTCGAATGCGCTTGGCACCGTCAATCCGATCGTCGAAATGGTGCGCGCGGCGCACGCCCGCGGCGTTCCGGTGCTCGTCGATGCAGCCCAGGCCGCGCCGCACATGGCTGTCGACGTGCAGGCGCTGGACGCCGACTTCCTGGCGTTTTCCGGCCACAAGGTCTATGGGCCGACGGGCAGTGGCGTCTTGCATGGCAAGCAAGCGCTCTTGGAAGCGATGCCACCGTGGCAAGGCGGCGGTGACATGATTCGCTCCGTGACGTTCGAGCGCTCGGAGTGGAATCGCTTGCCGTGGAAGTTCGAGGCGGGGACGCCCGACATCGCTGCCGGCATCGGACTTGGGGCAGCGCTGGACTATGTCGAATCGCTCGGGCTCGACGCGATCGCCGCCCACGAGGCCCGGCTTCTGCAGCTTGCGACCGAAGCGCTCGGCCGGATGCCGCGCGTGCGGCTGGTCGGCACAGCAGAGCACAAGGCGAGCGTCCTGTCGTTCGTCATCGACGGTGTGCATCCGCACGACGTGGGCACGATTCTCGACCGCGAAGGCATTGCGATCCGCACCGGCCATCATTGCGCCCAGCCGGTCATGGACCGGTTCGGAATCCCGGCCACGGCGCGGGCGTCGTTCGGGCTGTACAACACTGCCGGCGAGGTCGAAGCGCTCGCCAAAGCGGTCCAAAAGGCAATCGACTGGCTGGGCTGATTCACCAAGGCCCACTGCAAATGGAAACGAGGCCGCAACGCCGTGTCCGATGACCTGCGTGATCTCTACCAGGAAGTGATCCTGGAACATGCGCGCAAGCCGCGCAACCATCACGCCCTGGCGGTGGCGGGAGTGCGCAAGGCCGAGGGCTTCAACCGTTTGTGCGGCGATCGCTTGCACGTCTACCTCGACGTGCAGGATGGCGTGATCCAAGACGCGAGCTTCGAGGGGGCCGGTTGCGCGATCTCGACCGCCTCGGCCTCGATGATGACGCAGACCGTGAAGGGCCGCAGCGTCGGCGACGTCGAAGCGCTGTTCCGGCGCTTTCACACTCTGGTGACCGACACCGCGCCCGCACCGGCCGACGCCGATGTGGAGTTGGGCAAGCTCGAGGTCTTCGCGGGGGTCCGGGAGTTTCCGGCCCGCGTCAAGTGCGCGAGTCTGGCGTGGCACACGTTGCACGCCGCACTGAAGGCGGATGGCGATGCGGTGGTTTCGACGGAAGACTGAACAGAAAGCGCAGGAGGGACCGATGATCAGCAACGAGCCGGCAGGCGCGTCGCCGGACGCAGTGAACACCGCCGCCACCGGGGCACCGATCGATGATATCGCCGTGAGTGGAACGCCGTTTGGAGCGGCCGCGTATGTCGCGTCGTCGCACGCTGCGTCGTCACATGGGGCGTCGGCTGAGCCCGCACCGGCAGCCGCAACGCCGGCGGTTCCGAGCTCCGGGCCCGAAACGGCGACGCCCCATGCGTCCCTCGACGCGATGGCCCTGGTGCCGTCGCACGCGCGCGATTCGCACGATGGCAGTATGGCGCCGCTGCGCCAGGCGATCGTCGATGCGCTGCGCAGCATCTACGATCCGGAGATTCCGGTGAATATCTATGACATTGGGCTCATCTATGAGATCGACCTGCAGCCCGAAGGCCGGATCGACATTCGCATGACGCTCACGTCGCCGATGTGCCCCGTCGCCGAATCGTTGCCGCCCGAAGTACAGGCCAAGGTCGCCGCCGTGGACGGCGTCGCCGACTGCAACATCGATCTGGTATGGGAGCCGGCCTGGACGCCCGCCATGATGTCCGAGGATGCGCGCTTGCTCCTGAACATCATGTGAAGGCTCAGCGCACCAGCACCGCGCGCTGGGTGGCGTGTTCCGCGCCGGCATCGACGCGCGCCCAGTACACCCCGGAAGCCGCTGCATGGCCGCTGTCGTCGCGCCCGTCCCAGGTGCGCGCGTAGGAACCCGCGCCCAGGGATTCGCCGGCGACGAGGCTGCGGATGTGCGCTCCGGAAGCCGCGAAAATCCGCAGCCAGACCCGCCCCGCGCGTGGCAATTCGAAGCGCAATACGGTCGTTGGATTGAACGGATTCGGCTGCGGCGCCGCGAGCGCGACTCGTGCCGGTGCCGGCGCCGTGGCCGCGAACGGTCCGAATGCTTCGCGCGTGCCGTCGGCTTCGACGCCTATGATACGGAATTGATACGTCCTTCCGGCCTCCACCGTCGCATCGACAAATTCGTAGGGCGTATTGGCGTTGCCCGGTTCGGCAACGGTTCCGAGGACGTCCCAGGGCCCGGTGTCGGACCCGGCGCGCTCGATCTCGAAGTGCGAGAACGCGCCATCGCGCGCTGCCTGCCAAGTGAGGCGCAGGGCCCGGCCGAAGGCATTGACGTTGACATCGCTCACCCGGACGGCAACCGGCGGTCCGGTCACCACGAGGTCGTACGATCCGTACGTATTGACATTGTCCGGGCGCCGGCAACGCAGCCAGACGATGCTCGTCTGTGCCGGCGTGTAGCTGAGCGTCGAGACCGGATTGTCGTCGGCGCTGGTCGCGACCAGGGTCGCGCCATTGTTGACATAGAGCTCGAGGTGGGTCACCCCACCGCTCAGCAGCGGCGGGGTTGCTGGGGGCGGAAAGGTTCGGGCCGGGGACTGGGTCATGAACTCATACTGCGCGCCGCCCTGCACGCCGATGATGCACCAATCCGCATCGCCGGCCGAGTAGATCGTGTGATGCGCGGCAGCCGAGCCGGCCACCACGGTCCGCGCTTGCGCGACGCCGTCATCCGGTTCGAAGCTGTCGTCAAAATACTCGATCCCGTGCGCTCCGAAGGTGGTGCGCATGTCCGCCAGGTGGTCATGTCCGCCCGCGAACCAGCCGTCCCAAAAATCTTCCATGCTGATCGTCGTCGCAGTTGGGAAATAGGTCGTGAACGTTTGCCAGAACTCCAGGGGACCGTTCGGCAGCCGCAGCGGGTCGTCATCGACGCCGGGTGTCGCGTCCAGTGTCGTCGTGTCATCGACCAGATCCCACAGCGCTGCATTCACCGAAACCTCGTTGTCGGCGCCAAGCACGCCGGCATTCGGGGTTTCCAATTCGTAGGAAATCAACAGATGGCCGGATCCGGCCGCTGGGAACATGTCGACGTAGATCTCGGGCCGCGAGAAACCCCGCCACTTGCGCACCATGTTCGCGAAGAACGTCGCCCAGCCCTCGGACCAGGTCAGGGTCAGCGCGTACACCCCGTTCAGACTGTGACCGCCGCCGGGGTTGTCGCTCGCCGCCAGCGTGAACTCGGTGTAGTGGCCGATTTCGTGCAGAATCACCGTATCGTCGTAACCGTCAGAATCGCTGCTGAGGCCCAGCAAGTGAATGGTCCGGTCGGCATCCGAGTAGTACGTTCCATCGCCCGAATTCAGATCCCAGTGCAGCGTCAAGAGCTGTGTCGGGCGTGAGCCGTTCAGCGTGGCGATGAAGTCCATCGCGTCGAGCGCGTTGTCGAAAATATTGAATGCGTCCCCGGCACCTGCTACAGCGGGGGCGGTGAAGACCGAGGGGACCGCCACCACCGGTGTCGCGGTGAAGTCGATGTTCGTGGTCGAGGTGTGGTTGTTGAACGCCGTCGTCGCGACCGCAAATACGAGGTTACCCGGCGACGGAGTGATCACCCGGATCTTGAGAGTGGGCGTCTTCACCGACGTCGTCTTGGCCCGCACGGCGATGTTGCGAGTCGCGGCGTCGGTCACCGCAAAAGAGAAACTGCCGGTTGCATCCGTGGCCCCCGACCCCAGAACCGCGCTGGTGCTGGTGTCATAGACTTCGACGTCGGCGAACCGGATCGGGAGATCGACCGTCGTACCGGTGAAACCGGATGCGCCGAACGGGCGGTCACGGTACTGAAACTTGCCGCTCACCGTGTAGTTGGCCTGTGCCGTCGCGGCGATAGCGAGAACCGCGGCAAAGGCGGCGCCGAGGCGGGCGCGGCGGCTCATCGCTTGCCCGCCGTTTCACCCTGAAACTCGACCACGGACTCGCCGGTCTGCGGGTCGGTGACGACCCGCCCGGTGGCGGCGGAACTCGCAGTTCGGGCCGCTGCCTTGCCGTTCAGCACCTCGAGTACCGCCAGGTCGCGCTGCGTCACGCCGGGCGCGGATGCGATCCGAGCTTCGGCCCAAACGCTGGTCACATCGTCGGCAACCGGGAACCGGGCTTCGATCGCCTGACCGGCACCGGGCTCGAGGCTGCCGTGCCAGACCACGAGGCTGCCGGCCGCGACGTCGCCACGGTTCGACCCCACGACGACGGTGACGTCGTTCGCACTCGCGACCGCATTCAGGTGCACATGCCACACGCCGGGCGCGGCGCCTGGCTCGAGCGTCACATGCACCGGCGCCACGGGTTTGCAGGATTGCGGTGCCGGGCGCACCTCGGCGGCGACCGGGGCGGTGCGTTCGGAACCGGCCCCCACTACCGCCAGACCGCCCACCGCGGCCGCCAGCGTCACCGCCAGCGTCGCGATCGAAACCAGCCGCCGTTGTTTCAAGATGAAAACCTCGCAGTTCAGAGGGCAGGCAAGCGCGACTACGCACCGCGCGGCCGAAATCCATCGAAACTATAGCATTCGGAGTGCCACGCAGCCAGCAACCGCAGGCGGGTGCATCGAGAAGCAATGCGCCACGCAGTGGACACTGCTGATCGGATGCATTGAGACCGGCTGCACGCCGCCGTACAATGCCGCTGCACGTGCGGCGCGGGGGGCAAGCCGTCCCGGCGTGCATCTTGCGCACTGTCGGGTGCCGGTGGCGCGCGGATTCCAGGCCTGAGCCACCACGTCGTCAGGTGTCGTCTGGAGGCGCGCGCGGCGCCGCGCGGTGCGGTGCATGGGGTCGAGGCGGATGGGAAGGTGCGGAGCGATGTTGCGTCGGATGGGTCCGTTCGTCCTCCTCTTGCTGGCACTGGGCTGCAGCCCAGCCCCCGAGAGTCCGGAAGCGCGCTACGAAGCCACGGTGAAGGCGCGCGCTTGGTTCGAGAACGGCGATTTGAAACGCGCTCAAGCCATCCTTTCCGAACTCGCAGACGAATCGCGCGATCCGGTGGCGTGGACGAATCTTGGTCTCGTGCAATGGCGGCGGGGCCAGGAGCGCGCCGCGGAACAGTCCTGGACTACCGCGCTGCAAGTCGATCCGCAGGACGCGCGCGCCCATTACGACCTCGGAGTTCTGCGTCAAACGCGCGGCCACGAATTGCGTGACGAAGCCCAATCCAATGGTTCGGAAAAGAAACAGGCGGAATCCGCCCGGCTGCTGGCGCTCGCACTGCAAGACTTCGAAGCCGCGGCCGGTGCCGACCCAACCGCGCCGGCGATTCGCGCCGCCCTCGCCGCGGCCTATGCCGACGCCGGGCGCCATGACCTAGCGGACAAGTCGCGCGCCGAAGCGGCCCGCCTCGATCCTTCGGGAACGAGCGCCACCGCCGAAGCAGCGCGGCTCATCGATGTGCAGGTGCCGCCGCGGCCGCCGGTCTCGACGGCCGGCGCTATTACGGTGCGTTTCCGCCGTGATTCGCTCGACGCGCGCGCCACCGGGCTCGCAGTTGCCGACGTGAATGGCGATGGCCGCCCGGATCTGGTGCTCGCCGGCAGCGACGTCGCACTGCGTGCCGACTCGGCAGGCACTGGCGTGCGCTGGACGCCGCAGCCGGTCTTGCCGGCGGGTACCGTGCGGGCCGCAATCACCCTGCTCGCCGATCGCGACGACCGGCCCGATGTCATTCTCGCCGCGACGCTGCCCATTCCGGATGCAAGCGCCGGTGCGGCAACGGCCAAGCCGGCGGCGCCGCCGTCGTTGCACACTCGCGTGTGGCTGCTGCACGGCGGGTCATCGGCGCCCGATCTCGTTGCCGATGTGCCGTACGAAATTCGTGCCTGGCAAAGTTGTGATTTCGATCGCGACGGCCATCTGGATCTGGTTATCGCAACGACGTCGGCGCCGGGATTGCATGTGTGGCGCAACGATGGCAACGGACGCTTCGATACGGAATTTGCGGCGCGCGGGCTCGAGTCCATGCCGCCGCTCCGTGATGTTGTGTGCGGCGATTTCTCCGGCGATCAACGCCCCGATCTGGTCGCCGCGGATGTTGCCGGCCGGCTGCGGGTCCTCGTTCAAACCGCCGCCGGCGCCTTCGTCAACACGAGCCGGGTCGCCGGCCTCAATTTGGAACGCGCCCGCGTCGTCGATGCGGCGGATATGGATGCCGACGGCACCCTCGATCTCTTGGTCGGCAACGAAAACGGCCTTTGGCTGTTGGCCAACCGCGGCAGTGCGCGGTTCGTGCGTGCCGCCGCCTATCGCGTTCCGCAAACAACGTATGCTCACGATCGTCCGGTCGAGGTGCCGGTCGCGGGCTTGGTACGATTCGATTTCGACAACGACGGGTTCGAAGACATCGTGACGTTGCACTCGCGCGGCCCCGTCATTGCACCGGCGACGAACTTTGCCGTCGGGGGCAAAGTCATGCCGGCCGATGCGCGCGGTTCTTCAGCCGGAGTGGCCGAAGACACGGCCCCCGAGCCGCCGCTCCCCAACGCGCCGCGGGCCTCGGATCTGGCGTTGTGGCGGAATTCGGGACGCGGCGTGCTATTCGCAGCCGAAGACCGGCTCGAATCGGCGTCGGCGCCTGTCCTCACCGGCTCGGTCGCCGCAGCGGACTTCGATCTCGATGGTGACCTCGATCTGGCGTGTGTGCGCGCCGACAGCGTCGTCGAAGTGCAATGGAACGAGGGCGGCAGCGCCAACGGGTACCTCGAAATCTCCCTCGCGGGGCCGCGTGGCATCCAGGACGGCGTCGGTGCATGGCTCGAGGTGCATACCGGGACGCTGGTGCAATCGAGCCGCATCACGACGCAACCGGTGCGCGCCGGCATCGGCATGGCGACGCGCCTCGACGTCGTGCGGGTGACGTGGCCCGATGGCGCCGTCGAGAACCTCATCGATGTGCGCGTTCCCGCCGACCGGATCCTGCGGATCGTTCGCAGTGCGCCGGGCGTCAGTGGGCCTTGAGTTCGGCCAAACGCTCGGGCCGCACCCGCACGTAGAAGCGCCATCCGAGCACTAACGCCACGCACGTCAGGCCGGCCGTGAGACCCCACCACAGCCCCGCCGGGCCTTGCCCGCCGCGAAACGCGAGCCACCAGCCGAGTGGCAAGCCCACCACCCAGTACGCGACGATCGTCACGAACATCGGGAGGCGTGTATCGGCGGCACCGCGCAGCGCTCCGATGCCGATCGTCTGGCCGCCATCGAAGACCTGGAACACGGCGCCCACGAGCAGCAGGCGCGCCGCGATGTCCGCCACCGCCAGATCACCGGTATACAAACTGACGAGCTGGTGCGGGATGGATGCGAACGTCAGTGCCGAGAGCGACATGAAGCCGATTCCCATCCCGTAGGCCACGACGGCGGCGCGGCGCGCGGCATGCACATCGTCGCGCCCGAGTGCCTGGCCGACGCGGACTGCCGCGGTGGTCGACAACCCGAGCGGCACCATGAACGTGATGCTGCACAGGTTGAGGGCGATTTGATGGCCGGCGAGCGCCACCGTTCCCAGCCATCCCATCATGACCGATGCGGCCGAAAAGACGCCGACTTCCATCCCGAACTGCAGGCCCACCGGGGCACCCAAGTGCACCAGGCGGCTGAAGAGCGCCCGATCGATGCGGCCGCGCGCCGCCCAGACCGCGTACTGGTGCAGCACCGGCCTTCGGAAGACATACAGTGCGAGCGCCACGCACATCGCAATGCGGCTGATGGTGGTCGCCCACGCCGACCCGACGATGCCGAGCGCCGGCATGCCGCAATGTCCGAAGATCAGCACCCAGTTGGCGGCAAAGTTGAGGACGTTGGCGCCGAACACGATCCACATCGCCGGCTTCACGACGCCGACGCCCTGCAGAAACTGGCGCAGCGTGGCGAACATCAAAAACGGCAAGGTGCCCAAACTCCAAACGCGGAGGAATGGCGCCGTTGCGTCGACGAGTTCACGTGGTTCGCCCAAGTGCGTGAGGATGAACCGCGCTTGCCACAACACCGCCATGATCGGCACGCTCAGGATGCATGCCAGCAACAGGCCGTGCCGCATCGCGCGTCCGCAGCGCGGGAAATCACCGGCGCCGAAGGCTTGCGACACGATCGGATCGAGCCCCATAAGGGTGCCCATTCCGACGATGAGCGGCGCGATGCCGATGCTGCTCCCGAGCCCGACGGCGGAAATCGCCTCGGGTCCCAGGCGTCCCGCCATGAGCGTATCGACGGTGCCCATGGCCATGGAACCGAGTTGCGTCAGCACCACGGGCAGCGCGAGGCGCAACGATTCGCGTACGTCGTCGCGTCGGATCACGGCCGGTCCGCGGATGGCGCCGGCGCCGGCCCGGCAGTCGAGCGATTGGCCGCCGGCATGACCTTGGGCTTCACACCGGCGCCGAGATAGGCGGCGTATTCGCGCCGCCGGTCTTCACTGCCGTGCGCCAGTTCGGCATACCACGCGTGGCGCAGCGCGGCGCGTTCCGCCGCATCGAGATCGCCCACCGGCAGTCCGGCAGCCGCCCGTTGGCACCGCCGGTCGTACACCGTGAGCGCGACCGCGACCGAGAGATTGAGGCTGCCGCTGAAACCCGAGGTGGGAATCACAAACACTGCGTCGGCGGCATCGAGCCAGCGCCTAGTGACACCGGATTTTTCGTTGCCGAAAACATATGCGGCGCGGCGTGTCGCCGGCAGCGCCTCGAGCGGCACGGCCTGCTCTCCCAGATGGCTGACGCAAATATCGTAGCCGGCCTTGCGCAGCGCGGTGATGGCTTCGGCGGCACCGCGATGCCGGTGCACCGTCAGCCAGCGATGCGCGCCGGTGCTGACCTTGGGATTCAGGATCGATTCGGATTCGTTCTCCGCCACCAGATGGATATCTTGGATGCCGAGCGCGTCGCACGTCCGCAACACCGCGCTCACGTTGTGCGGATCATGCGCGTCTTCGAGCACCACGCAGAAGCCGCGCGTGCGCGCCAGCAGCACGCCCTCGGCGCGCGCCAAACGCCGCGGTCCATCGGCGGGAGAGTCGGTTGGGTCCCCGTGCATCGCAGCGTCCCTTGGAAAGATTCAACCGCGCGTTGCAATTCGCGTCCGGAGTCTACAGGATGAAGTGCGGGTTCGGCCCGGTATCCGGGCCATGCCCCTGAAGGAGGCGAAGGCCGTGTTGCAGCCGGAGCAATGTCGCGGCATTTGGGTGCCGCTCGTGACGCCGTTCGACGGCGAGCAACTTGCAGCCGAATGGCTGGGTGGCAACGTCGAGTGGCTGCTCGAGCGCGGCGTCAGTGGATTCTTGGCCTTGGGCACGACCGGCGAAGCGGCGCACTGCAGCGACGACGAAGCCGAGGTGCTGGTGCGGGCCGCACACCGGGCGGCCGAGGGGCGAGTGCCGGTTTTCGCGGGCAGCGGACGCGCCTCGACGCACGGCACCATCGCGTTGACACGGCGCTTGGCGGCGGCCGGCGCCGATGCGGTCCTGGTTCTGACGCCCCACGCCTACCGGGCGCGGATGGACGACGCGGCGTTCCGCAGCCACTACATGGCGATTGCCGACGCGAGTCCGGTGCCGGTCTTCGTCTATCACATGCCCGAAATGAGCGGTGTCGACCTGGCAGCTTCGACGTTGATCGAAATCCTGCGGCATCCGAATATTTGGGGCTTCAAGGATAGTTCCGGGGACGGTGGACCGCTGGCGGCGACACTCGCTCAGACCCGGACGTGCGGCTTCGTCGGCAGCGGGGCACGCGTCGTCGAAGCCTTCGAAGCGGGCGCCGGCGGCGCCATTCTGGCCGTCGCGCACGTTGTGCCCGAAGTCGCCGTCGGCCTCGAAGCGGCGTGGAAGGCTGGAGATAGCGCTCGCGCCGCGGGCCTGCAGGCGGCACTGCGGGACGTTGCCACGAGTTGGAAGGGCTACGCGGTGCCCGGCGTGAAGTACGCGCTTCGGAAGCGCGGCCTGCCGGTCGGGCATGCGCGCCGGCCGTTGGGAGAAGTGCCTGCCGAGCAGCAGACGCGCATCGACGTGGCGGTCGCTGCCGCCCTCGCCCTCGTGTGACACCGAAAGAAAACGGCCCGGTCCGAAGACCAGGCCGTTCCCGCGGTGATTCTTTGCAAAGGCTCAGCGGAAGAGCTGCTTCACGCCGTCCCAGCCCAGGTTGTTGACTCCGACCGGTGCGAGGTCGATCTTGCCGTCCCAGTTCTCCTGGTAGCCGGCCGGGATCCCGGACACCGTCCGGCTCCAACCGCCGCCGCACGGCCAGTCCTGTGCCGTCACCATGTCCCCGAGGCGCGTTCCGGCGTTGAAATCAACTTTGCCGATGAAATTGCCGAGCGTCGCCGTGAACCGGTTGCGCACCAGGAAACCATCGAAGTTCCCCGACAGAATCACGGTGCCGTCGGTGAAGGTGGCGGGATTCGCGTAGTCCGCCGCGGTGCCGCCGCCGATTGCATCTTCGTAGACCGCGCACGTCGCTGCCGAGTAGTTGCGCGCGATGCCCACGATGCTGCTCAGCGTCCCCGTGAGGACGAGCGTGTACTGCTTGGTCGTGAAATCGAGCACGATCGGCGTCGGCACGACGCCGTTGTTCGTGAGCACGCTACGCATGGTCAGGCTGCTGGCGAGCACGTCCGACACCTGGGCGTAGCCGTTGAAGTCGAAGTTTGGCGGATCGGCCGCCCGGGCGACTGGGCTGGTCACCAGCGCCCCCAGAGCCAGCGCAGCAGCGAGAACTTTCACTCTCATTTGAACCTCCGGGACCGCGTTGCCAAGGGTTGAAGCGATGTCGCCCGATTACCGTCTGTACATTTCCTTCACGGCGCCCCAGCTCTTGTCCTCGACGCCCGTGACGATTTCTACTTGCAGCGTTCCGTCGACTTGCATGTCGTATCCCGCCGGCACGTTGCCGCCGGACGCCGCCGAATTCAAGGTTCCTCCGAACGTGAACCCGTTGGGCTGCAGGGCGCTCAGCGCCGCGATTCCACTGCCGGCCGTGAAGGCGACGTCGCCCTGGAAAGCGCCGGTCCCGGTGGACGTGTCGAGGAACAGGAAGAAATTCTGGAACGTGCCGCCCAAGAAGAGCCCGCCGTTTACGAACGTCGGCGGTGCGGTGGTGTTCGGCGGCGACACACCGTAGTCGTGGTCGCGGCTTGGATCGCGCCAGAGCTCGAGCGTGCCGCCGGTGTACGACACGGAAAGCACCCCACCGCCCAGGTCGATTTGGCCGGTCGACACGAGACCCGAGGCGTAGACCGTGACTTCGTCGATCAACAGGTTGACGCCGAAGCTGGCGTCGAGCGCGTCGACGACGCCCACAACCGAGAGCACATCGCCGGGATTACTGAGCGGCAAGCCGCCCGTTTCCCACGCGTAGCCTTGGTAGTCGATGATGGCAACGTTCGCGTGAGCGGCGCTGCTCACCAAAAGCGCCATCGCGGCGATCATGAAGTTGGTTTTTTTCATCCGAGGCTTCCCTCCCTACGAGGTCACGCTGTCGCGCGATTCGCGTCAACGGTGACGGCGCAGATGTCGAACCACAAGTGCAGAGGAGACGGACTCCATCGCGTGTCGCTGAACACTCGGACGGCAACCGAACCGCGAGCTGGTGCATGCATGAATCGTGATGCCAGCAGTTCGAAAGATGACTCCGGCGGCTTTTCCCAAAACGATCAACGTGCAGAGAACGTGAATCGCTCCGAGGGCTGCTGTACGGATCGCGGCCATCCTATCAGGCCGGAGCCTGGAAAGTCAAACCGCTGCTTGGCGACAAGTCGCGCTCGTTCCGAATCTTATTCGGTTCCAGGCGCCGCCGGTCCCTGGGTGAGGGGGCAAACCGGCCCCAAAAGCATTCGGCCCGGCCTCCAGGAGGAAGCCGGGCCGAGTGTGCAGCGGATCGGGGCTCGAGATCAGCGGTAGAGGGCCTTGACGCCTTCCCAGCTCTTGCTCTCGACGCCAACGACCGCGAGGTCGATCTTGCCGTCCCAGTTCTCTTGGTAGCCGGCCGGGATCCCGGAAACGCTCCGGCTCCAGCCGCCGCCGCACGGCCAGTCCTGGGGCGTGCTCAGGCTCCCCAAGCGGGTGCCGCCGGTGAAGTCGATCTTGGCAATGAAGTTGCCGAGCGTCGGCGTGAACGTGTTGCGGGTCAGGTTGCCGTCCACGACGCCGGTCAGAATCAACGTGCCGTCGGTGAAGGTCGCCGGGCTCGCATAGTTTGCCGCCGTTCCGCCGCCGATCGCGTCCTCGTAGATCGACAACGTACCGCCGCTGTACTGCTGCGCGATGCCGGCGGCGCTTGCGAACGTGCCGGTGATCACCAGTGTGTACTGCTTGGTGGTGAAGTCGAGAACGATGGGCGTCGGGACGACCCCGTTGTTCGTCAACACGCTGCGGACGATGAGTCCGCCCCCGGGCGCTGCCGGGACCTGCGCGTAGCCGAAGAAATCGAAGTTGGGCGGATCCGCCACCGCGGCACCGGCGCTGGCCAGCAACGCCACCACGGCCAGCGAAGCTGCAGTCGCTTTGATGTGCATGAAAACCTCCGGAACGAACCTCATCCTACGATGTGTGTGTTCGACAAATTGGGTTCGACCGCGATCAGCGGCGGTACAGGTCCTTCACGGCGCCCCAGCTCTTCTGCTCGACGCCGACGATGACTTCGACTTCGATGACGCCGTCGACCTGCAGGTCGTAACCCGCCGGAACGTTGCCACCGGATGCTGCGGAACCGAGGGTTCCACCAAATGTGTATCCTGCCGCATTCAACTGGTTCAGCGTCACCAAACCGCTTCCTGCCGTGAAGGACGCATTGCCTTCGTACGCCCCGCTGCCGGTCGCGGAATCGTAGAACATGAAGAAACTGTTGAGCGTTCCGCCCAGGAACAATGCGCCGTTCGTGAACGTCGACGGTGCGGTCGCGTTGGGCGGCGAGATGCCGTAATCGTGATCACGGCTCGGGTCGCGGTACAGATCGATGGAGCCGCCGCCGTAGGCGATGGAGAGGACTCCGCCGCCCTGGTCGACCTGGCCCGTCGAAACGAGATTCGTGACGTACAGAGTTACTTCGTCAACGGCCAGATTCACGCCGAAGCGTGCATCGAGATTGTCGACGACCCCGACGATCGACAAAACGTCGCCGGGATTGCTGACCGGAAATCCACCGGTCTCGTAGGAGTAGCCCTGATAGTCGATCAGAGCGTTCTGGGCCGCAGCGCTTCCCGCGAGCAGGAGCATGGCGGCCGTGGTGAGCAACGACACTCTCTTCATCGGATCGGTTTCCCCCTTGCGAGCCGAATCCGCGCGTAGGTGGGCGCAGATACGACGGGCACAGCGTGGATACAACGCAACGTCGGGTGCAAACGATCAGCACCACAGCTGTGATCTCATTCGACGCGCGTTCGTTTCCAAACCGCGTCGGCTGCTCTTCCTCCGCTGCCTTCGAACCTCGCTGCTCCGCGTGCAACACTGGAGCGAGAGGGGCGCGAATCCGATCCACGGCAGAATGGACCCGCAGGGCGACCAGCAGTGCCCCCATGGTATCGCGAGTCGCGACTGAAAGTCAAAGGGTGCAAAGCAGTTGCGCACGTCCGCGTCGTCGTGGCGGCGGCCCGCCGGCCCCGGATTCAAGACCGCGGCGACTGCCGGTCGAGGCGACGGGCGATCACCGCCTCGATCTGATCCGCCACCGCCGGCCAGCCGTAGCCCCGAACCCGCTCCAGCGCCCCGGCTCGCAGGCGGTCGCGAAGCGCCGGGTCGCGCTCGAGCGCCGCCAGGCCGCGGCTGAGAAAGAAAGGGTGCCGCCAGCGCACCAGCCAAGCGGTCGAGTGGTGCCGCGCCAAGTCGCGCGTGCCGCTCGCGGTGCAGACGACCGGCAGGCCGCAGGCCATGGCTTCGGCGACCGTGTTGTTCCAACCGGCCCGCCGCTCGGCGCTGACGAAGACGTCGCAGCTCGAGTACAGCGCCGCCAAGTCCGGCTGGGCCAGGTTGAGGTGGAATTCGACCGGCAGCCGCGCCGCCAGGTTGGAGCGCGGGTCTTGTTCGTTGCCCGGGCCCACGTGGTCGAAGAGGACGAGTTGCACGGGTTGGACGTTCGCGGGTTCCCGCCGCGGTCGCGCCGCCGCAAGCCCGGCCGCGAGTGCCTCGGCGGCGCGCAGGACGAGGGCCGAGCCCTTGCGGGCCCGGGAGAAGCGCCCGTACGCCAGAACGCGAAACGGCTCGCGGCGGGCGGGTGGCCAGGGGCCCATGGGGTGGAACAGCGCCAGATCGACGCCGCCGATGGCGGGCTCGGCCCGTACCCGGTAGCGCCGCCAGAGCCGGTCGCGGATGCCCGTCGAATTCGCGACCACGACCCAGCCGGGATGCCGCACGATGTGCCGCTCGCCGGGCAGTTTCTCGAGCACACAATAGAAGAGCTTGAGACGGGCGCTCGCCGCCTCGAACAACGGCAGAAGTGTCGGCTCGCCGCAGAGGAGGACGTCGTGGCGCCCGGCATCGAGCCCGGCGAGTGGGCGGGTCAGGCCCGTAAACGGCATCCAGGTGGGCGGCTCACCGGCCGGGTGGTAGAGCGTGAAGCGATGGCCGCGCGACACGAGTTCGTTCCCCAAGGCGAGGAAACGGCGCACGCCGCCGAATACCCCGACGCCCGGCAACAATGCGCCGATGTCGTAGCGCGCCGCGGGAGCGTCAGTCATCGAGCCGCTCGATGTGCGCCGGCAAGGTGATGAGGAGCGTACATCCGGAGCGGCTCGCCGGCCGGTGCACCGAACCGGGGGGATGCCAAACGAAAGTGTGGGCGCCGTATTCGCGCCGCCCATCCTGGAGCACGCCCTGCAGCACGTAGTATTCCTCGCCGCCGGGATGCCGGTGTACCGGATAGGACGCACCGGGCGCGAATTCCAACAGCAACGTGATGCCGGTGCGGCCGGCGTGATGCCGCAGCACTTTGTAGCGCACGCCGGGAGCGTCCGCGAAGTTGCGCCATTCGATCGCCGTCGTGTCGAGGACGTCCGGTTGCATTACTTGCGGCGCTGGCGTTCGTTCCAGCTCTCGGGTTTACGGCCGGTGTCGAGCTCGACCATGGTGATGCACTCGGGTACCGGACACACCAACATGCACAGGTTGCAACCGACGCAGTCGTCTTCCTTGACCCATGGGATGCGCGCCGCGAGGTTCTCCGGCCCCAAAACGCCGTGCCCGGTGACCGGCGCGCGCATCGGTTCACCGCGCACCCGGAACGCCTCGGGCACGAAAGCCGGTGCATGGCCGGCGCTTGCCGAGGCGCCCTTGGGCGCCCGCGGCGTGCCGTTCGTTTCCAGCGCATCGCCCACGTAGATGCACTGATGTGCAGTGTCTTGACAGGCGACGTAGCACAGTTGGCAGCCGATGCATTTGGCGGTGTCGATATGCGCCACGATCTTATAGTTGAGATCGAGATGGCCCCAATCGCTGACGTGCGGCAGCGCCCGGCCCCGGAAGTCTTCGATCGTCTCGTAGCCGCGTTCATCCATCCACCCCGAGAGGCCGTCCACCAGGTCCTCGACGATGCGGAATCCGTAGTGCATGGCGGCGGTGCAAACCTGCACCGTAGAACAACCGAGGGCGATGAACTCGGCCGCATCGGTCCATGACGTCACGCCACCGATCCCCGACATCGGGATGCGCCGGCAATCGGCGTCGGTGCCGATCTGCGACACCAGGTTCAAAGCGATGGGTTTGACCGCCGGGCCGCAGTAGCCGCCGTGCGACGACAATGTGCCGACCCGCGGCCGCGGCACGAAGTCCTCGAGATCGATGCCGGTGATGCTGTTGATGGTGTTGATGAGCGACACGGCATCGGCGCCGGCTTTGACGGCGGCGCGGCCGATATACCGCACATCGGTCACGTTCGGCGTCAGCTTGACGATGACCGGCGTGCGCGCCACTTCCTTGACCCACTCGACGATTTGGCAGGTGTAGTCCGGCACTTGGCCGACTGCGGCGCCCATCCCGCGCTCGCTCATGCCATGCGGACATCCGAAGTTGAGCTCGAGCCCGTCGGCACCGGTGTCTTCGGCGCGCTTGACGATGTCGTGCCACGCTTCGCGGGTCGATTCCACCATCAGCGAGACGATGACGGTGTGGCGCGGATACTGTTTCTTGACGGCGGCGATCTCGCGCAGGTTCTCGACGATCGGCCGGTCGCTGATGAGTTCGATGTTGTTGAGGCCCATCATGCGCTGGCCGCCGAAGTCGACCGACGAGTAACGGGAGCAAACGTTGACGATGGGCTCGCCGACCGTTTTCCACACCGCGCCGCCCCATCCCAGATCGAAGGCCCGGCGCACTTGATCGCCCGAATTGGTGGGCGGCCCCGAGGCGAGCCAGAACGGATTGGGGGACTCGATGCCGGCGAAATGCACGCGCAAGTCCGCCATGTCACTGCCTCCGATGAAGTGAGCCGCTTGTCCGACAGTCTACGGGGCTGCTGCGGCAGGCGCCAGCAGGGAGGCGCGCGACCAGCGCACCGTCATGGCGCCGCGAGCCAGCGCGCGAGCGGCCGGGAGACGCGCCCCACAGCGTCGACCTCGATGACTTCGAGCCGGACGCGTCCGTCGCGCAGAAGATCGAGCTTCATGAATCCCGGACAACCGCAAGTGAAGCGCGAATCGGCGCCCTGGCCGACGGCTTCGGAGCGCGAAATCGTCCCGGCGCCGCTCACCAGATTCCAGCCTCCACCGGGCGATTCAAGCACTTGAAGCGTGTGCTCGTGGCCGCCCACGGCAGCGAGCGGCGGGTGGCGGAGGAATGCCTGCTCGAGGCCGCGTCGCAGGGCGCGATACCGGCCGCTCGACAGATCCTGATGGGTGATGCCGAGGCGGCGCGCGAGCGGGTACAGCGAACCGACGACCGGCAGCGGAATCCACGCCCACGAGGCCGCTGCCGTCAGCGGAAAGAGGTGGTCGCGCCACGTGAAGAATCCGCCGTGGGGGCCGTGCGAGGCGCGTGGATGGTGGGCCATGACGATGACATGCCGTGATCCCGCCGCCGCCAGCACCGAGTCCAGTTGGGCGGTCATGCGGCGGTCGGTCTGGCGCGGGTCGGCCCCAGCCACGCCGCCTTGGAGCCACCGTTCCGAGTCCAGGAAGACCAGGCGCGCCTGAGCGCCGAGGTCGAGAACGTCCGGCCCGGGGCCGCCGTGGAGCGGTCGCGCTTGCACACCGGGGTGATTTCGCGACTCGATCCAGGCGCGTTCGCGCTCCCACCCAACCCAGCCGTCGAGGGCGTAGTCGTGATTGCCAGGCACGAATACGGCGCGCGCGCCGGACCGGGCGGCTGCCTGCAGCGACACATTCAAGCGCCGCTCCGCCAGCGCTCGATCGCCGGCGGCTTCCGGCGGCAGGCCATGCGGATACACATTGTCGCCGAGGAAGACAATACAAGTGCGGTCCGCGAGCGTCGCGGCTTCGGCGCTCAACGCCTGCAGGACGGGTTCAACCGCGTCGATTTCGGGTAAGCCCGCATCGCCGATGAGCAACAGGCGGGTGTCGATTTCGTCCGGCGCGGGTTCCGCGGCGCGCGGTTCCGCGGCCCACTGTGGCGCGATCCAGTTTCCCGACCGGCCACAGCCACCGAATGCGAGGCAGGCGGCCGCCACGCACGCGACTTCAAATCGCCGCCGGTGGCTGCCGTCTCGGCGGTTCACCGGTCAGGCGGCGGCGACGCCGCGACAAACGGCGTGCCGGTTCAAGGGTGCACGCGGGTCGGCGCCGGGCGTGCCGACTTCAGGCCGCGGAGCTGGCGGCGGAGGTCATAGCGCCAGACGAGCCGTTTGATCCCGGCGTCCTCGAGTCCGCACTCGATCGCGAGCTTGGAAAACAATTCTTCCTGCGTCGAGCACGTCTTGGCGAGCTTGGCACAGCGCAGTTGGATTTCGCCGCGTGCCGACTCGTCGACTTCCTTGAGGCAGCCGAGATCGTCGAGCAGTTTCTCCCGGAACAGGAGGTCCGCCAAGCGTTCGCGGAGCGGTGCTGCGAGGATCCGCTTGCGTTCCGTCGCGCGCACGGTGACCACGTGCTCCATGAGATTGAGTTTCTCGAGCATTTCCATGAGCGTGCGGCGATTACGCCCGAGGACTTCCGCAACTTTGGCGAGACCGCCGCGATACTGCGATACGACGCGCGCCACGACTTCCGCCGTTGGCATTGCGACGATGCTGTGATCGGGCACGCCGCCCACCGCGAGGTCGAAGGTCGGGGCGAATTCCGCGGCGGCGAATGCCCGCACCGATTCCGGGGTGCGCGCCGGTGTCGAAGGCGCTAACTCGTGGCGCGTCGATTCGTGGTCGTCATCCGTGTCACGCGTCCGGCTGACCGTGACCGGCGCGGGCCCGCCGCGCTCGGCAGCGCGTTCCCGGGCGCGCAGTGTCATGTAGTGCCGCCGGCACAGGCCGCGGGCGTAGTGGGCGTCGTCGCAGCCGGGCTCCTCACACGCGCGCGACACCGGCCGCGCGCCGGCGGGGCGCTGCGTACGCGGGTCGAATTTTTCGCCAGCCGACGAGGCGCGCCGCATGGCGCGATAATGGGTCTCGCACAATTCCTTGGCGAGCACCGGTGCCGGACACCTCGGCACGCGACAGGTCTGTGTATGGGTGATGCCGCGAGTCCGCATCGTGGCCGCGGCGCGCGGCGCCGGAACGCGTATCTCTAGCGTTGGCGTGGTCCGTGGCGGCGCCGCCGGTGACGCGGGTTGTCCCGCGGCTTCCTGCAAGTCGAGGACCGCGGCGCGCAGTTGTTCGATCTCGTCGGTGAGCGGCGCTATTGCTTGCTCGATCGCTTCGGCGATCGCGGCGGACAATCGTTGGATGGCTATCGTATCCAGTGCCATAAGTGGTCTTGGCCTCGTATTCAGCCGTTGAAAAGTGGCCGGAGCCGAAGAGTGGCGTGCGAAATTCGTACGAACAAATCCCGTGCCACGAAGACGACCCGGAAAAAACACCAGCGCCATGGAGGAAGGACTCCAGGGTGCGTACGTCCGACACTCTAGCGCGAATCAAGCGTTCTGAAAAGGCCTTTCACAAGGGACCATGTCGACGCCTCGACCGCAGTGGCGCACGGCGGCCGGCTGCTGCCGGGGTTGAGTACGTAGCAACCCGCTGGGATCCTCCATGCTTCAACCGGCGCACCGCCGCAGGGCTTTGCAAGCACACTTTGCAATTGCACTACCGCGTTGTGAGGCATGGTGGTGGTGATCACTCGGACGCGGAACAGCGCCAGGCTTCCACCGACGCAACTCGGCCAGTGGACGTGCGCCACATGCCCCACGGTCTCGTAGGTCGCGCCCGGGACATAGGACTCGACGTCGATCACTTCGAATCCCGCCGGATACGACGCGAAGAAATCGATATCCGTAATGTTCACGCCCGGCCCTAAACGCAACCCAAGGTAGAGACTCTTCACCTGAAAGGACGACGCCACGCCGGACACGCGTGTCATCGCGAGATCGTCATAGACGCCCAGGTAGCAATCGCCGCAGATGGACGACTCGGCGCTCGCGACCGTAGCACATGCCACGATGGCGGCGGCGAGCCCGAGAAAGGCACGCATGAAATCTTCCGGGGTTAGAGCCGTGGGGCGTCAACGGCTTCATTGTACCACGTTGTGCCGGAGAATTTCGCGTTTCGAAGCATGAAATCTTTACAGTTCGCGCCTGAAGTGGGGGCACGGGGCTGCGACTCTGGGGTCTTTGGCGCAATGCGGCGCTCGGAAGCGTCCCAACGGCCGGTGAGCTGCACCGGCCGTTGGAGCGTTTCGACACTTCAACGCACGAGGAGCAACGGCCGCGCGAAAGAATGCGTCGGCGTGTCGAGGCGGTAGAAATAGCGCCCCGAAGCGGCGCGATGCCCGCCGTCGTTCGTACCGTCCCAAGTCAGTCGCACCAAGCCCGGACCGGCGGCGCCATCCCACAGGGCGCGTACGAGCCGGCCATCGGCGGCATAGATGCGCAAGCGCACGTTGGTATGCGCCACCAATTCGAAGGACAGCCGCGCGGTGTCGCGGGCCGGATTGGGATAGCTGGCGAACAGCGTCGCATCGCCGTTGCTGCTGCCGTTCGGGCCGTTGGCGACGGGCGTGGGTGTCGATGCCGGATCGGCCGGATCCGAACCCGCATCGATCTCGGTGCGGTCCGGGTACCCGTCTTCGTCGCGGTCGATGCCGGAGCGCGTACCCGAGCCCGGCGGCACACCGGTGTACGTGAGTTCGGATCCGGTGCCGGCGAAGGCGCGCAGGAAATCTTTGGCCATCAACGGCTCGGAGGCGCGATCCGAGCGGAACATTCCGGCGCCGTCATAGACGAAACCGCGTGCCTGGCCGTTCAAGCGCCCCTTGACGATCAAGTCGCAGTTGCCGGCTTGGTCCTGCGCGATGAGTGTTTCGATCCACTGTACGGTGGCCAAATCGTTGCGATTGCTCGCATACACGGTGCGCTGCACGCCGACTGCCGGCGCGGTCCCGGTGTCGAACGTCAGCAGGAAAGCCTCGATGTCTTGGCGCATGGCGTCGCTCGGGAAAGTGAACACCGGCAGCCGCAAGAATTCGAGCAGCGTCGGCTCCGAACCATCGTGGATGAAGCCGAAGCCGCGCTTCTTTTCGCCCGCCGTGAACGTCAAACCGGTTTTTTCGTAGAGATTGCGCAACTGCGGAATCTTCATGTCCTGCGGCGCCTGCAACGCCAGGCGGTCGGTCAATTGACCGCTCGTACCTGTTGGCAGCGCGTGGCATTGCACGCAGCGAAACGGGCCATCGAGAATGTTGTTCAGGAAGGCCTGCCGGCCGCGTTCGGGGCTCGGGCCGCTGGCGGGATTCGGAAAGGTGCGATCCAAGTTCTGGCCGGGGTTCGCCGGGTACTTGATCGTAAAGACGAAATCCTTGAACGCTTGCATGTCGGCGCCCGAAATCTGTGTCCCACGTCCCATGAGTGACACGAACGCACCGTTGAAATTCTCGAAGTCGGCGCGATCGCCACGCCAATGGAAGGGTTGGGTGCCGGCGAGGCCGCGCAGCGATTGCGTCGTCATCGGGCCCTTCATCGCATGGAAGCCTTGCAACAGCGGATCCAATTGGTTCGGCGGCGCCGGCTGGAACGCGCCGTTCGGATCTCCGAGGTCCCAGGCGATCGCATCGAGATTGCCGCCCGCGTGACACGACGCGCACGCCAGATCGCCGTGCCCCGATGACAATTGGCCGTCGTACAAGAAGCGGCGGCCGTTCTTGACCGTCAGCGGACTCGGGTCGTATCCCAAGGACACCGCGTGGTCGACAGCGCGGGTATTGGTGTTGACGATGCTGATCGTTTCTTCGAAGCGGTTGAGAACGTAGAGCCGGTGATTGGTCTCGTCGAGCGCGAGTCCGCTCGGGCCCTGGCCGACGCCGATGCGCGACGTCACGTTGCCGGCATCGTCGAGGACCGCGACCTTGGCGGAACCGAGCGCCGTGACATACCCGACGCCACCCGCCGCTTGGAAGGCGATCCCGCCCGGTTGCGACAGGCTCTGGCTGGTCTCCGAGGGCGGTCCCGGAGTGACTCCGTAATTGATGTGCGGATTGAGATCGACGAGCGAACGCACCGCCGGCACGTTCGGGTCGACGATCGAAACGCGGGTGCGCAGGAACTGGCCGCGCAGAGCAGGCTCGAAGCGGATTTGATTCAGCGCTTCCGTATTGGTGACGTAGAGCTTGCCCGAGACCGGATGCACCGCGAGATTGAAGAGCAGCGTGCCCAAGCCGTCCACGTACTGTGGAGCCGGCACCCCGGCCGTCGCATCCAGGATCGCGACGTCATGGTCGGGAAGGGTGTACGGATGGCTGTTGTCGAAGTTCCGGTTGATTTCGTCCACCCAGTGGCCGTTGACGTATTTCAAGACGAGTCCGACGTTCGGCCGGCCGCTGGGGTTCGGGGCCGGCAGTCCACCATGACTGACGACATCGGTTCCCGAGGCGATCGTCGTCTGATTGCCGCTTTCGAAGACCGCGACATAGACGCGCGTGCCGGCGGCATTGCGGGCGAGCGCTTGCGGATCGCTGCCGAAGATCGGCACGACGACCGGCGGCGCGGCCGGATTCGCGACCGAGTAGATCTTGACCGCGTCCTCTTGCGACACCGACACGAAGGCTTTGCCGTTGGCGAAGACGACATCGGCCGGTTCGTCGCCGACGGCCAGCGTCTCGACGACATTGCCGCTCAGCAAGTCGACCAAGCTGACCGTGTCCGAAACGTGGTTCACGACCCAGGCGCGGGTATTGCTCTCGGCGGCGACGCTCACGGGCTCGATGCCGACGGCGGTTTCGAAGAGCAGGCTCGGATTCCCGCCGTTGACGCTGAAAACCGCGAGTTTGCCGTCCGGCGTGTTGACCGCGAGCAACTTCGTGCCGTCGGGCGTCAAGGCGATCGGATGCACCTGCTGGCTCTCGAAGTTGACGTAGCCGGCATGCCCTGGTACGGCGTGCAGTGCGAGCGCGAGAGCGAGTCCCACTGGTGTAACGCAGCGTGACGCGAACGACATGGGAGCCTCCGGGCGTGCAGGTGAGAGGAGGGCGGTCCTGGGGGGCCTTGGCCCTCGGCGCGGATTCAAGAAGCGACCCAGTATAGCCGTGGCCGGCGGCCTTGTCGCGCCGGATGTAAGGCGCGAGGAGCCGGCGCGGCGGCGCGGTTCAGCGCGCCGCGCCGCCCAGAATCCAGTCGCGCATGGTTTGCAGCGCCGCCGGTCCAACTGTGCTGCCGGGCGGCATGCGGTCGCCGGCACAGCCGCGGGCGCTGCAGCCGGACATTTTCAAGTAGATGTAGCTGTTGTCCGGGTCGCCGGGTTTGACGAGGAAGAGCGACGGGTTTTGCCCGGAGATCTCATTTACGATGCGATCGTACGCGTTGTCCGAGAGGGTCAGGTTACCGTTGAAGCCGTGGCAGCGCACGCAGAACGAGTCGAAGATCGGCTGCACCGCGGTCGCGAAGCTGATGGCCGTGACGTTCACCGTCACCGGCGCCGACTGCACGCCGCCGTTCGTCGCGGTCACGGTTGCGGGGCCACCGGCAATGGCGCGCAACAGGCCGTTCGGGCCGATCGACACCGCGGCACTCGAAGCATTCCACGCCACCGGCGCGTTGACCATGACGGCGCCGAGTTCATTACGGACCGTGGCGGCGAACTGCACGGTCTGGTTGGTCAAAAGGCTGACGGGGCTCGCTGGGCTCGTGATTTCGACCGACCCGGTCGCGAGTGGCCGGACCACCACCTGAACCGGGACGCTTTGCACGTTCCCACTCGTCGCGGTGACATCGGCGGTGCCCTCGGCGCTGCCGGTCGCGAGTCCATGGGTGTCGATGGCCACGGCGGCGTTCGACGAGTTCCACACGATCGTGGCGTTGTCGACGAAGTTGCCAAACTCGTCGACAACGGTGGCCGCGAATTGCACCGACTGCGTTACCGGAATCGTCGCCGGACTGGCCGGTGACGTGATCGTCACCGACGACGTCGCGAGCAAGCGGACCACTACATGCACCGGCGCACTGTGCACGGTGCCGAGTGTCGCAGTAACGTCGGCCGCGCCCTCGACGCTGCCGGTCGCAAATCCCGTCGAGTCGATGGCTACGGCCGGAGCCGACGCACTCCAAACAACCCTGGCGCCCGTCACGACGTTGCCGCGTTCATCGACGACACGCGCTGTAAACTGCACCGATCGAGTGATGGGAATCGTCACCGCGTTGGGTGGCGACGTGATGGTGATCGACTGGATCAGGGCTACGCGCACGGTGATTTCGATTGGCGTGCTCTCCACCCCGCGACAGGTCGCGACGACAGTGGCCGTTCCCGCGGCGCGGGCGCTGACGAGCGCCCCGGTGGCACCTTGCGGTTGCACTTGCACCACACCGAGATCGGATGCCAGCCACGTCACTTGTGCACCGTCAATGGGCCGGCCGGCCGCGTCGCGAACGTCGGCCGCAAGCACGACGTCGTCGCCAATCACGGCCTCTACTTGGTTGGTCGTGCGCACCGCCACGGTCGCGACCGACGGCACGAAGGGGTCGCCGAAATCGGCGCAACTGAGGAGCAAGGCGCCGGCACCCACGAACGCCAGTCGAGCCGTCAGGCGGCTGGTGCGGAGCCGGTGCGGCGACGCGGCGTGCATCATGAAGTTCAACCCCAATGGCGTTACTGCGTGCGCCCTGTGACGTCGACGGTCACAGTTTGCGTTTCTCCGAGCTTCATCATCAGCATTTGCGGGCGCGGGATCGCATAGTCGGCGAGTTTGACGGCGAAGTGCGCCACGACATGCAGGCTGCCGTCCTTCAAACTCAGTTCCACCGGCGCCGTAATCTGGTGCTCCACACCGTGCAGCGTAAGTTGCCCGGTGATCGTGCCGGTGACGGGCGCGCCCGAAGTGAGCGACGTGGCAGAAAGGTCCGCAAGATTGCCGCCGGCGAATGTCCCGGTGGGAAACTTGTCGACCTGCAGGTGATTCTCGCGCATGTGCCGGTCACGCAGCGCCATGCCGGTCTCCAAACTCGCCATGTCGACGGCGACCGAAACCAGGATGCTGTCGGCCAATGCCGCCGGATCCAGATCCACGGCGCCAGAAACCTTCTGCGTCTTGCCCGTGAACGACTCCATCGGCGCCTTGGATTCGAATTGCACCTTGCTGGCGGTGGGGACGAGAACGAACGGTGTGGCGGACGCCGAGGCGGCGAGCGCGACGCCGGCGAACGCCAAAGCAACGCGACACAGCATGACGACCTCGAGGACCGCAGCCCGGGCCGGGGCCGCTATAGGGGTGCAACAAACGGCGGGCCCGCCCCGTGGGGATCGGCATGGGCCATGGGTTCCAAACCAGTATAGACGACACCCCGGTGCGCTGCCGACCCGGTCAATAAAAGAGGTGGATCTGAACTTCCGAGCGCCAGTAGCTGGGCTCGAAGAGGTCGGGCAGGGCCTGGGCCGCGTCGTGCCCGGTGGCAACATAGCGGTTCAACTGCGCCTGCAACTCCACGAACGGCACCGGAGTCACGTCGACACCCAGCCCGAAGCGCTGCTTGGTCCCGGTCCCCAGGTCGACGTTGCGATCGACCCAGTTGTAGTTGCCGACGATGTCGACCCCCTGGCGCACTTCGTACGCCAGTTCGTGCGTCGTGAGGAGCTTGGTCTTGACCCGCACGTTGGGGATGAGAAGCCGCGTCGCGTCGACTTCCCAAAGCCAGCTCCAGGGGCCCCAGGTGAATGAACCAAAAGGACCGCCTTGGGTGCGCCGGCCCGGCGGGCCGCCGCCTTCACTGGCGCTCGTCCGCCCCGGATCCTTCTGGTTGTAGAGGAACGAGCCGCCCAATCCGATCCCGAACTGCCGCACTTTGAATTGCGACAGCGCACCCACGACATAGGCCAGGTCGTCGTTGGTATCGAAGCGGGTGTTGACCGGCGGTTCACCGTTCAGCACCGAGGCCCACAGCGACACGTGTTTCGGGTAGAAGCCAATTTCGATTCCCGCATCGGTGTTGAACGGCTGATCGAAACTCAGTTCCTCGCGGCTGAACAGATTGTGATCGGGAAACTTCCACCCGAACACCGGCGTGAAGCGCCCGGCCTTCACGTAGCCGCTCCACGGCAGGACCCAGGCCAGAGCGTAGATCTCGACGCTGCCCTCCTGGTCGACATCGATATTGGCCGAGTAGCGCTCGTCGATCGAGAATTGCGCGTACAGATCGCCCTGCATCAAAAAGAAATTGCGCGCCACCTGGTCCGCGGTGGAGTGGAAGTGCGCGCTTCGCAGGTCGGCGCCGAGCGTGATGCTCTCGCTCACCTTCGGCTGGATCTTGGCGATCTCTTCGTCGGTAAGCCGCTTCATCGCCAGTTCTTTGGGCACGATGTACTGGCTGGCATAAAGGCTGCGCATGCCGCCGCCGCTTGGGTTCACATGGCAGAGAGTGCAAGCCTGGCCGTAGCGCGCGGTGTAGCGCGGGATCGCGTCGGCAGTCTGGACGCTGGCGCCGAGCCCGAGGAGCAAGAGCGCGACCTGGATGCGTTTCACGACAGCCTCCACGAATCGTACGAGGGGGGCCAAGCCGGCGGGGCGACCGAACGCCGCGAGCCTAGACAGCGCCGCGTCCGAGCGTCAAGCGGCGGCGAAAACCAGCGCCGCGCTGCGCGCGTGACCGTTCGGGAGGCGTAGTGTAAGATCGCGCCCCATGGATGCTTTGGAAAGTAAGATCGACCCTCGAAGCAGCGAGTTCGCGGCCAACCGGGCCCGCATGCAGGCGCTTGCCGACGAATTGCGCGGGCATCTGACTGCGGCGCGCTTGGGCGGCGGCGCCAAGGCGCAGGCCCGCCACCGCGAGCAGCACAAACTTTTCGTGCGCGACCGGATCGACCGCGTTCTCGACCCCGGGTCGCCGTTCCTGGAGATCGCGCCGCTCGCGGCGCACGGGCTCTATGAAGGCGCAGCGCCGTCCGCCGGGGTGGTCACCGGGATCGGGCGGGTGCAAGGCCGCGAAGTCATGGTGGTCGCGAACGACGCCACCGTGAAGGGTGGCACCTATTTTCCGCTGACCGTGAAGAAGCATTTGCGGGCCCAGGAAGTGGCACTCGAAAACCGGCTGCCGTGTCTGTATCTCGTCGACTCGGGAGGCGCTTTCCTGCCGTTGCAGGCGGAAGTCTTTCCCGACCGCGATCACTTCGGCCGCATCTTTTACAACCAAGCGATCATGAGCGCGCGGCGCATTCCGCAGATTGCCGTCGTGTTGGGATCGTGTACGGCGGGCGGCGCCTATGTTCCGGCGATGAGCGACGAAGTCGTGATCGTCAAAGGTGCCGGAACGATCTTCCTGGGTGGCCCGCCGCTCGTGAAGGCGGCGACGGGCGAAGAGGTGAGTGCCGAAGACTTGGGCGGTGCCGAAGTGCACACCCGCAAGAGCGGTGTCGCCGATCACTACGCGCTCGACGAGGAACATGCGCTGGCGATTGCCCGGAACATCTTCGAGAACTTGAATGCGCCGCGTGCCCCACTGCCGCCGGACTGGTGCGAACCGGAAGATCCGCTGTACGCCGCCGACGAACTCTACGGCGTCATCCCGCATGATCTGCGCCGCCCCTACGACGTGCGCGAGGTCATCGCGCGAGTGGTGGATGGCAGCCGCTTTCACGAATTCAAAGAGAACTACGGCACCACACTCGTGACCGGGTTCGGGCGCATTCACGGCTACCCGGTGGCGATCCTTGCCAACAACGGTGTGCTGTTCTCGGAGAGCGCACTCAAGGCGACGCACTTCATCGAGATGGCCAACCTGCGGCGCATCCCGCTCGTCTTCCTGCAGAACATCACCGGCTTCATGGTGGGCCGCGAATACGAGGCGGGTGGGATCGCCAAGGATGGCGCCAAGATGGTGCACGCGGTCGCCACCGCGACGGTGCCACGCTTCACGGTGATCCTGGGCGGGTCGTTTGGCGCCGGCAACTACGGCATGTGCGGCCGCGCCTATCAGCCGCGCCAATTGTGGATGTGGCCGAACGCGCGCATTTCGGTGATGGGCGGCGAGCAAGCGGCCATGGTGTTGGCGCAGGTGAAGCGCGACCAGTTGGGCCGCGAGGGCAAGACATGGAGCGACGCCGAAGAGGCCGAGTTCAAACGCCCGACGCTCGAGAAATACGAAACCGAGGGCAGTCCGTACTACTCCACGGCGCGCTTGTGGGATGACGGCATCATCGACCCCGTCGATACACGGCACGTGCTGGGCTTGGGCATCGCGGCGTCGTACAACGCGCCGTTCGAACCGCCGACGGTCGGCGTCTTCCGAATGTGATGTGAGGTGCCACCGCGATGCGGCGTTCATCGGCTCTGGCGGCGATGGGCCTCGTTTTGGGCGCGGCGTGCGCCGGATCTCTGCCACCGCGAGTCCGCGTCACCTCGGCATCCGAATCAACGCGCATTGAAACCTCGCAAACGGCGTCCTGCACCATCGTGACGGTCGCCGGCTCCGGCATCGGCCGGGCCGATCTGGCGCTTGCGGGCCGCGGTCAGGCGCTGCAGATCCGGCTGCACGTCCGGGCGCTCGAAGGTTTTCATTTCGAATACGCCGATCGCCGCGTCGAGATCGCGGTGCACCACGACGGCAGCGTTTCGGAAACCGGCCGGCGTGGCACTGCCGCGAGCCAGGCACTCGGGCCCGAAGATCCGCTCTTCATGCCGTTGCGGCCCACGAGTGACGGCTTCGAAATCGATTCCTCCGCCGACTTCGCGCAAGCCGGCCCCCGCGCCTGCCACTTCGAATGGGTCGATTTCTATCGTTGAGGGGCTCTTCCGGTGGCCTCCGGGTGCTCCAGCTGCGCAACTACGTCCATCCGTGAATGCGATTCCGGCCGCGCCCCCGCGCTGCAGTTGCGACGCATGTCGGCCAGGTGTTAGCCTGCGGACGATGAAGCAACCACTGTTTCGCAAAGTGCTGATCGCCAACCGCGGCGAGATCGCCATCCGCATTCAGCGGACGTTGCGCGAACTTGGCATTCAAGCGGTGGCGGTGTACTCGGACGCCGACGCGCACGCGTCGCACGTGACGCGCGCCGATGAGGCCTACCTCTTGGGGCCCGCCGAGGCCGCGAAGTCGTATTTGAACCAAGACCGGTTGCTGGAAATCGCCGCCGCGGCCGGTTGCGATGCCGTGCACCCGGGCTACGGATTCTTGTCCGAGAACGCGACTTTCGCGCGGCGTTGCGCCGCCGCCGGGCTGACGTTCATTGGACCGCCGCCGGATGCGATCGAGGCCATGGGCAGCAAGATCGGCGCCCGGGCGCTCATGCAAAAGGCCGGCGTGCCGGTCGTGCCGGGCACCGATGGCAAGACTCAGGACGTCGGGGTGCTCGCCAAGGCCGCGGCCAAGATGGGCTTTCCGGTCCTCGTCAAAGCGAGCGCCGGGGGCGGCGGCAAGGGCATGCGCGTCGTTCACGAGGCCGCCGAGTTCGAACGCGCCGCCGGCTTGGCGCGCGGCGAAGCCGAGAAGGCGTTCGGTGACGGCACCATCTACCTCGAGAGATACCTCGAGCGGCCGCGCCATATCGAGTTTCAGGTGTTCGCGGATGCGCATGGCAACACGGTGCATCTCTTCGAACGCGAGTGTTCGATCCAGCGCCGGCACCAGAAGATCGTCGAAGAGACCCCTTCGCCGGTCGTCGATGCGGCGTTGCGGGCCCGCATGGGTGAAGCGGCGGTCGCGGCGGCGCGCGCCGTCGACTATCGCGGCGCCGGTACTGTCGAGTTCATGCTCGACGCGCATGGCGCTTTCTACTTCCTGGAAATGAACACCCGTTTGCAGGTCGAGCATCCGATCACCGAGATGGTGACCGGACTCGATCTCGTGCGGATGCAATTCGAAGTCGCCGCCGGCCTCCCGATGCCGGCCGCAGCGCTCCACCCGGTGCAACGCGGCCACGCTCTGGAATGCCGGGTTTACGCCGAGGAGCCGGCACGCGGTTTTCTGCCGGCCGGCGGCAGGATCCTGCTCATTCGCCATCCCGGCGGGCCAGGCGTGCGGGTCGACGGCGCGCTGCGCGACGGGCTCGACGTGCCGATCCAGTACGACCCGATGCTGGCCAAGGTGATCACGATCGGCCGTGACCGCGCCGAGTCCACGGCCCGCATGCGGCGCGCGCTCGCCGAGTTCGTGATCTTGGGCGTGCCCACCAATCTCGATTACTTGCAGGCCATTCTCGAGGTCGACGCATTTCAGCGCGGCGATCTCACGACGCATTTCCTGGCCGAGCATTTGGCGGACTGGACGCCCGAGTCCGTGCCGCTGCCGGACGAGGCGCTGGCGGCGGTGGCATTGCACGATGCGGCCGGACCGCGCGTCGGCGCCGGCGCGACCGGTGCGCAAACCAGCGACACGAGCGTGGCAGCGACTCCATGGACGGCGCTCGGCGCCTGGCGGCACGCGAACGGCGGGGGCCGATCATGATCACGCGCCGCTTTCGCAATGGCGACACGCTTGTTGAAATCGCCGCACGCCGCGACGGCGACCGCTTGCATCTCGCCACCGCGGCCGGGGAGCGCATCTTCACCTGGGATCAACTGGGCCCGGGCGACTACGTGTTGCGCGAAGCGGGACGGCAGCGGCGCTGCATCGTCGCCAAGTCGGGCGACGAGCGCTGGATTTGGATCGACGGCCACGTGCACCATCTGCGTCTCGAAACCCCGAGCCGCAAGCGCGGTGGTCCGCCGCCCGGCGAACTCACCGCTCCCATGCCGGGTGCGGTGTTGAAGGTCTTGGTGGCGGCCGGCGATACGGTTCTCAAGGATCAGACGTTGGTCGTTCTCGAAGCCATGAAGATGCAGTACGAAATCGTCGCGCCGCGCGCCGGGATCGTCGAACACGTGCACGCCGTCGCCGGCACGCAAGTCGCAAGCGGCGTCACGTTGGTGCGTTTGGCGGCGGAACCGGTATGAGTTCCCGCATCCTGCCAGCGCACGTGACGGTTTACGAGGTCGGACCGCGCGATGGTCTGCAGAACGTCGCCGCGGCGCTCGACGTCGACGTCAAAGTGCGTTTCATCGAGGCCCTCGCGGCGGCGGGTTTACCGGCGGTCGAGGCCGGCGCGTTCGTGAGCCCGCAGGCCATTCCACAGATGGCGGCCTCGGACACGGTGTACGCCCGCCTTCGCCGCCAGGCGGGAACGCGCTATCCAGCCCTCGTTCCCAACGCGAAGGGGCTCGATGCGGCCCTCGCCGCCGGCGTGCAAGAAATTGCCGTCTTCACGGCCGCCAGTGAAACCTTCAACCAGCGCAACATCAATGCGTCGATCGCCGAATCGATCGAACGCTTTCGTCCCGTCGTCGTCCGGGCGCGCGCTGCCGGGGTGCGAGTGCGGGGCTACGTCTCGACGTGCTTCGGCTGCCCGTACGAGGGGCGCGTCGATCCGCGCGCCGTGCAGCAGGTGACCGGCGAGTTGTTCGCACTAGGCGTCCAGGAAGTTTCGATCGGCGACACGATCGGGGTCGGTGTTCCCTCGCAAGTCGTCGATGTCGTGGGCTTGCTGCTGGAGACCTTCGATGTCGGAACCCTGGCGCTGCATTTCCACGACACGCGCGGCACGGCGCTCGCAAACGTGTTGGCGGCACTTGGCCTCGGGGTGCACGTCTTCGATGCCTCGGCGGGTGGCTTGGGTGGCTGTCCCTATGCGCCGGGCGCCACCGGCAACCTCGCCACCGAGGACCTGGTGTACATGCTGCACGGCATGGGCATCGAGACCGGCGTCGACCTCGACCGGTTAGTCGATGCCTCGTCGATCGCCGAAGCGGCCCTCGGCCAGCCCCTGCCGTCCCGGGTGCGCCAAGCCAAGCTCTCCGAACGCCGCCGCGCCGCCCGGTAGCTGCCGCCGCCCGCCGCGCCGCCCGTTCCTTTTGCATGACGATCAACTGCAAGTTGACCTCACCCCGTCTCGATCGCGATACTGACGCTAGTGCACGACAAATTACGCGGTACGTTCCGGAGCGCGGTGGAACTCGACCGCATTCGCCGTCGCGAAGGACTTGATGATTCCTCGGTCGGCGTGTTTCGGCGCGGCGGATCCGATGGACGGTGCGCAGGCCCGGCGCCCGTCCCGAAGAGGCGACGTTGAGTTTGCTTCGCGCAAGAGTTGGGCTCCTCGTGAGCCCCTGAAGCCCGGCCGCCTCGCTTGCAAGAGCTTGTGGCCGGGTTCGCTTTGGGGCGCCAGTCGCGGATGTGATATTCTTTCCGTCGCGCGACGGTCCAACTTCTCTCCGCCTCGGAGGGTCAAGACATGCAGTTCAAGAATGTATTTTCGAGTTTTCCGCTTGCCGTGGCCCTCATCGGGTGGGCTGTACCGGCAATGGGCATCGTCTGTGCGGATTCCTCGTATGCCACGGTGTTGTTCTCGCGCGTCTTCACCGGCGCGTATCGTACTGGGCAGCCGTATGATGTCGTTACCATAGACCCGAGCGGCGGGGAAACATTCGCGGCAGCCGGAATTGGCATTCAGGTCTACCTCAAGAATTGTAACGGGGCACCGTTGGCTGGCGTGCCGGCGCAGGAAATCGTGCTCTTCAACAGCTTTCTTTGCATGTGCCCGGGTGGCAATATTGCCGACGCGCCAACGGACCTCAACGGCCGGACCCAGTTTACGGGCGCCCTACGCGCAGGCGGGTGCGCCAACGGCTTGAGTGTGCTTGCCGAGGGCGTCCTCATCGCCAATCTCCCGATCCGCACGAACGGCTGTGACACTTTCCCGGCCAATTGCGATGTGGATTCCGAGGAGTTTGGAAGGTTCGCCCACAAGTTCCCCAGCCAGGTCGGACAACCGAACTATTCGATATGTTCCGACTACACCAAAGACGGCTACATCGACAGTTCAGACCTGGCCCTCTTGGCATCGCGATTGGGAGGCATGTGTCACTGACGTCGCGGCATGCGGGCCGCGGCGTTCAAGCAGAGCAACCACCTTTGGTCGTTATGAGAAGGGGCTCGATGCGGCCCTCGCCGCCGGCGTGCAAGAAATAGCCGTCTTCACGGCCGTCAGTGAAACCTTCAACCAGCGCAACATCAATGCGTCGATCGCCGGGTCGATCGAACGCTTTCGGCCGGTCGTCGTCTGGGCGCGCAGTGCCGGTGTGCGAGTGCAGGGCTACGTTTCGACGTGCTTCAGCTGCCCGTACGAGGGGCGCGTCGATCCGCACGTCGTCGCGCGCGTCACCGGCGATTTGTTGGCGCTCGGGGTGCAGGAAATTTCGATCGGCGATACGATCGGGGTCGGCGTTCCCTCACAAGTCGACGATGTCGTGGGCTTGTTGTTGGAGGCCTTCGATGTCGAGAGGCTCGCACTGCATTCCCACGACACGCGCGGCACGGCGCTCGCGAACGCACTGGCGGCGCTGGGTCTCGGCGTGCACGTGTTCGATGCCTCGACCGGCGGCTTGGGTGGCTGTCCCTACGCGCCGGGCGCCACCGGCAACCTCGCCACCGAGGACCTCGTGTACATGCCGCACGGCATGGGCATCGAAACCGGCGTCGACCTCGACCGCTTGGTCGATGCCTCGTCGATCGCCGAAGCGGCACTCCGCCAGCCCCTGCCGTCCCGGGTGCGCCAAGCCAAGCTGGCTGAGCGCCGTCGCGCCGCCCAGTAGCTCGAGGTGCCGCCGCCGTGCGCAGCGCTCCGAGTTCCCCGCACGCCCACGAGTTTGTGAAAGTTTTCACAACTCGGTCCGGAACTAGTTGTGAAAAATTTCACAAAGTTTCGTTGCAGCGTTCTCCGCAACTTCAAGTTGACTCCACCCCGTGCCTGTCGCGATACTGGCGTCAGCACACGACAATTCGAACGGTGCGTTCCGCGGCAGAGAACGCGGTCGCGCTCGCTTCGTTCCGACGTCGCGACGCACGAAAGAGTTGGGCTCCTCGCGAGCCCCTGAAGCCCGGCCTCCTCGCTCGTAAGAGCTTGGTGGCCGGGTTCGTTTGGGGAAGCACACCGCTCGATTGCATTCGGCCGGTGGACAGTCGACAGGTTGCAGCTACCGATCCGTGGGGTTCGGATGCGGCAGAGGGTTCAGAAGCCCGCGGGTCGCGACCAAATCGGCGAGCGTCAGAACGCCGATGGTGCGTTCGTAGTCGAGTCGGACTTTCTTCCACGCCTCATGGAGCGCACAGCTCGCGACTTCGCTGCATTCCTCGAGCCCGAGCAGACAGCGTCGCGCCGGCTGCTGGATGCCATCCACGGCGATCGTGATCTCGGCGACGGTGAGTTCGTTGGCAGCCCGTGCAAGGAAGAAGCCGCCGCCCGGCCCCTTCTGCGAACGCACCAGCCCTTTCTGTGCAAGTTGATGCAGGATCTTCGACAGGAATTGGCGCGGGATTTCTTCGGCGGCGGCGATGTCGCGCGCCAAAGCGGCTCCCTTTCCCTCATGCAGTGCCAAGTACATCAGGGCGCGGATTGCGTACTGGCAGGTCGGGGAGAACACGGGCGGGTCCCTTCGAAACCGCGGTGAATACCGGACTCGAAAGTCAGGTACTCAATCCTAGGGCCAAAAGCCAGTCCACGCAACGGCTTCCAGGAATCAGCGACAAAAATCGTAACTTCTTATTAGACAGTATTTTAAAAATATCAGGCGGAATACTTGACTAGCGGGTCCGTAAATCCGAAAATCCAGGTGGCCTACGAAACTCAAGGGACGGAGGCATGAGCCCAGAGCCGGGGATCTCAGCTGCGCCAGCCAAAGCCGCCACGCCCGAACCCCCCTTCGGGCGTTCGCGGCTGCAGGTGGCGGTCCCCGGCGACGGGTACCACCGCGACCTCATTTCCTGCCAGCGTGCTTGCCCCGTCCACACCGACGCGCGCGGCTACGTCCGCGCCATCGCCGCCGGGCGCTTCGAAGAAGCGTACCTCATCGCCCGCGGCCCGAATCCGTTCGCTTCGATCTGCGGTCGCGTCTGCGGCGCGCCGTGTGAAGCGGCCTGCCGGCGCGGCACCATTCCACGCGTCGACGCCGATGGCGTCTATTTGGGCGCCGACCAGCCGATCGCGATTCGGGCTCTCAAACGTTTCGCCTGCGAGATGTTTGGTGCCAGTGTCCAGCCAAGCGCTGCGGTCCTCGCGGCGGTGCGTGGCTATGTCCCCGAAGTCGCCGCCGATGCGGAAGAGATGGCAGCGCTTCTGCATCGCGCCGTTGAAGGCCGCTTCGCGCCCGCCAACGGCCAGCGCGTGGCGATCATTGGTGCCGGACCGGCGGGATTGTCCGCGGCCCACGACTTGGCGCTCCTCGGATTCCGGCCGGTCGTGTTCGAAATCGAACCCGTGCCTGCCGGCATGTTGTACGTCGGGGTGCCGGAATATCGCCTGCCGCGCGAACTCATTCGGCACGAGATCGCGGTCATCGAGGCTCTCGGGGTCGAAATCCGCTGTGGCGTCGCGGTCGGACGTGATGTGAGCTTCGCGGCACTGCGGCGCGACTACGCGGCAGTCCTGATTGCCGTTGGCGCCAAGAAGGCGCGCGGCTTGAACCTTCCGGGCGAGGCCGGGCCCTTCGTGTTCGGCGGTGTCGATTTTCTGCGTGCGGTGGCACTCGGCGAGGCGCTGAAACTCGGCCACGACGTTGTCGTGATCGGCGGTGGCAACGTTGCGTACGACGTCGCGCGCACGGTTGTCCGGCAGGTGGCCTATGACACGGCCCGCACTGCTGCGCGCCTGCCCGGAATGCACCGGGTCACGCTGGCATCGCTCGAGACGTTGGAGGAGATGCCCGCCGACACCGTCGAGATCCGGGAAGGCGATGAGGAAGGCATCGACCGCCTGAATGGTTGGGGACCGGTCGAGATTCAGCGTGGCGACGGCGCCGCAGTGCGGGCCGTCGTGTTCCGGCGTTGCGTACGGGTGTACGACGAGAATCGCCGCTTCGCGCCGTTGTTCGACGACGACGAGCAGCGCACCGTGCCCTGCGACACCGTATTGCTCGCGACAGGGCAGGCACCCGATCTGACGTTCTTGCGGCCGGGCGGTGAGGATATCGACGAGATGCGGCCGGGGTGGCCGCGCGTCGATCCCGAGACGCTTGCGACTTCTGCACCCGGCGTGTTCGTGGCCGGTGACTTGGCACACGGCACGCGGCTTCTCATTGACGCGGTGGCGTCGGGGAAGAAGGCGGCGCGCTCGATCTACGCGCAGGTGATGGGCCGCGCGCTGGCCGCGGAGGTCCTCGAAGCACACTTGCCGCTGGCACGCTACCGGCGCGAGACCGGCTACGAGAACATTCGCCGCGCCGTCATTCCGACCCTGGAACCCGCCGAGCGCCTCGCCACGCCAGGCGCCAGCGTCGAGATTTGCTTCGACGCGCCCGCGGCGCAGCGTGAGGCGTCACGCTGTCTCGACTGCGGAGTGACGCCGGTCTTCGACGGCACGCGCTGTGTGCTCTGCGGCGGTTGCGTCGACGTTTGTCCGACGCTCTGCCTCAAGATCGTGCCGCTCACCGACCTCGAGCCGACAAACGATCTACAGGCCGCAATCGGTCACGCGCTCGGCGCCGATGCCGATCTCGCCGCAAACGCCGCCATCTTGAAGGACGAAGAACGCTGCATTCGTTGCGCGCTCTGTGCCATGCGCTGTCCGGTGGATGCCATCAGCATGGAGCGCGTGCAGTTCAACGTGACTTGGAGGGTACCGGCATGACCGCGAATGCGCCCGCGAGTTCGAAACGCTCGAGGCTCGACCCTGAAGCGATGCCGCGGCGTGATTTCCTGGGGATCGCCGCCATCTGGTCGGCGACCGCGACTCTGCTGTTCGCGACACTCGGCATCGCGCGCCTACCGCGCGCGGCGGTTTTGCCGTCACCGTCGAAGAAATTCCGGGTCACGTTGCCGGACGCCCTCGCCCCCGGCGTGGCGTTCGTGCCTCCGGGCCGCTCGGTGGCGATTCTCCGCGACGCGGCGGGCATCTTCGCGATTTCGACGATCTGCACCCACCTGGGCTGCATCGTCAAACAGGCCGAAGACGGCTTCCATTGTCCATGCCACGGTTCGCGCTTCGGTCCCGACGGCCAGGTCGTCCGCGGCCCGGCGCCGAAGCCGCTCTCGTGGCTCGCGGTCACCCACACCGGCGGCAACACGTTCGTGATCGACGAGGGCAAAGTCGTTGCGCCGGGAACGAAGGTGGCCGTATGAGTGTCGCGCCTGCCCCGCCCACCCCGGAGGCGACGCCGGCTCTGCGCCGCTTCGCCGACAATCTGCGGCACTCGCCGCAACGCTTTCGTGACGCCGTCGTGCGTTCCGGTGCACCGCGTTCCGATCGCAGCCGCTCGACCTTCGTCTTCAGCAGCCTGTTCCTGCACTTGCACTCGGTGCGCGTGCACCGCTGGTCGCTGCGGTGGTCGGCGACGATGGGACTCGGGGTCATCACAGCGGCGGCGTTCTTCCTGACCCTGGTGACAGGCATTCTGCTCATGTTCTACTACAAGCCCTATCCCGATGTGGCGTACTTGTCGATGAAGGACATTCATTTTGTCGTGCCCACGGGGCGCTTCATCCGCAACATCCATCGCTGGGCCGCCAACATCATGGTGGTCGGCGTCTTCCTGCACATGGCACGGGTGTTCTTCACTGGCGGCTACCGGCCGCCGCGCGAGTTCAATTGGATCATCGGCATGGGGCTGCTCGCCGTGACGCTGGGTCTATCGTTCACGGGGTATCTCCTGCCTTGGGACCAGCTCGCGTACTGGGCGATCACCATCGGCGCCAACATCGCCCAGTCGCCACGTGAGCTGACCGACGCGTTGCACCTGACCCAGTACTTCGATCCGGGCGGGCTCACGAAGCTCCTGCTCTTGGGTTCGGAAACGGTGGGCGAGGAAGCGCTGATCCGCTTCTATTTGTTGCACGTCATGATCCTGCCGCTCGTGCTGACAGGGTTGCTCGGGGTGCACATGTGGCGGGTGCGCAAGGACGGCGGGATTGTCCGCCCCGCTGATGCCGACCAGCGGTTGCAGCCGCTCGAGCCCTCGACGTATCCCGTGTTCACCGAGACGCCGCAGAAGACCTACCACTTGGCGGCCGTGGTGCGCGGGCGGACGCCGGCGGTCGGCAATGGGCCCGAGAACACCGTGCCCGCGATGCCACATCTCTTCTATGCCGAAGCCGGCGCGTTCATGCTGACGATCCTCATTTGCGTGGTGCTGGCATTGCTGAAGGATGCACCGCTCAAGGAACTGGCAAATCCCGCCGTGCCCGAAAATCCCGCCAAGGCACCTTGGTACTTCTTGGGGCTGCAGGAGCTCGTGTCGTTCTCGGCGTTCATGGGCGGCATCGGCATTCCGACGATCGTCCTTCTCGGGCTCGGGCTCATCCCGTTTCTGGAGCGCGAAACGGCGGGCACGGGTGAATGGTTCGGCGGACCGGGTGGGGTCCGAACCGTGCTGCGCTCGACGGCCTTCGGGCTCGGTACGGTGCTGGCAGTGGAAGCCTTCGTCATCCGCTTCGGCTGGATCCGGCAGTGGTGGCCGCACGTGCCTCAACTCGTCATTACCGCCATCAACCCCGGCACGGTGCTGACGCTCTTGTATGCCTTGTTCTCGGTGGCGCTCGTCAAGAAGTACGACTCGACGCGCGCCGGTGCCGTGGCGCTCTTCACCTGCTTTCTGTGCGGTTACGTCGTGCTGACGATCATCGGGGTGCATTTCCGCGGCCCCAACTGGGAATTCTTCTGGTCGCCGAGCCAGTGGCCGGTGCATTGACATGAACGCACGAGCCAACAAACACCTGCTGCTTTGGTCGAGCCTCGCGACGCTCGTAGCGCTCGGATGGGCTGCGTATCGCGAAAACGCCTTGCAAGAGTGGCGCGTCGTGCAGCGGGACTACAAACGCCACTTGCCCGCCGCCAACGCCGCGGAATTCAAGGTGCAGCTGCGGCAGATCGTGGTGCCCAACTTGCATGCGGCGGACCGCTGCGTGTCGTGCCACGTCGGCATGGCGCCGGGCGAGACGGGCGTCGCCGGCAATGCGCTCTTTGCGCATCATCCCAACGTCTTTCATGACCCCGGCGAGTTCGGCTGCACCGTTTGTCATGGCGGACAGGGGCGTGCTACGGAGCGCGCCGCGGCGCACGGCGACGTGCCCAACTGGCCGCAGCCGATGATTCCGCGGCACTACGCCGCGGCAGGCTGCGGTGGGTGTCACACCCATCTCGAAGTGCCGCGCCTTGCCGCACTGGAACACGGCAAGAATCTCGTGGAGCGCAATGACTGCCTGGCGTGTCACAAACTGGACGGCCGCGGCGGCACCACACGTCCGGGCGGCGCCGGCGGTATGGAAGGGCCCGACCTGTCGCGCGTCGGCGCCGCCGGCTTCGACCGCGACTGGTACCCACACCACTTGGCGCGGCGCGATACGAGCCGCGTTCGGGCGTGGCGCACGTCGTTCGCCGAAATCGCCCCCGAAGATCGCGACGCCATCGAAGCGCTGCTGGTGTCGCGGGTCGGTGCGGCGGGACTCGTTGAGGCCAAGGCGGTCTTCCACTCGCGCGGCTGCCGCGGCTGTCACAAGGTCGGCGGCGTCGGCGGTGACGATGGTCCAGATCTCACTCGCATCGGTGAGATGGATCCAGGGCAGCGCAATTTCACCCACGTCGAGGGCGCCCACACGGTCGCGAACTGGCTCGCGGAGCATTTCCGCAAACCCGCCGTCGTGGTCGCCGGATCGGCGATGCCGGAATTCGGCCTCACAGAAAAAGATATCGATGCGCTCGTCTTCTACATGCTGTCGCTGCGGCGCAGCAATCTGCCCGAAGCGTACTGGCCAAAGGATCGGGTGCGCGCCGAGCGGTTCGGGGCGCGCGAGTTCTCGGCCGATGGCGCCACTCTCTTCGGCACGTTCTGCGCTGCGTGTCATGGGTCGAACGGGGAGGGGATGCGTTATCCAGGCATGGTGGCATTCCCGGCGATCGGCAATCCGGATTTCCTCGGGATCGCGTCCGACGCATTCCTCAAGGCCACCATCACGCACGGACGCCGGCCGCGTCGCATGCCGGCCTGGGGTGAGTCGGAAGGCGGCTTGCGGCCGGCAGAAATCGATTTCGTCGTCGCCTACGTCCGCAGCTTGGGTGGCGGTGCAAGTCCGCTCGACGATGGCAAACCGGCGCGTTGGGTCGCGGGCGACGCGCGCATTGGCGCGGCGCTCTACGCCGCGAGCTGCAGCGCCTGCCACGGCAAGAACGGCGAGGGCGGCGAAGGCACCGCGCTCGCCAACCCGACGTTGCTGCGGAACGCGACCGACACCTATCTCGTGGAGACCATTCGCCGCGGCCGGCGCGGCAGTTCAATGTTGGGATTTGGCACCGGCTCCGTCACGCGGCGCGCCCTGGCGCAATCGGAGATCGAAGCCATCGTCGCGCACATTCGCAGTTGGGAGGCACATCCATGAATCTCGAAGGGCAGCAGACACGCCGCGAATTCCTGCAGTGGGCGACGGCAGCCGGGTTCGGAGCGTTCGTGCTCTCGGCCACGCGCGGTTGGGGTCTCGAGGCGATCGAAAACCCGCTGGCCTTCTATCCGAATCGCGATTGGGAGCGCACGTATCGCGATCTCTTTCACCCGGATTCGACGTTCCATTTTTTGTGCGCCCCGAATGACACGCACAACTGCTTGCTCAAGGCGCACGTGCGCTCGGGTGTCGTGACCCGCATCGGTCCAAGCATGCGTTACGGCGAAGCGACCGACCAGGACGGCAACGGTGCGTCACATCGCTGGGACCCGCGTGTCTGTCAGAAGGGCCTGGCACTCACCCGGCGCTTCTACGGCGACCGGCGGGTGCGGCATTGCATGGTACGCGCCGGCTTCAAACGCTGGGTCGACGCCGGATTCCCGCGCGGCGCCGACGGCCGCCCGCCACTCGAGTACTTCAATCGGGCGCGCGACGAATGGCTGCGCATGACCCACGATGAAGCGGCGAGCATCGTCGCCAGCGCGCTCGTCAACATCGCCACGACCTACACCGGCGAGCAAGGCAAGAAGTACCTCGAGGCCCAGCACTACGACCCGGCGGTGATCGAGGCGACAAAGGGCATTGGCACGCAGGTCCTCAAGTTCCGCGGCGGCATGCCGCTCTTGGGGATGACGCGCATCTTCGGGATGTATCGCATGGCGAATTCGATGGCGCTTCTCGACGCCAAGATCCGCGGCGTGGGGCCGGACCAGGCGCTGGGGGCGCGTGGTTTCGACAATTATTCGTGGCACACGGACCTGCCACCCGGTCATCCCATGGTCACCGGACAGCAGACGGTCGAGTTCGACCTCAACTCCGTCGAGCTCGCCAAGACCGTCGTCGTCTGGGGAATGAACTGGATCACGACCAAGATGCCGGACGCGCATTGGCTGACCGAGGCGCGACTCAAAGGCACCAAGGTCATCGTCATCGCGTGCGAGTACTCGGCCACCGCGACCAAGGGCGACGAGGTCATCGTCGTTCGCCCGGGCACTACCCCGGCGCTCGCGCTCGGGATCTCGAACGTCATCATGCGCGAGAAGTTGTATGACGACGAATACGTGCGACAGTGGACCGATCTGCCGCTCCTCGTCCGCATGGATACGCTCAAGATGCTGCACGCCCAGGACGTCTTTGGGGGCACGCCGGCGGTGCTCAAGAACCAGACGCGGGTGCTCGCCGAAGGCGAGAAGGCGCCACCTCCGGGCACCCACACCGATATCTTGCTGACTGCGGCGATGCGCAAGGAGTGGGGCGACAACGTCTGGTGGGACCGCGCGGCCGGTGTGCCGCGGGCCTTGACCCGCGACGACGTTGGCAAGCACTCCAACGTTCGCGACCCGCTCCTCGAGGGCGCGATCGAGGTGCAGCTGGCGGACGGCAGCAAGGTCCGCTGCCGGCCGGTCTTCGATCTGGTGCGCGAGTACGTAGCGCACTTCGACCCCAAGACGGTCGAAGAACTCACCTGGGCGCCGGCCGTTGCGGTCGAGAAGCTGGCGCGGCACCTGGCGGCGGCGCCGGGAACGACGCTCTTTGCGATCGGCATGGGCCCGAACCAGTTCTTCAACAGCGACAACAAGGACCGGGCGACGTTCCTGCTGGCGTCGCTCACCGGCAACGTCGGCAAGATCGCCGGGAACATCGGCTCCTATGCCGGCAACTACCGCGTCGCACTCTTCAACGGTGCGCCGCAGTACATCAACGAGAACCCGTTCGACTTGGAACTCGACCCGGCGAAGCCGGCGCGCCCGAAGCAGTATTGGCGGGCCGAGTCGGCGCACTACTACAACCATGAGGACCACCCGCTGCGGGTCGGCAACAAGCTCCTGACCGGCAAGGGGCACATGCCATGCCCAACGAAGTCGATGTGGTTCGCCAACGCGAACTCGATTCTTGGCAACGTCAAGTGGCACTACAACACAGTTGTCAACATGCTGCCGAAGATCGAGATGGTGTGCGTCAACGAGTGGTGGTGGTCGACGTCCTGCGAGTGGGCGGATGTCGTCTTCGCTGTCGACTCTTGGGCCGAGCTGAAACACCCCGACATGACCGCCTCGATCACCAACTCGTTCCTGAACGTGTTCCCGCGCACACCGCTGCCGCGCATCTTCGAAACCAAGGGTGACATCGAAGTCCTGGCACTCATGGGCCACAAGCTGGCGGAGAAGACCGGCGACCAGCGCTTCGCCGACATGTGGAAGTTCGTCGACGCGAACCAAACCGACGTCTACTTGCAGCGCATCTTGAGCCATTCGAGCAACACCAAGGGGTACGACATCGGGCCGCTGGAGGCGAAGGCGAAGGAGGGCGTGCCGGCTCTGATGATGAACCGCACGTATCCGAAGGCGGTGGGTTACGAGCAGACGGCTGATTCGCGGCCTTGGTACACGAAGACCGGACGGCTGGAGTTTTACCGCGAGGAGGACGAGTTCATCGCGGCAGGCGAAAACCTGCCGGTGCACCGCGAGCCGATCGACTCGACCTTTTACGAGCCAAATGTCATCGTGTCGGCAAAACACGAAGCGCTGCGGCCCGAAGGCCCCGAGTCCTACGGCGTTCCGCTCACGGATCTGTCGTGCGAGACGCGCTGCGGCCGCAATGTCGTCAAGACCTGGGCCGAGACCAAAGCTTCGCCGCACCCGCTGGCGAAGGACGGCTACAAGTTCATCTTCCACACGCCGAAGTACCGGCACGGATCGCACACGCTGCCGATCGACACCGACATGGTGGCGATGCTGTTCGGGCCGTTCGGCGACATCTACCGGCGCGACACGCGCATGCCTTTCGTTTCCGAGGGCTACGTCGACATCAACCCCAACGACGCCCAGGCGCTGGGGGTCGATGATGGCGACTACGTGTGGATCGACTCCGATCCGAGTGACCGGCCGTTCCGCGGCTGGCAGCAGAACCCCAAGGACTACGCGTTTGCACGGCTCATCTGCCGGGCGCGGTACTACCCGGGGACACCGCGTGGTGTGACGCGGATGTGGTTCAACATGTACGGCTCGACGCCGGGTTCGGTAGAGGGGCGGCAGACACGGGTCGACGGACTGGCAAAGAACCCTCGCACGAACTACCAGGCGCTCTTCCGTTCGGGGTCGCACCAGTCGGCGACGCGCGGCTGGCTGAAGCCGACCTGGATGACCGACTCGCTGGTACGCAAGGACATGTTCGGGCAAACGGTCAACAAGGGTTTCATGCCCGACGTGCACTGTCCGACTGGCGCGCCGCGCGAATCGATCGTCAAGATCACGAGAGCAGAAGCAGGCGGGCTGGAGGGCAAAGGACTCTGGCGTCCCGCCGCCCAGGGGCTGCGACCGCACTACGAGAACGCGGCGATGCAGCGCTTCCTGAGCGGTGGCTTCATCGACACGTCCGCAACTGGGAAAGGGTGAGCGCTGATGGCACGCGTGCGCAACTGGCAGATCAACCGCGAGATGTCCTACTGGTATCCGGAGCACCGGCCGCAGCGCCAATTCGCCGCGGTGTTCGATACCAACAAGTGCATCGCGTGTCAAACCTGCACGCTGGCTTGCAAGACAACCTGGACGTCAGGCCGCGGGCAGGAATACATGCTGTGGAACAATGTCGAGACGAAGCCGTACGGCTTCTACCCGCTCGGCTGGGATGTGAAGTTGCTCGAGAAAATCGATGGCGGCGCCTGGAGCGGCGCCGGCAAGGACGCGCATCGCTACGAGGGGCGGACGATTTTCGAGGCGGCGCAGGCGGGCGAGCGCGTGCTCGGGTGGCGGCCCGAAGACTACGACTATGCATTTCCCAATGTCGGCGAGGACGACTGCGCCGGCGGTCCGATCGAGTCGGGCGCGTTCATGGAGATGCCGCACGCGCAGTGGTTTTTCTATTTGGCGCGCATCTGCAACCACTGTACGTTCCCGGCGTGCCTGGCAAGTTGCCCACGCGGCTCGATTTACAAGCGCCCCGAGGATGGCATCGTGCTCATCGACCAGGAGCGCTGCCGCGGCTATCAGGAGTGCGTCAAGGGCTGTCCGTACAAAAAAACGTTCTTCAACCCATCGACGGGGACGTCCGAGAAGTGCATCGGGTGCTTCCCGAAGATCGAAATGGGCGAGGCGCCGCAGTGCTTCGTCAATTGCATCGGCAAGATCCGGCACGTCGGGTTCGTGTCGCTGCCGGAAAAGGCGCGGCCCGACAACCCGATCGACTACCTGGTGCACGTGCGCAAGGTGGCACTGCCGCTCTATCCGCAGTTCGGGCTCGAGCCGAACGTCTACTACATTCCACCGATCCACGTGCCGCGCAAGTTCCTCTTGCAGATGTTCGGGCCAGCCGTAGACGCGGCGATCGAGACCTATAAGAACGCGGCCGACGACCCGGATCTAGCCGGACTCCTGTCGCTGTTCGGTTCGACACACCACATCGTTCATAGCTTCAAGCGTACCGGCAAAGACGTGGTCGGATTCGACGACAAGGGCGCCGAGGTCGTCCGCGTCCCGATGCACGAGCCGACCTACATCCGCAAGGCGTACGACGAGGTGCAAGGCGTCGTGCGTACGAACTGCCCCTGAGGAGGGATGACGATGCAAGACTCTGCGAATTGGGCGCGCGTGCGGTACACCGTGCTCGCGTTCGCGGGCGTGGGGCTCGTGCTGGCCGGTTGTGGCAAGCCCGCCCCTGCGCCGCTGACCGAAGTGGTCGCAGTGAAGATGGCGACGCTGCCAACGACGCCTGCCGACCCGGTGTGGAAGGCCGTGCCGGCGTACGACGCCGCGCTGATCCCGCAAGACCTGGTGGAACCGCGGCTCATGGTGCCTTCGACTCCGACGGTGCGAGTGCAGGCGCTCACCGACGGCACGCGGGTCGCCTTTCGGTTGTCGTGGGTGGACTCCACAATGGACGACTTGCCGGGTGCCGCCCGGTTTACCGACGCGTGCGCGGTCCAACTGCCGCAGGTGACCGGCGCCAACGTGCCGGCGCCGCAGATGGGGGAGAGCGGCATGCCGGTCGAGGTCACCTACTGGTCGGCGGCCTGGCAAGCGAAGGCGAATGGGCGCGGCGACTCGATCCAGGTGTATTACCCGAACGCGAGCGTCGACCACTATCCATTCGAGGCTCACTCGCTTACCAAGGGTTCACCGGAGCAACTCGAGATGGCGAAGCGCTACGCGCCGGCACGCGCCGCGAATCGCAACGAGCATCCACTTGACCGGCCGGTGCAGGATCTACTGGCTGAAGGACCGGGAACACTGACGCCGATGCCGGAGACGCGCTCGAACGGCTCCGGGACGTGGGCGGCGTCGACGTGGTCCGTTGTCATCACCAAGCCGCTGCCGGAGTTGCTGCGCGGCCAGGCACGGTCGCAGGTGGCATTCGCGGTGTGGAACGGCAAGCGGCAGGAAGTCGGCGCGCGCAAAATGCGCTCGGTGTGGATCCCGCTGGCACTGGGAGGTGCATCATGAACGCGACGATGGCGACGGCGCCGGACTGCCGGCGCATTCTCGCGGTCGCTGCGGAGTGGCGACTGCTGGGACTCTTGCTCGAGCGGCCGCGCCCCGGCTGGCTCGAAGAGGTCACGGC
>JANLSU010000113.1:0-3933 GCA_031362565.1 bacterium | reverse complement strand
GATGCGTTCATCATGAGCATCGACATACGACCACGCGATTGCGGGCTCTAGGCTCGCCGTTCGGGATCGGGCAGTTCGGAGACCGCAGGGTATGAGCGACGAGTGGTTCTATATAGAAGGTGGCGTGCGACGCGGTCCAGTCTCCACCCAAGACCTCGGAGCCCTCTTGCAGGCGACCCTGCCAAGGGCCACCCATGTCTGGCGACAGGGCGAGCGTGAATGGGCACCAGCCGAGCTGTTTCCTGAGCTCGTGATCTTCGTCCCACCACCGTTGCCGGCTCCGGATGAAAGCGCCGCCTCTGCCCAGGTGACACCCGCCATCCCGCCTGTCATCCCGACGCCAGCTGAGCCGCGGGACACCGTTCCACCTGTGCAGAGCCCACGCGGAGGCTCGTACCTGCGCCGCCACTGGGATGGCGACCTCTCTCTCCCGGTTAGCTATTGGATCAATGGCGGGCTGATAACGGTTGCGCTGGCCTTGATTGTGATTGTGGCTGCTCTTCTCGCTCAGGACCTAACGAGTGAGAGCCTGATTCTGGCTTGGCTGTGGATTGTAGGAATCTGGACGGGTGCCTTGATCGCAACGGTTTGGCAAGTCGTAGGAACGTGGCGATCGGCAGGTAGGCACCACCTGCGGGGCGGAAGCCCATTCTGGGCCGGCACAGCAAGGGCAATGCTCTTCGTCTCCGTGTTGACCACCCTCGCGCAGATTCGCACATCGGCGATTCCTCAGATCGTCGAGATGACCCAGGTTGCATTTGGCAACGACCCCTACGGAAAGTACGAAGCTCGGCTGCTTCAGGGCGCCACCGAGCTGGAGGTAAGTGGCGCCATCACGTTCGGCCTCACAGAGGAGGTCCGCAAGATTCTGGCGGCTAATCCACAGGTGCTGGCAATTCGTCTCAATAGCATCGGCGGGAGGCTTGCCGAGGCTCGACGTCTGGGCGACCTGATTCGGCAACGCTCATTGGCTACCTACGTGGACGCCGGCTGTCAGAGCGCCTGCACAATCGCCTTCCTTGGCGGGAAAGAGCGCCTGCTCGCAACTGAGGGGCGTCTGGGCTTCCATCAGTACGCCTTCCCTGGAGTTGACCAAGCTGACATGAAAAGCCAGTACGCCATTGACAGGGCCCGCATGTTGGCTGCCGGCGTCCGGCCCGAGTTTGTTGAACAGGCATTCGCGACTCCAAGCTCCGACATGTGGTTCCCGAATCGTGAGCAACTGCTGGAGGCAGGGGTCATCACGGGCTTTGGCCCAAAGGCGGACATCGAGGCGGGCGGTGTCGCCACGTATCGGGAGCGATCGGCACGCGACTCTCTCACGGCCACTGCGCAGGACACCCGATCTGTGCTTCATCCAGACTCGTCGGCGACCGCCCCACAAGGGACGCCCGTGTTTCAGGATTCCCGAGAGCCCAAGGCGTCTGACAGTCCGGACACAAACAACCCAGGGGTTCAGAATGCGATGGGCATCAAGTACCAGCGCGGCGACGGCGTACCGATGGACCCCACGAAGGCAGCTGAGTGGTACAGGAAGGCGGCGGGGCAGGGGTACCCAGCAGCCCAAGTGAACCTGGGGTTCCTGTATGAGAGCGGCCAGGGTGTGCCGCAGGACTTTGCCGAGGCCGCCCTCTGGTATCGCCGAGCGGCCGATCAGGGCTTCGCAGATGCCCAGAACAACCTAGGCGCTCTTTACGAGAAAGGGCAAGGTGTCACGCAGGACCTCCACCGAGCAGTGGGTTGGTATCAGAAGGCCGCCGATCAGCGCCACGCGCAGGGGCAGAACAACCTCGCCTCCGCAAGTCGACGGCTGAGCGAGCTCCAGCGGCTTGAATCCGCCGAGTCGTTGGCGAAGGCAGCTAAGGAGCAAGACACCGCTCCTTTCGATGACATGTATCGGAAATCGGCCGAGCAGGGCAATCCAGCCTCTCAGTTCCGGGTGGCTGGCATGTTTGAGGCTGGGAGGGGCGTGCGACAGGACCTGGCCGTCGCGGCTGATTGGTACCGGAAGGCTGCCGAGCAGGGTCACGCAGCGGCACAGAACAAGCTCGGGCTTCTCCACGAAGCCGGAAAGGGCGTCTCTAAAGACCCAGTCTTGGCCTTCGCATGGTTTTGCCTGGCGACCTCCTTGAAGACGGTCGAGGAGGCCTCTATGAACTGCCAGCGGGTCTCGGCAACACTCTCACCAGCACAAGTTGCCGAAGGCAATCAACGCCTGGAGGAATGGAAGGCCCGCTTCAGCAAAGACAGGCGATAGTCAGTAGGCAGGCCCGAGTGACGCGACCCCACGTTCATCCTGGCAAGGGAAAGCAATAGGTGACGAACTACGTCTCGGAGGTTCAGAATGAGGAACCTCGGCGGCCTCGAAGCCTAGAGCGCAGTCCGGTGAGGCTGTCGTCTCCGAAGGTCCTAAGTCTCATTCATTCGACAGCGACCGCGCCTGCCTTTGAATTGGGCATTCTTGATCGTCACGATGGGGTGGCTGGAAAAGCTCGGAGGACTTTGTGACGGTATTTCTTTCCGCATCGGACGAGAGCGCTCCCGGTTCAATGGAGGTGCCAGGTGCCTGTCTCTATGCCGGATACATCGCATCTGTCGCCGACTGGCGTCGGTTTGTTCCTCAGTGGTGTAAGTGGGTCCTGAACGGCAAGCCGAAGCTTGAGTACTACCATGCCTCAGAAATCAGGAACGCGAGTAAGCAGCGTGAACTTGGAATCGACGAGCCAAAGGCTACGAGAATTCGGCGGTATGCCCACAAAGTAATCAAGGAGAACGGCACGCTTCGACCGGTGATGGTCAAAATGAACACCGCTCCGTTCGCCAAGGCCGGCGCGTTGTACGGAAAGACCCTCAAGCGCCCCGGTCGGAAGCCAGCCAAGATCAAGTACGAACACGTTGGCTTCTACCGTTACATCAGAGCCTCTGTCTGCATTATCGAACAGACCGAACCCTCCGCGACGCTGCTGAACTTCATGACTGAGGCTCAAGACCGCGCACTCGCCCTTGACTTCGAGGACATTCTTGAGTTTGTACGAGCCGAATACTTGTCAGAGGGCAAGCAGTCCTCTGCTGACCTATTGGGATGCGTATACGCACAAGATAAACGCCGCCCTCCACTTCAAGCTGCCGATCTTGCGGCTTGGCTAATGCGGCGCGTGTACGACAACGATGTCCCCGAACTCGAAAGGAAACTAGGCATTCAGGCCCTTCATGGGAAGGGGTGGAAGTGGGAGATCCCGGATCCCATCACGGTAGATCTCGGGGATCGACTTATCGCGGTTTCTGGCGCGCGGACAGTGAAGAAGCAGACGCCATGTCCCGCACCGGAGGACGAGGTTTAGCGTACGCCCCTTCTTCCTTGATGCCTGTGGTCTCTCGAGTCTTCCTTGGGCACGGCCAAGACCCTCCGCGTAGCGTCCTTCCTCCCCTGGGCACTGTCACCATCGAATCGGGGGGTGAGGACGGCGATTTAGGCGAATCAGAACGACACGAGCCTGAAGGTTCCGACGGGCGCAGCACTGAGATCGCGCAGACGTGAACTAACGCAGTCCTGGCGAGCCGTGGGTGAACCCAGGTTTCGGTTGCGCCACAACCCGAACGAGAACGACTCAGGTCGCTAGTTCCCTGGGGAATTGGCTGTGCATCACGGCCGAGTACGCCTCACGAGTACGAGTACACAACACCGGACGCAGGCCGATAGTGGTTGGACGGGGTTGCTTCGGCCCGGTACCAACGGACTGGGCCCTCGCAACGAAAAAAGGGCGCACCCAAAGGTGCGCCCTTGTTTCCGGCCGGCGGACTCTTACGAGTCCGCCCCGTACGTCCCGCCCGTGACCACTTCCTCGGGCGCGAGGTCCGGCTTGTACTCGTTGCCGAAGGTTTCTTCGCGGGGCTCGTAGACCTCCTCGGGGATTTCCACGCGCTGGTAGTACG
>JANLSU010000100.1:0-23062 GCA_031362565.1 bacterium | reverse complement strand
CGCGGCCGAGGATCGCCTCCTTCGGCGCCCACTTGTGCTGCGCGCGCTTCACAGCGCACCCATGCGGATTACCAACTGGTCGCGATTCATCGATTCGAAGTCATGGAGGCCACAAAGAACCGAATAGCGGGCGCGGATGTAGAGCGTTCCGTCGCGGTCAATGACAGTCACCAGGCGATCGGTGATCACCGCCGGGCTCGTGTCGCGATCCCGCCGGAACGCGAAGTACAGCGTCAGCGACGCGAGCCCGGCGATGATCATCAGAAGCGCGTGGATCACTTGGCCCCCGAGTAGTCGACTCGGTTGACTGCGGCCAGCGCACGCATGAGCTTGCGACGGCCCTTGTCGTCGGCGGCCTTCCACTTCTGAATCAGGTCGGTGAGCTCGAGCCCGAAGCGTTGCGAGTCCACGTCCGGCGACTCGACGCGCAAGGAGATTGTCCCCTGGTTCATCGGTAGAGCCCGCGCACCCGCGACCACGTGACCGGCTCGACCGGATCGGTCGCCGGCTTGGTGCCGCCACCGCCGCCGGTGTCACACTGCTCGGGGCCGGCGCCGCTGTAGGTGAAGCCGTCCGTCTGATCGAAGCACTGGGTCAGCACTTCCGAATACGCGAGACCGCCGAAGCTGCCCTCGTGGACGTCGAACGAGCAGCCGTCGACTTCGAAGACGGCGCCGCCGGCGATCGGGTGCAGGCCCGCGCCTTGCGCGATGTAGGTGCCATCGGGGCCGCTGGCGTTCGTCTCGAGACTCCAGCCGGCGGCCGATGCCGCGCTGCCGAGCGTCACGCCTTGCACGTTGGCGCCGTTCGTGAACGCGAGCTGCACGTAGATGATGCTGTCGCAGTCGCTCGAGACGGAGACGGTCGAACCGGCGATGTCGATCGTCGCCTGATTCGCGGTCGCCGGTTCGAACATGCCGAAGCACGCGACGACGGCGCCCAGAGCGAGGGCCTTCCAACATTCACGAATGAATCGCATCGACTTCCTCCTGGCTTGGAACACAACGGACGGAGCAGAAGGCCCACTCGAGGAGCCCCAATCGGACAGACAAAAACTTCACGGGGAGACGCCGGCGACAGCGCGCGCACCGCGCTGGTTCGCAGCACTTGCTGCACTGGCACTTGTCGCCGTGGTGCTCGACCTGGACACACAGGGATGCGCGCCGCGGTCCGCCCGGAAGTGACTGCGAGGGCACCTCGAGCAGAGCCGCGGCGCGGCGATGGATTGGCGCGAAACAGACCTCGCACATGCAGTGCGCGGCGTGGGTTTCCGGTGGGGAGGTGGGGGTCTGAATAATCACAGTAGAACCTCGCAGTTATGTGCGAAGTTCTTGATTCGGTGCTACTTACGGAAACGTCTGGAAGTTTACCGCGTCCGTCTTATGCGCCAAACTCCCGGGTTGCCTCCCGGTGCGGGCCGGCCGGCTCCGGATGCTGCCGGGCGCACCAGCAACCCGCTGCAATCCGTTTGAGCCTTCAGGACATCCCGGCCCACGACTCGCTCGAAGTCTCGCTGCGGCTGTTCATCATCGAATCCTGGGACTCGACGGACATCGCCGTCTCGCCTTCGAGGAAACGCCCGAGCAAGCGTTGCACGCCTCGACCCGCCCGATTTGGCTCGCAGACGGCCGATTGGTGTTCGGTCTTTCGGATCCACCGCCGAGTCAGGGAGAGCTGAACCTCTGGTCGCTGCGCGTCGACCCGCGCTCGGGCGCCCCGTCCGGCACGCCGCGCCGCATCACGCAGTGGCAAGGCGTGCAGTTCGTCGCGCCGACCGGCGTTTCTGCAGACGGCAAGCACCTCACGGTCGTGGTCGCGTCCTATCAAAGCGACTGCTACACCGGGAGAATCGCGGGCGGCGATTCGTTGTTGCAGAATGTCACCCGGCTGACCCTCGACGATCGCTTCGATGTGGGCCCGTGCTGGCTGCCCGATGGCAAGTCGATTCTCTTCGCATCGAACCGCAACGGCACCGCCGATGTCTTCAAGCAAGCGATCGGCGCGCCGGAGGCCGAACCGCTCGTCATGGGTCCTGGCAATCAAGGCGGCCCACTCGTCACGCCGGATGGGGCCCGGATTCTTTACGTGGACACGCCGGGCGCGGCACTTGGCTCGGACCCACCCCACGGCGCGGTGCAAGGCACGCGACTGCCACGCCTCCGCGTCATCTCGCTGCCGGGAGGCGCGGTGCACGAAGTGCGTCTCGATCGACCGATGAACATCCTGAACATCACCTGGACGGCGGACGGCCGCGGCTGGCTCGTGATCGACCAGCACCGTGGTGTCGAATGGAACCTCCGCAAGATCGATCTCGACGGAAAGTCGACGCCGCAACTTCCCGCTCAAATGTGGATGTACAGCGCCGCCGTGTCTCCCGACGGCCAGCACGTGGCGTTCACCAGTAACACCGGCAGCGAAAGCGTCTGGTTGCTCGACAATTTTTGACCAAAGCGGCCCGAGAGTCGACTCCCGGGCCGTTGCGCAACTTGCTCCGGAGGGATCGAAGCGGCGGCAGCTCGCGGCTCTCACGCTTCAGCGAGCATCGCGCACTCCGGCGCCGTCCGCAGCTTGTGAATGCCCCGGTCCCGCAACTGGCGAACCCGTTCGCGGGTGATGCCGTAGGTCTTGCCAATCGCCTCGAGGGATTCCGGAATGGTGCCGCCAAGGCCGTAGTAGCGGCGCACGACGTCGGCAGTGCGTGCATCGAGCTGATCGAGGCAACGCCCCAACATCTCGTCGCGGATCTTGTCGGCCACCGCAGCCTCGAGGTTGCTCGCACGCGGGTCCTGGAGCGTGTCCATTTCGAAGTCCGTCTCCTCGCCTTCACGCGGTTCGTCCAGCGAGAACGCCAACGTCGGCAGCGTCCGCAGCCAATCGACTTTCTCGGCGGCGATGCACAGGCGCTTGCCCAGCTCGTCCGCCGTCGGATCGCGTCCCAGGGCCTGGGTCAACCGATCGCTCGCCTGCGAGAGGCGCGACAACCGTTGGACCTGACTCACCGGCAAGCGCACGATGCGTGACTTGTCACTCAGGCACTGCAGAATGGACTGGCGGATCCACCACACGGCGTAAGACACGAACCGGAAGCCGCGCGTCGGATCGAAGCGCTGCGCTGCACGAATGAGGCCAAGGTTCCCCTCATCAATCAGATCTTCGAGAGGAATACCATGGCGCGTGTAGCGTCGTGCGACCATCACCACGAAGCGCAGGTTGTGCCGGACGAGAGCATCGATCGCGGTGCGGTCGCCGCATTGCGCGCGCGCACCGAGCGCCCGCTCGTCGCTCGCAGACAGAACCGGAATGCGCTGGATTTCACGTTGGTACAGGGCCAGTGTCGCCAGGTCACCAGGAAACGCAGCCCGCTCCGCCATTCGGGGTGTTGTCGCTGTCATCGTCACCCACCTCCTCCAATGCCGGGCTCGAATCCGACCGGTAGGACCTCGCGGCGGTTCTCCCCCGGGCGGCCGCAGCTGTTGCGGGGCGCCATCAGTGGAGATGCATTGCGAACAACATGCCGTTTGCTGCAACCAGCGGTCACAGCACAAGCAGTTGCAACAATGTGGCTTAGAGAATTGCCCCGGGCCGGGTACGGAACGGGGGTGTGTCCTGAGGAAACACTGCAGCGAGTGGCCGCAGCGCAAAAAGGACTGCATCGACGGGGCCCGGTCCAGGCGGCGCGCGCCGTACTGGGCGAAGCGCGGGAGCGTACCGCCGGCCGGACCCACCGAACGGACGTTCGGTTCCCCGGTGGCACGCGTCAACGTGCGACGTCAGTCCAGTGATTGGTCCGGCGCCTCGGCCACTCAGAACCGCCCGACGAGACCGAACACCACACGCTCGCGGTCGGTGGCGCTGAACGGTACCAGTGCGGTCGCGAACCTCGAATCCAGGTGGGCCACGGACCAATCCCACGCCACCGCGACCAGCATGCCGGCGCCCACACCGATAGCGGCGTAACCTGCCGTCCCGAGGTCGCAGTCCTCGCCTGAACACCCCCTGGAATTCGCGACCAGCCCAGCACCGAGCCCGGCGCCCAGCGGCAACAACGAACGACGGGTCAGGCTCCGCCAGACCTGCCGATGGTTGCCGTGCGAGGCGTGCACAACCGCCCCTGTGCCCACAAAAGCAATCAACCCGACGGCCCCGGCCGCTGCGACTACCAAGCCGTTTCCGGCGCCGGTCACTGAGGCGGCGAGGACGGCACTCGTGACTCCGATCACCGCCACGTCCGTCAACATCATGGTGCCGAGATAGCTGCTCGATCGCTCCGGTGACGCTGGCGCCGGGACCTGCGCTTCGACCCGTGCAGACGACAGGACGGACGCCAAAGCAACCGCCACCGAACATGCAAGGCACCGCATGAACTGGATCGGGCCCATGGGAGGCTCCAAGCTGCTCGTCACTTCAGCGGCACGCGCCCCGCATGGTCGCCCAACAGGGGCAGCTTCCAGCGCTCGCCGGAAAGCGCGTACATGAATCCCATCACCGAAACGCCGACGGCCAGCAGTCCGGTCACCAAGTTCCAGGTGACCATGATCACGAAGCCCAGGACTTCGATCCGCCCGACGGTGTGATTGAGAATCATCGAGACGATGAGCAGCGCGAATTCCGCGAAGAAGAGCAGGAAGCCTTGGCGCGCATGGAAGCGCAGGAATTCATCCGGCGGGCGCCGGCGGGCTTCGACGACGACGAAGATCGCCACTACGAATGCATAGGACAGGGCCGCGAGCCAGCGCGAGACATCGCTGGGATCCTCGGCGCGCTCGCCCGAACCGCCCGCTTCGCGCGGCGCGGAGTTCGTGTCATCGTGCGGGGCTTGAAGCATTCGGCGCTCGTCTCCCGCGCGCGTCCGGAGCGGCCGCGACGCCATGCGGCGAGTACGGCGTCAGGGATGCGCGCTTTCGATTACCGCAAGTTCGATCTTGGCCTGCCGCGCGACCATGGGAGCATTGGTCAATTCGCTCAACTTGGTCAGGATTCCCTTGGCTTGATCCACGGAACCTGCGAGCCGCAGGGCGCGAGCCGCGTCGAGACGCGCATCGTTCGCGAGTGCTTCGGGAAGCACGTTCGCTTCTTCTTGGTAGATCGCCGCGGCGTCCGCGAACTTGCTCTGGCCCTCGAGGCTCGCCGCAACCGCTGCACGGGCGGCGTGCTCGTAGAACCCCTTGGGGCCCGTATCCGCGAGGTAGGCACGCAGCGTCTGCTCGGCTTCCGGAAACTGCCCCATGCGGAGCTGGCTGGCGCCGGCGAAGTACTTAGCGTTCCGCGCCGCCTCGGTTCCGGGGTGGCTCGCTTGGACGGCATTGGCGGCATCCAAGGTCGCCTGGTAGTTGCCGCCCGCAAACCCCAGTACAACCTCCGAGATGCTGCTGTCGGCGGCCGCGGCCCGGGCAGCGTGGTCCCGCGACCACAGGACGCCGATGACCACGATGAGGACAATGCCCGCCGCCACGCCCAGGACGATGTTCATGTGGGTCGTGACGTAATCCAGGCCGCGATGGACCGAGGTCATCACGGGATCTTCATCTTCCTTGACCTTGCGGCCGATCGGTTGCTGCGCTGGTGCCAAAGCCACGAACCTCCGTACGAGCCTGGTTCACAAGTGAGAAGCACGCCACGTTAGCACGCCGGCAAGACCCCGGCAAGCGCGCGGGAGCAAGGGCTCCAGGACCCAAGGGCGTGGAGCCGCCGGGCGCCAGAAAAGACGCCGCAAACGCACTTTTCGAGTTGCAGCCGGGACCAGACTCCACTAGACTTGTCCTACACGGACTGCCCGTTCGTGCTTCGCAGGCATCTCTCAAAGGTCGATATGGCGGACTGATAAAGACCGACCAGACGCTCGTTCGAACAACGTTCTCGCGGCCAAAGAGGCCGCTCCCCTGAATGGGAACGTACGCGGCGAGCGGTAGACCTTTGAGGAAGACGGTGCCGAAACTCCATCCCGTTTCGCACGCTCGTTGGTTGCCGATTGTCGCGGCGCCATCTTCGCCGTTGCCGTCCGACACGCGCCCCAACCAGGGCCGAGAGACGCGGCACCGCTTTCCTCGTCGTGTGGGTTCGTGCGCGGGAGCCGCGGCCTTCGGCCGTGGTTTCACGGTGGTTCGAGCTCCGGTGCCCAGGTATTCCCCCTCCGCACCGGTTTCGAGGCTAGGCGTGAAACGCGGCTGCTCCGGCCGTTCCATCCTCGTCCCTTGTGCGGTGATTCGTCGCGTTGCGCCCTGTCGGTACCCGGGGCTTCAGCACTTCGCGGCGGGTCTTCGTATCTCACCGGGACGACGCGTTCGGAATAGAGGACGCGGTGTTGATCGCGCTCGGACCCTGCATTTGCAACGGTGAGCGATGCGGTGCGCGTGCATGGAACCACGCCACCTCGAATGCACAAATGGAATTGAGGGAGGGCCGGCGCGAACGGGCAGACCGGATGTGGGCGTGGTGGCTGGTAAGAACGGGCAGGCTACAGTCACCACGGATAACTTCGCCAGAGCAACGTCAGTGACGGAACTCTGTTCGATGCCGGTCCGACTCGACTCGCGTTCGACCCTCCCTTTTTTTCCGTTTCTCCACGGCATCGCCGTAGCATGCGGCGAGCCCGCGGGCCCCGCGGTGGGGTGGTTGCCCCAATTTAGCGTTCTGTACAGAGTGCCACAAGTGCCGCGTCAGCGGCGATGTGCGTGCGTCGTTCTTTCGCCGCGCGCCAACAGGCTGCGCCGAGACCAAGGAGTACACCGATGCGACTCTTAGTTCTGGGGCTCTGCCTTTTCTCGACGAGCCCCGCCCTCGCCGCCGGAACCACCGCCCAAGCGCCGCCCACGCCAGTCGCCATCGCGATGCCCGGCGGCGAAGCCGGTATCGGATTCGACGATCTCGCCTACTCGACCAGGCTCGGGAAATTGCTCGTGCCCGCGGGCCGCACTGGAATGATCGATCTCGTCGATCTCGAGACCGGCTCGGTCGTGTCGATCCCCGGGTTCACCGCTCGCGCCGACTTCCCCGGCGGTCACGAGGATGGAGTGACGTCGGTCGTCGAGGGCGAGGGTCTGCTCTTCGCCACCGACCGCACGGCGCTTCAACTCTCCATCGTCGATCCGGCGACCAAAGCGATCGTCGGCCACACGGCGCTCAGCGCCAGCCCGGACTACGTGCGCTGGCTTGCCGCGGCGCGTGAGATTTGGGTGAGTGAGCCCGACTCGCAGCGCATCGAGATCTTCCGGCTCACCACCGACAAGCCGCCGCGTCTCGAGGCCGTCACCAAAATCACGTTGCCCGGGGACCCCGAATCGCTCGTCCTCGATGTGCGGCGCCGGCGCGCCTACACCAATCTCGAATCCAAGACCGTGGCCATCGACCTGCGGACGCGGGCGATCGTGGCCACGTGGAAGAACGGTTGCGAAGGCGCCTCCGGCCTCGCGCTGGACGCGAAACGCGGCTTGCTGTTCGTCGCCTGCGAGGCCGGCGGTCTCACCGCTGTGGATGTGACGACCGGAAAACAGCTGAGCAAGATCGCCCTGGCCGGCGGCATCGACATCATTGCGTACGATCCGGATCTGGGACACGTGTATGTTCCGAGCGCCGAAACCAAGACCCTCGCCATGGTTGGGGTCTCGTTGCAAGGTGCGCTCTCGTTGCTTGGTACCTTCCCGGCCACCGAGGATTCGCACTGCATCGCGGTCCGGGGAAAGGTGTACTTCGGCGACCCGGAGCACGGCCGCTTGCTCGCGGTGACTGATCCGTATACAGCCAGTCTGCATTGATTACAACTATCGGCGCAGTTGCGCAATTCGACCCACCGTTCCGCGCAAACCGCTGGTTTTTTAGTGCCGATCAACGTAACAGCATTGCAAAATCCTTGACTCGAGACGCCGTAAAAGTGTCTAATCGAGTTCAATTCGAACAAGCCACTTCGCGAAGAAAGCGCCCCGTTTTTGATTGGAACGTCGGGGGTCAACCGTGTTCAGAACATTTGCAGTGGTCGTGGCGATGGGGCTGATGAGTTCAGCCGGAATCGCCGACGCCAGCGACTGGCAAGCGAACGACAACGAACCGAAGGACGCGGCGCACGTCCAGGTCGTCGCGGCAGCCAGCAGTGGTGAAGTTCAGAGCGGCGCCGAAGCCGGCGCCGAGGAAGAGGAAGCGCCAGAGAGCGCGGTCAGTTCCCCGCCCATGGAAATGGACGATCCGGGAACGCCGGGCCGCCAAGGCATCGAAGTGAATTTGGTCGGCACGCTGGCGCGCGCCGGGCAGGGGCGCGGATCCGAGACTCTGCTCGATGCCAACTATGGGATCGGCGACCGAATCCAACTCAAGTTCGAGCGTCCCTACTTGACCGAGGGCGCGGTCGGCGAACACAACCAGCAGGGGCTCGGGGCAACGGAAATCGGCGTGAAATGGCGCTTCCTGGACAACAATGGCCTGGAAGCGGCCGTCTATCCGAACTACTCCTTCAATGACGGTTTCACGCTCAAGGACGAGGAAGGCAATCCGGAATCGGACGAAGGCAGTTCGTACTATCTCCCACTGCTGATCTCGAAAACGGTGCACCGCGACTACACGCTCGCCGTCAATCTCGGTTACCGGCACAACCTGGACCATGAACTGCAAGACACGACCGCGGCGTTCGGCGTTGGGCGCGCGATCGGCGAATACATCCGGGTCCTGACCGAGATCTACTCCGAACGCGACGAGAATCTCCACAATCGCCAAACGGACGTGCGCGTCGGCTGGGTCGAGGCGTTGTTCCCCAAGGCGCTGGCACGGTCCAAGATGGAATTCGTGGGGTTCGCGTCCATCGGCCACAGCGTCGGCCATACCGAAGAGGGCGAAGCCAGCACGACTTTCGCTTTCGGTGTGAGCGTCATCAAGAAGCCCAAAGGCGAGATCTGATCGAGCCACGCCGCCCCCGGCGAACGACATCGCGCGCCGCTGCGGAACACCGCGGCGGCACGCGTCGTTTTAGGGGGCCCACATGCGGTGCTCGGCATGCGCGAACTCGCCCGCCAACCGCGCGTAGTCCCATTCGCCCCACGGCTCACGATACGGATGCCCAGCCGGGAAATCGCGTCCGAACTCGCCGACATTGCGGACATTGAGCGGCAGCCAACCGGCGGCGCTGTACTGCGCCAAGCGCACATTCCATGCTACGAGCCCCACGAGCACGGCGGTCACCCACACGGCACGCCGGCGCGATGTCACGAGCCGCTCGAAGAGGAATGCGACCCCGAACCCGGCGAGCGGCGCGATGACGACCAACCGGCGGGCGCCGAACGACGCACTTCCCCACCAGTCACCGGCCGCCGAGGACACATAGATCTCGAGCGCCATCGCACTCCAAAGCGCGATGCGCCAGCGGCGTTCCGGAACGCACCCAACGCCGGCGATGCCGGCGAGCAAAAGCGGCGACCATACGAAAGCCCCTTGCCAGGTCGAGAGCAGGAACGGCAGGACAGCAGGACTCGACCAGTGCATGAAGCCGTTCGGTGCCGCGAACACCAACGGCTGGCCGTAGATGCGCTGCCAAAAGAGCACCTGCGGCAGAAACACGATGCACGCGGGAAGCAGGAAGAGCCCGGCAACCTCCAGCGCACGCCACCGAGCGCGGCGCCAGGCGCGCGCCAATGCTTGCAGCAGTACCGGCGCCGCCAGTACGCCCAGCACCGCATCTTGCGAGCGCACCAAGCACAGCAGTCCCCACAAGGCACCCAGCACGACAAGCGAGCGGCGATCGCACCGCTCTAGGCGCGCGACGAGCAAGAAGGCGCTCGCCGCCAAGAATGACGCGGTATGCGCATACGATGGCTCGGCGCAGGCGTAGTAGACGAGCGGTGTCCCGAGCGTGCCGCCCACGACTCCCGCCAAGACCGAACTTCGGCGTAGCCGAGATCGCAGACTCCAAGCGAGAAGGGCCGCTCCGGCCAGCGCTTCGAGTGCGGTCGCAAGGGCTACGGCCCGCACGTACCGGCGCTCGAATCCGGGCGATGCACCGCGCCATCGGTCCGGCAGGCCGTACTCGTGCCGCTGCGGGTCGAAGGCCAAAACGACCGCCACTGCCGGCGACCATAAGATCGCCGCCCCCACCGGATACGGGTCTACGAGCCGGCCATCGGGCAGCCTGAACCAAGCGTTGCGCATGAAGTTGCCGGCGTGGGCGATCTCGTTCGCGAGGTTCAGATCGCGGTCGAAGAGAACCGAGGCAAGCGGTGCGTAATAACCCACTCCATCCATCCGAATAGACGGCCGGACGAGCGGCCGCACGACACACACGGCGCCAAGCAGCACGGCCAGCACGAGGGCCGCAAGATGCCGCAGTGGAGGGGTTCGCCGGTGAGTCACACGCCCACCCTACCAGGTGGCGGCCCGGAGGAGCGATCCGGTATGGTTGTGGCGCTTTTCGGGGCGCCAAAGGGGGCTCGCCCCGCTTACCTGAAGGAAGCTAGAACCCATGGGAATCATGCCTGCCGTATCCGTTCCCACTACCAATGCCAAGGTTCTCGCATTCGTCGACGCGGCGACGCGCATGATGCGTCCAGACGGGGTGCGCTGGTGTGATGGTTCGCCGGCCGAATACCAAGAAATGGTGCAGATGCTCGTCGACGCGGGCACCGCGATCCGCCTCGACGAAAAGAAGCGCCCGCACAGCATTCTCGTCCGCAGCGACCCGGCCGACGTGGCGCGCGTCGAGGACAAGACCTACATCTGCTCCGTGAACCGCGACGACGCCGGCCCCACGAACAACTGGGCCGACCCCGTCGAGATGAAGACGAAACTCGCCGAGCTCTTCGACGGCACGATGCAGGGCCGCACGATGTATGTCATTCCCTACTCCATGGGACCGGTCGGTTCGCCGATCGCCAAAATCGGCGTCATGGTGTCGGATTCGCCGTACGTCGTCATCAACATGCACATCATGACGCGGGTCGGACATCGCGTCCTCGAGGTGCTGGGCGACAGCACCGATTTCGTGCGTGGCTCGCATTCGGTGGGCTATCCGCTCCGCGATCCCAAGCAGGCCGATTTGCCGTGGCCGTGCAACGCGACCACCAAGTACATCACGCATTTCCCCGAGACACGCGAAATCTGGTCGTATGGCTCGGGCTACGGCGGCAATGCGCTCCTCGGGAAAAAGTGCCACGCGTTGCGCATCGCCTCCGTGCAGGCGCGCGACGAGGGCTGGCTCGCGGAACACATGCTCATCTTGAAGCTGACGAGCCCGGCGGGCGACGTGAAGTACATCGCCGGCGCCTTTCCGTCGGCCTGCGGCAAGACGAACCTCGCGATGCTCATCCCGACGATTCCGGGCTGGAAGGCAGAGACGGTGGGCGATGACATCGCCTGGATGAAGTTTGGCGCCGATGGCCGGCTCTACGCCATCAATCCCGAAGCGGGTTTTTTCGGCGTCGCTCCGGGCACGAGCGATCTCAGCAATCGCAATGCGCTTCGCAGCCTGCATGCGAATTCTATCTTCACCAACGTCGCGCTCACCAAGGATGGCGACGTCTATTGGGAGCAGATGCTGGATCACGAGCCCGAGTCGGTCACCGACTGGCTGCGCCGGCCGTGGCATCCGGGGGTCGGGCGTCCGGCGGCGCATGCGAATTCGCGCTTCACGGTGCCGGCCAAGCAATGTCCGGTCATCGCCAAGGAATGGGAAGACCCGAAGGGCGTGCCGATTAGCGCCATTCTCTTTGGCGGCCGGCGCGCGACCAACGTGCCGCTCGTGACCGAGGCCACGTCGTGGCAACACGGTGTTTTCCTGGGTTCGATCATGGCGTCGGAACAGACAGCGGCGGCGACCGGCAAGATCGGCGAGTTGCGGCGTGATCCGATGGCGATGCTGCCCTTCTGCGGTTACAACATGGGCGACTACTTCGCGCATTGGCTCAAGATGGGCGAAAAGGGCGGCGACAAGATGCCGAAGATTTTCTTCGTCAACTGGTTCCGCAAGGGCCCGGACGGCAAGTTCCTGTGGCCGGGCTATGGCGAGAACAGCCGGGTGTTGGCCTGGGTCGCGGGACGTTGCGACGGCAAGGCCGCAGCCGTCGACACGCCGATCGGCAAGCTGCCGACACCGGAGGCGCTCGACCTGAAGAGCCTCAATCTATCGGCCGAAGCGGTGAAGGCGCTCTTGTCGGTCGATCCCGTGGCTTGGAAAGAGGAAGTGCCGTCGATTCGACAGCACTTCGAACGCTTCGGTGCCAAGTTGCCGGCGGGGCTCCGCAACGAACTCGACGCACTCGAGAAGCGGCTCGGCTGACGGGCCGGCGTCGCGCGCTCGCTCAACGCCACAAACGCTTTTCGGCGTCGACGACGTCGCTGGTGAAGCGCCGGTAGTCCCACAGGCCCCAGGGCTGGGCGTGCGGGTCGCTGGGCGCGTAACCCCGCAGATAGTCGCCGGGATTGCCGGTGTTCTTGGGCAAGAGGTCGGCGGCGTAGTACTGCGTCAGGCGTAGATTCCACGCCGTCAAGACGAGAACGATCGCGGTGCGCGCGAGGCGCGACATGCGCAAGCGCCGGAAGCGTTCGGGAACGAGACCGCGGTCGATCGCAAGCGCGACGCCAAGGCCCAGAATCGGCGCCACGACGACGAGCCGCCGGGCACCGCACGAAGCACTTCCCCACCAATCGCCCGCAGCTGCCGAGGCGTAGATTTCGAGCCCGACTGCCGCCCACAGTGCGGCACGGAGGGGACGATCTTCGATCCAACGCAACCCGATGATGCCGATGCCAATGATCGGGGACCAGAGCAGAGCGCCCTGCCACGTCGAAAACAAGAACGCCAAGACCTGGGGCCGCGTCCAATGCATGAAACCGCTCGGCACCGTCTGCGGGAGAAGACTCCCATAGATCCGCTGCCAGAAGAGCGCTTGCGGCAGGAAGACGACGATCGCCGCGGCGCCGAAGAGCGCGAGCCGCAGTGCCGTCTCGCGCTTCGAACCGTGACCCGCGCCGCGCAGTTCGCGCCACAGTCGCGGTGCGACAAGGATCCCGAGAAAGACATCCTGATTGCGCACCAGACTCACGAGACCCCAGAGCAGGCCTAGAACGAGCAGTGAGCGGCGCCCGGTACCGCCCGCCAGAACGGCAGCGAGCAACGCGCTGCACGCAAGAAAGGATGCGACATGGGCGTACGACGGCATGGTGAGCGCGTAGTAGACGAGAGGTGTGCCGAGCGTCGCGGCCGCAACTCCGAGCGCAGCCGCGCCAGCGCCAAGCCCGGCCCGGCGCCTGAAGCACCAGAACAGAAGCACCGCCGCACCCAGCGCTTCCATCGCCGTGCCAATCGCGACGGCATTCACGTAGCGGCGTGAGAATCCAGGCGAAGAGTTCTGCCAGTGGTCCGGCAAGCCGTATGTGTCGCGATGCGGGTCGAAGATCCAGGCGACGACGACCACCGGCGCCCAGAGAATCGCGGCGCCCACCGGATACGGATCGACCAGGCGTCCATCAGGAAGCGTCAGCCAGCGCTGGCGAATCGACTTGCTGCTGTAGGCGAATTCGTTGCGCAAGTCGAGATTGTGATCAAGCACAACGGAGGCGAGCGGCGCGTAGTACCCGATCCCGTCGCCGGCCACCGACGGGCGTGACAGGTTCACAACGAGCGCCACAAGACCGGCCCCGACGGCGAGCCCCAGAAGCAGTTTGCGGACGCTCAGCGTCACAGCACTCCTCGAACCTGCGAAGACGCCTGTCGGCAAGGCTGCCAGGCCCGACGTCAACGACCGCCGGGCAGCGCATGTTAGGCGACCTTGAGCGGTTTGATGTGCGCAACCTGCGCCTTGAGGGCCCTTGCCGCATCCCAGAGATCCACTGCGCGCTGCGCATTGAGCCAGAACTCCGGCGAGTTGCCGAATAGACGTGAGAGCCGAAGTGCCATTTCCGGACTAACGGCACGGCGCTCCCGGAGCAATTCGTTCATGGTTTGACGCGAGACGCCCAGCGCCGCGGCAAGACCGGAGACGGTGAGACCGTAGTCCGGGAGGAAATCCTCCCGAAGCATCTCGCCTGGATGGGTGGGCCGAACCTTCCGTCGGCCGGTATTCCGAACGCTCATCTCACCCCTCGTCATTAGTGGTAGTCGGTGATCTCGACATCGTAAGCGTCGCGATCAACGAATTGAAAGCAAATGCGCCATTGGTCGTTTGACCGAGATCGAATGTTGTCCGGCACGGTTCCGTTCAAGTGCATGAAGCCTGTTGCCCAGTGGGACCCTTGGGTCGTCAAGTCGAGCCGCCAGGTCGATGTACTCCAGTTTCCGTCTGGCTCGCTTGACGACGTCCGCCGGAAACCGTTTCGACTTGCCCGTCGCGTACAGATCTTGCGTGTGCCGGTCCGCAAACGTCTTGATCATGATACAAGTGTAGCTTGTCACGTGACGCGTGTCAATTCCGACGCTCTGAGACCTTTGGTCCCGGCTGACGGGCCCTCCGGCCGCGCCGGACGAACGGCGTGAAGTCAGCGGCGTGCCGGCGAGGTCGCATCCAGAGCCGTACGGAGGTCTTTCGTGAGTTGCTTCACGTGCTTCGCGAGATCCGGGTCGGTCACCTGGGGCGCGAGCCGCCGCAAGATCGCCATCGCGCCGGCATAGTCGCCTTCCCGGGTTTTCTGGGACGCGACGTTGTATTCGTCGATTTGCCGGTTCAAGGCAGCGGCCTTTGCGTCGTCCTGCCTTGCCGCCTGGACCTCGCGAAGCAGTTTGTCGATTTGCCCGGCGAGCTCGGAGTTCTGAGTCGTCGCCCGCAGGCTTTCCAGGATCGCGATGCCGCCCGTGTAGTCGTGTGCGTTCAACTTGGCGACGCCTTCGCTAAACTGCTTCCCTTCCAGATGTTGGTCGTACCGTTCAAGAACCTGGTTGGCGTCGGCAATAATCGTCGCGTCGCGGCTGTGCAAGAGAACTTCGTTGGCAAGCGTTTCGGCGCTCGTGCGGTCGCCGCGCCGCAAACACAACATCATCAGGTTGTGAGGAATGTCCATGCGGGCCGGGAGGAGTTGGCGCGCATGATCGAGCGCAGCGATCCCATCGGTCAAATCGCCAGGGTCGTAGAGGTAGGTGCAGCCGAGGGCGACGGACGCCTCGGCAAAGTTGGGCGCGAGTTCGACGCTCCGCGCCAGCAGGCCGCGCGCTGCCTGGATCGATTCGGGCAGCGGGCCCGGATTTATGGCGACGTCGCGCCGGTGCGCCATGCCACGCTCGAGCTGCGCTTTGCCGTACAGGTAAAACGGCAGAGCATCCGCCGACCCTGTTTCGATCGCCTTCTGAAAATGTTCTTCAGCCTCGGGCCACGCGTCGCGCTTCGCGAGGAGCGCGGCGAGCGCGGCGTGGGCCCGCGCGTGGCTTGAATCGAGCCGCAGCGCCTCCCGCAAATGGGCTTCTGCCGCCTCGACCTGCCATGGCGTCACGTGCGCCACATAGTCGCCCAGCGTGTACAGCAACTCCGGACGCGACAACGGTAGGACCTCTGCCGTCTCGTCGGTGGTGAGACTCGAGAACTTGAGGTGGAGATAGCGGAAATCGGCGTTGTGCACGTAATCGTCGAGTTGTTGTTGCATCGCCTCGTGGCCGGCTCCGAACGCTTGGGTGAAGGCATCCGGCTGCGAGATGAGACCACCGCTCGAGTCCAGGAACGTTTGCAGCTGCGTGGCCCGTGCCGCATTTCCAAGCAACAAATAGTGGACCAAGGCCCAGGACTCGGCGTAGAAAACGCCCTGGCGCTCGCCTTCGCTATAGTCCTTGGAATCGGTGTTCATCTCGAAGAGGTCTCCGAGCGGCATCAACGGTTTCTCGGCGAGGTATTGGACATGGCTGTCGATCGGCCGCCCGACATCAACCTCATTCTTGTTCATACGGCACGTGCTGTAGTACTCGGCCAGACCTTCGTGCAGCCAGAGCGGCACGTCGCCGTACCGGTGGCTCAAGAAAAAGTGCACGTACTCGTGAAATACAATGTTGGATTCGTCATCGTCCCAATCGGCGTTCATGCCGATGTAGTTGCGGTCGACGCCCGGCACGAAGATACCACCGTACCCGGCGGTCTTGCCGTCGGCAGTGCGCTTGTAGGGCGCAAAACAAAGTTCGTCCTTGAAGACGATGATCGTCGTCGGCGAGACGCCGCTCTCGGGGCTCGGGGCGCGCCCGTTCTCGAGCACTGCACGGAAGCGCTCGAGGCGAAGGCCGGTGCGGATGAGGTCGTTGGGGTCGCTGCGCCCGAGAAGGATGAAGTTGCGGGTGCGGACTTGCGACCAGTGTTCGTTGTCGCCGGGGAGGGCGGCGGCGCGGGTAGCGAGAAACGCGACGCAGAACACCACGGCGCCAGCGCGCCAACGGCCACCCCATGGTGCGGAACAATGTGCGGTCATGATCCCACCCTTGGCGATACGAAGCGTCCGGCCTGAGTTCGGCGCCCCCAACACAATCAAACCAGATGCCGTGCATCCTTCCCCAGGACAGGAATGGTGTCAAGGGAGTCTGAAGGAGGCACTGCTTGCACCTGGAGTGGAACACGCCTATGCTTACCGCGTTGCCAATCTCGCCTGGAGGTGCAGTAATGCACGGTCTCGCCCCTCGGCAGATTTCGCCATGGCGTTCACGATTTGTTCGCAGTGTCATCCTTGCCGTCGTCTGTCTCTCGGTGCACGACGCCAACGCCACCGGGTTTCAGCAGATTACGTTCGCGACGTCAAACTACGACAATGGTGTAGGGTCTCCCGCATGGTCGCCCGACGGCACCAAGATCGCCGTCACATCGTGGACGGTGGATTCCTATTTCCCCTACGAAGCCCACGATTGGATTGCCGTAGTAGGTGCCGACGGAGGCGGATGGTTCGGAATCCCCAACCAGAACCTGCCGGGAACCTGGCATGGCCCCTCAACATGGATCCTGCCTGGTCACCGGGCGGCGATCGGATCGTTTTCTCGGCACCTTCGAGTCTGTGGATCTGTGGCGTCGCGGAGTCGTTGCTCACTTCACTCAATTTGGACGGCCGCGAACCCGCATGGTCGCCGAATGGCGCCTCCATCGCCTACAGCGATTGGGCTACGGGTCTCCGGACCGTCCCGGCTGCAGGCGGCAGTGCGATTCAACTGACTTCCGGCCCCGACCGGAGCCCGGCTTGGTCGCGCGATGGCCAGTGGATCGCATTCGGCTCGGGGCGCGATGGACGCTCGGATCTGTGGATCGTCTCGGCACAAGGCGGCGAACCGCGCCGGATCACGGACGACGTCGCTGCGGACGGGGACCCGAGCTGGTCGCCCGATGGCGAGTTGATCGCATTCTCGTCCGATCGCAGCGGCAATCTTGATCTCTGGGTCGTGCGCGTCTCGAGCGGCGCCCTGTCACAAGTCACGACCGATCCTGCAGGCGACGTCGAACCCTCGTGGTCGCCCGACGGCACGCGGATCGCCTTCACATCCGACCGCTCCGGGTGCGCCAACATTTGGATCGCGTCAGACCTGCGAACCGTGCGCGTCGAGTCCAAGACGTGGAGCGATCTGAAGCGGCTCTACCGATGAGACACGGGGCATTGCGCGTTGGTGACCGCTGTTTGTTCGGTCGGCCTCGCTCGGCCGTACTTGAATCCGGGACCTAGAAGGGTCCGGAATTCCCCGCGTCCGACGCCGCACCGCGTGCGAGTTGGCTCCGGCGTGTACTTCTATCGGTTGCAGACGCCGAAACGGGCGCTGACGCGTCGAATGGTGGTCGTCCGATGAACACTCAGGATCGCTTCGGGGGCGGGGTTGTCGGGACATTCGCCGTTGTTCTCGATCATGGGTGCGTTAGCGACCTGGATGGCGCTCAACCACAAATCAATGACACTCGGACACAAGTGCCGATTGCCCGCGATGCGGACGAATTCCATCGCGCGTGGTCCGTCGAGTCCCTGGAGGCTCGTCATGGACGGGCTGTCCAGGATCGAGAGACGCTCCAACCGTTCGAGACGCTCGAGTCCTCGGAAACTGTTCACGAGCGGCAGCCTCTCGATCCAGAGTTCCTGAAGAGCCACGAGGCGCGCGAAGGCCGAGAAGTCCTCGATCGGGAGATCTCTCAGATCGATGCTGCCGATGCTCACGTCCTGCAACGGAGCCAGGCTCGATACCGGCAGACTACCGAGCCGTAGCGTCGAGCAGGATTCCATCCCAGCCAGAGCGGAAAGGTCGCGCAAGGCAGGGAGGGCTCCGATGACGAGTTCGTGCGCCACGCGAAGGCCACGAAGGGCATCGATGTCCTCGAGCGCGTTGTTGTCGCCGATGCGAAGTCCTACAACCCTTTGCAACCGTTCGAGCCCTTCGAGGCTTCGCAACCGAGGGTTCGCGACGATCGCGATCCAGCAGTCCGTCGAGTGGGGTACCCTGACATGGGTTCGCAAATTACCGAGGCCTAGCAGGGTCTCCAGCGAGTCGTTGAGGGCGATTTGAAGCACGGCGTTGCCCTCGACATCTCCTAAACCTTGCAAACCATCGAGAGACTTCAACCGGTCGTTGTCCTGGACGAAAAAAGCCAATCCACAATGCCGCACATTGCGGAGCGGAGCTAGAGAAAGGAGGTTGTCGTTCCGACCGATGTAGAAGTTGTCGCCGACCGATACCAGGCTCGAGAGACCGTCCAGGGAACGAATCGAATCGGCGTCTTCGATGCGCAGGCTGCCCGTGACCGCCACCAAGTGGCGAAGAGGGCCAAGATCTCTTACCGGATCCGACGCCACGAATCGGTCCGCCTCGATGAGCACGCTGCCGTCGATTTCCTCGACGCCGGCCAATGCTTCGAGTTCCGCCTGCGAGTGAATCTGGAAGCCACCGCGTCGAACGACAGGGCCGGTCGGCGCTCGGTAGTTGCATGCCACGAAGGCCAACGTGCAGAACGCGGCCGTCAGTAGAAGCCGGTGCAGCCAGCGTCCGTCTACAAATGTTCGCGCGTGCGACGTCGACATCTCATCACCCGTAGACACGCCGGTGAGCGTGCCCCGACTAGCGAGGGTTCAGCGTCGCGAGTGTACCACGCGTGTGCTACCGCACGTGTTCGACGGGCTGTTGCGAGGCGGCCTGGTGGCCGTGGGGCTGGCACTCGTGCTTCGCTGGCGGCGGACGGCGCTCCGGCGGCGGCGCGGCGCGCTGTAGCAGCTACGGATTCATCTACGCCTTCGTCGCCCGCGTCATCAAGTAATGCTGCTGCACGGCGTTGCCGACAATATATGGAGCGGCCATTGCTTCGAGGTCGGCGCGAAATGCGGCGAGTTTCTCCGGCTCCCCGGCCAATTTCGCGATCAAGGTCGTGACCGGCCCACTGGTGGCTTCCATATCCAAGCGATGATGCTGCGGGCTCAACACGGGTCTTTGCACCAAAGCGCGGTCGAAGTGGAGGTCCTTCACGCGGGTCCCGAGACGCTCCGCGATGATGTTCGGATCGCCCCACGCGGGGGGCGCGGCGACTCCAGGCGGCGGCGGCGTGTACCGGCTCACGAGCGCGAAGATGCGCCCCAGGATCTGATCCGGCGGCCACGTCGAAAACGCAATCCGTCCGCCCGGCCGCAGCACGCGTAGCATTTCGGAGGCAGCAACGTCGGGCCGCGGCGCAAACATGTGGCCGAACTGACTCAGCACGACATCGAAGGACTCGTCTGCGTACGGCAACGCTTCCACATCGCCTTCGACGAATTCGATCTTCGTGCCGGCGATCTGGGCATTCTTGCGCGCGTGTTCGAGCAGTGCCGGCGAGAGATCCAGGGCACGAACCTGCGCGCCCGACCGCGCCGCGGTCACCGACACGACGCCCGTTCCGCAGGCGACGTCGAGAACCGATTGGCCCGGTTCCACTCCGGCGAATCGAACCAGATTGGCCGCCGGCATCGTCGTAAAGATGGCGAGTGGTGCAAAGAGCGACCAGCCCTCGCGCTGCACCGCTTTGAACTGCGCGAACGGGTCGGTCATCGTTTCTCCAGAGTGCGATGCGGCGGCCGGCGCCGCGGATTACCAGAATGCGTTGCGAGGATGACTCAGGGTCTACCGTTTTTTCGCCGGCGGGCCATTCTGGGCCACCGCGCCCTTCACGAGCGTCTTGAACGCGCGCGCGTCGACCGTCTCCCCTTCGTGGATGTCGACCGCCCTTCGCGTGTTGCCTTCCAAGCTGGAATTGAAGAGGCGAGATGGGTCTGGGATGCTAGCGCCCCGGGCGAATGTGAGCTTCACGACCTGCTTGTACGATTCCCCGGTGCAGACGATCCCGTTGTGCGACCAGACCGGAACCCCCGCCATCGCGTTCGACGGCTTGCGCCATTTCCGCTCCTCGATCATCTCGGGGTCGGCCTCCAGGATCAGTTCCCGCATGCGAGCCAGGGTCGCCTGGCGCCAATCCCCCTGGTCGCGGATCCGCGAGTCGCTGGGCCGGGAAGCGGGTTTCCCGGTCGCGCCAGGCTTCGGCGCGGACTTGGACTTGGTGGCCGACTTGCGTGGTTTGCTCGCCCGCGACGTGCCCTTGGCCTTGGCCTTGGCCTTCGCCTTGCCTGACATGCCCACGGGACCCGATGGCGGCTTCATAGTGATTGCGGCTCCGCGTCGAGCCTCGTGATCTTGAGGTTCATTAGGGTCTCCTCCTGTGTTTGTACGTTGGCGGGCCATGGGGGCTTGAGTCAAGACGTGTGTAGACCTCAGGCGGCGGCCCCCTGATCCACGGCCGCGGACGCCACGCTTGGCATGTTGCTCTGTCACTGGTTTCGCGATCGCCATTTTTGGCTTGCCGCCTGGGGCAAGGCGCACCGGAGGAATCTCGCGTGTCCGACTGGTCGCGGTGCGCTCGTGCGACCCGTTGTCCGGCACCGCGTCGGGCGGCCTGGTTGTCCGGGTGATGCGTTCAAGTTCCAATGATTGGAAACGACCGCTGGCGGAGAGTTCCAATTGCGGAGGCGAGTTGTGGTGGCGTAGTCTGAATGCGTGATGAGGTTGAAATGCTTGGATCCGGGGGTCAGATGAACATTCCCATGAAGACGACGCATAAGATTACAGCTTCGTTGGCGAGCTCAGTCGTGCTGGTTGCACTGGGTGCGGCGTTGTTTTTCTCGGCGTTCCGGCAGATCGGAGAAACCGCCGAAGCCCGGAAGCATTCGCGGGTGCTGATCAATCATGCGGACGATCTTCTGTCGGCGTTGAAGGATGCGGAGACCGGGGAGCGCGGCTTTGGGCTGACGGGTGACGAGGCGTTTCTGGAGCCGTATACGGCGGTACGGGATCGCGTCGACGGGCAGTTGAAGGAATTGCGTCAGGCCACGCTAAGTGTCGAGGCGCAGAAGCATCTGGATGCGGTGGTGCCGCTGATGGCGGCGAAGCTGGCGGCGTCGGCGCATTTGATCGAGCTGCGACGCAGCAAGGACATGCCGGCGGTCATTGCAGTGATGAATGCGGGCGAGGGCAAGCGACTGATGGATTCGATTCGTGCGGAGATGAAAGATTTTACCAGGATCCAGGCAAGTGCGCTGGCGGAACACGAGGCGGCATTTCAGTCGAAGATGAGGCTTCTCTTTGGCCTGATCGTTGCCGCGAGCGCATTGGCGCTGCTGTTCGCGCTTGCGTTCGCTTTCATGATCTATCGGGAGATGCAGCACCGGGTGAAGAATGTGGTGCAGCGCGAAACGCAACGGTTGCTCGACGGGCAGGTGGCATTGAACGGTCGGCTGGACAAGGCGAATGTCACGTTGCAAGCCAGCGAGGAGAGGCTCGCCGTCACGCTGCACTCCATCGGCGATGGGATGATTGCCACAGATGCGGCGGGGCACCTGACACTCCTGAATTCGGTCGCCGAAAAACTTACCGGATGGACGCAAAAGGAAGCGGCCGGGAGGCCGGTGGAGGAGATCTTTCATATCATCAATCAGAAGACCCGCGCCACCTCGACCATTCCGGTCATGGAAGCGCTGACGAAGGGAACGGTTCACGGCCTGTCCAACCATACGATTCTCATTGCCCGTGATGGCACCGAGTGCGCGATTGCCGAGACCTGCGCGCCGATTCGAGACCGGGGCGGAGTGGTGGTCGGTTCGGTGCTCGTGTTCCGGGATGTCACCGAGGAGTATGCGGTGGCAAGGGCGGCGCGCGACAGCGCGGCGCTAGTTCACACGATTCTCAATACCGTGGCGGATGGCGTCATCACGCTCAAGGCCAGCGAAGGCACCATCGAAACGGTGAATCCGGGGGCCGAACGGTTGTTCGGCTATGCGACCTCGGAACTCGTCGGCCAGAATTTCAGCCTGCTGATCCCCGATCTGGAAAGTGACGTACGCAAGGAACCCATCGCGTATTTGTGCGTGAGCGATCAGGAGCGCGCCAACGGCCTCGGACGCGAGGTCGTGGGCCGGCGCAAGGATGGGCGGACGTTTCCATTGGAAATTACCTTGAGCGCAATGTGGCTGGCCGGAGAGCGCCATTTCACGGGCGTTTTGCGCGACATCTCCACCCGTAGAGAGACCGAAGAGGTACTGATCAAGACGGGGGCGTTGCAGAGCGCGATTTTCAACAGCGCCAATTTTTCGAGCATCGCGACGGACGCGAAGGGCGTCATTCAGATCTTCAATGTCGGCGCGGAACGCATGCTGGGTTACACGGCCACTGAAGTGATGAACAAGATCACACCGGCGGACATTTCCGATCCGCAGGAAGTCGTCGCGCGCGCCGAGGCGTTGAGCGCCGAGTTGGCGACCACCATTACGCCGGGTTTCGAAGCGCTCGTCTTCAAGGCATCGCGCGGAATCGAGGACATCTATGAGCTGACCTACATCCGCAAGGATGGGAGCCGGTTCCCGGCGGTGGTGTCGGTCACGGCGCTGCGTGATGCGCAGGGTGCGATCATCGGCTATCTGTTGATCGGCACCGACAACACGGCGCGCCAGCAGGCCGACGACAAGCTACGCACAGCGTCGCAGTATGCGCGCAGCCTCATCGAAGCCAGCCTGGACCCGTTGGTCACCATCAGTCCCGAGGGCAAGATCACCGACGTCAACGCGGGCTCGGTCACCGTGACTGGGGTGCCACGGGAGGAGCTCATCGGGACCGACTTCTCCAACTACTTCTCCGAGCCCGACAAGGCCCGCG
>JANLSU010000116.1:0-9729 GCA_031362565.1 bacterium | reverse complement strand
CCGACACCGATCCGATTCCGATTCCGACTAGTCGCACGTCTTCGGTGGTGTGCGCCCCCCCGACGGCGAGTTAACGGGCCCGCGAATCTAATATTGCGCGCGAAGCGCGCGGCGCGGTCCGTTCTGTCTGGGCCGGCGGGGGGTCGCACGCCTCCGAAGACCCTCACGCCCTTCGCCGACGAAAACCGGCAATGGCGATGGAGACGGCAAGCGCTGTCCGTTGTAGCTACGGTTTCGGTTTTGGTGCGGGTGCGGGCGCGGGTGCCGGCGCGGGTGCGGGTGCGGCCGGAGCCGGCGCCACGCTAGCATCCGGGCACCCATCGGTGTCGAGAACACCGTTGAAGTCCTCCGGATCGTTCGGGCACTTGTCATCCGCGTCGCGGATGCCATCGCCATCGTTGTCGAAGTCGGGGCGGCCGTCGGTATCCTGAAATCCATCGCGGTCTTCCGGCAGATTCGGCGCCAAGTCGCGCCGATCCGGCACCCCGTCATTGTCGTTGTCCAAATCCGGGCAACCGTCCTCGTCCTGGAACCCATCCAGATCCTCGGGATCGTTGGGGCACTTGTCGATCTTGTCGGGGATGCCGTCGTGGTCCCGGTCACCCAGCGTCAGTGCCGAGCGCCAGGTCATTCCGAACGTGAAACGCCAGTCCGGCAGGCGCGGCAACGTTGTTGGAGCGTCATCGCGCTGCAGGGAGATGTCGAGCGCACCCTTCAGGTTGATGCCGTTACGGAATTTCACCAGCGCCCCGGGCGTCACAATCCAGGGTTGTTGGCGGATGTGCCGCACGTTCAAGTAGGGGTGATCGTCGAACGCCACCTCGGTGAACAACGTCGTGATCCGGGTCGAGAATTCGACCCCCAAGCGCCAGGCGACTTGATCGTTGTCATGCGGCGCACCGTTCAGGCCGGTGGGCGGATACGCCGGCGGCCAGAATCCACCCTGCCGCACATCCTCCAGCGGCGCGAGACCGGCGCCGCGTTTTTCGTTGCGGTTCCAACGATACTGCACGTTCAAATGCGCGCGCGTCGGCGGAAACCGGTCGAGGTTCGAGAGGTCGACGGTCCACACGCCGCCCAACGCGAGATCGCTGTGGCCGGTCGTGAAGCCGCGCGACGCGCTGCCGGTCCCGAAGGATCCATCGCCAAGGAGTCCGAGGCGCACCGCGCGCCACGGCAACGGCAATTGCAATTTCGCCCCGGCCTGCAGATCCCCAAAGCCGGCTTGATGGCGCGGCACGCCGGCCACCGGGCGGCCGCCCGTCACCGTCCAGGCGCGCACCGGCAGCGCGACCCCCAACTCGAAGAACGGTGACAGCCCATAGCCGGCCTGCAGGTCGGTCACCGAGAACCAATGCGTGCCGCCGCTTGTGTCGTCGAGAGCGTGTACGGCAGTGAAAGCGCCCCACTCGAGCACGCCGTGACCCGCCGTGTCGGCCGACCGGGTGCGAAGCAAGCCACGCAGACCGCCCGGCGCCGTCGATTCGGCACCGGCGCCGGACGCCGTGATCGACGCGGCGAACACCAGGCAAAGCCCCAGGCCGCGACCGGTCATTCGATCGCATCCTGTTGGAGATCGGTCACGAGTTTGACGATGGCCGGATGCTCTTCGATGCGTTCCAAACCGTCGGTGTCGACAACCAGGAAGCGCAGTTCCGGAGCGCTGCGTGCCGCCCAGTCGTCATACGCCGCGTTCAGCATCTCGAGATAGCCGCGGTCGATATTGCGCTCGTAGTCACGGCCGCGCAGTGCGATGCGCCGCACGATCGTATCGATGTCGGCCCGCAGGTACACGATGACATCCGGCGGCCGCAAGTACGAGGCCATGGTGCCAAAAAGCGCCGTGTAGTTTTCGAAATCGCGCTCGTCCATGGCGCCGTTCGAGTGCAGGGTGCGGGCGAAAATCTCCGCATCTTCGTAGATCGTGCGGTCCTGCACGCAGGACAGTAAGTTGTCCATCATCTTGCGGTGCATTTCGAAACGGCGTGACAGGAAGAACACCTGAAGCTGAAAGCTCCAGCGCCGCATGTCGCCGTAGAAATCGTCGAGGTAGGGGTTGTCGATGACGGGCTCATAGAAGACTTCCCATCCGAGCCGCTCGCCGAGCCAGCGGGTCAGATGCGTCTTGCCGACACCGATGTTGCCCGCCACGCCCACAAAACGATGACGAGGCACGCTGCGCCCCTTTCGCGTCGCCTGGATCGCGGCCAGTCTACCACGCCGATCGGGGGGGGTCAGCCGCGCCGGACGCGCAGTGCACCGACGACTTGTCCGACCCGGCCGCGGAGGATCGGCTCGGCGAGGTCGCGCAACGCCGTCATGGCATCGGGCCGGAGCCATGCCAGATCGGCGGCCACTGCCAAGAGCGCCGGCAGGAGCGCCCGTGAGTTACCGTCCGCGACCTTCAGCGCCACCGCCATCCCACTCTCCAGGTTGGCGACGCACAACACGCCCTCGGCACCGTACTTGGCGACGATAGCGCCAGGCAGCGCCCGCGCCAAGCGCGTCGCGCCGCTCGTTGTCCCCGACACCCACTCGGGCTCTTGTGCCATCGCCGCGGCGATCCGGCCGAGTGCCGCTTCGACGCGGCCCACTTCGCCCGCTCGATCGAGGTGCTCGCGGCGCCATCCGGCGAGGCTGCGTACGGCCGCGGGACGCGCCAGAAAACGATAGGCTTCCGCCATGCACTCGAGCGGCATGCCGTAACAGGGTGCCGCGCAGTCATCGACCGCCAGCACCGGCGCAACTCCGGCCAACGCCGCGATCGCCGCGTGCACCCGCTGCTGGCCCGCGGTCGTGGGATCGAGGTAGGCGGCGGGATCGACGCCCTCGATCTCGGCCAACGCCAGGAGCGCGGCGTGATTCCCCGAGCAGTTGTTGTGCAGCGGCCCGAACAAGCGCTGCCGCTCGGGGCTCTCGGCCGGTAAGTCTTCGAGGAAATACGGCCGGTGCACGCCGCACCGCAACGCCTCGGGGACGAGCCCGAGCCGCCCTAGAATTGCCGCGACGCGGTTCGCGTGCGCGTCGGTGCCGCCGTGCGACGCCGCCATGACGGCCAGATCCGCCGCATCGAGCCCAAAGCGTTCGGCTCCGCCAGCGGCCACGAGCGGTAAAAGCTGCAACGGTTTTGCGGCCGAACGCATGAACGGTGCGGGCAGAGCCGCTGGGTCCACTTCGGAGGCGAGTCCCGCGACCGGCGGAACGATCGCGCACCAGACATCGTGTTCCGACTCGACGCGCGTCCCACGCCACGCCTCGACCACGACGCGGCTTGCGGTGGATTCGGGGCGCATCGAGGCGCGCTCAGCGGATGATTGCGAGGCGACCGTAGGACTGCTCACCAGACACCAGGTCGACGATCTTGTAGATGTAAACGCCGGATGCCACCTTGTCGTGGCTCGACTGATTCCGAGTGTCCCAGTCGACGGTGCCGATGTCCGGTTGGTTGTGGTCATTCTTGTACACCAGATCGCCGGCCAAGGTGTAGATGTAAAGCGTACCGCGCGGCGGCACGTTGATGAACGACACCTTCTGCGTCTCTTGGTGTAGCGGATCGACGGCGTCGTCACGGAAAGGGTTCGGAACCGCGGCGATCGGGTGGAATTCAGCCGGCGGCCGACGGCGGTATTCGACGCGTTTCTGGGCCGGCCCGAGCACGACATTGCCCCCGGCGTCGACATGGGCCGGATCCAGCGGACTTTCGATCTTGATCGCGAGGTCGTTACCACTCGTCGCACGCCTGAATCCCTGATCGTAGGTCGTGATGGCGTAGTGGTAGATGAAACCGTCGAAGACGTTGCGGTCCAGGAACGTGAGCCGCCGTGACGACGGCGTGGTGCCGATCCAGGCCGAGAGCGGCACCGCCGTGGCGACCAGCTTGCTGTACTCCCCGAGCGACTCGAACGTCGGTGATGTCGGGTCGCCGCCCCAGCGCCACACGTGCCAGCCTTCGAAGTCCTCCAGGTCGAACAACACTTCGTCCGAACGCTTCACGACTGTTCCGGGCGTCACACGAACGCGAATGCCGGCCACCGTCGTCGTATCCGGCAAGAGGAGCGGGTCCCGGTTCGGCACGTCGAAGCGCAGCTTCTCGTGCGCATAACCCGGGAAGAACTCCAACGACCCCGCGATCGCCCGCGTACGACTACCCTCGTACTTGCTGGTCCAAGCGATACGAATCCGGTCGCGGCCGATGATTCCTTGATCGAGCGCCGTGCCGAGACTGTCGATGGTCAGCACGGTCAGCACGATTCGCCGGTCGCGGAACGAGAGATACGTGCCGGTGAGGTCCAAGCTTTGGATCGTGTCGCCCTCGGCTAACCCCGCCCAGTGGCTGACCACGATCGGGCTCACATAGGAACTGGTGGCGCGTGGCGGCGCGTCCCACGAGAGTTCGACCCCGGTCGTCAGAATGCGCGCCTGAACGCTGTCGGGGGACGGCGAGCACAGTTCGATCCGATTGTCGGGGTTCTCCGGCAGCGGGCCGCTGGCGCAGAGCGCGCCCTGCGCCCGCGCCGCCCACGGCAGCAACGGCAGCAGCAACAGACCGACGATCGGAGCCAGCATGCGACGTGTCGGCGAACACACGATCATGGGCACCCCACGCGCGGAACGCGGCTTCCGCCGCGTTCCGAAGAAAGAAGAGCGACGCTCCCTGCCGTTGGAGCCTAAGGCCCGTCCGGCAGGCCAAGACGGAACTGACGCAACAGGATGTTGTCTGCAAGCGCCAAATGCGACGCCGGACGCAACCGGAACATCTCGAATCCACACAACGCCCGCGAGTAGTACGGCGCGATCACCGACGACTTGCGCAGGATAATCGCCGGCTGCCCATCCGCGGTCACAGGATACAGTACACCGGTCGTCGGGTCTGCCACCTTCGGGCTCACATAGCTGTACAGCGACACCCAAACCGCCGGATCCGGACGCAACGGCGGCTGCCGCCCTGCCAAGTACGCCCCCATGTTGTAGATCTCGACGAACGGCCGCCCGTTGTCCGGATTGATTGCCGGATCGTTCGGCTGGGCCCACAACGTGGTTTCCGGGTCGAGCCGCGCCGGCGCACCCCAGAGGCCGACTTGGTCGACGAGTTCCACGGTGTGTGTGTGCGGCGTATCGCCGCTTTGCGACAGCGTGCGCTCGGTGAGCTTGTCGCCGCGCGCCAACTGCTTCAGCTGCGCCTGAGTCAGCGTCAAGTCGTGGCTATGCCCAAGGTCGGTCGACGACGCATACGTGACGCCCCCCAGCGGCGGATTGTCGACATCGGCCGTCAGCACGTTCACGGTATGGATGTGATCCTGCACGATGGTGCTCTTGAATGCCTGCTGGTCGTAGCCCTGCGGCGTCGAGCGCCGGAATCCCGTGCAGTAACGGTCGATCGGATCACGGACCGGCGGCTGCCGGCCACCGGACCCGGAGTCCACCACTTCAGCGCCCAGCTTCCACAAGAGACTCGGCACACCCACCGAATCCTGATCGGGGTGCGGCGCCTGGTAATCGTCCCAGTTGGTGATGTTGATCGGGTACGGGCGCAGCGGCACCCCGCGGCCGAAGCTCCACAGGACCTCCGTCGGCTGCTGTCCCGACAGCCAGAACTCGCCGCCGTTGTCGACGTAGATGCTCAGGTAGTTGAATCGGACGGCCGCATTGCGATTCGCTTCCACAAAGGGGTCGAAGAAGATCGCCAGATCGCTGAGCGCCGCCGAGGTCGACGTCTTGCGCACGTTCCAGACGATCGTCTTGTAGTTGAATACGAGGTTCAAGGGCGGTGACTCGTTGCGATTCCCCGCCACATCGTAAATGTCCTGGACCGGATCGAACTCGAACGGACGACGTCGACGCAGCGAATCGATGACCGCGGTCCAGCGGCCATCGTCGAGCCGTTCATCGGCATCCGTGAAGTGAATGGCATCATCGACGACGAGCAGATTGCGGCCGCGCGTCACCTGATTGACGACCAGCTCGATTTCCGCGTGCGTGATCGTCTCGGCGTTGTCGCGTGTTTCGAGGAAAAACCGCTGCGTTCCCGAGTTGTAGATCCGGACCTGCGCCGATTTGCAGGTCGCGCACCAGTTCTGTTCCCATTCCTCGTCGTTTTCCGGATGCTGGATGTTCCACCCAAACCGGTACGCGACGATGTCGCCGCCGTAGCTCGAGGCATCGGCACGCCACCGGAAGGAAATCGGCTGGCCGGCGGCCACCGCAAGGATGACCGGATGCGACTCGCCCACGAAATTGAAGGTGCCGAGGAAACGCTCGGTTACCGTCAGCGTGGGTCCCACGAGATCCGTGACCGAAACCAACGCGACGTTGTTCTTGTTCGCGGTCTTGGCGTCGAACACCGGCGTCACTGCGCCGGCCTCGTCCATGGCCTGGGCCGCGAACAAGTAGTATCCGCGCTCCCCCGAGCCGTCGGTGGGCAGCAAATTCCGAACGATGGCGCGGACCCCCGACTTGTCGGTCGCGTCCCAGCGACGCCATGGGCTCCAAGGCAGCCCTGGTCGGTATAGCGCGCGCGGATATTCAGGGTAGTCGCTGATCACTTTGATCGTTGGAATCATCACCCAGCGAGATGCCACCGGCGGAATAAACGTCCCGTCCCCGACCGGATCCAGGCCATCCCAATTGAAGACGACGACGCGTGGCGCCTTGAACTCGCTGACGTGCGGATCCACCGGCAGCTTGAGCGCCAGATCCGGCGCCAGCGTGGTCGAATTGAAGGACCGGTAGTCCGGCGACAAGTCCACCTGGCCCTCGTTGTCGACCGCCCGGACGAAGAATGTATGCCAGCGCTCGTGCCTTTGCAGGCGGATGAATTGGTCGTGCTCCTCGATGATGCACCCATCGCATATCGGTGGCAACGGATCGTGCCGTAGCGTGTCGGCCTTCGAAATAACGAGCGTGTCGTTGGAGCTGGTCGCCGTCCAACGCGGATCCTCGGGCAGCGGCACCTCGACGTCGACGCGATCCGGGGCGTTCGGGTCGGTGGTCGAGATCGAATCGCCGATCGCTGCATGGTCGACGAGGATGAAATCGTAGTGGTCCACGATGCCGTCGGGATCGGCGCCGGACCAGAACAGATGTACCTTGTAGCTGGTGCCATAGGTCGAGTCGGGGGGGCCGCTCGAGAGCGTCGTCACCGGCGGCAGATTGGGACGGCGCTTCGTGGCGCCCAGTTGGTTATCGTTGCAACCCCCCAACGCCATGGCCAAGGCGAGGGCCGGTAGGACGGCCAGCCGAACGGCATGCCTCATCGCATCAACCTCTTCCCGGGCTTGTCGAGACGGACGAGCTTCTGGGATGAGCGGTGAACGTACGGGCGAACGTCCTGCAGTTGCCGAATCTCCACGGTCCGAACGACCATTTGAGTGCGGCGGCCCACTTCGGCGGTCGGCCTCGGGAACGCCGTCGCGCTCGGCCCAAGGTCGCTCGGCTCAATGCAGGATTCGCTCAGGTCGCGTGTATCGCGCCCCTGGATCGTGAAACGATAGACACCGAGGTTCGCGGGCGGAACGACGGCCTTCACCTCGCAGAATCCCGACCCTACCACCAAAGTATCGAGCACGAACTCGACTCGCAAGGTGTCGTCGAAAATCTGTTGATTTGGACTCTCGCCGCCGGGAGTGTTGTCCTTGCGCCACTGGCCTTCGCCCGGGAGTGCCAGATCCTCGCAACTACCAATACAGTCGAGCGTGAAGCGCCACGACTTGATCACGCCAAGGTTGTTCGGATTGTAACCCGGTTGCGAACGGTCGCGCGGATGGTCGTGCCCATACGCCCGCAGCGGCAAGATGAACTGGTTGCGTTTGATGCCGCAGGCCGCGAACCCCGCACCGACCGGCCGCCCACGCACCATCACGGTATCGGGCCCGAAGCTGATGCCCGTCAGATCGGGGCAGTTGGCCGGATTCAAACACCCGGTCGGTGCGAACACGATGACGCTCGGCGCAATCACACTGTCCATGACGGGGCTCGCGCTGACATAGAAACCGATCGAGTCCGGCGTGCCGTCACGCCGGCCCCACTCGTCGACTGCCGATCCGAAGTAAGTGAAGTCGAACGGGCACGCCCCAGGAATGTCGACGCTTCCCCAGCCATTGCGATGCCCGCGCCAACCCGTACCGTACGGCGGCGGGAGCACGTAATCCTGCGCCTGATACTCGCTGGAGAACGGCATGTTGAAGTTCGCGAACTGACCGCCGCTCGCGTCCGCTGCAGTCCACTGGAAACGTTCCGAGAACCCGACTTCGCGCCGGTCCAAGGTCCGGTTGATCGGCAGATCGCGGTGGTCATCGTCGCCACGGGCGTAGAATCGCAGCCAGGAGCGCTGTGGCAAGGTGTCCCCCTCACAGAACAAGAACCACTGGCTGCTGTCGACAAGTGCCGTCCCGTCGACGCCCGTGATCCAACCACCCACCACGGGCGGCCGTGTCGCGCAATCGGGCGGTGCATTCGGGCAATCACATGCGGGCACGCGGAACAGAACCGTACTCGGGTCGTAGTTGACGGTGATCCGGCGGCGGTTCGCGGCGCCGATCGACACTCGACTGGCCTGGTCCTTCACTTTGGCATTGAAGATGAAGTTTCCCGACGGAATCGAATCGCCATAGCGGTTGTAGAAGAACACCGAGACGACTGCGCCGCTTAATGCGAAGAGAGTATCCGCACCCGACATCGCGACCGTATCGCGGCCGGCGGGCAAGAAGATCGAATCGCTGGCACCAGGCGATGGCGGCAGCGGATCCTCCTCGCCAGGGCGAATTCCCTGCCACTGGAAACCCGTCAGCCGATTGTTGAACTCACGGCCGGTGAAACGCACTTTGAAATTGGTGTAGGTCGCAATCGTGCAAGGATCGGCGCCGACACACGGCGGCAGGACCGTGCCATCGTCACGAAACCCGCGCACATCGAGAAACTGGACCTTCGGGAAGAAGGGGGCGACGACGCGGAAATAGGCCCGCGCCGGGGTCCGATCGCGGCGGCCGAAGTCGTCGATCGCGACGATGCTGATGGCCTGATGGCCGACCTCGGAATTGAACACGAAAACGGAGTCGGTCTTGGAGGTGTAGGCGCCGCGGTCGCGATCTTCGGCAAGCTCGGGGTTCCAGTTGTCCGTTTCGTTCCGCGACAGAGTATCGGTAATCGCGAAGAGGTAACGGATGACCTTGCCGTCCGTGTCATCGCCGCGCCAGTACACGTGGTACTGATACAGACCCTGGGCGCTGTCCTCGGGAACGACCGTCAGTGTGGTCTCGGGCGGCTCGTTTCTCCGAAACAGCGGCGGCACCTCTTGGCGGCACCCGAGGGCCAGGCCAAAGAGCACCAAAAGCAGGATGAGCCCCACGACGGGCCGTGTGGTACGACGCATCGACTTGCCTCTAGCCCCCTGTCAGAGAATCACTTAGGAAAGCAGCCCCAGCAATATAGGGGTGCCCCCAAGAAATATCAACCCCCTCCCCCCCCGCCACCCCCGCCCCAACCCCCCGATCGCCCGAGCTCGGCAGCGCCCCCCGAAGCGCCGCCAGCGAGTCGCGAAGGCGGCAGGCGCGCCCCGCCCCAAATGTCGACGTAGCTCCCGGGCCGAGGCGCGGCGAAGGGCCCATTGGCCGCTCGTTACGAGGGTTTGACGTGGTGGGCGACGGGTGTGGGCGCGCGAGTCGAGAGGAGCCGAAGGCCCGGAGGGCCTTGGAGGCGACGAGCGAGGGAGTGAGCCGACAGGAGGTCGGCGAA
>JANLSU010000061.1:0-2339 GCA_031362565.1 bacterium | reverse complement strand
TTGGACGAGGAGGGCGGAGAGGGTCATGGCTTGGGCCTGCGCAAGACCGGCGGTACTACAACGGCGGGCCGTGCTCGGGGCGCACCCTTGCCACTCGGTGCGGGATTCCCGGTCTGCGGCACCGCCAACTGCCTTCTGGATCGGGTGGTCTCCATTGACCCGTTACGGGTAGTTCTTGAACGTGCCATTCTCGGAACACTCTCTGTCGAGTAACGGGATCCATTCGAGTGCCGACCGCGCCAACGCTTCAATTGCTCCCTTGGAGATGTGGACCGATTCACCCAGAAAGCCAGCCGTCGAAAGTTCGAACGAAGGAACTGCAGAGATCGCAGCGCGGAGTTCGACTTCGTGCTTGTCGCCCCTTATCAGTCCAGCCGCGTGAACAACGCAGTTCCGAACGAAGACGACGCGCTCAAAGACATTGATCTGCTGCTCAAATCCCCCCTCGGTTTTGGCGTCGAGGCTCCTCAGAATGTGAACCGCCTCATTCGTTCCCTTCGGCGACTTGGGAACGGGGGTTGATGCGCGACTCGCGAAGAGCTTTGCGCACCACTCAACGGCGGTGACGTATGCAACAAGCCCTGAGTAGCGGACGCTTTGGGCCAATCCGATGTCGAATCGGTATTCGGCAGATTCGACGATCTGGACTTGAGCCTGCGGTAGGAGATGCGCATCCATAGGTCCAAAGTCCAGCTCGTCAGCTTCTTTCCTTGCTCTCCTCACCTCTCGCTCGCGTTGCCAGGCGACATTACTCTCAGAGAACTCAAGAAAGTCCACGATACCCGAGAGGAGGCTCGAGACGTCCCAACTGTAGATGGTCGAGTTGAGGAGGCGATCCACTTGCTCGGCGGTCAAATGCATGCGGCCCGCCTTACTTCGGAACCCACAACCGTTCCCGCAAACCCGCAGCCGGCAGCCGGGCGCAGCGCCTCTTCGGCGCTGAGGAGCGGAAGGCTCGTGGCCCGCGCGCGCAGCGCGCTTCGTGGACTGACTTGTCGCCGCATGTCTGAACGGAACGAACGCAGAGAGTGAAGTGAGTTCGGCGACGGGCCACGAGACTGAGCACCGCAGGGGAGTCGGCGTACCCGCCGACCGCCGAAGTGAAGCGGAGCACGGCTGCCGGCTGCGGGTTTGCTCGCGCAAACGGTTGCAGTGAGGCATTTGAGGGATGAACGAAGTGAAGTGCCCACCATCAGGGCGCGATGCGTCGCGCTTCGTCCATGACTTCGTCCAGGTCGTAGACCTTCACTTCGCCCCGCTCATGCGCCGCGATGCGACGCTCGATTTCCTTGTTCCACGCCTCTTGCACATCGTTTGGCGCAGCTTCCTGCAGGGACTCCAACAAAAGGTCGACGAGTCTCACACGCTCTTCAGGCGGAAGAGCGCGCGCGCGTTCGGCGAGTTCCATGACGGAGTCAGGCATGGCGACTCTCTGCGCGTCCTTGTCGAGCACGACGACGTTGCTGCCTTTGGCCACCCGGGCCGCGTACTTTCCGCCCACACCTTTCGAGAAGTCGTATTCGGGCAGCAGGTCCTTGTCAGGTGTTTTAGTCATGGGTCTTGCGCCGCTACTTGCGGGATGCGCGCTTGGCGGCAACCGCAGCCCGAACCGCCTGGTAGCCGCCGCCCTTGACGACGACGGCGTCGTCCCACTGGCGCTGCTCCTTGGCCGTCAGCGGACGGTCCTTGCCTGGCGCTGCGGCGAGCGCGGCTTGCCATTCCTCTGGGCTGGCGGGAAGCTTCATTATTGAACCTTCGACTTCATGCCTTTCGCGAGACCACGCACGTCGTCAATCCGCCGGCCGCATCTTCTTCACCTCCGCCGCCGACGGCAGCACCTTCGCCCCGTCGATGAACACGTAGTCCACCATCGTGCCCTTGCCGTTGTCGTTTTTCGTCTTGCCAACAAACGCTCCCATCGTGGATTGATGGTCTTCGGCGCGGTACACCACCGGGCCGAACGGCGTCACAACCTTCAGGCCCTTGAACGCAGCAATCATCTTTTCGGTCTCGGTGCTCTTGGCCTTCTTGATGCCTTCGGCCAGCGACTTGATCACCGCATAACCCACCACCGAGCCCAGGCGCGGATAGTCCTGGTACTTGCCGTGGTAGGCCAGGAAAAAGGCCTTGTGCTCGGGCGTTTGGATGCCGTACCACGGGTAGCCGGTAACGACCCAGCCGTTCGGCGTTTCATCCTTCAGCGGGTCCAGGTATTCCGGCTCGCCGGTCAGCAGGCTCACCACCTCGCGGCCCTGGAACAGGCCGCGCGTGTTGCCCTCGCGCACGAACTTGGACAAATCGGCGCCGAACAGTGCGTTGAAAATCGCGTCGGGCTTGGC
>JANLSU010000058.1:0-133924 GCA_031362565.1 bacterium | reverse complement strand
GATTCCGAATTCCAGGCCGACGATCGAGACACTCGGGTCATCGACGAACGCGATGATCCAGATCTTTCCCTCTTCGTACAGACCGATCTGTTTGCTACAAGTCGTCGCCTCTGGATCGAAGAACATCCCGATCCGCTGTGCGCAGGCCTCCTCGGTGATTGCTCCGAGCCCCAGCGCCGCGGCCAGCGCAATCTGGTACTTCAGGCTTCCCATGACTCCCTTCCCCGGCCGGATCCGTATCATCGATTCACCTTCTCGACCGGGCTCTGGCACGAAGTCCCATAAATCCCATAGTGGCGATTCACAAGGATCACCCAGTCGAGCAAATCGTTGATGCCATCCTCGTTGAGATCGTAGCAAATCCCGTATGTCCCGCCCATGAGGGATCCAAACCATGCGAGTTCATCGGCGCTCACGTCACAGGGAGCCCCGAACGTGAAATCCGCGGTATTGGTCATGACCGGCACGGTACTGACATCGACCCCGTCCACTTGCAGGATAAGGTTCGGGACGCACCCCCCGCCGCGAAGAATGCCACTGAATGTCGTCGCCCCGGCAGCGTCAGTCGGACCATCGGCGATATTACCGCCCGGGCAGACACACAGCTCCGGGTGCGTCAGCGTGATCGACGCCGCCGGCACGCCCGCAACGGGATTACCCTGGCAATCCTTGAGAACAACGCGGATCGAGATTCCGTTCCCCGCGAACGTTTCACTGTTCCTCCCGGGAGAAACGGTCACCACATCGAGCGGTTCGTGAGTGCGATAGCTGCCAGTGAACGTACAGGCATACGTCACCTGCACGTACGACGAATCAGGACAAACCGGACCCGCAAAGCCCTCAGTCCCCAGCATCGAGGCGAGGACGGTGACAACTGCCGCACCAGACCGGATTCGTCGCATGCTCTTCCGGAGGCCGGGCGTAAGCACCGCGCGCCAGGCCGCTAAAGTCTGAGAACCAGATTGCCTTCATTCAACTCTCGCCTGTCCGTGCTCGCTCGCGCTGCGCCTACCCCGCTCCTTCGCTCAAGAGGTGGCCACTGAGGCGTCCATCAACGATACAGCTCCTTGATCATGCCCCAGGACTTGCTCTCGACCGAGATCGAGCATTCGCCATTGATGACGGCCATCGAGCCTGTTGCCGGTGTCGCGAAGTACCGGAACGCGCTGACGCCTGCACACTCAGAATCGTCCGATCGCTGAATCAGAATCGGGGTGTCATCGTTCGATCCGCTGCGCGCCGCGAGCCTCAATGTCGTAGCCGGCAACACGGAAGTCGAAAAGTAGTAGATCCAACCGAGCGTGATGGTATTTCCTGACCTTGACAGGGGCTGTGGGTAACCAGCTATCTGTTGCGTACCGCCCGCCCACGCACGGAGGCCGGAGGGGCCGACCAAGCTCAACAACCACGTTTCCGGCAGCCCGTAGATTCCGAACTCCACGCCGACGATCGAGACACTCGGGTCATCGACGAACGCGATGATCCAGATTTTTCCCTCTTCGTACAGACCGATCTGTTTGCTACAAGTAGTCGCCTCCGCATCGAAGAACATGCCGATCCGCTGTGCGAAGGCCTCCTGTGTCACTGCTCCCAGCCCAAGCGCCGCGGCCAGCGCAATCTGGTACTTCAGGCTTCCCAGGACGCTCTTCTTCCGCCGGATTCGTATCATCGACTCCCCTTTTCGACGGGGCTCTCGCACGAACTTCCAAAACTCCCATAATAGCGATTCACAAGGATCGACCAGTCGAGCACATCGATGATGCCATCCTCGTTGAGATCCTGGCAAATCGTATAGTGCCTGCCAGAGATCAGGAACGCAAAATAGGAGAGTTCGTCTTCGTTCACGTAACAGGGCGCGCCGAAGGTGAAATCCGGGGTATTGGTCATCACCGGCACGGTACAGACATCGATCCCGTCCACTTGCAGGATCAGGTTCGGGACGCACCCCCCGCCGCGAAGAGGGCCACTGAATGTCGTCGACCCAACAGCGTCGGTCGGCGCGTCGGCGATGTTGCCACCCGGGCAGACACACAGCTCTGGATGCGTCAGCGTGATCGACTCCGCCGGCACGCCCGCAACGGGATTGCCCTGGCAATCCTTGAGGAAAACGCGGATCGAGATTCCGTTCTCGGCGAAGGTTTCACCGTTCCGGTTAGGAGCAACGGTCACCACATCGAGCGGTTCATGAGTCCGATAGCTGCCCGTGAACGTACAGGCATACGTCACCTGTACGTACGAGGAATCAGGGCAAACCGGACCGGCAGTGCCTTCACTCGCCGGCATCGAGGCCAGGACGGTGACTGCCGCACCATGCCGGATTCGTCGCATGCACGCCCGGAACCACGCGTGACCACCGCGCGCCAGGTCGTTGAAGTCTGAGGACTGAAACGCAATCACTCGACCATCACCTGTCTCCTGCTCGAGGGGTTCCGGATGTCGTCGCCCTATCTCGTCAACACGAGTTTCTGCGTGAGGATCTTCTCCCCGGCTCGCAGTTTCGCGATGTAGACGCCTTCGGCAACGCTCTGTCCGCGCTCATCCTTCGCGTCCCAATCTGCGGCATGCACACCAGCGTCCATCGGTCCCTCAGCCAGAAGCCGAACGAGGCGTCCGGCGACGTTGTACACGGCAAGCTTCACCGGCATGCCGCGCTCCAAGCCGAACCGGAACTGAACCCGTACCGCCGACGTTGCCGGGTTCGGAGTACCTCCGGACAAGAACGTCTCTGTAAGGGCCTTTTCGTCGCCACGCGGTGCATCTGCTTTTCCAACCGTTCGCATTAACAACTCGATCGAGAGGTCCACGTCAATGGCTTGCAAGGTCCCATCTGTCGGCGACGCGAGGAAGCTGCCGTTCGGCTCCCTCAGTTGCGTCGCTACAAGGGCGGGGCCATTCGTCACGGCTTCGACACCATCGCTCGCAGGTAGGGTCACCGCAACATAGAGATCCTGAGATTTCGACACCGTGACAGCCGGGACTGCGACTTGGACCCGATGCCTGAGGCCTGGTCGCACGTTCTGCACCTCCGCCAACGCCGCTGCCTCAGAGGTCCTCTCCAACGTTCCTTGGAGAAGGGCTACCTTCGGAAACACCGTCCGAAGGTCGTTACTCATGAACTCGATCCCGACGATCACCGAGCCCGCCGGAACGCTGAAGCGCTTGACGAGTTGCGCTCCCCCGTTCGGTGCCACTGCCCCAACGACACGGTCGACTACTGTGGCCCGCCCGGGGGATGATGCGCCGAGAAGCACTCCAAGAGAAACCGCAACGAGACGAGTCCTACCACTCCGCATGACATTCCTCCTCAATCGAATTCGCACGGTGGGCGGCAACCCGGAGGGCACGACATGCAAGACGAGTTCACGAATGTCTTGCAGAGCGAGATTCGGCTGGTGCTCGTACCCTTCGTGCTTTGGACAAAGATGTGCCAGGAACCGATGCTGCAGGCGCTTCCGACAACAACACTGTGATGCGTCGATTCCGAAGTGGACGCCAGAGTCACAAAAGCGGTGGGGGTGCCTGGGCACACGAGATTTCCACCCTGTCTTGGCCGCTCAGCGGCGGGCTAACCGTAGTCGTCGGACTCGTCGTGTCCCACTGAACGTCAAAACTGATCGACGGTTGATTGCAGCTGAAAGAAGCCGAAACGCTGACGCTCTCCTCCACAATCCCCCAAACGTTGACGAACCGAGCGACCGATGGCGCAGCCGGCGTACCGTTGTTGAGCACGAAGAGCATGTAGTACCCGGGAGGTGCCTGTTTTGTTGTCGCGGGAGCCGTGAACTGCAGCAACCCGCTCCCCGGAGTGAACGTCAAGGGGATGAATCGCTGATCGAAGTCCATGGCATGGGTTGCCGAGCCGGGCCGAATGAGGCAGGCCTTCGTAATGCTCGTGGCCCCAGAGCCGGGACTGCAATCGGCGGTAAAGGTGCTGCCGGTGCCGATGATCGTTTCCGTGCTCACGATCGTCGGCCTCTCCGGGTGCCCTGGCACAAGTTCCTCGCCGTTGCTCTTGAAGAGGTACGGCGGCGAGAAGATGTTGCCGGTATTCGAGATATGGCTAGACTCGGTTGTGGTTCCCCCCACGAAGAGGACTCTGGCGTCCGGCAGCACAACAGCCGCTGAGTGATAGCCTCGGACGAAAGTCCCGGGATTGCCAGAGCAATTCACCACGCAATTCGGGGCTTCCGGAACTGCTGCGAGGTCGTCCCAGTCGTTGAGAACCGGATGGTACCATTCTGGAATCGGCGGGGAGCCTTGCTGGATTTGCTCGAATCCGAGGGCCATGATCCTCTCGTTCGGCAGAGCGAGGAGGTAGTAGTGAACGTCCAACCCGGATCCGCTTCCGCCGTGATGCTGCGCCAGGGCCCGACTCACCCAGGATGGCGAGGCGGCGGATAGATCGATGCTGTAGGGCGTGTTGTCGGCCGCGACCCCGTTGAGATCGCGCCCGCCAAGCTTGAGGACAAGATTGGGGCCGTACATCACCGAAGGATTGCCAGTGATCGGATCCTTGATGACCTGATTGGGGTTGACCTTCGCCCACGAACCTCCCCCTGCCGTTGTCAGCGCCCAAGTGAAATTTGGCGCATGAGCGCCGGGGGGGCCCGCATTGACGAAGACCACTCGCCCATCCAGAGCTTGGTAGAGATGCGGGTAGATCGACATCTTGATGTCGCTGTACGGTATCGTAGGACACGTCGCCGGCCCGGCAAGGCAGTGCTCGGCTCCTGGGAGCTGCACCCATTGGTTCAAGATGGGATCATAGAGCATCGGGATCCGTTGTAGGGTTTCATCTCCCGCGCCAACCGCCAGTACCCTCCCATCCGCAAGCGTCGTGATCGTTGGGTAGAATCGACCCGTCGGTGCAACCGCGCGAGCAGAAAAACAACCTGGGCAGATGGCATTCACGCCATCGTCAAACACGACCGTCGCCATGGGATCGTAAACGGCCGTCCTGGTCCCCGCCCCCCCGCCAATAAAGACAATCCTACCATCGCCGAGCTGAGAGTGAGCACCACAGAACAACCCTAGGGCGTCGGTGCTAGAGTGCAGACCGGTTAGAGAACCGGTTTGCGGATCGTAGCGGCGTACATTGCCGAGCCCAGGTGCTCCGTACACGAGCAAGACCTGACCGGTCCGCATCACTACGAGGTCCGCGATGCCGTCTGTGGTGCCACCGGGAAGTGGGAAGGTGAGCAGGCTCCCCCACTGGCCGCACACCGAAGGTCCTCCCGTGCACTGCGCATGGCCCGGCGAAGCACACGACGACAATCCGAGCGTGACCGTGACGACAATAGATCCGGAGCCAGTCGCCAAACTGCGAATCGCTCGCCAACATGTGGCTTGCATTCGCACCGCGTGGGCGGTCGGGATGTTCATGGCTGTCCCCCTTTGACGCCAAGAATCTTGCGCCTGACCTGCGGGCGCCGTCAACCTTCATGATCGATGAGAACCGTTTCGCACGCGAGCTGACCCTGACGATTCATCGCAGCGAATGCCGATTAGGGTAGAAACGCGCAATCGCCAACCCGTTCGCCTCGGCACTCGGCCGTGGCAGGCCTCCATTGACGCCCGAGCGCCGCCCGCCGTAGCCTGCTCGACGAGCACGCCGCCTGGGCCATGCCTCGAGGGCCCAAGGTTGGAGCCGCGGAACGGCGGCCGTTCTTGCGAGTGTATGTCGTGCCGGAGTGGCGGAATTGGCAGACGCAACGGATTCAAAATCCGTCGGGGTTTACGCCCCGTAAGGGTTCAAGTCCCTTCTCCGGCACCACTTTTTTCGGTTGCGCCCGCGGCCCTCTCGCCGCCGCGGGTTTCGTACTCGGGGTATTTCTCGCACCGATCGTGCATGCCGCACCACTTTTCAACGCACCGTTTGCGGCCTTCGTGACCGGCCGCCAGCCCGCCTCGGTCGAAGTCGCCGACCTCGATCACGACGGCCGGCCGGACGTCGTGCTTTGCAATCCACTGTGGAATTCCGTCTCGCTCCTGCGTGGCGCGCCCGGGCGCACCTTCACGCCGGCAACCGAACTCGCGACCGCGGCGGGTCCTTCCCTGCTGCGCATTGCCGATCTCGAGCCGGATGGTTTCGAGGATCTGGTCGTCGCATGCACGCGGGCGCATGCGCTCTCGGTACTCCGTGGCCGCGGCAGCGCAACGTTCGAGCGCGGCCCCGATACGCCGCTCGCCGGTGCCCCCATCGCACTTGCCTTGCTGCACGCCGATGTGGATTCGCTCCTCGACGCGGCGACGATCGAGATGGATGCGGAAGGGAACACGGATCTGGGCGTCATGCACGGCAGCGGCGACGGCCGGTTTGCGGCCCGCACGCCAATCACTCTGGGCGGCGGGCCCCTCGATGTCCTCGCCGTCGACATCGAAGCGGATGGCACGCCGGATCTTGCCGTACTGACGGAGTCGCCGTCGGCGCTCGTACTGCTGCACGGCGATGGACACGGAGCCTTCGTCCCCGAGAGCATTCCGCTCGACGGCAGTCCGTCGGCATGGACGCTGCACCCTCTCCCGGAATTGCAGAACGGCGCTGCAGTCGAATTCTACGTCGCGACATCACAGAACTTGTTTGGAACTCCGGTGCGTTGGCTGCGCCGCATCGCCGCCGGTAGCTCGGGCGCGTGGTCGGCCACCGCTGTGCTTCTCTTGCCGTCGGTCGTCCTGGATCTAGCGATGATCGATGCGAACCACGATGCGCGCGACGATGTCCTCACGTTGGGTGCGCAAGTCGAGCCACTTCTCGCCCAAGGCATGACTTTCACCTACGCACCGCTGTTCGACGCCGGCGCTTTCCCGCGCGCCATGCGCGTTGCCGATTTGGATGGCGACGGCCACGATGATGTCATCACGGCATGCGAAGACACCGAAGGGTTTGCTGCGGTGTGGGGCCAGGGTGACGCGGCCTTCGGTCCGCAGCCGCTCTACACTGCCGTCGCGCCGCGCGCTCTTGGCGTGGCTGATGTGAACGGCGACGGCATTCCGGATGTCGTGGTGCCCGGTGGCGTGACGCCGGTTTTGGCGGTGCACCTGGGCTTGGGCAACGGTTCATTCGCGGCCCGCTACGACTTTCCGACGCTCGCCAACATCACCGACGCGGCGTTGGCGGATGTGAATGCCGACAACCGGCTCGATTTTGTCGCGGTCACCGCCGACGCCGCATCCCCCGCGGTCGTCGTACAACTCGGCGACGGCTATGGCAATTTCGCCGCCCCGCTCGCGACTCCGCTTCCCGCCCCGGCCACAGCACTCGCGGTAGCCCATTTCGATGCCGGTCCGCAATTGGATGTCGCCGTCGCCCTCTTGGACAGTGCGTTTCCGGCCGACGGCGGCGTGCTGGTTTTGCACGGCCGTGGCGATGGCCGCTTCGATCCGGGCCCGCGGCTCGACGTCGGACCGTTGCCGGCCGGCATCGTCGCGGCGGATTTCGACGCCGACGGCGCGATCGACATCGCCGCCAGTTTTCGGCGCAGCGCCAACGCGCTCCAAGGTGGAGTCACCGTATGGCACGGCGCGCCCGGCGGATTCGATCGCCGCACCGACACCTTGACCGGCTACGAACCGCGCCGCCTCGCGGCCGGTGAACTCGATGGGCAGGCGGGTGCCGAAATCGTCGTTGCACAGTCCGCCTTCGGGCGCGGGCCGGAACTCGGCACGGTCGTTGTCTTGCATGACGCGCCGGCGGCGACGAGTGTGCTGACCACCGTTACCGCCGGCTTCAGAGCCTGGGCACCGGTCGTTTTCGATGCCGACGGCGACGGCACACAGGATGTCGCGGTCGCGAACGCCGGCGCCTTCACCGTCAGTGTGTGGCTGGGCGACGGCGATGGCGGTCTGGGCGCGCGCGCCGACTGGGGTGCCGGACCGCTGCCGATCGCGCTCCAAGCCGCGGACCTCGACCAGGATGGCCGTCTCGATTTGGTGACTGCGAACGGCGGTGCATCGACGGCGACGGTGCTGCGGCAGCTCGGCACTGTGACACCGGTCGCGGTGCAGGACTGGAGCGTCACGCCGACCCCTGCGGGCGCGTCGATCGAGTGGCGCCTTGGAGGTGATGCATCCGCCTTGCGTACGATCGATTTGCAACGCCAGGACGGCGCGCTGTGGACCGTCGTGCAGAGCGGTCTCGCGCCGGCGCGCTCGATGCGCGTCGTGGATGCATTTCCGGCCCCGGCGTACCGCCTGCGTCTCGTGTTCGCATCCGGCGCTGCAAGCGATGCCGGGCCGTTTCCAGGCATCAGCAGTGCTCTTCAGACCGCGCCGCAATTCGCCGTACCCGAAGTTCGCGCCGGCCAGGTTCAATTTCGATTCACGCTGCCGCGTTCGCAACCCGTGCGGCTCGCAATCTACAACGTCCACGGCGCGCGACTCTGCACCGTCGCCGACATCCGCGGCGCTGTGGGTTGGCAAACCGTGACGTGGGACCGCCATGATGCCCAGGGCGCGCGGCTCGCCCGCGGCCTCTACTGGGTGCGTCTCGAGGCCCGTGACGGCGTTGCCGTGCAACGCCTCGTCCTCGCGGGCTCGTAGTCGCGCGGCACTACGGCCGCGGCGGCGCGCCGGAAGCGTTCTGAAGAAACTGCCGCAGCTCTTGCATGGCGCGTCCGTGCGCCACCCAGTCGCCATTGCGGAGCGCCGCTTCGGCGTCTTGCAACAAGCCGAGGGCGCGGCCTGGATCGGGTCCGCCGGCGTGCGGCGCCGATGGCGGCGCGGCGCCGGGCACCGCGGGCTCGGCCGCTTGGAAACTCGCGTCGGCGCCGACCACGAGGCGGCTGAGCGCATCCTGCAGATTCTCCCCGATCTCGATCCGGTCACCATGCGCCACGATGACGCGCTTCAGTTCTGGCAAACCGCCGTTCTCCGCCTGCAAATACAACGGCTCGACGTACAACAGCGCTTGCCCGATCGGCATCACCAAAAGCGTACCGCGCAAGACGTTCGAACCATGTTGGCTCCACAGGGTCAACAACTGCGAGATGGCCCCATCTTGGTCGATGCGGGCTTCGATCTGACGAGGCCCGTAGATGAGTTCCTGTTTCGGATACAACGCCACATAGCGCTCGCCGCGATGCTCGCCGTCACAGCGCGCCACCAAGCAGGCAATCATGTTGTCCTTGCCGGCTGGCGTAAACGGTTGCATCAGCACGAACTCGGCGGCGCCGCCCGGTTCGACCTGCACCATCGCGTAGTAGGGATCGAGCGTCACTTCGCGGCCGCTGGATCTTTCGAGCGGCGCGGCCCAGAGATCTTCGCGGTTGTAGAACACCTGCGGATCTTGCATGTGATACGTCGCCAGGACGTGCGCCTGGATGTCGAACAAATCTTCCGGGAAACGCAGGTGGGCGCGCAGCGCGGCCGGCATCTGGTCGAGCGGCAGAAAGAGCTCCGGGAAAATGGCGCTGTAGGCGCGCAGCAGCGGGTCCTTGGAATCGGCGCTGTAGAAGCGCGTCGTGCCGTCGTACGCATCCACCGTGATCTTGACGGCGTTGCGGATCGTGTTCAGGTCGCCGCTCCGAAACGAGTTTGGAAACCGGTCGCTGGCTGTATAGGCGTCCTGGATCCACACGCAGCGTCCATCGGCGACGACAAGGTACGGATCGTGGTCATAGCGCAGAAAGGGCGCGATGTGCGGGGCGCGGGCCCGCAGACTGCGGCGCAGCAACAGGCGTGACTCGGGCTTGAGATAGCTCGTGAACAGCATTTCCCGCGATTGGAGCGCCCAGGCGAACAGCAGGCGCCGCGCCGCCGAACCGACCGGGATGCCGCCCTTGCCGGCATAGCGCACCAATTGATTGCTCTCGCCGGTCGGGTAGTCGAATTCATCGGTCCCGGTGCCGACGAGCGCGAAAACCGAAGTCTGCTCGCCGTAGTAGATCTCGGGCCGCTCGAGCGGCAGATCGATGCTGCTCACCGGTGGAATATCGCGCACCCACAGATCCGGTAGGCCTTCGCGCGTCACGTGGGTGACGGGACTCATGCAGAGACCATAGCCATGGGTGTACTTGAGGTGCAGATTGACCCAGGTGCGGGCGCCTTCGGGAAGTTGGTCGTACGCCAATTCGCGCGCCGACAGCATCACCTGGCGGGTCCGGCCGCCGACCGTATAGCGATCGATATCGACATCGCCGAAATTGTAGTAGAGACGGATTTCCTGGATCTGCCCATAGGTCGCCAAGAGCGGCTTCCAATCCCACAGCCGGACGTTGTCGAGCAAATCGGCGTGCTGGGCCAGGCCCGCGGCGTCGAGGCTCTTGTCGACCTGAAACGGCCGCGCTTCGATCGCGTCGAGGTCGTACGCGGCGCGGGTCAGATGAATGGCGGCCTCGAGGAACGGCTTTTCCTTGGCCAACTCGGTGGGCTCGACAAAGAGTTTTTGCATCGCGGTCGGTACGAGGCCCAAACCCAAGATGGCGATGACCAGCCAGGCGCCGACCGCCATGGCGGCAACGCGCACGCGGCCGCGCCAGGCCCCGGCTGCGACCGCTGCGGCGACCACGAACGCCGCCACGGCGAGAATTCGAAACGCCGGCAGCCGGGCGTGGACATCGGTATAGCCGGCGCCGTAGAGCGTGCCGTGCGGCGAATAGAGCACACTGAATTGCTCGAGGCCGATGCGCATGCCGATGAGCGCGAACAACGCCGCGGTCCAGGCACCGAGACCCCGCCACGCGGCGGCGGTGAGAGTTCGGGCGCCGGTGGTCGAAGCGAACAGGGCCTCGAGTGCGCCCGTCGCGCCAAGCGCCAGGACAACCAGGGCGATCAGCCAATTGACAATGCGCACGGCAGCCGGAAGGACAAACACGTAATCGGCGGCATCGCGGCCAAAGATCGGCTCGCGAACTCCGTAGGGCACGCGCTCGAGGGCGAGCCGCAGTTCGAGCCAGTGCGAACCCAGTTCAGCGGCAAAGAACAGCGCCACGACGCCGACTGCCGCCAGAACCACCGGCCGGAAGCGCCGGTCGGCGGGAACGATGCGCACTTCCCCGTCGCGGCCAAAACGCAACGCAGGGCCGCGGCGCAGAACGCGCAGGACCGCAAATCCGAGCACCGCGAATGCGACCACAAAAGCAAACGTGCCGATGAGCGCGTTCTGCCGAACGCCGGTCGTCCAGACTTGCAACGCGCCAAGTTCCTGAAACCACAGCGCGTCGACGAACCAATCCACCGCGCGGCCGGCCACGACCAGCGCTACAAGCAGCACGGCCACCAACCGCAGCGGCCCGCGCGGCGGCCGCGGCCCGGTTTGCGCTGTCGTCGCCATGGCAATTCCTCCTGCTGAACGAGCCGCGCGCATCATACTCTAAGATGGAGGCGCGAAAGCCTCTGGCCTCTGCCGCATCAAGCGGCAGCTTCGTCGCGGAACTGCAGCTCGTACAAGCGGGCATACAGGCCGCGCTGGCGGAGCAGATCGGAGTGGGTGCCGCTTTCCCGCAGCCGCCCCCGGTGCAACACCAAGATGCGGTCGCAGTCTTGGATCGTCGACAACCGGTGCGCCACGACGAGTGCCGTCCGGCCCTCCAGAACCCGGTGCAAAGCCGCCTGCACCTGCAGTTCGGTTTCCGTATCGATGCTCGACGTCGCCTCATCGAGCACGAGAATGGCGGGATCGAACGCCAACACCCGCGCCAAGGACAAGAGCTGCCGCTGGCCCACCGACAGCGTGCTGCCACGCTCGCTGACCGGCGCCGCATAGCCCAACGGCAATTTGTCGATGAACCGGTCGGCACCCACGAGGCGCGCCGCGGCCTCGACCTGCGCGGCGCTGATGGCATTCTCACCGAGGCGAATGTTGCGCTGAATATCGCCCGCAAAGAGGAACACGTCCTGGAGGACCACGCCGACTTGGCGCCGCAAGTCCTGCAGTTCGTAGTCACGGATATCGGCGCCGTCCAGCAGGATGCGCCCCTCCTGAATGTCATAGAGGCGCGTCAGCACCGAGAGGATCGACGTTTTGCCGGCGCCGGTTGCGCCAACGATGGCGACCCGCTCGCCCGGTGTGACTTCGAACGACAGGTCATGCAGCACCGGTTCGCCGGCGTTGTACGCGAAGCTCACGTGGTCGAAGACGATATGGCCGCTGGCGCGTTGCACCCGCCGCGGCGCGCTGGGGCTCTGGATCGCCGGCTGCCGGTCGAGGAGCCGGAAGATACGCTCCGCCGACGCCATGGCGGCCTGGAACGTGTTGTATTTTTCCGACAGGTCACTGATGGGACGGAAGAAGCGTTCGGCGTACTGCAAGAACGCCACCAGCACGCCGAGTTCGAGGGCCTGATGGACGACACGCCCGCCACCGACCCAGACGATGAGTGCGGTCGCCACCGCCGAGACGATTTCGACCGCCGGAAAAAAGAGCGCGTAGTAGAGGATCGTGCGCAGCTGGCCGTCGCGGTGCGCCGCATTGAGGGCGGCGAAGTTCTGGCGTGCCGCCGGCTCGCGCCGGAAAAGCTGCACCACTCGCATGCCGGTCAGGTGTTCCTGCAGGAAGGCGTTGATGGCGGCGACGCGGCTGCGAATATTGCGGTACGAAGCCCGCACCCGCGACCGGAACAGCATGCTGATCGTCACCAGCACCGGCAAGACGATATTGGCGACGAGCGCCAGGCGCCAATCCAGCAAGAACATCGCGACGACGATGCCGACGAGGGTCACGAAGTCGCCGAAAATCGCCACCAGCCCGGAGGTGAACAACTCGTTCAGAGCCATGACATCGCTGGTGACGCGTGTCATGAGCCGGCCCACCGGATTGCGGTCGAAGTAGCCGAGTTCCTGGCGCTGCAAGTGGGCCAGGATCTGGACGCGCACATCGTAGACGATGCGCTGTCCGACCCATTGCATGACATAGAACTGGAAGTATTCGAGCGCGAAGCCGCCGACGACCACCACCAGATACAACATCGCGATCCGTCCCAAACCCGCCATGTCGCCGGGCGCGATATGTTCGTCGATGGCGACCTTGGTGAGATAGGGGCCGAACAGCTCGAGCACCGAGGTGACGAAGAGGAGCCCGATCGCCACGAGCACCCGCCGCCAGTAGGGGCGCATGTAGCCGACTAGCCGCTTGGCGAGCTGGTGGTCGTAGGCGCGGCTCGTGGCGTCGTCTTCGGAGGCGGGCCGGGTCGCGTCGGTCAAGCCGTTTCCTCCCGCAGGTCGCGTTCGAGTGCCTCGCGCAGGAACTGTTTCTGCACCAGCCGGGAATAGTAGCCGCCGGCCGCCACGAGGGCCTCATGAGTCCCCTGCTCGACGATACGGCCCGCGTCGAGCACGATGATGCGATGCGCCCCGCGCACGGTCGAAATCCGGTGTGCGACGATCAGACACGTGCGCTGGCGCATGACGCCGCGCAAACGTTCCAGGATCTTCTCCTCGGTGTCGGTATCGACGCTCGACAGACAATCGTCGAGCAACAAGACGCGCGGATCGCGCAGCACGGCGCGGGCGATAGCGGCGCGTTGCTTTTGTCCACCGGAGAGCGTGATGCCACGCTCGCCGAGAACCGTGTCGAAGCCTTGGGGAAACTCCCGCACCGCGTCCAAGAATTGGGCGACTTCGGCGGCGGCTTCGATCCGGGCGGTGCGCGCTGCAGAGTCGAGGCCGTCGGCGCCGGCAAACCCGAATTCCAGATTGGCGCGAATCGTATCACTGAACAAGAAGGTGTCCTGGGGAACGACCCCGATTGCATCACGCAACCACCCGAGCGGCACCTCGCGCACGTCCCGGCCGTCGACCCGGACGCTGCCCTGGCGCGTGTCGTAGAGGCGCGCCACGAGCGCCAGAAGAGTGCTCTTCCCCGAGCCGGTCGGCCCGACAATAGCCACGGTTTCACCCGGCTCCACCCGCAGCGCAATGTCGTGCAAGACCACCGGTCCATCGCCGTAGGCGAATGTCACGTGGTCGAACTCGATACCGCCCGACATCGGGCCCGGCGCCGCCGCCCCAACGCGATCGGCGATCTCGGGCACGCTTTGCAGAATGGCATCGATGCGGCGCATGCTGGCCGCACCGCGTTCCACCTGATTGATGACCCAGCCGATGGCGATCATCGGCCAGGTCAGGCGCGCCAGGTAGCCGTTGAAGGCAACAAAATCGCCCAGCGTGATGGCGCCGCGAATGACCTGTTGGCCGCCGATCCACAGAAACAGGATCGCCCCGGCCCCGACCACGAGCGCCATCGACGGAAAGAAAAAACCCCAGATGCGGTTCAGGCGCAAATTGCGCCGGATGAGTTCCTGCGACAAGGCCCGGAAGTCGCGCAGCTCGTGTTCTTCCTGCGCATACGATTGCACGACGCGGATCCCCGCCAAGCTCTCCTGCACGCGCGCCACGAGTTCGGATTCTTGCGCCTGGACTTCGAGCGTCCGCGCTTGGATGGCGCGCCCCAGGTAGCGCGTCAGGACGGCGAGCGCCGGCAGCGGGAAAAGCGCCCAGAGCGTCAACTTGCGATCGATGTACAGCATGAGGACCAGGCTCGAACCGATGACCAGGAGCGTATTCGAGATGTACATGACCGAGGGCCCGACGACGGTTCGTACCGCTTCGAGGTCGGAACTGGCGCGCGTCATGAGGTCACCCGTACGGCTCTGGTCGTAGTAGCGCGGCGACAGGCGCGTCAGGTGGGTGAAGAGGTCATTGCGCAGGTCGTATTCGATGTGACGCGAGGCGCCGATGATGTCGCGCCGCATGAGGAAACGAAAGACGCCCTGCACGAGCGCTGCCGCCACCACCGCCACGCACAGCACGATGGTGAGGTGGCGCGCATCCCCTTGCACCCAAGCGCCGCCCAGGCCCGCCAACCACTCGGTCACCAGCGACGGCGTTGTGGCGCCGCGCAACGCGTCCACCGCGCGTCCCAAGAGCCACGGCACCATTTGTCCGAAGGCGGACGTCAACACGATCCAGGTGGCGCCCAGAACGAAGGCGCGCCGGTAGCGCTTGAAGTACGGCCGCAAAGTCGGAAACGAGTTCGTGCCGGTCATTGGATCGGATTCAAACGGAGGCCTCCGGGACGCCACGCGGCAGCACCGAGCCGCCGTCGCTGAGTCCCATTGGACGCGAGCCGACCGCGTATGGTCAAGCCGACCGGCCGGCGCGGTGCAGAGCGCCCGTTGCGGTACGAACGCCGCTCAGGCCTTGCTCGGGCCCTTTTGGCCGGACATCAGCACCCATTGGTGTTTGTCGAGCAGCGGCAGCAGTCGTCCAAGCGCCGCCACCACCTCGGGGTCGAATTGCGTACCGGCTTCGCCGGCAATGACGGCGATCGCTTTGGCGGCGGCGCGCCCCTTGCGATAGCTGCGATTCGACACCAGAGCGTCGAAGGTGTCGGCAACCGCGATGATGCGGGCGATGACCGGAATCGCTTCGCCGGCGAGCGCCCGGGGATAGCCCGCACCGTCCCAGCGTTCATGGTGATCGCGCACCCCAAGCGCGGCGCCGGCCAAACGTTCGATGGAATGCAGCATCTGCCAGCCGCGCTCGGGATGTTGCTTCATGATGTCGGCTTCGGTTTCGTCGAGCCCGGCCGGCTTGTTGAGGATCGCTTCCGGCATGCCGATCTTGCCGACATCGTGCAGGAGCGAACCCCAGTACAGATCATCGAGGACGCCGAGGTCGAGATTCATCTCACTGCCGATGAGCATCGAGACGATGTTGACGCGCTCCGAGTGCCCGGCCGTGTAGGAGTCCTTGGCGTCGATGGCGGACACCAGCGCCTTCACGGTGCTGGTGAGAAAGCGCTTCAGATCCTCGTACAAGTCGGCGTTGGACGCGGCGAGGCCGAGCTGCGCCGCAAGGCTGCGGAGGAGCCGGATTTCCGGGGTGCCGAAGTCCGTCTCGCTCGCCGGCCGCAAGCCGCACACCACGCCATACGGTCGGCCGTCGCGCAAAAGCGGCACCGCGATGCAGTCCGTCTCGCCCCCCAGAGCCCGGGCGATGGGATGCGAGGCCGCGAGCCGCTCGACGTACGAATCGTGCCGCGAATGCTCCAAGGTGTCGAGGATGCGGCGCGCGAAGTTCTCCCACACCGGATTCGTGTCGGCAGCGGGACGCTCGATCTCCGGGGCGACGACCATTTCCCGCAACACCCGGTCGCGAAACCACAGGAACGCGCAACTGCCGTTCAGGACGGCCCGCCACTCTTGCAAGACGTGCTGGACCGTGCCGTGCAAGTCCTCGACGCGCGTCAAACGCCCGGCGATCGAATACAGGAGATTGATCTCCTCGTACCGGTCGGCCAATTCGTCGGTCATCTCGAGCATCTCGGATTGCATCGAATCGCTGTCGTGGAGCATGCGACGGAGGTCGCGCAGAAACGACAGGACGCGCCCGTCCTGGGATGTTTCATCGCCCTCGGGCCCATATCCGAACGCGAACAGCGTCGGCTCCGCGACATTTTCCGCCGGCCCGAGCCGGGCGACGCGCAACCGCACCGGACATTTTTCCGCCAGCTCGCCGTTGACCGGCGCATCGGGACGGGCGAGATAGGTGCGCCGCTTGCGGCAGCGGTCGAAGACGCGCGGGTCGTGCGCCTCGCAGTTCGTGCAACCCGGTCCCAAGTGCAGACGCTCCGGCTGGCGTCCGTTGGGCGGCCAGATCTCGATCGACACTCCGAGGGAGTCCGCCGCATGCCGCACCAGATCGCGCACTCCCGGTGGAGTGCTTGCCGGCTTTCGTGTCTCCTTCGAGATCTTCAACCCTGTACCTCCGGCTGCATCTGGGCTCGAACCCAGGCGCAAACCTGTGATGGTGAAAGCGGTTTGTCGGCGACGACGACGCCTGGGAGAGCCGTCAGCCGGGCGCGCTGTGCGCGGTCGTTCGACGACGTCACCACCAGCACGCGGAGCGCGGGCAGGCGGCCGTCGGTGTGCAACGCGGTGCACAGCTCCAGTCCATCCATCTTCGGCATGACGAGATCGGTGATGAGAAAACGCGGCCCATGCGTGCGCACGAGATCCAGCGCCTCGTCGCCGTCACTCGCCAGCAGCACCTCGTACCCGGCGCGTTCGAGTTTCATCTGCAAGACGCGCCGGGCGTAGGCTTCGTCGTCGCAGACCACGATGCGTTCCATCAGCGCGCCTCTCGCAACTCGACCCCGGATGGCACGGCACGTTCGCCCGGCAAGGTGAGGCGGAACGTGCTCCCCACTCCCGGCGCGCTCTCGACTTCGAGACCGCCGCCGTGCAACGCCACCAGGCGCTCGGCGAGCGCCAGCCCGAGCCCGCTCCCCGGTTGTTGGCGCACCTCGGGGGCACGGCCGCGGAAGAACTTGTCGAACACCTGTGGCCGGTCATCGGGATGAATGCCGATTCCCGAGTCGGCGATCTCGACCGTGATCGTCCCGCGGGCCGCTCCGACGCGCACCTCGACGCGCCCGCCGCGCGGCGTGTATTGAATGGCGTTGGCAAGCAGATTGCGCAACGCTACGGCCAGCAACTGGGAGTCGGCGAGCACCGCCGGGATCGGACCCGGGCTCGACACGACAACGTCGATCGCCTTGCCGCGTGCGGCGGTGTCGAAGGTCCCGACCAGTTCCTTGACGAGCGCATCGATGCGCACCGGGCCGCGCTGTGGTACCAAGGCGCCGGCTTCGATGTTCGACAAATCGACAAGCGTGTCGATCAGCGTCGCGAGCCGCTGGCTCTCACTGGTGATGACGGCGAAGAACTCGTTGCGGGCGGCGGGATCGACGGAGCCTTCCTGCAGCATTTCGGCGTACGCGCCAATCGTGTGCAGCGGCGACTTGAGTTCGTGTGCGAGGTGCCCCAACAATTCGCGCTGGGCGGGCGCCCCGGGCGTCCCCGGCTGCCGCCCGCGCCTCGCGGCGTCAGATTCGGTGGCACCCGCCGGACAGCGCGGCGCCTGCAGCCCGTCTCGAATTGCCGGTCCCCACCTCACGGCCCAACACCCCCTAAATAGGCCCATTCGGTGCAAGATGGACGCCAGGAGGGGCCCTTCCGGCCTTCCGTTCTGGACTCCCGGCGTCCGGAGTGTTTCATTGCCCGGGGGCTCGGCTTCGCGGCGCCTCGGCTGGACGGACGGTGGAATGCGCGGCACTCTTTTCTTCTGCACGATCACGGTCTGCCTCGGCGCGCCCGGCGCCATCGCCCAGACGGTCGGCGCCGCGCCGCCCTTCGCCGGACAGATCGTCCGGGACGTGCGGATTCAAGCCGGTGAAGTCTTCGATTCGAGCCGCCCGGGTGAAGACCACGCGGTGTTCCGCTGGGCCAACGCCCTGCATGTCCGCACCCGCGGGCACGTCATCCAGCGCGAGTTGCTGCTCGCGGTCGGCGATCCCTACGACCCGGCACTGGTCGCCGAAAGCGAACGCAATCTGCGGGCGCTGGGCATTTTCCAAGACGTTTCGATCGTGCCCGAGGCGGTGCCCGATGGGGTCGTGCTTTGCGTCCGCACCACCGACCGCTGGACGACCGAAGTGCGCACCGATGTGCGCAGCCAGGGTGGCATCAGCCAAATCGGCCTCGGCCTTTCGGACGGCAACTTGTTCGGCCGGGCGGTCGCGTTCGGCGGCTCCGTGACCTCGTCGACCGACGTTGATTCACGGGCCCTCGCCTGGCGCGACCCGCGCCTTCTCGGGACGCGCTGGAATACTTCGCTCGCCGTGCGCCAAGACGACTTGCAGAAGAGCTGGCACGTGGGGTTCGATCATCCCTTCTACGCCGATGCGGCGCGCGGCTCGGGAGCTTTCGAACTCGATCACACGGATGGCGTGCGGCGGCGCTTCGAAGGCGGCCTGGAGAGCGAGCGTCTCGACGTCAGTGAGACTCTGGGAGATGGGTTCGCAGCTTGGCATCCGCGCGGCGATGTCTTGGAGCGCTGGGGCGTGCTGGCCGCACGGCGGCGCCTGCGCGGCGCCGATATCGAGGACAATGCGCTCTTGGGCGTGGTCTGGTCGCGCTTGCGCCGCGACTACCGTCAAGCGTACGACGTGGACTTGTTCGGCGCCGTCGAAGACTTGGCCGCCGGCTGGACGCTGCAATTCGGCACTGGCGCCGATCTGCGCGCCTTGGGCGCCAGCCACGACCGGGCCTTTGTACGCGCCGACGCGGCCTGGGCGCGCTGGCTCGGCGCGCACGCATTCGCCGGCGTCAAGCTGCGGCAACACGCGTTCGTGCGCGCCAATCGGGCCGAGAACACCCGCTTGGCCGCCGAAGGCTTCGGCTATTGGCAGGTCGCGGGCCATCAGACCTTGGCGTGGCGGGCGGGCGCCGCGGCACTCGTCCGCGAACCGCGCCACGCGCGTTTCGATCTCGGCGGCGACGATCGGCTGCGCGGCTATGAAGCCCGTCATTTGAGCGGTGAACGCATCGTCTACGCGAATCTCGAGGATCGCCTGTTCACCAACCGGCGCCTGTTCTTCATTCGTTTGGGGGCCGTGGCGTTTGTCGACATGGCGGCGGCATGGGATGCCGACGAAACACTGGCCCGCGATCATGCCCGGCTTGGCGCCGGAGTCGGACTGCGGCTCGGCAGCAACCGCAGCGGCAGCACCATGACCGGCATCGACTTCGCATTCGGGTCGGGTTCGTATCAGATTTCGGTGTCGACGGGCAGCTTCTTCCGCGCCGCGCGCGGCCTCACGTACCTCGAACCACGTCCATTCCGCTAACCCACCGTCAAACGTAATCGCGGCGCGAAAAGGCAACTGCCGCGGCACCGAGAAGCAGTGCGGCGCTCACGACGAGCCAGGCGAGCGCCATGGGCGGTGTCGGCGGCGACAGCGCGACCCGCAGTGCCGCCGGCAGCAGGTCCGACGGCAGGAAGGCCGCCAGGTGATGTCGCACCGTGAACAGACGCAGCGATCCGGGCAGAAAAGGAATCGCCGTCTCCCATCCGAATGCCACCGCGAGCCCGACGAGCGCGGGGCGTGCGAAGACGAGCCCCACAAAAGTGAACAGCGCGCCGTATGCCAACGTGCCGAGCGCGAAGACTCCGAACACGCGCAGGAGCCGTTCGACCCATGGACCGGCGTCCGCGAACCCGTCGACGCCAAGCAACAACCCGGCGGTCACGAGAACGGATGCCGAGAGCATGAGCGTCGCCGCAAACCACGCTCCGAAGAACTTGCCGACGAGCAGTGAACCGCGCGACAACGGCCGCACGAGCAAATAAACCAGGGTGCGAGCCTCCGCCTCCTGGGCGACGAGGCCGGTGCCGAACACCAGAGGCACGATGACGAGCAGGATCTGCAGGTAGACCGCCCCCACGAGCCCCGTGAGCGCGTCACTGCCGAGCGTCGTAATGACGCCGGTGGCATGCAACGCGACGATGCCGACGCCCAAGCCGACCGGCAAGGCGTAGAGGAGAAACGCCAGACGGCGCCGGGAACGCGACCACGCGAGCTGCCATTCGAATCGCGCCGCACGCACCACGTGCCGGGGATCGAGCTGCAGACGGATGGGCGGCAGATGCATCGGCTCTTCGTCCCCTTCAGCGCACGAGATAGTTGAAGACCGATTGCAAGTCGTCATCGAGCGGCAGGACTTCATCGATTCCGAGTTCCGGATCGAGCCCCAGCTCGGTCAACCGGGCAAAAAAGCGATCGGCCCGCTGGGTCTCCACGAACAACAGGCGTGGATCGGTGCTGAAACGCACCCCCGCCACATCGTCCACTTCGATCAGGCGGGCCGCGAGACGATGCGGGTCACGGCAGCGCAGGCGAATGGAGTGGGCCCGATCCTCGATCCAGGAACGAATTTCGTGCACATCCCCGTGGGCCAAGACCTTGCCGTGGTGCAAGAGCGCGACGCGCCGGGTCATCGCCTCGATCTCGTGCAAGATATGGCTCGAAACGAGGACCGTACGGCCTTCCTGCCCCAGCCGCACGATGAGATCCATCGTGTGGTGGCGCCCGACAGGATCCATGCCGTTCAGCGGTTCGTCGAGCAGGAGGATTTGCGGATCGTGCAGCAACGCCTGTCCGAGCTTGGCGCGCTGGCGCATGCCTTTGGAGTACGCCGCCATGGACTTGCGGTCGTCCGGGTCGAGCCCGACCGTCTCGAGGACCGCACGGGCGCGGCGCTTGGCGTCCGGACCGCGCTCACCGACGAGTGCCAGCATCGCCTGCAGGAACTCGAGCGCCGACCAGCTTTCGTACACTGCTTCCGCCTCCGGGCAGTAGCCGAGCTGGCGCATGAGAGCCGGATTGCCCCAGACCGGCTGGCCGAGAACCCGCACCTCGCCGCGGCTCGAACGAATCTGACCGGAGAGGATCCGCACCAGGGTCGACTTGCCTGCACCGTTGGGCCCCAACAACCCGGTCACCCCGGGTTCGACTTCGAGCGTCGCACCCGAGAGGCCCACAACCTCACCGTACCAGCGTGATACGTCTTGCACGACGATCGTCGGCGTCATGCGCCTCCGATGACATCGACGGCGCGGATCCGGCGCCCGAGCAGTGCGATGGAGGCGCCGGCCACCGCCAGGAGCGCCGCCGCCGCTGCGAACTGCGGCACCTCGAACACCGGTGCCGCACCAAAGAGACGGGCCGCGACTTGATCCAAGTCAGCGTTCACCGACAAGAGCCGCCACGCATCCTGGTGCGTCAGCGCCGCGAAGGCGTGCCCGACCGCTTCGGAAAGCATCAATGCCGCGAACAGGGTGGCGCTCGCGGTGCGCGGGCTCCGCGACAGGCAGGAGATCGCCAAGGTCACAAGCGTCAGCGGCACGATCAAGCTGACGGCATACGCCAAGACCGATGCCGGCAGCCAGGGACACTCCGCCAACCAGTGCACATCGCCACGCAAGATCGATTTGATGAGGATGAGCAGGAAGGCCGGCACCCAGGTCGCGAGCGACAGCGGCACCGCAACGGCGATCGCCTTGGCGACGATGTAGTCGCGGCTGCGGAGTGGGCGCGAGAAATACAACGGCAGGGCTTTGGCGCGCCGGTCGAGTGCCACCAAATCCGCCGCCGCCAAGCACAGCAACAGGTGCACGATACGCTGCGACGTCAGAAACTTGCGAAAGCTCTGCGCGTCGACCGTGACGACACTGGCGATGCGCGCCAGCGGGCCGGCACGCACCACATGGGTCTCGATGTAGATCATTCCCACCCAAACGAGAGTGAACAGGATCGAAACCAGCAGCAGAAAACGCACGATGCGCCGCGCCAGAAGGACCCGGATCTGGGCCCGCGCCAGCACCAACGCCGGCGGCACGTCATGGGGCGTGCCGGACCAGTGCTGGTACGAATGATCATGAATGGGCACGGGGATCTCCTGGCTTGACCGCGGCCGCGAATACTTCGTCGAGGCGCGTGCGCGCCGGCATGACGAGTCGAACCTGGCACCCGGAGGCGACCGCCGCCTCGAACAACAGCCGTGAACCGTGATCCGGAACGGTCACACGCACGAGACCCAATGGCAAGGTCTCGATCCGGGCGCCACGCGCCTCGGCGGCTTGGGTGTATGCGGTGAGATCGCCTTTGACGCGGACCTCGAAATCCGACGTCCCCCGTCCCAACAGATCTCCGAGCCGTCCAGCCTGCACGAGACGGCCGGACTCGAGGACAGCGACTTGATCGCAGACGGCCTCGACATCCGGGAGCAGATGCGACGACAGCACCAAGTGGACGTTCTTCCGCACCAGGTCGGCGATGAGCTCGAGCATCTCCTGGCGCCCTGGGGGATCGAGGCCATTCGTGGGTTCGTCCAAGATGACGAGCTCGGGATCATGAACAATGGCCTGGGCCAGCCGGAGGCGTTGTCGCATCCCTTGGGAGTAGGTGTCGACGCGCCGGTACCGGACTTCTCCGAGACCGACGAAGTGCAGCATGTCGTGGGCGCGTTGCAGTGCGTCCGAGCGCGGCAGGCCGCAAAGCTCGGCAGCGAGCGCCACCGCAGCAACGCCGTTTAGACCGGGGAAGATCGCGTCCTCTTCGGGCGCATAGCCGATCCGCCGGCGCAGCGCGCGCGCGTCGGCCAAGGGCTCGACTCCCAGCACGCGGACCGATCCGTGTTCCGGACGCAGAAAACCGAGCAGCACGCGCAGCAAGGTGCTCTTGCCGGCGCCGTTTGGACCCAACAGACCCAGCGCCCCGGATTCGAACTTCAGACTGACACCGTCGAGCGCCGTGTGGCGCCCGTAGCGCACCGTCACATTGTCGAGTTCGAATCCCATCGGCACCTCTTGGAGAGCATTACGGCGTCAGTCGCCTGGAAGTTCGCAGCAAGGACCCAAATACCATCCGACCTCAAAATAACGTAGGGCGCCCCCGAAGAGGCGCCCCACGCTTTACGAACACGACCAAGAGGCCGGGTTCACATCATCGGCATGTCGCCAGGGGAGGAAGTCTTGCGACGTCCACCCTTCTTGCGACCGGCCTTCTTGCGACCCGCCTTTTTACGACCGGCCTTCTTGCGACCAGCCTTCTTGCGGCCGACTGCCTTCTTGCGGCCAGCCTTCTTACGGCCAGCTGCCTTCTTACGGCCCGCCTTCTTGCGACCAGCCTTCTTACGGCCAGCTGCCTTCTTGCGGCCAGCCTTACGCTTGGTCTTACGTGCTGCCATCTGTCCTTACCACCTTTCATGTGGATGGAACCGTCGCCGCACATGTGTCAGAGCTTCTGATTCCGCCGCACACTTCGCAGCATCCCGCCGCGCTGCGTGCTTCACTCGCCAGAGGCGAATGGCCTATGTGGAACCGAGCACCTGATCTCAGACGACGACACTTCCAGTCGACGTCGCAGAATAGGAGCATCCGAAAAAAGGCGTCAACAAGAAATTCAACAAATGGCACGATTTTTCTTTCCGGACTCGCGCCACCGCATCGCGTCGGGCGTTCCCATCACCGCGAATCTCGCTGCACCGTGCTCCCAATGTCGCGCGTTACTCACGCGTGCGACGGGATCGAATTATCAAGAAGCATGCCCTTGCCGGTCGCACGCCGCGCGCGCACCGGCAGCGCGCCACGTGTCGAGCCGCACCGCGCCCCATCACAGCCGCGCATCGAGATCGAAAGCCCGTTGGTATTTGACGGTGTGGCAACAAGTTGTCGATTTGAACCGGAACTTGGTGTGGCGCTGCACGCGGCAGCGGGTCGGCGGCGCACGCGATGCGAATCACCGCGTGCGAGGTGTTGCAGGGGCGCGATGCACACACCACTCACGCCGGTTTTACGGCTGGAAACGATGCAGGAAACCGCGTGATTCGACCGAGTTTCTGCCGCGTCCAACATGCATGCGGCACGCAGTACAGTCGCGTCCGCTGCACTTTGGGGTCGTGAAGCCAATGGAGGCGGCACCCAGATTCGAACTGGGGATGACGGTTTTGCAAACCGTTGCCTTAGCCACTTGGCTATGCCGCCTTGGGGAAATCAGGCAAGAGAAGAGTGGAGCGGGAAACGGGATTCGAACCCGCGACGTCCACCTTGGCAAGGTGGTGCTCTACCAACTGAGCTATTCCCGCTCGAAACCTCCCGTATGGTACGGATCCGGCGCCCAGTGTCAACCGGGTCGTGCGCCCTTCAGGCGTGGGAAGGACCGCCACGGGCGCGGGCGCGGTGCCGCGCGAGCGCCGCGTCGTATGCCGCCCGGTAGCGCCGCGCCGACGCGGCCCAGGAGAAATCGGCGCTCATGCCGGCGAGTTGGAGCTGCCGCATCGCCGGCGCGTCGCGGTAGATTCGGAGCGCGCGGTCGACCGCCCCCAGCAGTGCATCGGCGTGAAATGCGATGAAAGTGAACCCATTGCCGGCGCCGGTGGCGGCGTCCCACTCCTGGACGGTGTCCGCCAGGCCGCCGGTGCGACGCACGATCGGCACGGTCCCGTAGCGCAGGCTGTACATCTGATTCAGGCCGCAGGGCTCGTAGCGCGACGGCATCAAAAAAAAGTCCGCCCCGGCTTCGATGACGTGCGCGAGCCCATTGTCGAACTCGAGGCGAACGGCGATTTGGCGCGGAAAACGGCGCGCGTAATCCTGCAGCGCCGCCTCGTACTCCGGTTGCCCCGAGCCGAGCACCACGACCTGGAGCCCGGCGCCAAGCAGTGCCGGGAGCGCCTCCAGAATCAAGTCGATCCCCTTCTGTCCCGCGAGCCGGCCGATGGACGCGAGCACGGGCGTATCCGGTTCGAAGGGCATTCCCAGGTGGTCGAGGAGAGCCTGCTTGCACCGGACCTTGCCGGCGATGTCGGCGGCGGAATAGTGCGCGGCGAGCCCCGGGTCGGTGGCCGGGTTCCATGCATCGGTATCGATTCCGTTCAGGATCCCGATGAGGTCATGGCTGCGGGCCCTGAGGACGCCCTCGAGCCCATGTCCGAACTCCTCGCTCGACTGAATCTCGCGCGCATAGGTCGGACTCACCGTCCCCAACACATCGCCGAGAACAAGGCCGCACTTCATCAGATTGATCGCACCCCAGAACTCCAGTGCCCCCATCGGGTCGAGATACGCCCTCGGCAAACCAGTGACGCCGAATTGCTGAGCCCGAAAGAATCCCTGATAGCCCAGGTTGTGAATGCTGAAAAAGGTCGCCGCATGCGCCACACTCGGGTCGGCATGGACCTCGCGCGCGTAGGCCGCGACGAGCGCGGTGTGGTAGTCGTTGAGGTGCAGCAGATCCAGGCGCTGGCCGCGCTCCGCGAGTGCCGCAAGCGCGGCGCGCGCGAAGAAGACCCAGCGCTCGAGTTGGTCGTCGAATTCCCGCCCCGACCTTGCGTCGGTGTAGATTCCGTCCCGATCGAAATAGCGGCCACCGACGAACAAGACCTCGACGTTGGAGTCCGGCAACGTTGCCGCTTCCAGGACCCAGGGTTCACGCCGGCCACCGACGTTGACGAGGCGGGCGGCGCGAGCCTCGACCCTTTCGATTCCCCAGCGTTGGCGGTCGATACTGCGATACCCGGGCACGACGAGGGTGACCCGCACGCCCTGGCGCTCGAGCTCGCGCGGCAGCGCGCCGGCGACATCGGCGAGTCCGCCGACCTTCGCATACGGCACCGCTTCCGCCGCGATGAATCCAACGTGCACCGCGAACCGCCTCCCGCGCCCCTAGATCGATGCCGAGCGCAGGGCTTCGGCGGCCACTTCGGGCGGCGTTGGGTTGATGTAGAACCCGCTGCCCCACTCGAACCCCGCGACCCGCGTCAGCTTCGGCATGATCTCGATGTGCCAGTGGTAGTACTCGGCGACACCATCGCCACGCGTCGGCGCCGTGTGCAGCACGTAGTTGAACGGCGGTGTCTCGAGCGTCACTTTCATGCGCCGCAGGGTGTCACCCAGAGTCTCCGCCAGCGATTGCACCTGTTTCTCGTCGAGGTCCTCGAAATGCGCCGCGTGCTGCGTCGGTAAGATCCACGTCTCGAACGGGAACCGCGCCGCGAAGGGCTCGAGGGCAACGAAGTGTTGGTTCTGGCTGACGACGCGGGTGCGGCCTTCGATCTCCTGGTGCAGCAGGTCGCAAAAGATGCACCGCTCGCGTTGTTCGAAGTGCAGCCGCGCCCCTTGGATCTCTTCGCTGACGCGCTTGGGAACCACGGGTGTAGCGATGATCTGCGTATGCGCGTGCTCGAGCGTGGCGCCCGCTTCGGCACCCTGATTCTTGAAGATCAGGATGTAGCGGAACCGCGGATCCTTCTTCAAGTCTGCGAACCGATCGTGGTAAGCCCATAGAACTTCCGCAACTTGCTCGTTGTCGAGGTCGGCCAGCTGCAAGTGGTGATCGGCGCATTCAATGACCACTTCATGGGCGCCGACGGCATTCATCAGATCATACAAACCGGCGGCGCGCCGCCCGAGCGGTCCTTCGATCTTGAGCGCCGGGTATTTGTTGGGCACGACGCGCACCCGCCAGCCCGGCGAGTTGGGTTTGCTATCGGGCGGACGGTACGCGAGCACCTCGGGGGGCGTGTGGTCCTCGCTGCCATAGCAGAACGGACAAGTGCCGCCGGCGGGCATTTGACGGTCGATGATGAAATCGGTCGGCCGGCTGGCGCGCTCCGAGGCGATGATCACCCAGCGTCCCGTCACGGGATCCTTGCGCAACTCGTGCATGATGGATCCCCTTGCAGTCCGCTTCAGCGCTCGATCGCGTCCGGCACGAGCCATACGGTATTGAACCCCGCGCCGCGCAGCCGATCCTGCAGTGCGCGGCAGTCCTCTTGGGTTGGACAATTGCCGGCGCGAACTTTGTAGTACGGCGACTGATAGACGACGTACGCCTTGACGCCGAGTCGCGATTCGATGTCGGCGCGAGTCCGGTCGGCGGTCGCCGCATCGGCCGCCGCCATGACCTGAATGCGAAATCCGCTGGCGCCGGCAGTCGGCGCTGCGGGCGGCGCGTCGATCGAACTCGTGACCGGCGCGGCCGACACCGTTGGCGCCGGCAGATCCTGCACGGCGACGCCCGGGCTGCCCAAATCCGCCGCCTGGGGCGTGTCGAGCGTCGGCGCCGCAGCAGCATCCGTGGCCGGCGCGGGTGGTGAGGGCCGTTCCTTCTGGAAATCGTACGGCCCCTGATTTGGTGTGCCGGCTTTGGTTGCGGCCGGGGTTCCGATCGGGACACGTTGCACCGTGCAGCTCGCCGCGGCCAGCACCACGAATCCCAAAACCGAACAGAGCCCCGCAACCGGCGGGTTCGATCTGGCGATCCTCAACCTCATCTACTTCGACCTCCCTGGCGCCAACGGGCCTGTTTATCAGGTCCGGGGCCGGCGCTGCAAGCGATTCGCGCCGGATTCCAGACTTCACGCCCCGGCGCACACCGCAGCGTACACGCGTTCCGTGTCGGTGGCGATGCGTTCCCAATCATATTCGATCGCGATCCTCTGCCGGGCTCGCAACCCGAGCTCGCGCCGCCGGTCCGGGCTCGCGAGCAGGCTCTGCAGGGCCTCCCGCAGCGCCGCTACGTCACCGACGCGAAAACACGCCGCCGCGTCGCCGACGGCTTCCAGATTCTCCGGAATATCGCTGACGAGCACCGCCCGGCCATGACTCATGGCCTCCAGCACCGCGATCGGCAGACCCTCGACTTCCGACGGATGGACACAGAGCATGGCGTGCGCGTAGAGGGCGGCCAGCGCCGGGCCCGTCTGATAGCCCGTGAACACGACGCGCGGATCGGCGCGGCGGCGCAGTTCGTCGACGTATTCGCGATCGTGCTGGACGTCCCCCACGATGACGAGCGGCGGCGCTTCCGGAAGTCCGGCGTAGGCCTCCAGCAATGCGGGCAGACCGCGATCCGAGATGAGCCGTCCAACGAAAAGCAAATAGCGTTCTGGCTGCAGGCCCCACCCGTCGAGCGCCTGCGAGCCGGGCACCGGTACAAGGCGGGCGCCGTTCGGGATGTACGCCGCGTCGCGCCCATAACGCTCGGCGACATACTTCACGAGTAAACGTGACACACAAATCACCGCGCTCGCACGCCGTACGGCGACCGACTCGCCGTGGTGCAGCCACCAGCGCGCCGTCGGTCCCCACTTGCGTTGCCGCCAGTCCTGCGCGTGGAACGTGAACACCGTCGGCACGAAGGGCCGCGACAGTCCGACAAAAATCCCCGGCCCGATGCCATGGACGTGCACGACGTCATAGCGGCGCGACGCCACCGCTTCGAGCATGCTGAGCGCGGTATGAGTTCCGGCGTCGAAATGTTTGGTCGGAATGCTCGGCCGGCGCAGAATGTGAACGCCCTCGTACTCTCCGCCGGCGTACGGATGGTAGGGGCGGTTGAAGACGTCGACCCGATGCCCTTTGCGCACCAGACAGCGGGCGATCTCGTCGACGTGGCGTTCGATGCCGCCGTGCGCGGCCGGAATTCCCTTGTGTCCGAGCATCGCGATCCGCAGCGGACGCACCGTCATGCTGCGACCTCGCCGTAGATCGCCAGGAGCGCCGTGACGTGCGCCTCGAGGCAGCGCTCGGATTCGGCCCAAGTGCGCGCCGCACGGCCCCAGGTGGCGACGCGCTCCGGTGCATCGAGAGCGGCCTCGCAGGCCCGCGTCCACGCCCCAATGTCGCCCGGCGGCAAGAGTGCGCCGGTCGTGCCGTCCTGGACGAGTTCCGGGAGTCCGCCGATACGGGAGGCGAGCACGGCGCGTCCCGCGGCCATCGATTCGAGTACCGCGAATGGCGCGTTCTCGAACCATTCGGACGGCACGGCGGTGCAGAATGCGCGGCCCATTTCGGCCGCCAGCGCCGCCCTTCCCAAGTGGCCGCGCAATTGAATGCGTCCGGGTGGCGCCGTTCGCGCCAGCGCCGCAAGCGGTTCCCGCAACGGCCCATCACCGCAAATGATCAACTCGCCGCGTGGCAACGCCAGCGCGGCGCGGACGAGGGTTTCGACACCTTTTTCGGGGCTCAGGCGCCCGGCATAGAGGAAGCGCCCGACCTGGGCGTCGGGCACGGGCCCGGAAATCGGCGGGGCGAAATTCGGCAGCCAGCGCAAACGCGCCGTTTCGAAACCGGCTCGCTGCAGCACCTGCTCCAGGAAGTGGCTCGGCACCAAGAACAGGCGAATCGCGTCATAGCTGGCGCGCACCCGATGCAGCGCCGATTCGGCCGCGAGCCACAAGCTGCGAGCCGCCGATCCGGCACAGCGAAACCGCAGGCACGCGACCGGGCCTTCCTCGACGCAAGCGTCACAGGGCTGCCCGTGGCGCAACATGTCGTAGCGCGGGCAAACGAGTTTGTAGTCATGCACCGTCAACACGGCCGGCACGCCGGCGTCGCGCACGGCGTCGATCACCGACGGGGTCATTTGGTGGTAGATGTTGTGAAAATGCACCACGTCCGGCCGCACCCGGCGCAGCAGGCGCGTCATGCGCCGTTTGGCGTCGAGCGAATAGAGCATCTCGGCCGCGTCGCGCCAGCGCCGCCATCCCGGTTGATGGTAGTCGCGAAAACGCACCAGCTCGGCCGCTTCGGGCGGGACCGCGTTGTCGGGATGCTCCATGCCGAAGTAGTCGACACGGTGGCCGCGCCGCGTCAGTTCCGCACCGAGATCGAGCACCGCCCGCTCGGCGCCACCCTTGGGGTACAGGAATTTGTTGGCGAGCACGACGCGCACGAACCAGCCTCCCCGGCGCGGCCGACTCGGCCGTGGAGGGCGCGGCGCCGCCCCGGCAGTATACGGGAGCGGGCCTCGGCGCTGGTGCTCGAGACGTCTTGCCCAAGAGCCTAGGACTTGAGGATCGGATAGGCGATGTCGACCAGGCGGCCCGAGTCGCGGATCGACTGGCTGGAGGCTTCGAGTGCACAAACGACCGCCAGGCCGTCTTCGCCCGACGAACGCGGGCGTTTTTTCTGTTCGATGCAGTCCAGGAAGTGCCGGCATTCGACCTTGAGCGGTTCGGCTTCGTCGAGACGCGGGGCGAGCATGTCGCCGTACCGGTAGCTCAGTTTGAATTCTCCGAAAGTATCGTAGTGCGGCGGCACATTGACACCTTTGTCGTAGACGCGGATCTTCTCCAGACTCGAGACATCGTCGTAGACGAGCATCTTTTTCGAGCCGACCACGGTGGTCCGGCGGATCTTGCACGGGTCCAGCCAGCTGACGTGGATGTTGGCGATGATCCGGTTCGGATACTCGAGGTCGACGAAGGCGACATCTTCGATTCCGGGACGGATGTAACTGCGTCCATGCGCGGCGATGCGCTCCGGCCGCGCGTCCAAGATGTAATTCATGATCGAAATATCGTGCGGCGCCAGATCCCAAACCACATTGATATCGGGCTGAAAGACGCCGAGATTGACCCGGGTACTGTTGATGTACAGGATCTCGCCCAAGTCTCCCGAAGCAATGAGATCGCGGATCTTGTTGACGGCGGCGGTGTACACAAAGGTGTGCCCCACCATGAGCACGAGGTTCCGCTCGGCGGCGGTTTGCGCCAGCTCCATGCATTGTTCACTCGACTGCGCCAGCGGCTTCTCGACGAAGACGTGTTTGCGAGCCGCTAGCGCATCCATCGCGAGCTTGTAGTGGGTAGAAACCGGCGTCGCGATGGCGACGGCCGCGATGTCAGGGTCGTCGAGGATCTCGAGGTAGTTGGCGGTCGTGCGGAGGTGCGGGTACAGCTCCTCCATATGAGCCCGCCGGCCGGCTTCGAGGTCGGCACAGATTGACACGCGCGACCGTTTGGTCACACCCAGGTTCCGGATCAGGTTTGGACCCCAATACCCGGCCCCGATCACTCCGATGTTCAGCACGAACGTCTCCCGATCGGCGCGCCGCCCCGAGGCGGTCTGTCTTTAGTACCCGCCACTCCCCAGCAACATGACCGGCAGCGTCTTGGCCATGATGCGCAGGTCCATCAGAGTTGAGCGGTGCTCGATATAGTACAGGTCCAGCAACACCATCTCGTCGAAGGGCACGCTGCTGCGGCCGCTCACTTGCCACAACCCGGTGATGCCGGGCCGGGCCACGAGCCGCTGCTTGTGCCAATCCTGATAGTGCTCCAGTTCGTACACGACCGGGGGGCGCGGTCCCACGAGGCTCATTTCGCCACGCAGAACGTTGAACAGCTGCGGAAGTTCATCCAAGCTCGTGCGCCGCAGGATCTGGCCGACCGCCGTCACGCGCGGATCGCGGGTGAGCTTGTACACCTTGGCGTTCCCATTGCTGTGAGTGCTGCGAGTCTCCTTGGCGTTGCGGTTGTTGCCATGGCCATGGCCGTTGCCGTTGCCGTTGCCATTCTGCTCCGTGCCGCAAATGAACTCGCGGGAGAATTCGCGGTGCACGGCATCGTCGGAATTGACCTTCATGGTGCGAAATTTGTAGAACGGAAACATTCTTCCGTCCTTGCCGACGCGCTTCTGAATGAAGAACACCGGCCCGGGGGATGCGATCTTGATCGCTATCGCGATCACGAGGAAGAGCGGCACAGTGAACAGCACGAATAGCGCGGCCAAGACATAGTCGAGAATCTGCTTCACGACCAAACTTGGCGTCGTTCCGGTGTCGGGATCCGCGATCCAAGGCGTGAATTCCACCTCGGTCGCCGAGCCAAGCGCCGAATGTTCGTGTCTCTGAGGACTGCGGGCTCGCCTTTGTGTCGTCACAATCGATGTGGGAAGCATGGCGTCTCCGTCATCCACTCACGAATGATGCTCGCTTGAGCACGTCACAGACGCGCTCTATTTGTGTGTCGGTCAGTTCCGCGAACATCGGCAGCGACAAGATTTCCTCCGCCTGGCGTTCCGCCTGGGGGAAGCTGCCCGGGCCGAAACCGAGGTCCGCGTACGCGGCCGTGCGGTGGATCGGAACCGGATAATGCAAGCCGTGACCGATGCCGTTTTCCTGGAGTGCTTGAGCAACAGCGGATCGTTGCGGATGCCGGACCACGTACAGGTGATAGACGTGATCCTCCCCGGAACGCGGCAGGGCAGGCAGACGGAACTCCGAGTCACGCAACTGTGTCGCGTAGACTGCGGCGACCCGCTGCCGGGCAGCGTTCCAAGAGTCGAGATGACGCAATTTGACGCGCAGGATCGCGGCCTGGATGCCGTCGAGCCGGGCGTTCGTCCCGATGCGTCGATGGTCGTATTTGCGCGCCTGTCCATGGTCGCGCAACTGCTGGAGCGTTTCGTAGAGGCGCTCGTCGTTGGTGGTGATCGCACCGGCATCGCCGAAGGCTCCGAGGTTCTTCCCCGGGTAGAAACTCCACCCGGCGGCGATCCCGAAGCCGCCAACGCGCTGGCCGCGGTAGCGCGCCCCGTGCGCCTGGGCGGCGTCCTCGATGAGATGAATTTCGCGTTCGGCGGCAAGGGCCTGCAACGGCTCCAGGTCGACGGTACGCCCGAAGAGATGCACCGCCATGATGGCGCGGGTCCGAGGCGTCAAGGCCGCCTGCACCGTCTGGGCGGTCATGAGGTGGGTCGCTTCGTCGACATCCGCGAACACCGGCCGGGCACCGGCGAGCGACACGGCTTCGGCGGTCGCGACGAACGAGTTGGCCGGCACGATGACGTCGTCGCCGGGGCCGATCTCGAGAGCCCGCAAGATCAGATGCAACGCCGATGTTCCGTTGTCGACCCCGAGCGCGAAGCGGGTTCCGCAGTACTCCGCCCACTCGGATTCGAACGCCCGCACGTCTTCACTCAAGACAAAGGCGCACGTATCCAGAACCCGGCGGATCGCCGCGTCGAACTCGTCCCTCAGAGGTGCGATCTGGCTGTGTAAGTCAAGGAACGGAACTGTCAAAGGCATTTGCGACATTATAGCATCCGTTCGTGGCGCAAGACTACAGGGTCGTACGCGGTTTTCAGTCCGAGCGAGCGCCCCCGGCCGGTGTACCTGGCGCGACGGGCGCCATGCCGGGCGGGTGCCATGCTTCGAGGCCCGCCTCCCCTAAGACAACGGTTTGTGCATACGTCAAAGTGCCGGACGCGGTGGCACGACGCGCATAGGCGGTGGCATCCGCGACCGTCGCGAAATCACCCAACAGCACCCGAATCCACGGGGTGCCGTCACGCACCGCCGCCTGCAGGTAGACCACGGTGCCGGGTTCGAGCGGCAGGCTGGCCGCGAAGGTCTCGGCCTCGGCGCGTGACCGGCACGAACGCACGTGCACGAAGGCATGTTCCGTCGTGACCCCGCCGACGCGCGCCAGATCGGCGTCGGTGCGGACCCCCTGGGCCGCCGGATCGGCCGCCGCCGCACTATGCGCCGGGTCGCTCGATCGCGCCTGGCGCGACACTGCGGTGTCGAACGTCCAGGCCAACATCGCCGCCGCTGCCACCGCACCGGCCGCCCCCAGCAGGCGCCGCCACCGGTTGCCACGCGCGCCGCGGCGGTCCATGCGAAAGCTCACTTGGCCCGCGTCCACGGTGCGCACCGCATCGCGCACGTGCGCCGCGGCGACGGTCGTCGTTTCCGCGACATACGCCACCAGCAAGCTGGCGTCGCACAGGATGTTGATCATGCGCGGGGTACCGCCGGTGAGCTGGTGCACCAACGTCGTCGCGGCTTCGGAGAATGCAACCTCGCGCAATGGATTCGCGACCCGGATGCGGTGCTCGATGTATTGCCGTGTCTCGGTCGCACTCATCGGTTCGATCTGCACGAACAGCTCGACCCGTTGGCGCAACTGGCGCAAGTTGAACGACTCGAGCTTTTCCAAGATTTCGGGTTGGCCGACCAAGAACAGGTGCAGCAGCTTCTCGTGCCAGGTTTCCAGGTTCGAGATCAGCCGCAGCTCTTCCAGGGCTTCGCGCGACAGTGCCTGCGCTTCATCGACGAACACGATCGTGCGCCGCCCCGCCTGGCGGTTCCGGAGCAAGAGTTCGTACAGAGCCCGGGTCAAATCCACCTTGGCCATGCCGTAGGTCTGAATTCCGAGTTCGTCGGCGAGGGTCTTGAGCAGTTGCAGGCCGGACAGCGTCGGGTTGAAGATATAGGCGGTTTGCGTGTCGGGCCCGGCCTTGTCGAGGAAGCGATTGATGAGAGTCGTCTTCCCGGTGCCGACCTCGCCGGTCATCACCGTGATTCCCTTGCCGGTCCGGACCGCGAACTCGATTCGCCCCATGGCCTCGCGGACACTGCGCGAAACGTAGAGCATGCTCGGGTCGGGCACGACCTTGAAGGGCGACTTCTCGAATTTGAAATACGTCTCGTACACGGCTCTTCCTTGAATTTTCAGTACGCGCCCTTGCGCGCGATGACCGCCGGCAGCGTTCCCAGCAGAATCTTGAGATCGAGGCGCAGGCTCCGGCGTTCGACGTACTCGGCGTCGAGGCGCATCCATTCCTCGAATCCGACCTGACTGCGGCCGGAGATCTGCCACAGGCAAGTGATCCCGGGCTTCACGGCCAGCCGGCGGCGCTGCCAGGGTTCGTACAACTCCACTTCGGTCGGGATCTGCGGCCTGGGACCGACGATCGACATGTCCCCGCGTAGCACGTTGAACAACTGCGGTACTTCATCGAGGCTGCTCTGCCGCAGGAAATGACCGATGGCGGTGATCCGCGGGTCGTTGCGGATCTTGAAGGCGGCTCCGGTCGCCTCGTTCTGGGCTGCAAGCGTCGTCTTCAACGATTCGGCATTCGGAACCATGGAGCGGAACTTGTAGCACGTGAACAAGTGGCCGTTGCGTCCGACGCGCTTCTGCCGAAACAGGATCGAACCCCGAGAATCGAGTTTGATCAGGGCGACGATGGCTGGAAGAAGCGGCAGCAGGAGCACCAGGCCCACGAGCGCACCCAGGACATCGATGCAGCGCTTGCTCACGCGGTAGCCCCACGAACCGGGCACCGTGAACGGCGCGCTGATCTCGGCGGCTGCACCCGCGTTCACCGGCCGCTGACGCGGATACGGCACTACCTGCATTCTCGGGCTGGACGCCACGCGCCACGCATCCTTCAAGCCAGCGATGCTGTCCATACTTCGCGTTCGGCCCTGCACCAAAACTCCGGATCGCAGAGCGATACCGGCAAACGCCGTGCATGATTCCGACGCTGCTGCAAGCTTGATAACCGTTCGGTCGCGCGTGACCTCCCGAGCCGGGCAGGCTACAGTCGACTCACAGTATACCAAGCCAAATTCAAGTGTGTCAAACGCCTGGCGTGATCTTAGGTGGCGGTGAGGAGGGCATGCAGGAGCGGGATCAAGATCTCATGGTGCCCAGTGATGGGCAGTGCGCACCCGGACGTCTGGGTCGGGCGTCGGAGGATGTTCTCCGCCGGCCGGTAGTGCTGAATCATGTCCAGGTTGGCGGTGGTGAAGTTCGCGACCGTCCCATGGACGTTCCGAGCCACGGTGAGCGCCTTGAGGAACACCTCGGGCATGAGGACCGCCGAGCCGAGATTGACCACGACCCCGCCCTCGAGGCCGGTCAGGGCCGCGGCCAGGATCCGGAAGTCTCGCAGGCTCAGGGTCCCGAGGACGGCCCCGTCGGCGCCGGGATGTTGATGCAGGATGTCCCCGCCGAGTGCCACGTGCACCGTAAACGGCACCCCAGCCGAATACGCCTGCGCCAGGAGGCTCACATCCCGGTTCGGCGCCTGGGCCTCGACGAGCGCCCGGCCCAGGCACTCCCCCATCCCCTCGCCGCGTTCGTGTCCGGCGGCAAACGCCTTGAACATGAAGTCGGGGGTCTCACGCACCATGCCGAAAACGCCGCGCTCGAGGGTGTCGGCGACGTCTTCGGAAGTCCGCCCGAAGAGCGACACCTCGACGTCGTGGATCGTCAGCGAGCCGTTACTGGCCAAGTGGGTTACGAAGCCGCGTTGCAACAGGTCCACCAGGTAGGGGGACACGCCGCATTTCATGACGTGGCCGCCCAGCATGAAGAGGATCGGCCGCTGGGCCTGCCGGGCTTGCTCGAGCGCCGCCACCAGCCGCTTGAGGTTGTCGGCCGCCAGGATGTCCGGCAGCGACTGCAACCAGGCCGCCGCCCCTTGCCACTCGGTGGGACGGCCAAACTGGGCCCGGCTGACCTTGTTGTACCGCTCCTCGATACTGACGGTCCGAACGCCCGCTAGGGAGATCTCCGGATATCGCGACACGCGCCCCTCCGATCGGCCGTTTCAATGTGCGGCGGCAACCATCGCCGGTGGTTTGGCGTTCCGAAACCGGCCACCGAGCTCGAAATGCGTCAGCACCCCGGCAATCGCCCCCACGAACACTTTGCTCTTCAGCAGCACCGGCAAATGCAGTTCATCGTCGGTCACCCAGACCTTCACCCGGCCGTTCTGCTTGAAAACCGCCTCACCGAGCAACACCGGCTCGAGCACCAAGCAGTCGAAGGTTCCCGCATCGACGGTGACGCGTTCGCGCCCCTGCACCTGCACTTCGAGCGAATAGTTCTTGCCGTTGTCGTGATTCGGGACATATACCGACGTCCCAGGTTCCAGCTTGAGGGTGCGCACGTAATAGAGCGACGACAAAATGTCTTGCACGTGCGGCTCGACGTCGCACTCGCGCTGCCCATCCACCACCGCTTTGTGATGCTCCTGGTCGAAGGTGATCCAGAGATCTTTCTTGTAATCGCCTTCGCGAAGGTGTTTTTCGAAGCGCACCGAATGCAGCTCGAGAGTGTCCATGTAGGATTCGACGCGATCGCGAACGCGAAACACGGCCGAAAACGCCGCATTCGAACTGGCGTTGGACACGATGTGATAGGTGGGGCGGTCCTGCCGGATCTTGATCGCCGGGTCGATGCCAATCGTCGCTTCGCCGGCGTTGATGAGACCGTATTGAATCGAAAACACCAGCTTCTCGCCCGGGCCGAAGGCCACGACGCTCGGCGGCCGCGGGCCGCGCAGACTATCCGGCACGGCGCCGATCGTCTCGCACTCGGCGTGTGCCAGCCGGCCGGCCAGCAAGAAACACGCGATGGCTGTTGCGCCCCGGACACGCTCCGTCGTCACGACGACACCCCCTCTCCGAGGACCGGACGGCACGCTTGCGGAGCGTTCCGCGCGGCGACGCGGGCGGCGGCCACCGCTGCACCAACGACGTAGCACAGCGCGATCGTAACCTCCACGTCCCCGAAGTTCCATTCGAAAAGCCCCATGACTTGAAACCCGCAGTAGGTGCCCCATGCACCACGTTGCAGCGCCGCGATTTCCGGGTCCGCGGCAAGCGCGCCACGGCACCAGGCGATGCGCCCAAAGGCGATCATGAGCCAGAGGAATGCCAACAAACCGGGAGTTCCGGTGGTAGCGGCGATTTGCAGCCAGTTGTCGTGCAAGTGCCCCATCACCTGCCCCTCGGTCCCTTGCCGGTATTGCAGGTAATACGGCTTCAAATCCACCAGCCCGACTCCGGTCCACGGGTGCGCCCGCCAAATGGCGACCCCGGCGCGCCACAAACGCACCCGGTCGGCATTCAGCGGATGATGCGGATTGAAGCTCGAGATGGCGCGGTCGCGGTAGTTCGCCGGGAGTACGGCAAAGAGAACGACCGCGGCGAGTGGCACGACGAGCGTCCAGCGCGGCCTGGCGCGGCCGATGATCGCCGCTCCCGCCGCCATCACCCCGAGCCACGCGCCGCGCGTGAAGGACAAAAGCAGCGCGCCACCCAACACCGCAAGCGCCGCACCATACAGCCAACGGCGCCACCCACGCGCCAGCCACGCCGCGACCGCACACGACGGCGTCGCGAAGAGCAACAGGCCGGCGAAGGTCATGTAGTGCCCGGTGCTGTGCAAGCGCGCATCGAGCCCGGCGCGCGCGATCCCGAAATGCAGGATCGCCACCAGCGCGGTGAGCGCGATCCCGCCGACCCAAAGGCGCAAGCACCAACGCAACCGGTGCGGCGTTCGCGCCGCCCGGGCGGTCAAAAAGATGACCACGAAGAGCAAGAGTTTGCGCAGCGTGTAAACGCTCCCGGCGCGATCGTCGCTCGCGACGGCGGCGAGCCCGTAGGCGAGACTGAGAGCGATCATCGCGGCATCGGCCGTGGTACGCGCGAAGGGCCAGCGCCGCGACACGATGGCGAGGGCGATCGCTGCCGCGCTGGCGATCCCGATGGCGATATGCACCCCGGCGACGGTCCAAGCGATGGTGAGCGGGATGGCCCACACGAAGAGGACGAGAACGCGTTCGAGCCTGTTCGACCATGCGGCGCGATCCATCATCCTCCGATGTCCTCCCAGCCCAAGACGTGGTGCCCGGCGGCGATCAGCCGGCGCGCGACGGTGCGCGGATTGAAAGACGCGTGGACATAGCGCGCCGCCGTGGCTCCAAGCCGGAGCCGGAGCGCCGTGTCGTCGCGCAGGCGCCGGATCGCGTCCACCAGCGCTTCGGGGTCCCCGGGCCGCACCGCCAGCAAATGCTCGCCCGGAGTGAAGAACTCGCGCAGCGCCGGCGTATCGGCGGTCACCATGGCGCGTCCGAGCGCCAACCCCTGGTACACCTTGTTCGGCACGACGCGCGCTACCTTGGCGCTAGTCCCGAAGACTCCGAGGAGAACATGTGCGGTCCGGAGCCGCTCGACCAGAGCCGGCGGCGCGAGCGGCGCCGAAACCTCGACCGTCAGGCCGGCGGCGCGCGCCGCCTCAACGTGTCCGAATGTTTGTCCCTGGCCGACCAACAGAAACTGCACGCCTTCCGCCGCGAGCCGAATCGCCGCCGCAACGATCGTGTCGATGCCGTGCAACGGCAAGTACGAACCGAAGAATGCAACCCGAAAGGGCCCCGGCGGCGGTTCGGGGATCGGGGCAAAGACCGTGTCGTCGAATCCGACCGGAACGACGGCGCAGCGATCGGGGCGGACACGATAGGCGGTTTGGTAGTACTCGGCGTGCGCTTGGGTGTCACACAGAACCAGATCTGCGAAGGCCAGAGCTGCACGGTCGATGCGCTGGTTGTGACCGGCTTGCAGCGCGTGGGCGGCGGTCGTTCCCCAGTCACCCACCTTGGTGTCGTAACGTGACACGAGCGGATCGACAACGAGCGCCGTGCCGTTGAGAGTCGCGATGAGGCGGGCAAGCGGCACATCCTTGTGGCGGAATTCCGGCACCAAGAACGCGGTGGCGGGTAGGACCCGCCGCACCCGCCAGCCGAGCGTCGCGCTCCGCCGCACAAAGCGCGCTCGCGGCGGCGCGCGACATTCCTGGACGTCGACACCGAGACGCCCGAGGCCGAGACGCAGGACGCGATTGCGCGCGTACTCGGGATCGTAGGCGCCGAACATCACGATCCGCATGGCGCCTCCGCGGCGCCCGGCGGCGTCACAATCTCGAGCGCCCGGCGAATCACGGCATCGGGCGACAAGAGGCGCATACAAATGTGGTGGATGCATTGCGTCCGGTTGCACGCCAAGCAAGGCACGCCGGCGCGCAAGCCGGCGTGCGGGCCGGCGGGTGGACTCCAAGCCGCCGGATTCGTGGGTCCGTAGAGCGTCAGAGTCGGAGTGCCTCGTGCCACCGCGACGTGTTTGATTCCCGAATCGTTGCAGACGACGAGATCAAGCCGCGCCACGACCGCCGCCGCTGCATCGATGCCGGTCGGCGGCAAGAGAACGGCCGGCTGTCGCATGTGGCGCTGCACCTCGACGGCGATGGCGTGTTCACCCGGGCCCCACAACAACACGACGGCACAACCGGCACTCGCCAGCCCATCGGCAACTGCCGCCCACCGTTCGACGGGATAGGTCTTCGCTTGCCAGGTGCCCGGCGCGGAGAGGCCGACTCGCGGCCGCCCGGGAACCAGCGCCGTGAACCACGCCTCGACGCTGGTTTCGACCACCGGATCGGGCGTGAATTCCAGCGTCACGTCCGTCAGGCAAGGGGCGGGCACACCGCAACGCGCCAGAATCTCCAGATTGTTCTGGGCGGCATAGAGGGCGCGGCGCCGGCCGTGGCGATCGGTGTCACGAGGCACGCGGACGGAATAGAAGCGGCCGCGGCCGCGCAGCGCATAGCCGACCCGCACCGGTGCGCCGGTCCACCAAGCCAAGAATGCGGTGCGCGGCGAGCCGTGCAGGTCGAGGACCAGATCGAATCGCGCCCGGCGGAGCCCGGCGTACAGGCGCAGCCAATCGCGTCCGCGGCGCGGCCGCCGGCGCGGCATGGCCCACAACCGGTCGATGTGCGGATTGCGTTGCACGAGCGGCAGGAGCACATCGTCGACCGCGACATGCAGCTCGGTGTTCGGATAGGCGCGCTTGAACGCCCGGAACACCGGTGTCGCGAGCAACACGTCGCCGAGCGCCCGTGGGCGCAGAACCAAAATGCGTTCCGGACCTACGGTTCGTCCCATGGCACCTCGCTTCCTTGCCGCACGACCGCCCGCAACGCCGCGAGCACGGATTCGACGCTGATGGCGCCCATGCAATCGTGCGCGCCGGTGCCACCGGCACAAGCTTCGCAACGCGTTCGGGCGTGTACGACGCGATACGGGCCGAACGCCGCGTACGGAAACCACACCGCCGGATCGGTCGGCCCGAAGAGTGCCACCGTCGGCCGTCCGAGCGCCACCGCAGCATGGGCCACCGCTCCATCCACGGTAACGACCGCGCGCGCCGCGGCGACCAGACCCAAGAATTCGCGCAGCCCGGCCGGCGGCAGAAGCCGTACGCCGGGCACGGCACGCGCCACCGCCGCACTCGGCGCCGGACGATTCGGAGCGGTGGAAAGCACCGCGCCAAACTCCGCTTCGACCGCCCGCACGAAGTCCGTGGCAGGCGCCTCGGGCCACTCCTTCGCGACCTGCGTCGCGCCGAGGTGCACCAAGACCGCGGGCGTTCCGGCGCGTTCACGCCACCGCGCGATGCCGGCGGCGCGCGTCTCGGCCCCGAGTTCGAGGACTGGGCAGGTCGGCGGCGGCGGCGCGATCCCCAAACCGCCGAGCGCATCGAGATGCTGTTCGATAGCACTCTTGCCCGGCACGAGGTGGCGCGCCAGCGTGTAGGCGTGACGCCGGATGCGGCGATCCTCGCCGATGCGAATCGGCGCTCCGGTGGCGCGAATCAACAACGCGCTGCGCGGATTGCAGAACAGGTCGATGGCGGCGGCGAAGTGTTGGGCATGCAGAGCGCGCGCACACACGAGCCCCGCATCGAAGCCGTGTGGCGCTTGCCACCGCACGTCGACTTCGGGTTGGGTGCGCAAGAGTTCCAACCCCGGCGCTTCCGCGAGGTAGTGAATCTCGACATCCGGGCGTGCGGCGCGCAGCGCGCGGAGCAGCGGCAACGACAGAATGATGTCGCCCAAGAACCGCAGCCGCGAGACGAGGATGCGGGCCCCCACCGGCGGCTCGGGGCCCGGGCCGAAAGCGCCGGCGCTCATGACGCCGCCGTCCCAGGCAAGGACGCGGTGGTGAGCAGCAATTCCACCACCCGTTCCGGCGTGATCCGCAACATGCAGGCAAAGTCTTCGCGGCACGTGGGTGCGAAACACGGCGCGCACCACGGTGGTTCGGCGACCCACGCGGCGCGTCGTCCGTGGGGTGCCGTCCAGCGCGGGTCCGTCGAACCGAACACCCCGACGACGGGTCGTCCCAGTGCCGCCGCAACGTGCATCGTCCCACTGTCGTTGGCAATCACCCCGGCGGCTCCCGCCAGCAAGCCGAGAAATGCGGCCAACGAGGTTGTTCCGGCCAGGTCGATACTGCCGGGATCCAAGCGCTGCACGGCGCGGGTCGCCGCAACATCGCTGCCGTCGCCGGCCAGAACAATCGTGTACCCGCACTGGTCGCGCAAAAGTGCTGCGGCACGTGCAAACGACTCAGCGGGCCAGCGCTTCGCGGGCCCGTAGCGCGCCCCGGGCGCGAGCACCGCATAAGATCCACCGATGCCGCGGGCCTGCCGCACCGCGACCGCCGCATCGCGCTCCGGGCCACGTTCCACCAACGCCAGCACGGCGGCTGCCGCCGTCGGTACCGCGGTGCCGAGTGCGCCGAGTGTCGCGGTAGCGAGCGCCTCATACTGCGTTGCGAGATGCACCGTCCGTCCGGGCGACGGCACCGCATGCGTCAAGAAGCCGCGGCTCGCGAGCGCCGCGAATCCGACCCGAACACGGGCGCCAGTACACGCCGCCGCACACGCCGCCGACCACGACGGTGGCAATACGAGCACCGCATCATAGGGCGGGCAGCGCAAACGCCAGGCGCGTCTGAAGCGCGCGGTACGTGCCACCGGCATCGGCAGAACCGCGCCGACGCCGGGCAAATCCTCGAACAAGCGACCGAGGGCGCCGCGCGCCCAAAGATCGACGCTGCAGCCCGCGAGCCCCAAGCGCGCCACCGCAGCGCGTGCCATGACCGCGTCGCCGAGCCAACTGGGCGCCACGCACAACAGGCGCGGGTCAGCGGAACTGATAGCCATGAAGTTTCGCATACGTGCCGGCCGCAGCCAACAGTTCGCGGTGCGAGCCGCGCTCGACAATCCGGCCGTTGTCGATCACCAAAATAGTGTCCGCATGCTGAATCGTCGACAGACGGTGGGCGACGACGAAAGCCGTGCGGCGGTGCATGAGGCGGTCGATGGCTTCTTGCACCAATTGTTCACTCTCGGAGTCCAGGGACGAAGTGGCTTCGTCGAAAATGAGAATTTGCGGATCGCGCAGGATGGCCCGGGCGATCGACAAGCGCTGGCGCTCACCACCGGAGAGTGCGACGCCACGTTCGCCGATGCGAGTGTCGTAGCCCAGCGGGAAACGGCTGATAAAATCGTGCGCGTTGGCGGCCCGCGCCGCCGCCTCGAGGCGCTCGAACGGCACGTCGGGGGTCCCGTAGGCGATGTTGGCACGCACCGTATCGTTGAACAGGATGACTTCCTGCGTGACGATGCCCAGCAGGCCGCGCAGTGAATCGAGCGACAATTCGCGCACGTCGATCCCGTCGAGCGAAATGCGTCCCGACTCGACGTCGTAGAAACGCGGGATGAGGTCGACGAAGGTCGACTTCCCCGCGCCGCTCGGGCCGACCAGGGCGACGATCTCGCCCGGATGCACCACGAGATCCAGATCGCGCAGCACCGGCCGGCTGGGGTCATAGCCGAAGGTGACATTCTCGAACCGCAGTTCACGCTCGAAGTGCGCCACCCGGCCGCTCGTGCGCCGCGCTTCGGTGGGCTGATCGAGGACGGCGAACACCCGCTGGCCGGCGGCGATGCCTTCTTGCAAAGCGCTGTTGAGCGCGATCAGTGCCTTGATGGGTTCGGTCAGCCACAGCATCGCCGTCACGAACAAGAAGAGTTTGTCGGGGCGCAACTCGCCCTTCAAAACCAGGCTGCCGCCGGTCCAGAAGATCGCCACGATGGCCGATGTCGCCAGCAACTCCGCAATCGGCGACGCCACCGCTCCGAGCCGCCGGGCGCGTAGCGAATCTTTGTAGTAACCCCAGTTGAAAGCCGCAAACCGCCGTTGTTCGAACCCGTGCATGCCAAACGCCTTGACGACGCGGGCCCCCGAAACGGTTTCCTGGACGATGCTGGTCATTTCCGCCATGCGTTCTTGAGCGCGGGTGCTCGTACGCCGCAGGCGGCGGCCAAGCCTGGCGATCAAGATGCCGTTCGGAGGCAACACCAAGATCGCGACCAGCGCCAGTTTCCACGACGCCGCGACGATGATCAGCAGTGCCAGAACGATCATGATCGTATTGCGGAAGAGGCTCGCGGCGCCGCCAACGACTGCGGCCCGCATGAGAGCCACGTCGTTGACGAGCGGGGCGATGAAGGCCCCGGCGCGCTGCTGCACGAAGGCGCCGAGCGGCAGTTCGGAAATATGCTCGTACAGGTCGCGCCGCACGTCGTGGAGCGCCCGCTGCTCGAGAGATGCGGTCAAATAGGTCTGCAGGTAGTCGAAAATGTTCTTGAGCACGAAGAGAGCGAGAACCACGAGACAGAAACGCTTCAGCGCTACGACGCGGTCGACCTGTAGGAACCAGGTCTGGACCCACTGTTCGCCCCGGGCGCGCAGCTCCCGCGCCGCCGCCGACCAGCGTCCAAAGCGTGCAGCCGGCGCCGCGGCCGGGGCCACGGACGGCGTTGGGACCGGTGCCGCGAGCCCGGGGGCCGGCGCTCCGGCCGGTGCGGCCACGTGCGCCGTTTGTCCTTCGAAGAGAATCCGGATGAAGGGGCCGACGGACACGACGGAGAGGCCGGAAAGCAGCGCAAACACCGCGATACACACCGCGTTGAGAACGGCGCGGCGCCAGTACGGCCGCAAGTATCGGAGCATGCGCAGGAGCGTCGCCATTCGGCTGCCAGCATAGCCGCTCGTCGCGGTATGGGCCAGGCCCCTCGCGGCGCGGTGCCGGGAGCGCTAGATGGCGCGCGGCGGCAGCGACAAAAGCCGCTCCACCAAGGCGAGGAACTGTGCGGTGGACTGCTTTTCGCCCTTGCGGCCCTGGACGATCGCCACATGCGGCTGCGCCGGCGGCAACCACTTGGGATCGTCACGTTCGGTGAACAGCCCCACCGTGGGCACGCCGAAGGCGGCAGCGAAGTGGAAGAGATTCGTGTTGCCCGACACGAACAGATCGCATTGCGTCAGCAGTGCCACGGTATCCTTGACGTTGTGCCGCGGCAGCTCCATCCGTTCGCACTTCAGTTCTTGCTCGAACCGGGTCGCCGTCTCGTCCTCCTCGGGGGTTCCTAAGACCACGACCTTCGCACGGTACTGCTGGTACACCACCCCGAGCAGGTATGCGAGGGTGCGATCGGTGACCCGCGTGTTGCACTTGCCTTTGCCCGGATCGACCCCGATGAGGATCTGATCCTTGCGCGGCTTGCGGAAGTGCACGAGCTGGCGCGCGAAGCGCACGTCCTGATCGGTGAGCAGCGTCGAACGCCAGTCGGTGGGCAACTGCACGCCCATCAGTCCGGCCACTTCGCCGAGCCGCCGGCCTTCATAGCCGGAACGCTCGGAATTCCACCGCAACTCGCAGTTCACATACGGATAGCCGCGATCGCTTTCGGGGCCGACGCGCACCGGTGCGCCGCACAAATAGCCGAGCAACTGATACGGCGGATCCGGCGCCTCGCCCATGTGGATGACCATGTCGAAGCCCTGCCTGCGGAGTTTCCGCGCCAGCTTGAAGTAGCTGGGCGAAGTCAGGCGCATCCGCACCGGGTTGTAGATGAGCAGATCCTGCACGTCCGGATGGTGGCGAATGAGTTCGCTCGCATCCTCGCGCACCAGAGCGCTGATGCGGCAGCGCGGGTAGGTACGGCGCAGCGCCGCGATCAAGGGCGCAGCAAACAGCAGATCGGTGAGTTCACCATCCTGCACGAACAGAACGCGCCCGCCATCGGGCCCGACGAGCGGCAACTTGAACGGCTCGTGGGAGCCGGCGAGCTTGAGCCAGCGCGACAGCGGCCGCACGACCGCGGCGTTGTATGCGGCTTCACCCACGGAGGTCTCCCCTCAAGACCGGGCCGCGATCCGGCGCTCAGCGGCGCGCCGGCTGCGCGCCCGCTGCAATCGCGCCCCGGGGCCGGCGCCCGTCAATACGGGCTCCTTGCGCTTGAGCGCCCGTTCCAGCACGTCATCCACCGTTTCGACGGCGCGAAACCGCATCCGCGCCAGGACCTCCGGCGGGACCTCGTCCAAATCCTTCATGTTTTTCTGCGGCAAGAGAACCTCGCGGATCCCGGCCCGGAAGGCGCCCATGATTTTCTGGCGCACCCCGCCTACCGGCAGCACCTTACCCGTCAAGGTGACTTCCCCAGTCATGGCCATTTCGCTGCGGACCGGCGCGCCATGCACCAGCGACGCCAGTGCGGTCGCGATCGCGATGCCCGCCGAAGGGCCGTCCTTGGGCGTCGCCCCGGCCGGCACGTGCACATGGAAGTCATGCACATCGAAGAAGTCCGGCGCCAGCCCCTCTTGCGGTCCACGGGCGCGCAGGTAGGAAAGCGCCGCTTCGGCGGATTCCCGCATGATGAGCCCGAGCGAGCCGGTGAGTTTCAGTGCGCCGCGCCCCGGCATCTTCACCGCTTCGATGAACAGAATCTCGCCGCCGGCTTGGGTCCAGGCCATGCCGGTCGCGACGCCGATTTCGTTGCGGGTCAGCGCTTCTTGCGCCACGAAATCCGGCTTCCCAAGATACGTCGAAACGTTGTCCTTGTTGAGCCGCCGGCGCCCGCGCTTGCCTTCCGCCACACCCTTGGCGACGCGCCGGCAGACAGCGCCGATGGAACGCTCCAACTCGCGCACCCCGGCCTCGTGCGTGTAGCCGCCGATCACTTGCAAGAGACCGGCATCGCTGAACACGAGGTTCGACGGCGTGATGCCATGCGCCACCATTTGGCGCTTCACCAAGTAGCGGCGCGCGATCTCGAGCTTCTCGCGGCTCGTATAACCGGCGATGTCGATGATCTCGAGCCGGTCGCGGAGTACATACGGGATCGACTCGAGAACGTTGCAGGTGGCGATGAACAGCACCTTCGAGAGATCGAAGGGCACGCTCAGGAAGTGATCCGAGAACGTATCGTTCTGCGCTGGATCGAGGACTTCGAGGAGCGCCGATGCCGGATCGCCCCGGAAGTCCGTCCCGAGCTTGTCGATTTCGTCCAGCATGAACACCGGATTGTTGGAGCCGGCGGTCTTCAGGCCCTGGATGATGCGGCCGGGCAACGCGCCGACGTAGGTGCGCCGGTGGCCGCGGATTTCGGCTTCGTCGCGCATGCCGCCGAGCGAGATGCGGACGAACTTCCGCCCCAAGCTGCGGGCGACACTGCGACCGAGCGAGGTCTTGCCGACGCCGGGTGGGCCCGCGAGGCACAGGATGGGCCCCTGCATTTCATTGTTCAGCTTCTTGACCGCCAAGAACTCCAGGATGCGCTGCTTGACGGGCTGCAAGTCGTAGTGATCTTCGTCGAGGATCTGCGCTGCCCGTCGCAGATTGTGATGATCCTTGGTGGCGGTGGTCCACGGCAGGTCCAAAATCCAGTCGATGTAGTTCTTGGAGACCGTGTACTCGGCCGAGGCCGGCGACATGCGCGCCAAGCGTTCCAACTCTTTCAGAGCTGTCTCGCGCGCCAGTTCGTTCAAGGGACCACCCTCGATGCGTTCGCGCAGGTCGTCGATGTCGTTGTTGCGATCGTCGCCGTCACCCAGTTCCTTGCGAATCGCCTTCATTTGCTGGCGCAAGTAGTATTCGCGCTGCTCGCGATCCATCTCTTCGCGAATCTCGCCTTGCAGTTTCTCACCCAGGCGGACGACTTGCAGCTCGTGGCCCAGGAGCTTGACGAGCTTCTGCAAACGCGAGTGCACGTCGAACGATTCGAGCAGCGCCTGTTTGTCCTGCAGCCGGAAATCGACGTTGGCGCACACCAAGTCCGCCAGCTTGCCGTTGTCCTCACAAGACACGGCGACGTCCTTCAATTCGTCCGGCAAACCGTCGGAGTGTTCGACGATTTTGACGAACGCACTGCGGACATTGCGCGCCAAGGCCTGCACGCGGCGCTCGGCGGCCGGGCGGTCCGGGCGCGAGCGAATGCGGGCCCGCAGATACGGGTCACGGCCGGTGACTTGGTCGATCTCGATCCGGCACACACCTTTGCCGAGGAGCCGCATCGAACCGTCCGGAAAACGCAGGTGCTTGTGCACGACAACCGCCGTTCCGACCCGGTACACGCCGTCGAGTTCATCCTCGGTGTCGTCGCCGAGCGGGCGCTGCGTAAATGCTCCAAAGGTCTTGTCGCCGGCGAGGACGTCTTCGGCCAACCGCACGAGCTTGGGGTCCGAAATCACGAGCGGCACCATCATGTGGGGATAAATGACGGCATCGCTCACGGGCAGAACCGCGAGCTCGTGCGGCAGGTCTTCGGGCCGGATGTCGTTGCGCTGCAAGTCCAGGTCGTCGGGAAGCATGAAACGCCCCTCGCGGCTCGTGTGCACCGTTCGGATCCGTTCGAACGCGGCGCGGTCAGAACCTGGCCGCTCCACCAGGTTTCACTCGCGCACGGCAGCGCGGCTGCAGGAAGCGCGCCCGAGCGCCGCGGGGAAGCCGAGACGGCCCGCAAGCCCGTCAGGAAGGTGCGCCCGACCGTGGCCGTCCATTGCTTGCCACGTCGCTCGCAACGAGTTGCCGGCCAGCCGCGGGAATGTGCCGCACGAGATTCGGCCGCTCCGGCGCCACAGCGACCGGTTCGGCCGGGCGACCGGAAGGGGGAAGGTCGTGACATTCGACGCCAAGCGGCGATCGCGGCGGGACTCTAGATGTTGGCTTCGTGGCTCGTATCGTCGTGGTCGTGATACGGCGCGGTCAGGGTGCGCATTTCCTTGAACACCCGGCGCAGCAGGTCGGCTTTTTCGCGCAGCGGCAGGAACGCACTCTTGAAACCAAAAATGATGATCTCCTCGAGATCATGCACCGTCAGACCACACGCCTGCATTCCGAGCGCGTATTCCTTGCAGAGGTTGGTGTTGCTCATGAGTCGGTTGTCGGTGTTGAGCGTGACGCGCAGACCTTTCTCGAGGTAGAACTTCACCGGGTGCTCCTCCAGGCGCGGCACCGCACCCGTTTGCACGTTGCTCGACAAACACATCTCGAGCGGGATGCGGTGGTCGTTCATGTACTCCATGAGGTCGGGGTCCTCACGCAGCCGCACTCCGTGGCCGATCCGATGCGCACCGCAATAATGGACGGCCTGGGCGATCGAGGCCGGTCCGAAGGCCTCGCCGGCGTGCACCGTGCAATTGATGTTGTTGTTGAGAATCAGAAAGAAGGCTTCGCGATGCTTCTTGGCCGGAAAGTGTTCCTCGGCGCCCGCGAGGTCGAATCCCACGACCCCCTGCCCCTTGCATTCGAGCGCCAGTTGGGCCAGCACGAGCGAACTTTCCGGGCTGATATGGCGAATGCCGCACAGGATGATGCCGGTCTTGATGCCGCGCTCGGTCTCGGCGCGTTGCAAGCCGGTGCGGACGGCATCGACGGACTCGCGGAGCGACAGGCCGTGGCGAGTGTGCAGAATCGGCGAAAAGCGGACTTCGATATAGCGGACGTTTTCGGCCGCGCAATCGACGGCCAACTCGTAGGCAGTGCGTTCGAGTGCATCCGCTTCTTGCAGGACGGCGAGAGTCACATCGAACGCCTTCAAGTAACGCTCGAGGCTCCGTTCGCCGTCACCCATCCGAACGAGCTTTGCGAGCGCCACCGGGTCCTCCGCCGGGAGCCGGATGCCCTGCTCGCGCGCCAAATCCAAGATCGTTTCGAGGCGCAACGAACCGTCGAGATGCAGGTGCAAGTCGGTCTTGGGCAGGGCCTGAATCAGGTCCTCGGGGATGGCGGCGGTCATCACTTCTTCTCGGCCGCGGCCGGGCTCGCGCCGCGCCGCACCGCTTTCCGCTTCTTGGCGGCCTCGGTGTCCTGAATGTTATCGCCCTCGAATTTTACGACTTTGCCGGACTGGAGGTCGACGCGCGCCCCCTGCAAATTCGCGGTGTCGTATTTCCAACGCTCGACCGTCGTACCCTCGGGCCGCTCCACATTCGACGCCGCGCCCCAGCTCAGGTAGGCGGCGTACTGCGGCATGTCCTTCAGGACCTTGTGGTCGCGGATCGCCTCGGCGAGGCGCGTCCCATATTTCTGTTTGTTGGCATCGAAACGGGCTTGCGGAGAGTCGAGCCACAGATAGTCGAGCAGCGCCTTCTCGTAGGCTTCGAGAGTCAGCGGGCGCGGCAAGTGAAACGGAAAGACGACGCGTTTGCGCCCGGCCGCCGACGCGATGGTGACTGAACCGGTGCGCTGCATGCCCAAGCCGGCGATACGAACTTCCTGATCCTGCTCGATCTTGATGTTCTTCTTTTCGTCCTGGAGCGTCGCCCGGGTCCAACACTGGCGGCCGACGTACTTCTGTTCCAGCACGGTCTGGAAGTTCACCGGGATGTCGGTCGAAAACTGCCGCACGCAGGCCACCGCGACGAGCGGCACCACGAGGACTGCAAGGCGCAAGAGCGAGCGCAACGGAGAACCCCTTCCGAAGCGGAATCCGGGTGCGCGCTGCCGGGGTCAAGCGCGTGCCGCAATCAACGCACGAGCACGATGCGGCCGTGCTCGCGGCCCCGGCGCGAGTCGAGGCGATAGTAATAGACGCCCGCGGGGAGCGCCAGGCCGCCCGCGTCGTTTCCCTCCCATGCAACGACTTGCAACGCCTGCAACGTCGGCCCGTCCCAGAGCGTCCGGACCCGGCGGCCGCGTGCGTCATAGACCGCGATCCGCAGTGGTTCCTGGGGCCCGGCGGCCAGTTGGAATTCGACCCGGCCGCGCGCCGGACAGGGCCGTGGCGCGCCGGCGAGCAGGCGTGCGGCAGGGGCGGCGTCGGGCACATCGGTGGGATCGACGCTGCCGGGATCGAGGTCGAAGTCGTCCAGGACCCAGCCGCGATAACCGAACGGCGATGCCGTCCCATCACTGGCGAACAAGAACCGCAGACGCACGCGGTGCCCGGCCCACGCACCGAGATCGAATTCGAGGTCGCGCCACACGCGCTCCCGGCCGCCGAGACATGGCCGGCCCGGCTCGAGCACGTTGGTGCCGCCGGTTGCCGCCATGATGTGCGAATAGCCGCCGATCGGCGTCAGCGGCCGCCACACGGCGTCGGCATCGATTTCAATCTCCACGACCGCGCCGTCGAATGCCTCATGCGCACCATTGGGTTCCGCGTCGATCCATGAGCGCACGCGGGCCACGGCACCCGTACCCAGGCTGGCATCCGGGGTCACGAGACCTGCGGCCAGGCCCGGGGCATATTCCGCCGCCGGCCCGCCACAGTGCCAGGCAACGCTCGTGGCCGGCGCATCCGTCGACCGGCGCCAGGCGTCGGCATATCCCGGCCGTACACTCGCATGCTCGAAGCCGCCGTCGCTGGTTTCGAATCGCTCTTGCCAGCGCGCCACGAGCACGGTTTCGAAAGTCGAATCACACGCCGGTGCACAGGCAGTATTGGCGGCATGTGCCGCGTCGGTCGCGACGATTCGATAGCGAATCCGCGCCCCGACGGTGCCGGTGTTGGAGAATTGGGTCGTGAAACGTTCGGGATCGACCCGGTCCCGCACCATGCCGAGCATCGCACTGGCAACGCCGTCCTGCCAAACCTCGACGTAGGCGGATGCAATGCCAAGGTTGTCGCGAATGCGCGCCTGCAACGTCGCCGGCCAAGCGAAGACGGGCAACTCGGCCGCCGTGTCGGACACGATGGACGGCGGCGTGACATCGACGCCAACGTGGAAACTGTAGGTCGAACTCGGCGCCCCGGGCGGCAGTGTCGCCGCCGGAGTGCCACGGCGCGGCGTCGTCCGCACGTAATACCGGACGGTGGTGCCGGCCGCGAGGACGGGGCCCGGGATTTCGCCGCTGAAATCGCCGTCGGGTTCGTGGCGCATGCCGGTGAACGTGTAGGCGCCGCCCGTCGAGTACGCGAGCACCAGTGAATCGGCGAGCGACGACAGATGCCCTTCGAATCCCGCCCGTACGATGCGCCCGGCGCCGATCGCCTCGGTGTCCGGCAGCGGCGCGTGCACGAGTTGGCGCGCCGCGCTCGTTCCGGGTCCGATACCATGGCGGGCGAATGCCGCCAGGATCGCGCTGCGGTGCGGTGAGCCGTTGCCCGCTTGCCCATCGCCGAACAGGAGGTCGTCCTCGAGCAACACCGCGTTGGCGTAGGCGTCGAACGTGCGCGGCCCAAAAGTTCGCGCGAAGTGCACGAGCGGATCACTGACCGCGTTGCCGACGCTCTGGCGCAAATTCCAGAGCGCCCCGGCGAAGATCTCGCCATCCGCATGCACTTCGCCGCGTGCATCGGCCGGCCACACCAAGGCGTTGTCGAGATTGCGTAGCACCGAGCCCGGCGCATTCCGGAAAAGGTTTTCACCCACCAGGGGTTCGTCGGTCAACGTACAGGCGAAGTAATCCGACAAGCCTTCGTGGATGGCACCGCCTTGGCTGCCGTCGAGCCCGCCGAACGGCCGGTACATGACGTCGGTGATGCCGTGCGTATACTCGTGATAGATCACATCGGCAAACAAACCGAGGTTGTAGAAGCTCCCGCCACCGTCGCCGAAGTGAATTCCCTCTCCATCCCAAAAAGCGTTCGCAAGCCCGGGCTCGCCGGCCACCGCCGGCATCGGTGCATCGAGACCACGAAAATCGAAACGGTCGCGCGCGTAGTCGTGAATTCGGTGCGCGTGCACATAGATCGTCCGCTCATCGAGCCGGCCCGATGCCGCACCAAAATGCAAGTTCACCAGCGCTGCCGCCGGGGTGGTGGCGGCACAGAGCGGCGCATCGGCCGCATTGCCGACCCGCAAATACGGACTCTCCAGCCCGGCGTGCACAACACTGCCGGCGACGGGCGTGAGGTCGAACCGGAACGCACCTGCCGCATCGCACCACACCGAGCGCGTTGCCGTGTCATCGGCGAGATGAACCCGCAGCCATGGCAGCGGGCGCTCGACCGGCGTGTCCTGCGCATAGAACGGCGCGATGTCGGCGCTGCACACCCCGGCGACTGCGGTCCGAACCCCCGTCTCACAGGCCAGGACGTTACCGTTCGCGGCATCGACGACGGCTCGCCAGCGCTCGTCCGGCGCGCCCATCAACTCGAGCCGCCATGCGGCGCGCGCCAGGCCGGCGTTTTCACCCGGCCACACGACCGCCTGACTCGCGACGCAACGCAGCCGGTGGCCCATCCAGGCCGCGACCGCGGCGCATGCCGCATCGACCGTCTGGAGGCCTGCATCGACCCGCACGCCGGGCCTCAGGCTCGACGTGAAGGCAACCACCGCACCATCTTGCCGGACAACGACATCGAGCCACGCCCCAAGCACAGGCCGCAGTCCCGACCGTTGCTGCCAGGTGACGTGCCAGGCACCACCGATGAATTCAACCCGTTGCCGGGCGCATTCGGCGCCCGCCGCTCCAAGACTGGGGGCCATCGAGTTGCGGAAGCCGTCGGCGGCAGCGATCACCGCGTCGCGAGTCACAGGCGGACCGGCGGCCGCGACGCCGCGTACCCCGGCTGCCAGGCTTCCGGTGGCGGAGCAGAGCCGCAACTCCCAACGGCCGGGCAGCGCCAGCTCGAATTCCGCCGCCAGCGCCGCGGGCGCGGCGATCTCGGCCGGCGGCGCCGGCCACGGCCGTGCGTCGATCGCCGGCGCGCGCGCCACAAAGGCCGTTACGAGCGCCGGCGCCAGGAGAACGCCAAAGGCCGGCAGTGCCGCGGCGCGTTTCACCGCGCCTCCTGTACTGCGGGACGCGGATCACGGGCCACGAAGCGCACCAAGTCGGCGAGCAAACGATGCCGCGGCGTCGCCACACCGTGCGCCATGCCGCGCGCCACGATGGCACCGTTGATCCAATCGATCTCGGTGCGCCGTCCGGCCCGCACATCCTGCAACATCGAGGAATGATTGCGCCCGGTCTGATGGATGCTGGCGAGGACCTTTTCGAGCGTCTCGTCGGCATCGAGCTCGACGCCATCGGAACGCGCCACGCTGACCAGTTCTTCGACGAGCCCGCGCGCCGTGTCGACGAGGCCTGCGAGCGCCCCGTTCTCGACTCCGAGCAGTGCCGAAAGCGGATTGATCACGGCATTGATCGCCAGTTTGCGCCATTCGTAGACGTCGACATTATGGACCGGTTCCGCCGGCAGGCCGGCGCGATGCCAGAGTCCCGTGATCGCCGACGCGGCTGGGAAATAGGTCTTCCCCGCCGCATTGAACCGCACCACGCCCGGTTGCAAGCGTTCGGCGGCGATGAAGGTGATGCCGCGCGTCACCGGCCGGCCGAGGATCTGCATCGCGAACGCACCGATCCCCAGGCCGTTCTGCAAGAGCACCACTTCGTGCGTCGGGTCGAGCTGCGGCGCCAGCAGTGCGAGCGTCAAATCGAGGTCGTACGCCTTGACGGCGACCACGATGCAGGCCCCTGGGGGCGGATCGAACGCCGCCTTCGCCAGCACCGGATAGCGGCCCGAGAGCAGCCCCTGCAACTCGACCGCACCACGGTCCCGGAGCACCTCAGCGGTCCGGCCGCGGGTGACGAGTGTCGTGGCAGTCGCGCGCGACAGGATGGCGGCAAGGAGGCAACCGAGCGCGCCGCCGCCGACGACGACAACCGGGGCTGGGGCGGTCAAGAGGCTTCACTCCAACGCGGGCTCGGTCCCTCGACGAACCGCAACCAACTGCGCCGATGATTTCCCAAGCGAAATCCGGCCCCGGGGCGCCAGGGCGGTTCGGACGGGGTTCTCTGCGGCCACATGCCGGCCTCGGACGGCAGGCGGTCGCGTTTTCTGGCGTTGCACGCGGTGCACGCCAGAATGACGTTGCTCCACGTCGTCTGCCCGCCGCGGCTGCGCGGCACGACGTGATCGATCGACAACTCGGCGCGCTGCGGGGTGCGGCCGCAGTACTGACAGGTGTAGCGGTCGCGCTCGAAAATGTTGCGGCGCGAAAACTTGACACGACGCGGCGGGATGGCGTTGTAATGCGTGAGGACGATGACCTCGGGGACCAGCAGCTTGAAGCGCGGGGTTCGCAGTGACTCGCCCTTGGCGCCGCGCGAAAGCTCGGCCCACGAATCGAAGTCATGGGTCTCGAACTCGTCGGTCACGACCCGCGCGAGGCCTAGCACGAGCAGCGCAAGCGCACGGCGAACGTCGCAAACGTGCACAGCTAGCCAGCTGCGGTTGAGGACGAGGACACTTTGATTCAACATGGTCCCGGCCTCGGACGGCGCGCGCACCGCGCGTCACGCCGCCGTCAGGATAGCCTGGGTCCAGGAGGCGGTCAACCGAGGATGCCGCTTCCGGAGCGCTGCGGCCAAGCCCACCCAATCGTGCTGCAAACTCAGCGGCGCGGATCGCCGGAAAGGCGCCACGACATGCGAATCAGGTTGAGCGGCGGCGGTCTTGCTGGACTTGCGATGCTGCTGTTGGTGTCCGCCGCATCGGCGCAAGACTCGAATCTCGACCGGGCCCGGCGCGCGTGGCTGGGGATTTCAGTCCGCGAGGCCTCTGCCAACGAGACGGGCGTCGAAGTCACGGTTGTCGAGCCGCAAGGTCCGGCCGCCGGTGCCGGCATTCGTGCCGGCGATGTCATCGTGGCCGTGGATGGCGCGCCGGTCGCGGATCGCGCCGCCTTCGTGTCCCGGGTTCAGGACCGTCATCCGGGTGAGCGCCTGCGCTTGACGCTCAGGCGGGCGGGAGCCGCGAATCAGACGGTCGACATCGCGCTCGCGGCACGCCGTGACGGATTCGATCCGGACGCGCTGGTGGATCGCCTGCAGGGATCGTGGTCGCCGAACGACTGGTTTCAGGTCCGGCCCGAGTTCGGCGCCGATCTCGTCGACCTCGATGCGGACCTCGCGGCCTATTTTCACGCCCCACGGCCGGATTGCGCGCTCGTCACCCGGGTCCTTCCGGGTGGCGCCGGCGACCGCGGCGGGCTCGAGGCGGGTGACTTGGTGCTCGGCGTCGACGGCCGTGATGTCCACAGTACGGGCGAGTTGCGGCAACAACTCGCCAATCGCGCCGCGGCGGATTCCGGCTTGGTGGACGTCGTTGTCTGGCGCCACGAACGGCGTACGTCGCTGCGCCTCGAGGTTGAATCGCGCGGTTCGCTGTTTCGGCCGAGCGGCCGTGCGACGCCACGGCCGAGCGACGATGTCGACGGACTACGCCGCGAGCTGCAACAGATGCATCGCGAACTCGACGCCCTCCGGCGGGAAGTCGACCTCTTGCGGCGGCAACGGTGAGGCACGGAAGTCAGAACCGGTAGCTCAATCCACCACGCACGAGAAAAAACGTCACGGTATTCAGATAGTCCTGATCGTCGATGCCTTCTTCGCGGTTGCCGCGCCCCGATGTGAACAGGAGATGGGCGCGTACCTGGGCGGTCGCCTGGAGGTTCGAGACGACGCGAACCGCGACCCCAACGCCGCCGTTCACACCGCCGGTGACGCCGTCCTTGGTGAAGTCCACCTGATCCTTGCGGATGATTCCGGTGTACAGAGTTCCGGCGCCGGGCTCGTCATAGGCGTGCTGCTCGCCGAAGAACGGCGTGTCATAGAATTTGACGCGAAACGGCAAGCGCCACTTGTAGGCGCCCACACCGGCCGTAAAGAATGGCGCGACGTGGCCCGTCGCCCACGGACGGACAATCAGGTTGGTGGTCAAATACGACGCCTTGAACACGCCCCACTCGGCGCTCAGCCAACCGTCGCCGGGACCGCCCTGAAACTGTGCGGCGCGATTCTTTTCGCGCACCAGGGTGGCGAACTCGGCGACCTGGTTCTGCACCGCGCCCTCGAGACCCAATTCCAGATAACCGGCCCCGAATTGCAGCCCGGACCGGCCTTTATTGAAGTGCTGCCAGTACAGTTCGATTTGGCTGCCGTCGTGGGCAAAATCGTTGCTGCGGCCCGCTGCCCGAAGGTAGCCGCCATCCATTCCGAGCCACTCGGACGCAGCGGCCGGCTGGAGCGTGAAAACCACGGCCAGAATCGCGAGCGCGAGGCTGCGCTTCATCGGGCGGACCTCCACAAACGGGCTTGGGACAAGGGCTTGTGCACTGCGGCCGCGCCGCCGCTGGGGAATAGTAAACGAGCCGAGCGGCCCGCGCAACCGATGGCCCCGAATCAAGGCAGCGGATGGCGGGAAAGCGCCTCGCCCGGGGGGACCGTTTGGCGGGTCGAAGGGGCGGCGGCTGGTGGCCCCAGACGGTCCTTGAACTGCTGTACCAGCTTGGCCATTGCCGGGTCATCGGGCACCTTGGTGTCCAGTTGCACGACGCCGCCGTCGGCCACCGCGTAGCTCGTGCCCTCGGTGGGCCGCAGCGCGATCCAGCCGGCGAATTTGCACCGCGTCCCCGGCGCCAGCACGACCGGAAGTTTGCCCACGGGCGGGGATTCACGCAGGTCCCCGGCGCCCGCGACGACCAAGTCATAGCCCTCTAATTCGGTCGAATCCCGATCGAGTTCGGCGGTCGGCACGTAGGCGAGCAGAATCTGCATGTCGGTCTGTGGTTTGAGAGTCTCGAATACTTGTTCGGCGGCGGCAATCGGATCGGTGATCTTGGGCGCCAACGAGTCGGGCCACAGGCTGCCGACGTCCGGGACGGAAAGCGACACACCGGCGATGCCAATGCGCACCGCGCGGCCGCCGATGCTGCGATTCAAAATAATGTACGGCTTGAGCCAGGTGCGGGCGCCGGGAATTTCGATATTCGCCGACACGAACTGGACGCGCGACGAATCCGCTAACGCGCGCAACACCGCCGGACCGAGCTTGAGCTCACGCGCCGATAGATTGGCGATCTCGAGCCCGAGCTGGTGAAGTCCCTGCAACACGAACCGCGAGCGCAAATCGGCGCGATCCGGGTTGGTGCGCTCGGCCCAGCCGCCCGCATCCAGGACGAGATGCGCCGGGTACCGATTCAAGAGTGGTTTGAGAACGCTCGCCCGCCGGGCGAGTCCGCCGAGGCGGGCGGCAGTTCATCCGCAGGGCTCGCTATACCCCTGGCAATCGCCGGAATAGGCCACCAAGAAATCGTCCGACCGGCCACTACATCCGGCGCCGAGCAAAGCCCCTAACGCGGCCGCCCGCCACAACCACCGCCGCAACCCGCCACTCATTCGTTCGCCTCCTCCCCCGCTGCACGGGGCGTCGCATCGCTGTCGAGATCGTAGGAAGGCCCTGGCCGCCTGTCAACGAGCGTGCGCTTGTTCGCGGGCGAGGCGATACTCGTCTTCGTAGGCTGCACATGCCGTTTCGCCGCCAAAGCGCGTCACCGCAGCGTGCCGCGCCGCACTGCGAATGCGGGCCCGAAGCGCCGGATCGCGCAAGACTTCGACCGCGGTACGCGTCCAGCTCGCGACATCGGTCGGCGGGTGCAGAAAACCGGTGACACCGTCATCGATGACTTCACGCGTGCCGCCGGAGGAGGTCGCGATCACCAACGCACCGCACGCCATCGCTTCGAGTGCCGCGAGCCCGAAACTCTCGTGATGACTCGGCAGCAGAAAGAGATCCGCCAGCGGCAAGAGTTGTTCGATGCCTTCTTGATTGCCCAAGAACCGGACCCTGGCCTGAAGGCCGAGCTCGTCCACCCGGCGCTCGGCGAGCGTGATCTCCGGCCCCTCCCCCACCAGGACCAGCCGCGCCGGCAGCACCCGCTGGATGCCATCGAACACATCGATCAAGAAGCCGATATTCTTGACCGGCCGGAAGTTCGAAGCATGCATGACGATGAATTCCTCGGGGGCCGCGAAACGCCCCCTCAAGGCTGCATTGTCACGCTCGACGAAGCGTTCCAGGTCGATGAAGTTGTGGATGACGCGCACCTCGCGGCTGACGTCGAAGGTACGCAGGGTTTGCTGGCGCAAGAACTCCGACACGGCCGTGACGCGATCGCTCTTCTCGATGCAGAAGCGGGTGATGCGCTGGAAAATCGGCTGATTGCCGACGAGCGTGATGTCGGTGCCGTGCAGGGTCGTGACCACCCCGAGCGGCCGCGGCGCCAGCATTTGTTTCGCCAAATAGGCGCTGACCGTGTGCGGGATCGCATAGTGCACGTGCAGCACGTCGAGATCGTAGGAAACCGCCACCTCGGCCATCTTCGAAGCCAAGGACAGGGAATGCGGCGGTTCCTGGAACAACGGGTAGTACACTGTCTCCACGGCGTGCATGAAGACGTTGTCGACGTAGCCCGGGAGGCGAAACGGCGATTCGCGGGCGATGAAATGCACCTCGTGGCCGCGTGCCGCCATGCGCAGTCCCAGTTCGGTGGCTAGGATCCCACTGCCGCCGGAACCGGTATGGCACGTAATGCCGATCTTCACGCCCGTACCTCCGCCCGAGGCGCCAGAGCCCGCACCGGGTCGGCGAGCGGCACGGCGCCATCGATGACAAACCCCTCGCCCGCCGCGGCGCCGATGAGCCGGCCGTAGTGCCGCGCGTCGGTTTCGATGCGCTGTAAATAGGCAGCGTCGTTCAAGTGCGTCGGCTGACTCGCGGCGTCGAGCTCGAACTGTGAACGATAGCACCGCAGCGCTTGCAGTTTGAGATCGAGCGTCGCACTCACGTCGACGACGAAGGACGGCACCACCGGCCAATAGTCGGTCGCTCGGATCCGCACCGGCCGCGGCGCCGCCGGAATGTCGGGCGCAAAACGTGGCACGGCAGTGAAAAAAACCGCTTTGCGCACTAGGGCGGCAGCTTCCGAATGGTCGGGATGCCGGCTTTGTTCGTGCGGCGTGACCACGAGACGCGGCCGGTGGGTGCGCAACGCCCGCACCACGGCGACGAGTTGTTCCGGGTCGCGTGCGTCGATCGCGCCGTCGGGTAGGCCGAGTTGCAGGCGCGTTTCGCTGCCCAGAACTCGCGCCGCGGCGGCGGCCTCCGCGGCCCGCACCTCCACCGTACCGTTCGTTCCGAGTTCGCCACGCGTCAGGTCGCAGATCGCTACCCGGTAGGAATCACGCCGAAGCTGCGCCAGCCAGCCGCCGCACGCCGCCTCCACGTCGTCCGGGTGCGCGCCGATGGCGAGCACATCATATCCGGCGGAAATCGTCATCGAGTCTCCTCAGTGCGCCACCACGTAGTGGGCGGCGTGATCCCCGGCGAGCGCGTCGAGGTGCACGCCGGCAAGTTCCAAAAGGGCGGTGCGCACCGCCGGCCCAAGCGTCGTGCACAACCACAGTCCGGCGACCACCCGCTCCTGCGCCTGGCCGCGGGGGCGGATGCGCGTTTCCAACCCGGCGAGCGCCGGACGGCTCGCGAGCAGGCCCGCCCGCGCCGCGTCGACCAGCGCCCGGTCGAGTTCTTCCTGCACGCCCTGCATCTTGCGCGCGGCGCGAACTCTTGGCGCCTCGGGGACACCGAGAGCTGCGAGACGATCGGGCCAGGCGGCGAAGGCGGCCGCGAGGGCCTCACGCGCTGGTCGCTCGCGCTCGCTTGCCGCCGCCGCAAGACCGGCGTCCGGACCGCGCACCAACGACTCGGCGCTCTCACCCAATCCCTGCCATGCCTCCCAAGCCGGCTCCGGCACCAGAGTCGCCGTCAGGCGCGCCACGAGTGCCGGTTCGGCTACGTCGAGGAGGCGCCGGAGCGGACGCAGCTCGACGAGATAGGCGATCTCCGCCGGACCCACGACTTGCGCCACGGTTGGCAGCAGAGTGTCTTGCACCAGAGCGCGTAACAGCACGTTCGGCGACAGGGTTTCCGGTGCCCGCTCGACCGCCGTCAAGAGCGGTGTCCAATCATCGCCGATCTTTTGCCGGCGGCGATCGGGGGTCCAGTACAGCCCGGCGCGCACGCTCGCCGCCGCCAGAGTACGCTCGAAACCCAGCGCTTGAGCGCCGGCGATCTGGGCTTCGACCGCGGCCGGCACCGCGTCACGCGCCTCGAGATAGCGCCGAAAGAGCGGCGCGGCATGCCGGCGCAATGCAACGCTGCGGGCGTCGAGGACCGCCAGTTCCGGGAACACGTGGCGCAGAAATGCGCCGACCCACGCGCCGTGATCGGCAGCCAGACCCAGCGTGAAATCGCCGCGACGCTCGCTGCCGATCGTGGCGAGCGCCGCCTGCACCGCGGCTTCGTCACCGGCCGCCGGCAGATCCCCCACCCAACCGGCTGCGGTCCGCGCCTCGCGCGGCAGTTCGAGAAACGCCAGCCGCGACGCTGCATCCAGCCAACCAACGCGCGCGATCTCTTCGAAATCTTCGTCGTCGGTGGCATTCCAAAACACCGGCACCACGGGCCGTCCGGACGATTGCGTGAGGCGTTGGGCCAGGGCCACCGCAGTCGCGGCTTTGTACAACACGAGCGCGGTGCCGCCGGCGCACCCGGGTTGCTGGCCGGTAACGACGGCGCGCGCTCCGGGAGTGCCAAGCGGCACCCAAGGAGCCCGTTCTGCGGCCGGAAGCTCCGCCAGGAACGCGGTCAGAAACGCTGCCGGCATGTCGGCGCGGTTCGCGGTACGCGCAACGTCCACCAGCCGCGGCGCCTGCAGCGCCTCCGGCAGGTCCCCTTTGACCTGCGCCCGGGCCAGCGGTGTCGCCCAGCCGTAAGCATCCCAATTCAACGCCGCGACGGCGCGCATGCAGCCTCCGATGGTGCAGATCCGCGGGCGGACGAGCGGCTCGCGGCGATCACCAAGCGCGGTGAGCAGCGCGCATCGAAGGCGCCGGCGTCGTAATCGCCATACGTCGATCGGACCACGAACCCGGCGCCCTCCACCGCGGCAATGAGTGCGCCGGGCATCCACAAGCGCACGTCTTCACGATAGCGCCGAATCTCGTTCCCCGACTGCATGGCGATTTCCTTGACGACCCGCCCGGCGTCCAAACGGCGCCGTTCGACGACTTCCCATCGTCCGACCGTGCGGTGCGTTTCGGGCTCGAGACCGTCGCGCACGAGCTCGGAGTTGAACGTATCCAACACGAACACCCCGTCCGGTACGAGCACCCGGGCAACCTCCTCCAACACGGCTCGGTCGTCGTCCGGCTCTGGCAGGTATCCGAAACTCGTGAACATGTTGATCACCCGGTCGAAGCACGCGGCTCGAAAAGGCAACCGTTGCATGTCGGCCCGGACGAGCGCAGCGTGGCCGCCGAGAGCCGCCCGCGCCGCACCGAGGAGCGGCGCCGACAAATCCAGCCCTACCGTCTCTGCACCGGCCGCCACGAGGGGCTCGAGATAACGCCCCGCCCCGCAGCACAAATCGAGCACGCGGCGGCCCTGCAATCCGAGCGGCACCAGAATGCCTTGCGTCGCACGAGCGGCTTCGGCACGGTCCCGGTGCGCGTACGTTTCCAAGTACGTGGCGTCGAACCGGTCGGCGTACCACGGTGAGTCGCTCACGCGGCCGGACTCCCGGAAAAGGGTTCGGTCTCGACCGGCACGTCGGTCGGCAGCAGGTACGGCGCCACAAAACGCGACAACACCGTGTCGCCGCGGAACGCCGCCGCCTCGTCCGGCCAGGTGGTCGTGTGATGCAGGCCGCGGCTCTCGCGCCGAAAGCGCGCACAACGCACGATGAGGTCACCGACGAGCGCAATGTTGCGGAGTTCGATCAGATCCGCCGACAGGCGGTAGCGCCAGTAGTAGCCCTCGATGTCGCGGCGCAGAACCGCGAGACGCTCGGCAGCGATTTCCAGCCGTTCGTCGCTCCGCACGATGCCGACATAGTCCCACAGGACGCGCCGCGTCGCGTCCCAGTCATGATCCAGAACAACGGTGTCGTAGGCGCTGGTGGTTCCGGCATCGGACCAATCGGGCGCCGGTGGTGCGGGGCGCGTCAGCAGGCCGCGCGCCACGGCATTGTTCACGACCCGAGTCGCATACACGAGGGCCTCGAGAAGCGAGTTCGACGCCAGGCGATTGGCGCCATGCAGGCCGGTGCAACTCGTCTCGCCGAGAGCGTAGAGGCCGGGCAAATCGGTCTTGCCGTCGGCGTCGACCAGCACGCCGCCGCACATGTAGTGCGCCGCCGGCACGACCGGAATCAAATCGCGTTCCAGATGCAGGCCCTGGCGCTCGCACGCGTCATAGATGTTCGGGAAGCGTTCGCGCAGGTGCCCGGCGCTCAGATGGCGGACATCCAAGAAGACGCATTTGTCGCCGCGGCGTTTCATTTCCATGTCGATGGCGCGCGCCACCACGTCGCGTGGTGCAAGTTCACGGCGCGCGTCATAGCCGGACATGAACTCGTCGCCGGCCGCATTGCGCAAGATTGCGCCCTCGCCGCGCACGGCTTCGCTGATCAAGAAGCGGCTGCCGCTCGTGTTGTAGAGGCAGGTGGGATGGAACTGGACGAACTCCAGATCGGCGACCCGGGCGCCGGCACGATACGCCATGGCGATGCCGTCGCCGGTCGCGACGTCCGGATTCGAGGTGTAGAGATACGCTTTCCCCGAACCACCGGTCGCGAGCACGGTCACCCGCGCGGCTTGCGCCATGATTCTCCCGGAACTCTCGTCGAGGAGATACGCGCCGTCGACGCGGCTCGCTTCCAAGGGCTGGTCTGCAGCCCGGCGTCCGCCGAGCAAATTGACCGCGAGGATGTTCTCGCGCACGGTGATCGCCGGCTCGGCGCAGACCGCGGCGTAGAGCGCCCGCTCGATTTCGCGGCCCGTCTGGTCGGCAAAATGAACGATGCGATTCGAGGAGTGCCCACCCTCGCGGCCGAGAGCCAAGGCGCCTTTGCCGGCGGTGAAACGGGCCCCATACTCCATGAGTTCATGAATGACCGCCGGGCCGTGGCGCACGACATCCTCGACAACGGCGCGGCGGCAAATGCCGGCGCCCGCCACGAGAGTGTCTTCGACGTGGCGTTCGTAGGAGTCGAGCGGGCTCATCACCGAGGCGATGCCGCCTTGCGCATAGTTGGTGTTGGAATCGGTGGCCGCGCGCTTGGTGACCAGAACGACACTGCCATGCCGTGCCGCATGCAACGCCGTCAGCAATCCGGCGACACCGCTCCCGACGACGAGGAAGTCGCACGCCGCGTTGCCCACGTTCCGAACGGTCACGAGTGCCCTTCCGATTCGAGGACGCGACAAGGCTAACCGCGTCTCGCGCGTCTGGCAAGCCAGCGAGCGTCGCACCGCTCCACGGCGAGGCGGGCCAAGGCACAACGCGCCCCATCGTGGCGCGTCCGGACCCTGGCATGTCCGTTGCACGAACAGCTCACACGGATCCGCGCGCCCTGGATGCGCGGCGACGATTTCCTGGAGGAATCAGTCATGCGACGTGCAGCCATCGTGCTCAGCCTTGCATTCCTCGCACTCGGGTGCGCGGAGAGTAATCAGAACCCGTTCATCGTGCGGGTATCGACCATCAACGCCGGTGCACCGCTCTTGTCCGACGTGATCGCCGTCGATGCGGCCACCGGGTTCAACTATATCCCGACCGATCTGACGCCCGTCGAGTTCACCAACCGGCCCTACTCGCCGTCCATCGTGGTGGACCCGACCAACTTCGGGCTCGACTTCCAGATCACGGGCTACACCGTGACTTGGCGCGCGACGGCCGGTACGCCCGGCGGACTGGATCTCGCACCGTTCAATCACACCGAAGCCGTCTCGAGCGTCGTGCCGATCAATGGAACGGCAAGCTTGAGCGCCCTGGTCGTGTCATTGGGAATGAAAACCGCGGCGCCATTCGCGGCGCTGGCCGCCGGCGGCCAGGTTCCGCTGATCGCCGACATCGATTTCGTCGGCTCGCCGGCCGTCGATCCAAGCAAGACCATTCACGTGCAAGCGACGATGTCGGTCGTCTTGGCGAATTTCGCGGACCAGAACTAGGTCCGCGGCAGCAGGCTCTCCAGGAGCCCGTTGCGATCTGCGAAAACGAGCCGCTGTTCGAGCACGAGCAGCGGCTCGTTCCATTGGGAGGCCGGTGGCAGGCGCGCCAGGTCCTTACGCGTCGTCACGACGTGCGCACAGCCGAGCGCCTCGAGGCGGCCGACCAACTTGCGGAGTTGCGCTTCGAGCGGCGCATGATCACCGACGCGAACGGCGCGCCGCAGTTCGAAACCACCCTGCTTCGCGACTGCGAAGACGAGCGTCTCGAACGCCTGGGGATGGCCCAGGCCGCAAAGCGCCGCGACGCCCTGGCCACGCAACGCCTCCGGCGGACGCACGGCGCCACCCGGAGTTCGGAGCGCCCCGGCGGCCTCGGACACACAGAAGCGCCGCTCTGGCGCGATGTGCGCCCACGCCGCATGGTCCGGCGCGCGGTCTGACGCGGCACGGGTAAAAAGGAGCACCCCGGCGCGGCGGAGCCCGGCCGCCGGTTCGCGCAAGCGCCCGGCGGGCAACAACCAGCCGTTGGCGAGCGGCTGCTGCCAATCGAGCAGCACCAAATGGCGGTCGACCTCGAGTCCGGCTGTCTGGAATGCGTCGTCCACGAGCACCACGTCGCAGTCGCCGGCAAGGCGAAGCACCTCGAGACCGGCGCGCTTGTCACGCGCCACGAGCAGGCGCGTGCCGAGTCCCAGGGCGGCCGCCATCTCGCGCGTTTCATCCGCGGCGCCTTCGAGGTGCTCCCGGTCGACGAAGGTGGGCCGCCGGCCGAGCGTGCCGCCATGCCCGCGGGTCAAGACCGCGACGCGGCGGCCACGCTCCACGAGAGCGGCGGCGATTTCGATCAGGCACGGTGTCTTGCCGGTACCGCCCGCTTCGAGATTGCCGATGCCAATCACCCACGGCGAGCCGCCGCGACCGCGCGGCCGCGGCCGCGCCGCACGCTCGATGCGCACCGCCCCGGCATGGACCACCGCCAGCGCCCGCAACGCCGCCGGCGGCGTCGGGCGTTCCGAAGCCCGTTCCCAATACGACCGGTGATCCTGAACGTCGCGCCCGACAAACACCCGGCCAAAGCGTTCTTCGGCGCGTGCCGTCGCGGCCTGCATCGCCTGTTCCAGTCGCCGTTGCTCGCCGGCAACAGTTCCCGCCGCATTCGCCTTGCGGACGAAAAAGGCCGCGTCATGGTCGACATGCACCCTGGATCCCGGACTCGGAACGCGCAACGCATCCCAAGTGCGCAAGAACCGCCCGCGCTCGAAAGCCGGCACCAACGGTACGATCGGCGTGCCCGTCCGTCGCGCCAGCAGAATGACCCCCGGATGCACCGTGTAACGTGGTCCAACCGGCCCGTCCACCGTCACCGCGACGTCGCGTCCGGCTTCGAGATGCGTCGTCATCCGAAACAGAGCTTCAACACCGCCCCGGCGGCTCGAGCCGCGCACCAAGCCGTTCCCTAAGCGCGCCAAGATCTGCGCAATCCACTCGCCATCACGATGCTGGCTCACGAGGACTTGGATGCCTTTGCCGCGATGCGTGTACGCCAAAATGAGCAGTGAGCTATGCCACAAGGCCAAGATCACATTGCCGTGCGGACTGGCGCGCCGCGCCGCCGCGAGCCGGTCGCCGCCCTCGAGTTCGACGCGCCACGTCGAACCCAGGGCGCGGAGCAGCGCTTCCCCCGCCCACACCCGCGCCTTCATGGCCGGGGTCCAGCGCGCCGCACGACGTCGTAGGCGAGCGCCGCGACCCGCGCCGGCCCGCCGGGGGGACCCAGCCGTTCGCGCACGTGGCGGACGCCGGCCAAGATGCGCTCGCGTTCAACGGGATCATCGAGCAGGCGTGCTGCTTCGGCGGCCAGCGCCGCCGGATTTGCATCGCCCTGCAAGTATTCCCGCACGACGCGCTCCCCCGCCACCAAGTTGGCAAGCGCCACCGACGGCACGCGCACCAAGCGCCTGGCCACCGCGAACGTCAAGCCGCTCGTCCGATACAGCACCGCGAACGGCCGTTCCGCCAGCGCCGCTTCGAGAGTGGCGGTGCCGGAAACCACCAACAGGGCCCGGCAGCGCCGCATCGCGACCCCCGTCGCCTCGGAGACGAGTACCGCATCCGGATCGAAGCCGGCGGCCCGCAACCGGCGTTGCATCGCCGCTGCATCGACGGTCGGAGCTTGGCTCACGAGCAGCCGCAAACCCGGCCGCGAACGCTGCAGGCGCGCTGCCGTCGCCAAAAGGACCGGCAGGTGCGCGGCGATTTCCTGCGGCCGGCTGCCGGGAAACAATCCGAGATCGCGATCCGGTTCGACCGCCACGCCACGTGGATCGTCGAGCAACGGATGTCCGACAAATGTCGCCGGCACTCCCGCCGCGTCGTAGTGCGGTTTTTCGAACGGCAGGATGAGCGCCACATGGTCGACACGCTCGCGCATCGCCCGCAGCCGGTGCGCCCGCCACGCCCACACTTGCGGTCCGACGAAGTACAGGACCGGGACTCCAGCCCGGTGCGCGCTGGCGGCAATGCGTAAGTTGAATCCGGCGTAGTCGACGAGGAGAGCGAGGTCGTATTCGCCGGCTTGCAGCCCGGCGTCGAGGCGCCGTTTGAGCGCCACGAGGCGCGGCATGCGGGCGAGGACTTCGACGAAACCAACGACCGTCAGTGCTTCGACGCGCTCTAGGATCCGCGCCCCGGTCGCGGCAAGTGCCGGGCCACCGACGGCCGCGACCTCGGCGCCCGCCGCGCGCAGGTGGCGCACCACCTTCGCTGCGTGCGCGTCGCCGCTGGCCTCGCCGGTCACGACGAGGACGCGCATCAGGACTCCGTGCGCAAGAGGCGCTCGATCTCGCAGGCAACTTCGAGAGCGCGCACCCCATCTTCGCCGCGCACCGCCGGCGCGGCGCCGCTTTGCACACACTCGATAAAGGCAGCCAGTTCGAGCCGCAGCGGCTCGTCGGGCACCACCGGCACGGACACCGGTTCGACCGCCTGCCACAAGTCCGGCGTTTCACCGCGCCGGAGTGCCGCCTGAAACGCCGCCGCATCGAAGCCTGCCTGTTTGCGGTACATCGCGACTTGGCCGCCCGACAAATCCACCGAAATATAACTGTCGGGCTGGAAGAAACGGATCTTGCGAACGCGTTCGATCGAGATGCGGCTGGCGGTGAGGTTGGCGACACAACCGTTCCGAAACCGCAGCCGGGCGTTGGCGATATCGGTGCTCGGCGTCAGAACCGCGACCCCGGATGCGTCGATGCTCTCGACATCGTCACCGACGAGGCTCAGCACCAAGTCGAGGTCGTGAATCATCAAGTCGAGAACCACCGGCACGTCGGCGCCGCGGCGGCCGAACGGCGCCAGGCGGTGTGATTCGATGAAACGCGGCGCATGCAGGTGCAGGGCGGCGGCAACCATCGCCGGATTGAAGCGCTCGATGTGGCCGACTTGCAGAACCCGGTGGCGTGCCGCAGCCAAACGGCACAAGGCACGCGCGCTCTCCAAGTCGTCGGTGATCGGCTTCTCGACGAGAACGTGCAGCCCGCCCTCGAGACACGCGCCGGCAATCTCCGCGTGGGCGGGCGTCGGCACGCAGACGCTGACCGCATCGGCGCCGGCCAACACGGCGCCGAGGCCGGTCAGGACCGGGCAAGCGGCGCGCTCGGCCGCGGCGCGCGCCGCCGCCTCGTCGATGTCGTACACGCCCACCAGTTGGACATCCGGCAACTGCGAATAGACCCGCGCGTGCTCGCGTCCGAGGTGGCCGGTGCCGACGACCGCCACACGCATCGGTCGTCCCGCCGGCGTCAGGTTTCGATCCCGCGTTCGGACGTTTCGACGAAGCGGATCAAGATCTGCAGGTCTTCATCGTGAGGATCGCACTCCGCCTTCAGACGAGAGAGGCCCTGCGAGACGTTCAAGCCGGAGCGGAACAGAATGCGGTAAGCACGTTTCAACGTCGCGCGCCGGTCTTCGTCGAAACCATGGCGCTCGAGCCCGATGCTGTTGATGCCGGCCAATTCGAGCGGATTGCCGGCTGCCTTGACGTAGGGCGGGACGTCTTTGGGAACCCGGCTGCCGCCGCCAATGAACGCATAGGTGCCGATGCGCGCGAACTGATGCACCGGCGTGATGCCGCCGATCGTCGCGAAATTCTGCACTTCGACGTGGCCGGCGAGATTGACGGCGTTGGCCAGAATCACCCCCGAGCCGACATGGCAGTTGTGGGCGATGTGCACATAGGCCATGAGCAAGCAGCCATCCCCGACCAGGGTCGATTCGCCGTCGATGCACGCCAGGTTCAGCGTCGCGTACTCGCGGATTGTGTTGTCGTCACCGATGCGAAGAAACGTCGTCTCGCCGCGGAATTTGAGATCCTGGGGTGCACCGCCGAGTGCGGCGCCGTGGAAGATGCGGTTGCGCTTGCCGAGAGTCGTGCGGCCTTCGAGCACGACATGCGCGCCGATCCAGGTGCCGTCGCCGACGACCACGTCCGGACCGACGATGGAGTACGGTCCGACCGTGACGTCCTGGCCGAGTTGGGCGTGCGGATGGACGATGGCCGTGGCGTGAATGTCGAGCATTCTTACCTCTCGATGATCGTCGAAAGCAGCTCCGCTTCGGCCACCAGTTCGCCATCGACGTAGGCTTTGCCTTCCATCTTGCACACCGAGCCGCCGAATCGCAGCAACTGCAGCTCGAAGCGCAACTGGTCCCCCGGCAACACCGGTTTCCGGAAGCGCGCCTTGTCGATGCCCATGAAGTACATGAGTTTGTTCGCCGGATCGTCGACGCTGTTCAGGAGCAACACGCCGCCGCATTGGGCCATGGCTTCGATGATGAGGACCGCCGGCATGATCGGATGGCCCGGGAAATGGCCGACGAAGAACGGTTCGTTGATCGTGACGTTTTTGATACCCACGACCCGCTTGCGGTCCTCGAACTCGAGGATCCGGTCGACCAGCAACAGCGGGTAGCGGTGCGGCATGATGCGTTGGATGTCATTGATGTCCCAGACGATGCCGGGGCGCGATGTCTTGACGTCGCCGGCGGCTTGCGCCAAGCGTTGCACGAACTTGCCGTTCGTCTCGTGGCCGGAGCGCACTGCGAGGATGTGCCCTTGGATGGGCCGGCCGAGCAGTGCCAAGTCGCCGAGCAGATCGAGGATCTTGTGGCGCACGAACTCGTCGGGAAAACGCAACGGCCCGTCGTTGACGATTTTGTCCTCGTCGACGACGACGGCGTTCTGCAGCGTGCCGCCCTTGATCAGGCCGATCTTCTGTAGTTCCCGAACATCACGCAGCAGTGCGAACGTGCGGGCCGGGGCGATCTCTCGTTCGAAGGTCTCGGGATCGATGTCGAAGCTGGCCTGCTGGGTGCCGATCACCGGGTTGTCGTAAACGATCGTGAATGTGATGCGGAAACCGTCGTACGGAACGGCTTGCAGTTCGACTTCCCCGTCCCGAAACGTCACCGGGCGCCGCACCGTGAAGGTGCGCTTCGGCGTCCCTTGCTTGACGATGCCAGCGGTCCGCAGCTTGGCCACGAAGGCAGCGCAGCTGCCGTCCGGCGGTTCCACCGGCTCGTGGCTGTCGAGATCGATCCGCAGGTTGTCGATGCCGAGGCCGCTCACCGCCGCCAGGATGTGCTCGACGGTGTGAATCCGGACGTCGCCGCTTTGCAGCGTCGTGTTGCGCCCGAGGTCGCTGTGCTCCGGCGCGAAGCGGACCAGCGCCGGGATGTCGACCGGCGGCGTCTGGTCGGTGCGCCGGAAAACGATGCCGTGATCGGGCCCCGCCGGATGCAATTGCATGCGAACCGGGCTGCCGGTGTGCAGTCCGAGTCCCTCGATAGCGACGGCGTCGCGAATGGTGGTCTGCTGGCCGATCAAGTGGACGTCTCACGATCGGCGCCGGACTCGAGCGCCGCGACGCGGTCGGCAAGGCGGCGCAATTCGTCGAGCGCCCCCGGCAGACGCATGAGCGCCGCGTACTGGCGCAGTGCCGAGAGATGCTCGCGGGCCGGATAGCCCGACCAGACGCTGTCGGCCGGGACCGATTTCGTGACGCCACCCTGGGCGCCGACCGTCGCACCGTCGCCGATGCGAATGTGGCCGACCAAACCCGCTTGTCCTGCAAGCTTGACGCGGCTGCCGACGACCGTGCTGCCCGAGACGCCGACCTGGGCGCACAGGATGCTGTCTTCGCCGATCTCGACGTTGTGCGCCACCTGCACGAGATTGTCGATCTTGGTGCCGCGGCGCACCCGGGTGATCCCCGTCGTCGCCCGGTCGATGCAGGAATTGGCGCCGATCTCCACGTCGTCTTCGATCACCACGTGGCCGATCTGCGGCACCTTCAAATGGGCCGTGCCGTCGCTCAGGAAACCGAACCCGTCGCTGCCCAACACGGCGCCGGCATGGACGATCACCCGGTCGCCGATCTCGGTGTACTCGCGCAACACGACGTTGGGATACAGCGTGCAGTCGGATCCGATCCGCGAGTGGCGCAGGATGCACGTGCCGGGCAAAATCACCGTGCGGTCGCCGATCGTGACGCCGCCCTCGATCACGACATGCGCGCCAATCGACACGTCGCGGCCTAGATGCACGGTCTCGTCGACAATGGCGGTCGAATGCACGGTGCGCGGAAAGGTGAGGGTCACCGCCTCACTGAAGTAGCGCAGCACCTTCATGAAGGCGAGGGCCGGATTGTCGACGCGTACGACCGGCTGGTGCACCGCTTCCGTCCGGCCCACCAAAACCGCACTGGCGCGGGTGGTCTGCAAGTACGGCTGATAGCGCCGCGCGCCGAGAAACGTCAGTTCTCCGGGCTGGGCGTCGCGGATCCCCGCAACGCCCGTGATCAGCGGATTCGAACCGCCCACCACCTCACCCCCGACCAGGTGAGCGACTTCGGTGAGCAACAGACACGGCGATTCCGGGCGCGACAGGCGCTCCAATCCGGCAGCCTTGTTCGAGGTCATGGATCAATCCTTGGAAAGGGCGGTGGCCCGACGCCGCAACGCCCTACGGCCCGTCATTGGGCGTTCAGGCGCTCGATGATCTTGTCCGTCAGGTTGATCGCCTCTGGAGCGTAGGCGATCCCGGTATTCGCTGCGTCCAAGATCAACGTATATTTCTCTGCTTGCCCGAACTCCTTGATGAGGAGATTCACCTTGTCGAGGATCGGGCGTAGCAACTCCTCGTTTTTGCGAGCGGCCTCGCCGTTGGCACCGAAGATATCCTGGTAGTACTTCTCGAGGTCCTTCCGACGCGTTTCCAGCAGGTCGATCTTCTCTTTGCGTTTCGCCTCGCTCAACATGAGCTGTTGGGCTTTGAAGTCTTCTTCAGCAGCCTTCAGCTCGCGTGAACGCTTGTCGAACTCCTGGTTCCAGGCGTCGCGCTGTTTCTCGAACTGCGACTCCGCGTCTTTGTAACCCTTGTAGGACTGAACGATTTTCTCGCCGTCCACGTACCCCAGCTTGATCTCGTCGGCTACCGACGGGCGGGCCACGGCCGCCGCTAACAGGGCGCACATCGTCGCAAAAACCACATTTCTTTGCAAGACCAGCATCCTCCCGTTGGCGCTTTTGGTGACGCGAGGCCCCACGGGCCCACAGGGCCCTCGAGAGGCCCGGAGCGCCCGGCATTCTAGGCGATTTCAGAACATTTGGCCGAAGTTGAAGTGCAGATTCCAGCTATCCCGGTCCCGCCCGAGGGCGTCGACCCGGTCGAAGCCGTACCCGTAGTCCAGACCCAGCTGTCCCAGCATGGGGACCTGGACCCGGACACCCACCCCGGCGCCCTTCTTGAGCAACGACAAGTCCGCGTCGCGAAACGAGGTCCAGGTGTTGCCGGCGTCGGCGAACAGGACGCCGTGGAACTTGGGACTGAAGGGGTAGGTCAGTTCGGCCGTATAGATGGACATGGCCTGGCCGCCCAGAAACGCCGGGTTCCCCGCCGGCACGATTTCGAAGTCATCGTACCCACGGACTCCGAAATAGCGGCTGCCGCCCAAACGGAACAGTTCGTAATCCGGCGTGCTGTGGCCACGCAGGCCGCGCAGCAGGCCGAAGCGCGTCCGCAGCATGAGAGCCAGTCTCGACCACCCGACCGGCTGAAACAGCGCCAACGAGGCGCTCGAGCGCGCGTAGCTTTCATCGCCGCCCAAAACCGTGCCGATCAAGTCGCTCGAGAGTTCGGCCTCGGAGCCGGCACTCGGGAAGAACGGGTCGTTCGTCGAGTCACGCCGCAGCGTCAGGCCGGTGCTGATCGTCTTGCGCCGCCCATCCTTGAAACGGGCCCGCAGCGGGCCGGTGTAGTCGGCCGAGAAATCGGTCAGCTCGATGCTCTCGGCGCGGAACCGCCACGCCAGCCGGCTGTAGTCCAGGAAATCGAGCCGGCGGCCGACGGTGAGCGAACCACCGGTGCGCTTGTCGCGATAGAAATCGCTGACTGCCGACCGGCGCGAACTATTGTAGAGGTCGATGCCGAGCGACGTTGGAGTGTCGAACAGCCACGGCATCGAGTAGCTGAAGTCGACATCGTTCTGGCGTTTCGAAAACTCCCAGCGGAACGACATGCGGTTGCCGCTGCCGAACAGATTCGTTTCCGCGACCTCGATGAAACCGGTGACGGCATTCACGGCGCTGTAGCCGGCGCCGGCGCCGAGCTGGCCGGTTTGTTTCTCCATCACTTTGAGCTCCAGGTCGACCGTGCCGTCGTCGCGCGGCGTGAAGTTCTGGATCCCGGCGTCGTCGAAGAAACCGAGCGAATACACTTCGCGGATCGAACGCATGAGCTTCGAACGGTCGAATTTGTCGCCCGGCAGGATGAGGAATTCTCTCAGAATAACGTTGTCGTGCGTCTTGGTATTGCCGGCGATACGCACGTGGCCGACGGTGGACGGGTCGCCCTCGCTGAACTCGTAGGCGACGTTCACGACATGATCCTGGATGTCGCGCTTTGGCACGGCATTGAAGTGAATGTAGCCGCGGTCGTTGTAGAGCGAGTAGATCGCGGCGGTCGTCGAGTCGTACTGCGCCTCGCTGAACGGCGCGCCCTGGCGCAGGCGAATGCAGCGTTGCAAGAGCGAGTCGCCGAACACCGTGTTGCCGGACCAGCCGATGGTGCCGACGGTATACCGGGGCCCCTCCTGGACGTGGATCCGCAGCAGCAGGCTCTCGCCGTCCTTGCCGACGTCGAGATCGTGCGACACGACTTGCGCGTCGAGGTAGCCGCGGTCGCGATAATAGCCGGCGATCTTCTCGAACTCATCCGGCAGCGCATCCAACCGGAGTTCGTCGCCGAGCGACAAGAAGCCGCCGTCGCGCTTCAAGAGCTTGCCGAGTGGTTTGGCGGCGATGTGGTCGTTGCCGACGAAGGCAACATCGCGCGCCCGCACCTTCTCGCCTTCCTCGATCTGCCATTGCAATGCTTGCTTGCCGTCGGCGTCCGCGACCAGTGTGTCGCGTACCACGGCGCGGAAGTAGCCCTTGTCCTTGTACAACGACGTGATCTTGTCTTGGTCGACACGCAACTCAGCCGGGGTCAGAAAGCTGCCGGTGGCGAGCTTGAGGGCGTCGCGGATGTCCTTTTCCTTGAGCTTCTTGGCACCGACGATCCGGACCCCGTCCAGGTGCGGATACTCGCGCACCACGACGTGCAACACGATGCCACCGGCGGCGTTCTCGCCCTCGATGCGCACGTCTTCGAATCGTTTCTTCGAGGTCAGTTCGCGGACGGCACGTGCGACACGCCCTGGGTCGAAGCGGTCACCGGCACGGACACCGAACCACTGGAGGATTTGATCGACCGGCACCTGGTGATTGCCTTCGACCTCGATCCGCACGACGTTCGGGACCGTCGCCGCCGGTGGCAGCGTTTGCGCGCCGGCGCCGGTCGCCAAGCATGCGATGGCGGCCGCCAGGACGACGCACACCCACCCACTGCGCACGTCCGCCCGAGCCGACGCGCGCCCTTTCCCCACGACCAGCATGCCTCGTTCCTTCCCAGGGGGGGTCCGGGCCCAGGACCGATTTCCCTGGAACCCCGGGTGGCGTCGAAAGTGCCACCCGTCTGTCCGCATCAAACGACAACAGCCCGACGCCTGTCCAGGCTTCGGGCTGGTCGGGTCTGGAACCGCGGGATGGAGGCGCTAGGACGTGACGCCTTGCTTCTCCACCTCGAACACGAGTTTGTCATCGCCGGCGTCGATCTTGAGGCGTGTCCCCTTCTCCAGGGACCCCGTCAACAGCCGCTCCGAGAGCGGATCCTCCAGATAGGTCTGGATCGCGCGCCTGAGCGGCCGGGCTCCCAGATTGGAGTCGAAGCCCTTGCCGATGAGGAAGGTCTTGGCGGCTTCCGTGAACTCGAAGGAAATCTGCAGATCCCGCAACCGTTGCTCGAGGTCGGCAGTCATCACGTTCAGGATGTCGCCCATCTCGCCCCGTCCCAGCGGCCGGAAGATAATGATCTCGTCGATACGATTCAAGAACTCCGGGTTGAAAACCTTCTTCATCTCGTCCTTCACCTTGCTCGCCAGGTCCGTATAGACACTGGAGTCGTCGGCGGTGAAGCCCAGCCCCGGGCCTTGCTTCATCTGGCGGGCGCCGACGTTCGAGGTCATGATGAGAACGGTATTCTTGAAATCCACCCGGCGGCCGAAGCTGTCGGTCAGTTGGCCGTCTTCGATCACCTGCAGCAGAATGTTGTACACGTCCGGATGCGCCTTCTCGATTTCGTCGAGGAGCACGACCGAATAGGGTTTGCGGCGCACCTTCTCGGTAAGCTGTCCGCCCTCGTCGTAGCCGACGTAGCCGGGCGGGGCGCCGATGAGCCGGCTGACCGCGAACTTCTCCATGTACTCCGACATGTCGACGCGGATGAGCGCCTCTTCGTCATCGAACAGGAACTTGGCCAGCACCTTCGCCATCTCGGTCTTGCCGACGCCGGTCGGGCCGAAGAAGATGAAGGAACCGATCGGGCGCTTCGGGTTGCGGAGCCCGGCGCGATTCCGCCTGACCGCCCGCGACACGGCTTTGACCGCGTCGCTCTGGCCGATGATGCGCTTCTCGAGCTGCTCTTCCATGCGGAGCAGCTTCTCGCTTTCGCCTTCGGCCAGATTGGCGACCGGAATGCCGGTCATCTCGCCCACCACCCGGGCGATGTCCTGGCCGTCGACGATGGCTTCCTGCTCCTTCTTCTTTTCCTTCCACTCTTCGTGGATCTGGCGCAGTTGCTCGCGCAAGTCCTTTTCCTTGTCGCGATAGCCGGCCGCCTTTTCGAACTCCTGCGCCTGAATGCAGGATTCCTTTTCCTTGGCGACCTGCTCGATCTTCTGTTCGAGTTCGCGCACCCCGGTGGGGATGCTGCTGATCGACAGCCGCGCCCGGCTGCCGGCCTCGTCGATGACGTCGATCGCCTTGTCCGGCAGGAACCGGTCATTGATGTAACGCTGCGACAGTTGCACCGCCATCACGACCGCCGCATCGGTAATCTTGGCGCGGTGATGCGCTTCGTACTTGTCGCGCAGGCCGAAGATGATGCGGATGGTTTCCTCTTCGTTGGGCGGATTGACGAAGATGGGCTGGAACCGCCGCTCGAGAGCGCCGTCCTTCTCGATGTACTTGCGGTACTCGTCGAGGGTGGTGGCGCCGATGCACTGCAGTTCGCCTCTGGCGAGCGACGGCTTGAGCATGTTCGAGGCGTCGATGGCGCCCTCGGCGCCGCCGGCGCCGACGATCGTGTGCAACTCGTCGATAAAGACGATGACGTCTTCGGACTCGCGGATCTCGTTCATGACCGCCTTCAGGCGTTCCTCGAACTGGCCGCGGTATTTCGTTCCCGCAACGATCGATGCGAGATCAAGCGTGACCAGCTTCTTGTCTTTGAGCAGGTCCGGCACCTGGCTCGAGATGATGCGTTGGGCCAGGCCCTCGACGATGGCGGTCTTGCCGACGCCGGGTTCACCGATCAGGGCCGGGTTGTTCTTCTTGCGCCGCGACAGCACCTGAACGACGCGCTCGATCTCTTTGTCACGGCCAATGACCGGGTCCAGCTTGCCGTCCGTGGCGAGCTGGGTGAGATCGCGGCCGAATTGATCCAGGGCTGGAGTTTCGCGTTTTTCCTTCTTGGTCGGGCGCGACGTCGTGCCGATGCCGCCCAAAAGCTTGAGGGTCTCCTCGCGGACGCGCTTGCGGTCGGCGCCCAGCTCGATGAGCACCCGGGCTGCCACGCCCTCGCCCTCGCGAATCAGCCCCAGCAGCAGATGCTCGGTGCCGATGTAGTTGTGCCCGAGAAGACGCGCCTCTTCCACCGACAGCTCGAGGACACGCTTGGCGCGCGGCGTAAACGGAATCTCGCCGATCGTCAACGTGCCGCCGCTCGGCGCCACCATCTTTTCCACGGCCTGTTGGATCTGTTCCGAGGTCAAACCGAGGTTCTGCAGTACTTTGGCCGCAATTCCCTCGCCCTCGCGGACGATCCCGAGCAGGAAATGCTCCGTGCCGATGTAGTCGTGTTGAAGCCGGCCAGCCTCGTCACGCGCGAGGAAGAGCACCTTCTTGACGCGTTCGGTAAAACGATCGTTCATCGCTGGCCTCCCTGGAGTGCGGCCGCAAAATATACCATTAGGGCTCCACCTGCCGCAATTTCTTGCGCACCATCTCGGCCCGCCACGTATCGCGCTCGCCCGGCTGATCGCCGCGGCCCAAAACCTGGGCGTGCGCCGGCTGGCCGTGGATCAGGATCTCGTTCAACACTTGCACGGGAACCTGCAGCGTCCCGATGCCGATTCCCAACCGCAGGAGCGAAGCATGATTCAGGACCTCCTCGGCGGACAGCACGCGCGCGTAGCGCAACACTCCGTAGGAACGCCAGATTCGGTCCTCGAGCAAGCTCCGTGCCCTGGACAGGAGCGCATCCCGTGCCTGTTCTTCCCAGGCGATCAGCTCACGCGCGGCACGATCCAGTTTCTCGAGGATCTCGGCTTCACGCATTCCGAGCGTCGTGGCGTTCGAGATCTGGAAAAAATTTCCGAGCATGGCGCTGCCCTCGCCGTAGAAGCCGCGAATCGTCAGACCCTGCGCCCGCAGCGTCTCGAACAGCCGGTCGGTCTCCTTGTTGAGGCAGATCCCCGGCAAGTGGATCAGCACCGATGCACGCATGCCGGTGCCGGCATTGGTCGGGCACGCCGTCAGGAAGCCGAAACGTTCCGAGTAGGCGAACTCGAGCCGGGCGTCCAGATCGCATTCGAGCCCGTCGGCCGCGTGATAGGCGGCGTCCAAGTCCAGGCCGCTCCGGATGGCTTGGATCCGCAGGTGATCTTCCTCGTTCACCATGAACGACATTGTCTGGTCGGTCGCGATCACGACGCCGCGTCCTTCGGGCGATTCGACGAGGTCTTGGCTGACGAGCTGACGTTCGCCCAGGAACCGTCTCTGGACCTGTTCGAGTTCGTCGAGCGCCAGCCAGGCGCCAGCGTTGAGGCGTTCGAGGCCGTGGGTGCGCTCGAAAATTTCCCGCCGCAACTCCGACCGCTGCGGCCGGCGGGCCCGTTGCGGAAAGGTGCGGCCGGCAAGATTGCGCGCCAGCCGGATCCGCGACGACAGCACCGCGCCACCCTGCGGGGCGTGATCGGAGAGCCAACCGCAGGGTGCCGCTGCGAGTTCCGCCCACGTGGTCATGGCTGGTTCTCCCCGGCCGGTTCGTCGCCGGCCGGTACTGCCGGGGCGCTTTCGAGGCGTTCCAGGGTGCGAATCTCGTCGCGCACATGCGCCGCCCGTTCGTAGTCTTCGCCGCGCACGGCGCGCTCCAGCTCGGCGCGCAAATCCGCGAAACGCTGCCGCAATTCCGCCTGGCGGGCGTGGGTCCGCGGTGCCTTGCCGACGTGCCGTACATTGGGTTGGATGTTGCGCAAGATCGGTACGAGCTGGGCCTCGAACACCGTCCAGCACATCGCGCATCCCAGGCGGCCCTGGCGCCGGAACGTCGCCAGCGACAACGCACAACTCGGACAACTCCGTTCGACGGTCGCCGGCGCCGGCGTTTCGCCGGGCGGTGCCTTCGGCACCGGTGCGACCGACAAGAGCTTCTGCAAGACCGTCACGGTCGGCGACGTCGATTCGAGCAGGCCGCGGGCTTCGGCACAAGTACGGCAAATCGTCCGTTTGGTCTTCTGGCCGTCGTCGATCTCGGTGAAACGCACCGTCGCGTGCTGCCCACCGCAGAGATCACAGCGCGGGTCGCTCATGCCCAGCCCTCCAAGTCGCCGGCGGCGTGCAAACGCTGATCCTTCAGCACGAGCGTCCGGTGCGCCCGCCGCGCGAGCGCCGGACTGTGAGTCGCAATCAGCAACGCGACACCGCGGTCACGCGCCAGATTCTCGAGCAGCGCATGCAGTTGTTCGCTGGCGCTCGAGTCCAAGTTCCCCGACGGTTCGTCGGCCAGGATCACCCGCGGGTTGTTGACGAGCGCCCGCGCCACCGCCACCCGCTGTTGCTCGCCGCCCGACATCTCGCCCGGTTTGTGGTGGGCACGCGCCGCGAGTCCCATCTCCGCCAACAGCTCGCGGGCCCGCTCGAGCGCCGCTGCTTGTCCGACTCCGGCCACCATCGCCGGCAGGGCGACATTTTCCGCCGCGCTGAACTCCGGCAACAGGTGATGAAATTGGAACACGAATCCCACCCGGGTGTTGCGCAACGCGGCGCGCCGCATTTCCGAAATCCCATAGACCGCATCGCCGTCCACCTCGACCTGCCCCGCATCCGGATGCAGGAGCCCACCGAGGATGTGCAGCAGCGTGCTCTTCCCGCTCCCCGAACTGCCCGCCACTGCCACCATTTCTCCCGCCGTGACCGCGAGTGCCACGTCGGAGAGGACCTGGATGCGCGCATCCGCCGGCCCAAAGCCCTTCTGGACGCCTGCCGCCCGCACGACCTCGGTCAATCGACCCCTCCCTGCTTGGGCTTAGGCTCGAATGTAGGCCGCGGCTCACCGGGCCCGCAAGGGACGCTCATTCATAGCGGATCGCCTCGATGGGATCGAGCCGCGCCGCCTCCCAGCTCGGATACAGCGTCGCCAGGAAACAGAGCACCACGGCAACCCCCGAGACGATCGCGAAATCCAGCGGCCGCATCTGCACCGGCAACGTGTCGATGATGTACACATCGCCCGGCAGATCGATGCCGACCCGGTCGACGATTTGGCACGCCATATAGCCCAAGGCGCTCCCAAGCACCGCGCCCACGACGCCGATCGCCGTGCCTTGAATGATGAAAATCGTCATGATGCCGCCGCGGGGGACGCCGAGACTCTTCAGGATGCCGATGGCTTTGCGCTTCTCCATCACGATCATGGTCAGCATCCCAACCACGGTGATCGCGGCGATGGCGATGATCACCGCGAACACCAGCGTCATCAGCTTGCGCTCCGTCGCCATCCACGTGAAGACGTTGCGGAACATGTACATCCAATTGTTCGTGTAGTAGCGCAGCCCAAGCTGTGCATCGAGCTCGCTGCCGATCCGGTCGGCGGCATAGATATCGTCGACGCGAACGCCAATCCCGTAGACACGGTTGCCGAATCCAAACAAGCTCTGCGCTTCGGCCAGCGACACGTAGGCGAGCTGGGCGTCGAATTCGTAAAAACCTGAATTCAGGAAACCGACGACGCGAAAGCGCCGCTGTACGATGCGCGATTCGCCACCCACTGCGCCCGAATCCGCCTGGGCCGCGACCGTCAGCACATCTCCCAGGCTGACGGTCAGTTCCTTGCCCAGGTCGACACCAAGGACGATGCCCGGATAGTGCTGCCCGTCGACGTCGAAGAGATCCGAATCGAAGCCGTAGAACTCGGGCTTGGTGGTCTGGATGACGCGGGTCGTCAAGGATTCCTCGGCGGCATTCACGCCGAGGACCTCGCAACCGTGAAAGCGCTGGCCTGAACCCTGGTTGCCGAACGACAGCATGGCTGCTTGGCGCACGAACGGCGACACCGATTGCACACCCTTGTGGCGCCGTACCGTGTCCATGACCGCGTGCCAGTCGTGGAACTCGGACCGCGACATCACGAACACGTTGTAGTTGGTGTTGACGATGCGCATGCGGACTTCCTTCTCGAAGCCGTTCATCACGGACAGCGTCAGTTCGGGCGCCGCGACCGCGAACATGACGCCCACGGTCGCGATGACCGCGATGACCGACAGGAGGAAATGCCGGTGCTTGGGCCGCAGATAGCGCAGGCCGATGAACCAGGTGTAGCGCATCACGCCGGGGTCACCGCGCCGCCTGGGCTCGGGGCGTCTTCAGTGGTGTCCGGTGGATCTTCCGGCCGCAGCGCCGGGAACAGCAGGACGTCGCGAATCGACACCGATCCGGTGAGCAGCATCACCAAGCGGTCGATCCCGAGGCCGAGCCCGCCCGCCGGCGGCATGCCGTATTCGAGCGCCCGGAGATAATCCTCGTCCAGCGGGTGTGCCTCGGCGTCGCCGCCGGCGCGCGCCGCGACTTGCTCCTCGAACCGGCGGCGCTGTTCGAGCGGGTCGTTCAGTTCGGAGAACGCGTTCGCGAGTTCCATGCCGGCGGCATACAATTCGAAGCGCTCCACGAGCCCGGGCTCGCTGCGATGATCCTTGGCGAGCGGCGAGAGTTCCTTGGGGTAGTCGACGACGAAGGTCGGTTGGATGAGGCCGGGTTCGACGAGGGCCCCGAACAAGCTGTCGAGGAGGCGCGCCACGCCGTCGCCCGGCGCATGTTCGACGTGCAAGCGGCGCGCGACGGCGCGTAACCCGGCCGCGTCCACGCCGCGCAACGGACAGCCCGCCGCCGTCTCCAGCGCCGCGAAGAACCGGACGCGGTGAAACGGCGCGCCAAAATCGACCACATGCTCCCCAAAGTGCGCCTGCAGCGCCTCCACCTGCTTGGCCGCGCCGCGCACGATGTCTTCGGTGAGCTGCATCTGATCCTCGTAGTCCCAGTACGCCACGTACAGTTCGAGCATGGTGAACTCGGGATTGTGCGAGCGATCCATGCCCTCGTTGCGGAAATTGCGCGCCACTTCGAAGACGCCTTCCATGCCGCCCACCAGCAAACGTTTCAAGTACAGTTCCGGGGCGATCCGCAAGTACAACTGCATGTCGAGCGCATTGTGCCGGGTCACGAACGGGCGGGCGCTGGCGCCGCCGTACAACGGCTGGAGGACCGGCGTCTCGACTTCGAGAAAGCCCCGGTCGAGCAACTGGGTCCGTACCGCGGTGACGATGCGGGAGCGTTTCACGAAGACGTCACGGACCTCGGGATTGACGAACAAATCGACGTACCGCTGGCGGTAGCGGACTTCCTTGTCGGTGAGGCCGTGCCACTTGTCGGGCAACGGCCGCAGCGACTTGGCGAGCATGGTAAAATCGCCGACTTGCAACGTCAGTTCGCCGGTCTTGGTGCGAAAGAGCGTGCCGCGGCAGCCGATGTGGTCCCCCACCTCGACCCATTGCCACTGTTCATACCGCTCGCCCAACGCATCCTGCCGCACATAGATCTGCAGCCGTCCGCTGCCGTCTTGGAGGTGCGCGAAGGCCGTCTTGCCGTGGCCGCGCAAGGTCATCAGGCGCCCGGCGATGGCGATCTCCGCCGCCCCGATCTGGCTCTCCGTGGTCCGTATCTGCTCCGTCGTGTGGGTGCGCCGAAAACTCGCCGGATACGGGTCGATGCCGTGCTGCCGCCAGGTTTCGACCTTCTGGATGCGATCCTGCATCAGCGCGTCCGGTCGCGACATTGCGTCTTCCTCCTCGAGCGTCCGGGGGCGTTACGAGCGCGGGGTTTGACGGACTTCGTTGGCCCACTTCAGATAGCCGTCGATGAAATCATCGAGCTTGCCGTCCATCACCGCTTGCACGTCGCCGGAGTCGATGTTCGTGCGATGATCCTTGACCAGCGTGTACGGCATGAACGTGTAGGTGCGAATCTGGCTTCCGAAGCCGATTTCCTTCTTTTCAGGTTCGCGCTCCACACGTTTCGCTTCCTCGATCTCCTTGTAGTGCTTGTACAAGCGGGCCCGCAGAACTTTCATCGCCAACTCGCGGTTGCGCCCTTGAGAGCGTTCGTTCTGGCACGTCACGACGATTTTGGTCGGCAAGTGCGTGATCCGCACCGCGGAACTCGTCTTGTTGACGTGCTGGCCGCCGGCGCCGCTGGCGCGGTAGGTATCGATGCGCAGGTCGGCGTCCTGGATGTCGACCTCCACGTCACCTTCGATTTCCGGGTACGCCATCACCGACGCGAAAGAGGTCTGGCGGCGCTGGTTGGCATCGAATGGCGAGATGCGGATGAGCCGGTGCACGCCGCTCTCCGCCTTGAGCCGACCGTACGCATACTCGCCGGACACCTCGATCGTCGCGCTCTTGATGCCGGCGCCTTCGCCGGCTTGCAGATCGATGACCTCGAATTTCCAGCCGTGCCGTTCGCAGTAGCGCATATACATGCGCATCAACATCTCGGCCCAGTCCTGCGACTCGAGCCCGCCGGTGCCGGGGTGGATGCTCAAGATGGCGTTCTTGGAGTCGTCTTCGCCGCCCAGCATGAGGCGAAACTCGAGATCGTCCAACTCGCGCGCCACGGCTTGCATGTCGCGCTCGACATCCGCCAGCGTCGCCGGATCATTTTCCGCTGCCGCCAGCGTCGCAAGCTCGCCGAGATCGACGAGCTTGGCTTCGAGACGGCGCACGGGTTCGACCCAAAGTTTGTGTTCTTTCACACCTTGCAGGGTCTCGCGTGCCGCTTTGGGGTCATCCCAGAAGCCGGCGGCCGCGGTGCGTTGTTCGAGCGTGTCGAGTTCTGCCACGAGTCGAGGCAGATCAAAGACACTCCTTGAGGTGAGTGAGCCGTGCCTGCTGTTCTACCCGGTCGATCGTCGTCATGTTCGTCCCCTCCCGCGCCGCCGCCGCGTCGGAACGCGACGGAGCGCTTTCCAAGCCACATCGATTCGTGCGTCGAGAGTCCGCCGGTCGCCGTCGTTGATCAAGCGCACGTCGGCCCGGCGCGCCCAAGCGCCCACCCGGGGCTGGCTCGCGAGCCGTGCGTCGATCTCCGCCAAGGTCCATTGGCCGCGGTCGCGAAGGCGCTGGCGGCGCACCCGCCGCGGCGCGACGACCGCCAACACGCCGTCCACCGGTTGTCCCAGGTCGATTTCGAAAAACAGCGCCGCATCCAAGAGCACGAACGCCGCGCCGCGGCGTTCGAAGGCGCCGATTCGCCGCCGCACCCGAGCCGCAATTTCGGGATGCACGACACGATCGAGAGCCGCAAGGCGGGCCGGGTCGCCGAAGACTCGCCGGCCCAAGCGTCGCCGGTCGATGGCGCCGTCCGCGGCCAAGATAGCAGGCCCGAAGAGAGCCAGCAATCGCTGCCGGACGCGCTCGAGACGCAGCACCTGATGCCCAGCCCGATCGGCCTCGAGCCAGTGCCCACCGTAGCGGCGCGCGATCCGGCGCGCCACCGTCGATTTTCCGGCCGCCATCCCACCGACCAGGGCGTAGACCTTCATCGGTGCGCCTCCGCCCAAGTCGCCCCGCAGCCCACATCGACGACAACCGGCACCCGAAGCGGTACGGCGCCCTCCATCTCGCTCTGCGCGATGGCCGCGACTTCGTCCTGCTCGCCGGCAGCGACATCGAAGACCAATTCGTCGTGCACTTGCAGCACCAAGCGCGAGCGCAGTCCGGCCGCTTGCAAGCGGCGGTGGACACGCAGCATCGCCACCTTGATCAAATCGGCGGCGCTGCCCTGAATGGGGGCGTTGATCGCGACCCGTTCGGCGCCGGCGCGTTCCGCGGGCTGCGAACTCGCGATGCCCGGCAGGCGCATGCGGCGGCCGAGCAAGGTCGTCGTGAAGCCATTGGCGCGCGCCCGTTCGACAAGCTCGTGGGTGAAGGCGCGAACCCCGGGATAACCGGCGAAGTATTCGTCGATGAAACGCTTCGCCTCCGCCAGCGGAATCCCGAGCCGGTCGGCCAAACCACGCGGCCCCATGCCGTAGATGACGCCGAAGTTGACGGTCTTGGCGGCGGCGCGCTGCTCGGGGGTGACCGCCGCTAGATCACAGCCAAAGACCCGGGCCGCCGTCTGCTGGTGCACGTCCTGGCCTTGCTGGAAGGCGGCAACCAGTGCGGGGTCCTGTGATAAGTGCGCCAGGAGCCGCAGTTCGATCTGCGAATAGTCGGCAGCGAGCATCCAACCGTTCCGGTCCCGTGGCACGAAGGCGGCACGGATGCGCCGCCCGAGTTCGGTCCGAATCGGAATGTTCTGCAGATTCGGATCGGACGACGACAACCGGCCGGTCGAAGCAACGGTCTGATTGAAACGCGTGTGAATCCGGCCGGTCGCCGGATCCATGAGGCGCGGCAGCGCTTCGGCGTACGTCGAGCGCAATTTCATCAACTGCCGGTGCTCGAGCAACTGTGCCGCAACCGCGTGCGACCCGGCGAGCCGCTCGAGCACATCGACATCCGTCGACCAACCGGTGCGCGTGCGCCGGCCATGCGGCAACGCGAGTTCGTTGAATAGCACTTGGCCGAGTTGTTGGGTCGATTGCAAATTGAAGCGCCGGCCGCACGCCGCATAGATCGATTCGGCAAGCCCCGCGGCGCGTTGCTCGAGATCGGCGGCCAAGGCGTCCAAACTGGCGCGATCGATTCCGACACCTTCGAGTTCCATCGCCAAGAGCACTTCGACGAGCGGCGTCTCGACGTCGCGGAAAAGCGCCGCCAACCCGTCGCTTTCCAGTTGGCGGGTGAGGACGTCTCGCAACGCCCACAGCGCGGTTGCGGCTGCCCCCTGCGCCGCGGCGTCCGATGCGGTCACGTCGAGAGCGAGCCCGAGGTGTTCCTGCGCCAGCGCGGCGATCGAACCGGTGCGGCGGCCGGGATCCAGAACATAGGCCGCGAGCAGCGTATCGAAATACGGACCCGGCATCGGCGCGCCCGCACGCGCCAGGGTGAACGCCAGGGCTTTGCAATCGAAACCAATCTTGATCCGCGCCGGATCCGCGAGCAGCGGCTGCAGTGCGGCGACAAGTGCGGCTTCCGGAACGCCGCGGCCGGCGGGTAGGCGCAGGTCGAGTTCGCCCGGACGTGGCGCCGGCGGAACGGACGCGACGTCGGCCGCAACCGCCGTCCGATCCCCCCAAGCGACCGCGACCGCAGTGACTGGCGCAACGCGCGGCACACCGTCGAACGCCGCGGCGATCGCGATCGCACCGGCACCCGATGCGGCTTCGAGAGCCGCGCGCCACGCTGGCCCGTCGGCGGCGATCGCCGTCGCAACCCCGAGCGGTGCACCACCGGACCGAGCGACGGCCGGTTTCTGACGCAGAATCTGGAAGAACTCCAAGTGCTCGAGGAGCGGCGTGAGCACCGCCCAATCGATGCCCGGCCAATCGAGTCCCGTCGCGTCGACCGGCGCGTCGCTGCGCAGTTCGACCAGCGTGCGCGACAACTCGGCCGCCGCCCGGCCTGCTTCCAGCCGGCGGCGCACCGCCGGACGCGTCACACGATCGAGGTCCGCGTAGACCCCGGCGAGGGTGCCGTGTTCGCGCAGCAGTTCGAGGGCGGTCTTGTCGCCAACACCGGCCACGCCGGGGATGTTGTCCGATGCATCACCGGCGAGTGCCAGCCAATCGACAATCTGCTCCGGCCGCAAACCGGTGCGTTCCTCGAGTTCGGCGGGCCCCATCTCCGCGTCGTTCCCCATCGGCGCCGGACGCACGAGCCGGACTCGCGGCGACACCAGCTGTTGCAAATCCTTGTCGGCCGTGGCGAGCCAGACGTTGGATCCAGCGGCTTCGAAACGCCGCGCCAGAGTCGCCAGCACGTCGTCTGCTTCCCAGCCCGGGATCTCCACCACCGCGACGCGCAACGCCGCCAGCACTTCGCGCAGGCGCGGCTGCTGCGCCACCAGGCCTTCGGGCCGGGCCGGGCGCTGCGCCTTGTATTCCGCATACAGCGCATGACGATGCGTGCGGCCAGGGGGATCGAAGACGATCGCCACGTGCTCCGGCGCATAGCGCTCGCACCAGCGCAGCACGGCGGTCAAGAAGCCGTAGGAGAGGCTGGTTTCCTCGCCGCGCGTCGAACGCAGCGGATTGCGCACGAAGGCAAAGTAGGAGCGATACGCGAGTCCGCTGCCATCCACAAGGAGCGCATTCATCGCGCCGCCCCGACGCGGTACAGACGATGCCGTTCGATGTAACGCCGCACCGGCTCGGGCACTTGATATCGCAGGCTCTGCCCACGCCGCGCCCGCGCCCGCAGTTCGCGGCTCGTGAGCGGCGAGAGCACCTGTTCGTGATAGGCAATGCCGAGTTCTTCGGCGCGCGCCTTGGCGGCTTCGGCGCCAGGCCGCGCGTAGGCGATCCAACGAGCCTCGCGCAGCAACGCCGCCGCTTCACGCCAAGTGTGCAGCTCGAGCAACGAATCGCCGCCCAGGATCCACAACGGCCGCGCGTGCCAACGGCGCGCCAAGACCCGAATCGTGTCGATCGTGTAGGAGGGGCCGGCACGCCCGAGTTCGAGGCTGCTGACCCGGAAGTGTGGGTTGCCACGCACCGCCAAGCGCAACATCGCCAAACGCGCCGCCTGTGGCGCGCCGGTGCCTTGCTTGTGGGGTGAGCGCGCCGCCGGCATGAACACGATCTCGTCCAAATCGGCGCGTTCACGCAACATTTCGGCGACCAGGAGATGGCCAAAGTGAATCGGATCGAAACTGCCGCCGAAGACCGCGCGGCGCACGCGGGCTTTCATGGCGCCGGGGCGGGCGGCGGTGGCGGAGCGGGAGACGCGGTGTCCTGCGCCAGTTCCGGGTGGCGCGCCACGAGTTTGTCGAGACGCTCGCGCGCCGGGCGCGCGGCTTCGGTTCCGCCATGTTCCGTGACCACGCGCCGGTAGGCTTTGGCTGCCTCGGCCGGCTGTGCTTCGAGCTCCTCGACTTGGCCCAAATAGAGCAGCGCCTCCGGCTCCCAACGCGACCCCGGAGTCGCGTGCAACACGTTCTGCAGGTAGACACGCGCGGCGCGCGGCCGTTTCATGCGCACGAACATGCGGCCGAGCCGCAGATCCTTTTCCGCGAGGTGGTCGGCGAGATCCCGCAGGTGGTTCACGGCCGCGGCACTGTCGGCGGCGCCCGGAAAACGCAGCATGTATTCGTCCAAGCACGTCTGGGCGCGGATCGCCGGCGTCGGATCGAGCTGTGTTGAACGTACTTGCTTCACATAGCTCACACATTCCTGGAAGCTGGCAGCCGGCCGCAGCGGGCTGCGAGGGTATTCCTGGCCGAGAATCTGGAATTCCACCGCGGCTTCGGGATACAGGTGCGCGCCCATCTTGGCGAGCCCGAGCTCGTACTGCGCTGAATCGGCGTTGACGTGACCCGGATGCAAATCCAGGAAGCGCTTCAGATGGTCCTGGGCCTCGACCCAGTGATGCCGGGCGTTGTCGGCCAACCCGACGCGGAATTCATACAGCGGATCGGTAGGAGCGATCGCGACGCGCGGCCCGCCGCAACCGGCCACGGCGCCGAGGCCGGCGCAAGCCAGGGACACGAGGTGCGACCAACGGCTCGGGCGCCGGGACCCCGGTCGGGGGGCCACGGCGCCTGGCTTACGGCCGCCCGCCCGCATAACGCGAACCCTCCGGGGAAGGGGCGTTGCGGCGCGCCCGCAGATCGATTTCCAGTTGGTCGAGGAGCGCCCGCGCTTGGGTGCCGGCGGTGCCCTGTCCAATCCGCTGCCAGGCCTGACGCGCGCCGTCGGCGTTACCGCGTGCGAGCTCGATCTGGCCGCGCAGCAAGAACGCTTCGGGGTATTCCGGAGTCTGTTGCAGCAGGACCTCGACTTGTTGAGAGGCTTCGTCCAACTTGGCGCGTTCGAACAAAACACGCCCGAGCTGCAAACGCAAATCGCCGTACGCCGGGCGCAAGCGCAGCGCGGCGCGCAACTGCGTCTCCGCCTCGTCCAGAAGCCCGCAGGCACGATAGCGCTCCGCCAAATCCGCATGGCGGCGCGCCAGATCATCCAGGGCCGGATCGGGAAAGCCGCGCGGATTGCTGCGCACGATGCGATTGAATTCCCGCATGTGTTCGCGCGCCGCGTTGTAGGCATTGCGCTCGAACAGCAGGATCGCGATGTTCAGGTGCGCCTCGGCGTAGTTCGGATTGAGCTCGAGGGCGCGTGCCAGATGCGATTCCGCCCGCAGCGGCTCCCCCGCCATGGAGAGCGCCAGACCCAGAAGATTGTGCAGGTCCGGAAAATCCGGCTGGCGGTGCACCGCACTCTCGAGACACTGCACCGCATCGCCGTACTTGCCCGCGTCGAGCAGGCCCTTGCCACGCGCGAGCAAACTGCCGATGTCCAAGCCGACTCCCTCCCAAACCGCGAGGCTCACTTCGTCGACTGGTTCGAAAAGAACAGCGCGATCAAGCCCACCACGATGCCAGTGACGACGACGGGCTCGACCACTTTATTCCATCGGCCGGGCGGACGGGCGGGCTTCTCGTACGCCGTCGGTTTTTCTTCTTCGAGGCGGTTGAGTGCCGACTGCGCCACCCGGTCGGTGCGATGGCCTTCGGCCTGATCGGCCCAAACGATCCGCGCTTGCACCGGATCCACGACCCGCGCGAAGAGCCGGGCACGGGCCGTCCGGTCGATGCTGCGATGGCCGATCCACGGCGGCGACCGGTGCGCGCCGATGTACGCCAAGCCGAGATCCACGACCTCGAATTCGATCACCGGGCTTACCGAATCGGCGCGCGTCGTGACCTTGATGCCGCTCTCGGTCAGGGCCGCGGTCAGGATATTCTCGACCAAGAAGTGGCTGGGGGCCGTACCCACGGCGTGTACGCTCACCGCCCCGGTGCCGAGGTGTGACCGCATGCCCTCGACGAGTTTCGCGCACGCGACCCGCGTTGCCGCCTGCACGAGTTCATAGTTGGTCGGCAGTGGCTCGGCGCCGGCCGCTCTGGTTTGGGCGCCGATCAGCACGACCAAGGACACGAGTGCTGCGTGGCGCAGCTTGGATGACACGCGAGATCGCCTCCACTCGGCCAAGGGTTCAGGCGGTGCCGCTTGGCTCCGACGCCTCCAGTTACGGGAATCGCGACTGCAAGTCAAGCAACAATCGATGGTTGCAACGATGCTCCTGGACCACGGCCGAGCACCCGGGCGCGCAGATCGAAAACGTCGGCGGCTTCGATCTCGACCTCGACGAAAGCGCCGGCCGGAATCACCGTGCCCGGCGCCGCCACCACGTATACCGTGCCGTCGATATCCAGCGCCTCGCCCTCGCTGCGCGCGCGCGCGATGGCCCCCGCCGCCATGGGGCTCTCAGTGGCTTCCTCGGGCGACACCGGCCCGTCGACGAGAACCCGCAACCGTTGGCCGACTCGCGCCTGGGCCTGTTGGGCGGCAATTTCCATCTGCAGTTCGGTGATTACATTCAAGCGGCGTTGCGCCGTGCTCGTGCGCGGCCGTCCCGGCAAATCCGCCGCCGGAGTGCCAGGCTCGCGCGAATAGGTGAAGGTCCCGAGCCGGTCGTAACGCACGTCCGACACGAAACGGCACAACAGGTCGAAGTCGCGTTCGGTTTCGCCGGGAAATCCAACGATGACCGTGCTGCGTAACGTGATCCCCGGGACCTTGGCGCGCAGAGCCGCGAGTTGCCGCCGGACGCGCTCCGGTGAATAAGGCCGGCGCATGGCCTGCAAAATACGCGGCGAAGCGTGCTGCACCGGCATGTCGAGATAGCGCACGACCTGAGGGACTTCGAACAAGCCTTCCAAGAGCCGTGGCGTCAGGTGCGCCGGATGCGCGTACAAGAAACGAATCCACTCGATTCCCGCGACGCCACCCAACGCCACCGCCAGGTCGAGCAGATCGTGGCCCTCGCCGGCGTCGAATCCATAGTGCGTCAAGTCCTGCGCGACCAAGTGCAGTTCGCGGACACCGCGCGCCGCGAGTGCGGCAGCCTCTTCGACAATAGCCGCGAGCGGCCGGCTGCGTTGCAAACCGCGCATGAGCGGAATCGAACAAAAGGTGCAGGCGTTGGTGCAGCCTTCGGAGATCTTCAGATAGGCAGTGTGCGCCGGCGTGAGGAGGACCCGAGTGCCGAAGCCCGAGAACGCACTGGCCGGAGCGCGCCCGCTCCCCGATCGATCGGTGGCTTGGCGCACTTCGAGCGCCGGCAGTGAACCGAGACGCGCCGCAACGCGGGCTCCCAGATCGGCGTGATGGCCAGCCGGCAGCCAGACGTCGACTTCGGGAATCGACTCCGCCAGTTCTTCGGCGGCGCGCGCCACCAGGCAGCCCAACACCGCGAGGACCCGCGGGCGGCCGAGAGTTTTCAACTGTGCGAGCTCCAGAATGCGCTCGATCGACTCCTCGCGCGCCTGCTCCAAGAAGCCGCAGGTGTTGACCACCATGAGGTCCGCATCCTCCGGCTCGGGCACCGTGATGCACCCCTGACCCGCCAGGAGCCCCAGAGTGGCCTCGGAGTCAACGAGGTTCTTGGCGCATCCCAGCGAGTCCAGGTAGACGCGCAAGCCCGCCAAGGGCGCCAAGGGCGCACCTGCCGCCGGAGCGGGGCGCGTCGGGGCCGGGGGCCTGAAATGGACGACACTCATGTGATTCCGGGGGTCAATCGGCCAGCGGGGAGAGGTCCTCGAGCCGCTGCAGGACTTCGCGCGGCTTGGCGCCCATCGCGGGCCCAACCACGCCCGCCTCCTCCAGCATGTCCATGATGCGGGCCGCCCGAGAGTAGCCCACTTTGAGGCGGCGCTGCAAATAGGAAACCGAGGCGACACCGCTCGAAACGATGACCTGGCGCGCTTCCTCGAAGAGGTCGTCGTCGCCGGAAGCGTCGCCCTGGCCGTTGGTTCGGGCGTCGTCCAGGTCGATCTTGCCCGCCCCCTGGCCGAATTGGCGCCAGTGCTCGGCGATACGTTCGCACTCCTCGACGCTCACGTAGGCCCCGTGGAGGCGGATCGGCGCCGGCCGGCCACCGGCCAGGAACAGCATGTCGCCTCTCCCGAGCAGCGCTTCCGCACCGTTGCCGTCCAAGATGGTGCGCGAGTCGACGCGCGACGAAACTTGAAACGCAATGCGGCTCGGGAAATTCGCCTTGATGACACCGGTGATCACGTCGACCGAAGGACGCTGGGTGGCGAGCACGAGGTGGATGCCGACGGCGCGCGCCATCTGCGCCAAACGCGCGATCGGCGTTTCGATCTCGTTGCCGACCTGGATCATCAGATCTGCCAGTTCGTCGACGATGACGACGACATACGGCAGGATGTCCTTCGGCTTGCCGGACTCGTCCAGTACTTCACCGGCGGCGATCTTCTTGTTGTAGCCGATGATGTTGCGAACGCTGGCGCGCGCCAACTCACGATAGCGGCGCTCCATTTCCAGCGTCAGCCAGTGCAATGCCTTGTAGGCCTCCTTCGGGTCGGTGACGACCGGATGCAGGAGGTGCGGGATGTCCTTGTAGGCGTTCATCTCCAACATCTTGGGATCGATGAGCAGCAGCTTGACCTCGTTCGGATCGTGCCGCAGGAGCAAGCTGCAGAGGATGACGTTGATGCACACACTCTTGCCGGAGCCGGTCGCACCGGCCACCAGCAAGTGCGGCATGTTGGCGAGATCGGCGAAGAACGGATCGCCGCTCACGGTCTTGCCGAGTGCCAGTCCCAAGGGCCCGACCCGCAGGTCGTCGGACCAGGCGTGCATGATCTCGTGCAGCGACACCATCTGCGCATCGCGATTCGGAATCTCGACGCCAATCGCGGCCTTGCCGGGGATCGGCGCCACCATCCGGATGGATTGCGCCCGCAGCGCCATGGCCAAATCGTCGACCCGGCTCGTGACCTGGCTCACCTTGATGCCGGGTGCCGGCTCGAACTCGAACGTCGTGATGACCGGGCCCGGCTGCACTTCGGCGACCCGGCCGCCGATGCCGAAATCCGCGAGTTTCTCCTCGAGCCGGCGCGACATGTCCAACAGTTCGGTATCGCTGGCGGCGTGGACCACGGACTCGCACGGTGTCAGCAGGTCTTGCGCCGGCAAATGGTAGCGCGTCGAATCGCGCGACCGCACCATGGGTTCGTCGCCGGCCGGGAGAGCGCCCGATTGTTCGATGACGCGCGGGCGCGGGGCGCGGTTGATGTCACGGATGCGCGGCGGCGCATCGGCGCGCACCGGCACTAACGCCGCCACCGGCGCCGCGGCTGCGTCGCGTGCCACCGCCGGACGCACCGCCTTGGATGCGGCGCGCGGCGCGGGCCGATCGGCCGCGAATTCATCGTCGTCCGGCGCACCGTGCCAAAGCCCGTGCACATCGGACTTCAGGCGCTGCCAGAATTCGCGTCCGACGGTTCCGGCACCTTGGGCGCGCTCGAGGACGATGCCGCTGTGCGCCAGAACCGGGCGTGCGAGCGGTGTTCCGTAACGCAGCAAGCCGCCGGCGAGAATCGCCGCGAGCAGAATCGTCGCGCCCACCTGCCCGAGAATGGCCCGCAAGAGTTCGAGCTCGAGGTGGCCGACCGAACCACCGAGTTCATCGCCCGCCCAGGCGCTCAAAACCGCGACGAAAAGCGCCGCCACCAACAGGCGCGCGCCGTGTCCGAGCGTGCGGCGCCGTTGCCAATCGAGCAGGGTCGCGACGGCGGCCAGCGCCAACAGCAGCGGAATCGCCGCCGACGCGACGCGTCCGAACAAAGCGACATTGGCGTGGGTGAAAGACAAACCGAGCGGACCGCACAAGTGCGAAGCACGCGACAGGCCGCGCCAGTTGAGCGTCGACGGCCATTGCGATTCGCGGTAGCCCGCCCACGAAACAGCCGTGAATACGAAGAGCGCGACGAGAACGATCGCGCGTAACACTCTCTGGCCCATCCCCCCACCCTTCGACGACGCACCGCGAACCACGCTGCCGACGCTGCGGGCGAATTTTGCAGATGCAACGGCGCGAGAGCAACAACGGATGCTGTCCACACACGTGGTTCGAGGTGCGGACCGATCCAGACGGCGGTTATACGACCGTTGGACTCGGCTGGTACGTCTGGAGGAAGCGCTCGAGAAATCGCGTCGTGACTTTGCCGGCGCGAAAGTCTTCCGAACGGATCAAATCGAGGCTGAACTCGGTCGTGGTCTTGATGCCGGTGATGAGGCATTCCGAGAGGGCGCGGTCCATGCGCGCGACCGCTTCGGCGCGATCGCGGCCGTGCACCAGCAGCTTGGCGATCAGGGAATCGTAGTACGGGCTGATCGTGTACCCCTGGTACACATGCGAGTCGATGCGGACGCCGATGCCGCCGGGCATGTGAAAGAACTCGACCTTGCCCGGCGACGGACGAAATCCGGCGAGTGGATCCTCGGCATTGATCCGCACTTCGATCGCGTGGCCGCGAAATTCGACATCCGACTGGCGGAGCGTGAGTTTTTCGCCCGCCGCGATCGCGATCTGCTCTTTCACGATGTCGACGCCGGTGACCAGCTCGGTCACCGGATGCTCCACTTGGATGCGGGTGTTCATTTCCATGAAGTAGAACGAGCCGTCCTCGTCCAACAGGAACTCCATGGTGCCGGCCGAGTCGTAGCGCACCTTCTGAGCGCCGCGCACCGCGACATCGCCGAAGCGCTGGCGCAACGCCGGCCCCACCGCCGGCGACGGCGCTTCCTCGATGAGCTTCTGGTGGCGGCGCTGCGTCGAGCAGTCGCGCTCGCCAAGATGGATCACGTTGCCGTGCTTGTCGCCGAGGATCTGAATTTCGACATGCCGCGGGTTGACGAGGTATTTCTCGACGTACACGCCGGCATTGCCGAATGCCGCTTCGGCTTCGGTTTGTGCCGTCGAAATCGCCCCTAAGAGTTCATCCTCGTCTTGCGCCACGCGCATGCCGCGCCCACCACCGCCGGCGACGGCTTTAACGATGACCGGATAGCCGATCTCCCGGGCGACCGCCAGAGCGTCGCTGGGATTTTCGAGCAGATCGCTTCCCGGCGTGATCGGCACGCCGGCGGCGCGCATGAGTTTGCGGGCTTCCGACTTGTCGCCCATGGAGCGGATGACGTCCGGACGCGGGCCGATCCAAGTCAAGCCGCACGACTCGACGACCGACGCGAATTGGGCGTTCTCGGCCAGGAAACCGTACCCCGGGTGCACGGCATCGGCGCCGGTGATCTCGGCGGCGGCGAGCAAGGCGGGAATCTTGCGGTAGCTGTCGGCGCTCGGATTCGGGCCGATGCAAACGCTCTCATCGGCGAATTTGACGTGCAAAGAGTCGCCGTCGGCTTCCGAATGCACGGCCACCGTGTCGATGCCGAGTTCACGGCAGGCTCGGATGATGCGTAGGGCGATTTCGCCGCGGTTCGCGACCAGGATCTTACGAAACATGCGCGGCAGTCTAGCACACGGGCCGTGGATTGGCGGGGCGTTGGCGAGGAACGGTCAGAAGGGCGCCTTGGCGGCCGACGTCTCGCCCTTCTCGAAGCGGTTCCAGGACTGGTCGCTCGAGGCTTGAATGCCGCCCATGCGCAGCGCCAGTTCGTGCGGATTCGTACTGACGCGCAGCGCCTCGTCCCGCGTGATGCGGGCCTCCTGCACGAGCTTCATCAGCGCCTGGTCGAACGTCTGCATGCCGTACTGGATGACGCCTTCCTGAATCGCCTGGCGGATCAGCGGCGTCTTCTCCGGATCCTTGATGTATTCGCGGATACTGCTCGTCGACACCATGACCTCGACGGCCGCAACGCGGCCCTGGCCATCGGCGGTGCGAATCAAGCGCTGCGAGATCACGCCGGCCAGAGTCGAGGCCAGCAAGTAGCGGATCTCCTGGTGCTGGTGCGGCTCGAAGAACGAGATGACGCGATTCATCGTCTGGGTGGCGTCGATCGTGTGCAATGTCGACAGCACGAGGTGGCCGGTGTCGGCCGCCGTCAAGGCGATGTCCATGGTTTCTTTGTCGCGGATTTCGCCGATCATGATCACATCCGGATCCTGCCGCAGGATGTGACGCAGCGCCGCTTGGAAGGATGCGGTGTCGCTGCCGACCTCGCGCTGCTGGATGAGCGCCTGCTGATCGCGGTGCAGGAACTCGATCGGATCTTCGATCGTAATGATGTTCATGGGCATCGTGCAGTTGATGCGGTGAATGATCGCCGCGAGGGTCGTCGATTTACCGCTGCCGACCGTGCCGGTCACCAGGATGAGGCCGCGCGGCTTCGATGCGAGTTCCTCGACGACAGGCGGCAAGCCGAGATGCTCGAGCGCTTGAATTTCGGTCGGCACGTGCCGGAACACCATGGAGATGGAGCCCCGCTGCACGAAGAAATTGGCGCGAAACCGCGCCAGTCCCGCCACGCCGAACGCGAAGTCGACCTCACGCGTGGTCTCGAACTGATCGCGCTGCACGGGGGTCAGAATCTGTTGTGCCACTTCCTCGAGTTCGCGCGGCGTGGGTGCCGGCACGTCGAGCGCCGTCAGGAGTCCGTGCACTCGGGCGAGCGGCGGGATGCCTGCCTTGACGTGCAAGTCCGAGGCGCCAAGCGACACCATCTGCTGCAGGATCGACCGGACGTTCAACGGGAAACCCCCATCGTCCACGCCGCGGCACCGCGGCGGCGTGCACGGCTTCGGACGGTGCAAGATCCTCACCAGCAAGGCGCCCTGGAAACGCGCCACGCCGCCGGCACGGCCTCACGGTCCGCGCCGGTCAAAGGAGTGCGATGCGAAATTCAGTTGGTTTTTTCGAGCAGGAAGAGGGTTTGCCCGAATTCGACCGGCTGGCCGTTTTCGACGAGGATTTTCCGCACGCTGCCGGTCGTCTCGGCGGCGATTTCGTTCATGAGCTTCATCGCTTCAATGATGCACAGCGTCTGCCCGGGCGCGACTTGACTGCCCACTTCGACGAACGGCGGCACTTCGGGCGATGAGCCGCGGTAGAACATGCCGACCATCGGCGACACGACTTTGATCAAATTCGGGTCATCCTCGGGGGCCGGGCGCGGCTGCTCGTCGGCGGCTCCGGGGTTCGCGGCGGCCGGAGCCGGCGCATGCGCCGCCATGGCGGACGGCGCGGCGGAATGCGCCGCCGGCGCCGCGAACTTGCGGAGAATGCGAATGCGGCGGCCCCAACCCTCGTGGATTTCGAGTTCCACGATGTCGCTCTTCTCCACCAGGTGGATCAAGTATTCGATGCGTGCATCGCGCATGGATGGGCCCCCGCCCCTTGGACCCTCGGGAAGAGGGCCGCGAATCGCTGGGGTGTACCACACCCGGCGACCGGGCGGCAACGCCTCTCAGGAAATCGCCGCGCCGCCCGCCCGCGCGGCGAGAGCGCGCAGAGCCAACTCGTAGCCAAGGGCACCGAGGCCGCAGATGCTGCCGACACATGCTCCGGCGAGCAAGGAACGGCGCCGAAACGGTTCGCGGGCGTGAATGTTCGTCAGGTGGACTTCGATCGTCGCGACGCCGATCGCCGCGACTGCATCGCGGAGCGCCACGCTCGTGTGGCCGAGGCCACCGGGATTGATCACGATGCCGCCGGCGGCACGGCCCGCACCGTGCAGGGTGTCGATTAACGCCCCTTCGGAATTGGATTGAAAGAACGTCAACTGCAGATCATCGAACGCCTGTGCCAGCTCGCGCAAGCGCGCCTCGATCGTCGCGAGCGTGTCGCGGCCGTACAGTTCCGGCTGGCGCTCGCCGAGCAAATTCAAATTGGGACCGTTCATCACCAGCACGTGCATCGGCGTTTGCCTCACGGCTTGAGTGAACGCAAATAGGTCAGAAATCGATCGAAGTCTTGATGCCCGCGGCCCAGATCTTCGGCCGGTGCGAGTAGTGGCGGGGCAAAAGACGCCGGCGTGGGTGCTGGCGCCGGCGGTGATTCGACTGGCGGCGTTCCGACGATCGTGTGGCGGCGCGCCTGATCACGTTCGCGAGCATCTTCGGCGACGCGCCGCAGCCGTGACGCCGTGTGCTGCGGATGGGCCGGATCGCCCGTGTCCAACAGGCGCCATGCGACGCCCTGTTCGTCCTCGGCCGGTTCGCGTTGGGCTTCGGCCGGCGGCAGAGTCGGTCGTGGTGGCGGCGTCTCGGCCGGGCTCGCCGGCCCGCGCTGCAACGCCGCACGTCGATCCGCGATGTCGCGATCCTCGGGATGCTGGCGGTGCAACTCCTCGTAAATGAGCAACGCTTTGTCGAAATAGCCCTGCGATTCGTAGATCCGCGCCAGGGTGCGGGTGGCAAATTCTTTCTCGCCACCCACAGGAGTTGGTCCCTCCGGCGGCCCGCTCGCGACCGGCGGTTCGACATCGGGCAGCGGCGAAAAGGCCCGTTGCGTCGAAAACAATCGATCCTCGACCGACCGAATCGGGCCGCGCACCGGAGCGTCGGTCGGCACGACGACGATGCGGTCTTCTTGGCGGGTGAAGTGCCAGGCCGGTCGATCCCCCGCCGGGCGCGCCGTCGCCGGCGGCTCCACGGTTCGGGGCTCGGGCTCGGACACCGCTGCGGATTCGGGCGCCGCTTCGGGGCGCCCGACGCGGCGCAAGTCGATCAACGGCGGCTCGATCGCACCGCGCCGCACGCCGGACTGCGGCACCGGTTCGGATTCGGGTTCGGGCGCCGCCGGAATCGCCGCCACGGATGCGGCGGGAGTCGCAATCGGCGGCGCGGCGGGAAAGGCGGCCGGCTCGAACGGCAACGGGTGCACGGTCGCGGGTGCCGCAGGTTCGACGCTGAACGGATCGGGATCGCGGCGCTCGACACGCGCGCCCGGCGGCCAATCGGGCGCGGCGCGCTCGCGCGTCTGGCGCTCGAGTGCCGTGGTGACGAGCCCAAGGTCGGCCTGCACGTCGCGATCGAACGGATCAAGTTCGAGCGCGCGGCGCAAATACTCGACGGCGCGCTCCAGCACGCCGCGCCGGCGGGCGCATTCAGCGCGGTAACGCAACGCGATCAAATTGTCGGGATCCAATTCGAGAACCCGCGCGAATGTGGATTCGGCCGCGTCCTCCTGGTGCAGGTCGCGCTGACAAAATCCCAGCAGAACGAACGCCGAGACGTACCGCGGGTGGCGGCTGAGTCCGGTTTGGAGAACGCGAACCGCTTCATCCAAACGACCGGCGGTGCGATAGGCGTCCGCCAGCGGTGCAAATGCGCGCGACTCGGGAGCCAGGTTGTAATGCGCCAGCAATCGTTCCACGTCGGCGCGGGCCTGTGGTGTGTCGTTCATCGCTTACCTCGGAACGGCGCTGCGTCGAGAAGCTCGCCGAAGTCGTGATCTCGTTGCGGGAGCTTGCGGGTCGAGGATTCCCTGCAGCGCAAGGACGATAATTTCGTCCGGAACATGGTGACCAACGCTAACAGTCCCGATGTCCGGAGTCAATACGAATCTCGGCGCGCCGCGCCGCGATTTCTTGTCGCGCCGCCATGCATTGCGCAGCACGGCAACCGGCACGCGGCGCTCGACGCACGTCGGCAGTCCGAGTGCCGCGAGCAGTTCGGCAAGCCGCTGGCGTTGCCCCGCGCCGGCAATCCCAAGCCGCGCCGCGACGGCGCTCGCCGCCAGCATGCCGAGCCCGACCGCCTCGCCATGCCGCAAGCCGCGATTCCCGTCCCCTTCGAGCGCATGTCCGACGGTGTGACCGAAGTTGAGGGCGGCGCGCATTCCACCTTCACGCTCGTCCGCCGCCACGAAGCGCGCCTTGATTCGCACGCAGCGCGCCACGAGCGCGGCATCGGCGGCGGGGCGGGGCCTCTGCCACGCGCGCGCCTCACGTTCCAAGGTTCGGAACAGTTGCGGGTCGGCGATCATGCCGTACTTCACCACCTCACCCAGACCACTCCGGCGCTCGCGGCCGGGCAATGTGCGCAGCAACCCGGTGGCCGCCCACACCGCCCGCGGCTGATGAAATGCCCCGCTGGCGTTCTTCGTCAGGGCGAGATTGACGCCGACCTTGCCGCCCACGGCCGCATCGACCATCGCGAGCAAGCTGGTCGGTGCCGCGATCCAATCGATGCCGCGCATGTAGGTGGCGGCGGCAAATCCCGCCAGATCGCCGACGACTCCACCGCCCAGGGCGATGACGCAAGTCGAACGATCGGCGCCGCGCCGCAAGAGTGCACGCTGCACCCGTTCGACCGTCATCAGGCGCTTGTGCCGTTCCCCCGCCGGGATGACGATCGGTCGCGGTGGCGCGAAACCCCGCCGGCGCAGTTCCCGCGCCACGCCCGGCCATACCGCGCGGGCGACGTGCGTATCGGTGACCACGCACCAGTCGCCGGTGAGACGCGACAGTGCCGCGGCGATGTACTCCGCGCCTTGCGGGCTGACGCGCACATCGTACGAGCGCGCCCCGAGGTCGACGGGAATCCGCCACGTCTTCACGGCGCCTCCATCGCGAACGTCGAAACCGCGGGCGCATTGCGCGCCGTTGCGGCCCTGCGGACCTTTGCCCGGCGCACTGACAAACGTTGAAACTCGGACCGGCGCGGGCGGCCGGGATCGTAGACGAAGTCCGTCTCGAACGCACCCCCGGCGGGATCGCTTCGCGGCGTACGACGACAGGCGGGATGATTTTGCAGTGCGGCCGCCGGATCCTTGGGGCTCTCCGGCACCCGATCACACCGGCGTGTGGCGATGCGTGCCGTTGCCGCGGCGCGCGTCCCTCAGTGTGCGGCGGGCGGGAAGTCCTGGGCGCTGGGCCCGCTATCGGCGCGCGCGGTCGTGTGCGCCGGTGCTTCGTCGAGGAAGTACCGGTGCGGAGCGTAAGGCACCCGCACCAGGGTATTCGCCGCCGTGCCGGCGCCGGGACCTGGATCGCGTACTGGAGTCACGAGGCCGCCGGCCTCGATCGGCACCCCGCGGGCCAGCGTTGTCGACGTTTGGGTGGCGCTGTGACGCAGGGTGGCGAGTCCAAGGCTGACGACGATGGCCGCGGCGATCGCCATTGCACCGCCGAATTGCAGCCTGGCGCGCCACGGAGCGGGCGCCACCGCGGTTGTCTCCAGTAGTTCGCCGCGCTCCGCCTTCGCGAGCTGCAGCTTGAGCCGCCAATCGAAACTGGCGGAAGGCTCCTCGCACGGACCGGCCGCCACGAGTTGGGTGAGCTGTTCCAAGTCGCGCCCGTACGCTGCACACGGGGCGCACTCCGTCATATGGGTCGCGAGACGCCGCTGGTCCGCCACGCTCCGTGGCTCGTCGTCCCGCATCCGCAACCACTCTTGCGCTTTACCACACCGCATGCTCACGTTCCTCCTTCGCCGTAGACGGTCTCAGCCGCGCGCCCGCAGGCGCTTCAGTTGCGGTTCCATGACGTCGCGAAAGTGGGCCCGGCCGCGGTTGATACGCGACCGCACCGTACCGAGCTTGAGGCCGGTAATCGCGGCGATTTCTTCGTACGTGAAATGATTCACTTCGCGCAGCACGAACGCTTCACGATAGCGCGCCGGAATTCGTTCGATGCCATCCGCGACGATCGTCTGCAATTCCGACTTCTCGAGCACGCGGTCCGGCAAGTCACGCGGATCCGGCAGATCGATCGTTTCGCGGTCGTTGTCGTCTTCCTCACCACGGCCCCACTGCAGTGACAACAGCTTCGGCGTGCTGCGGGTCTTGCGAATCCGGTTGCGCACCAAGTTCGTGGCGATCGTGTACAGCCAGGTCGTGAACTTGGCGATGTTCCGGTACTTGTCCGCGTGCACGTAGGCGCGTACGAACGCTTCTTGAGCGACTTCCTCGGCGTCCGTCGGATCGCGCATCAGCCGCAAGAGGTAGCTGTAGAGGCGTGCCTTGTGGCGGTGCACGAGCACATCGAACGCGGCTCGATCCCCGGCGACCAAGACCTCCATGAGGGTCTCATCGGTGAGGTCTTGGAGATGCGGCGCGGGCCGCAGGGCGCTCATCGGCTGCATTGGCACTCCCGGCTGCGTCTCTCCTTCGTCCGACACGTGTTACCCCTCACCGCCCTTCGAGGTTCCCGTCGACTTCGAAATCCACCGTGCTGAACGAGTCCCGCGCCATCACGTGATCGAACTGGATCTCGGCGCGCACCCCGGAACCGGGCGCCACGATCCGCACCCGGGACGGCAACCATGCGGCGCCGCACGCCACGTAGCGATCATAGTCGAGCCCCACCTGCAGGGTGCCGCCGACCCACCACTCCAGACGCGCCAGCCGCCCGTCCTGGGGCAGGAGCCGGAGCCGCCCCCGAGCCGGCGCCGGCAGGTCGTACTCGAGAACGTCCGTGCCGCCCGGGAGCCCCGGCGGCACCATAGAGGCGGGTGGCGGCCACGGCAGGCGGCCACAGGCCATCTGGAGGATCTCCGCCAGGGACCCCGCCGGCGCCAAATCCGCCGCCCAGGTCTGCTCGAACGGCAAGCGCTCGAGCCGGTCACCGCGGTCCTGCAGGGTCACAAGCCAGCCGTCACCGGGCGCCGCCAAGACCTGGCGGTCGCCGACGAGTCCGAACACCGCTGAACCGCGCATCTCGACCCAGACGCGTGCGGGTGGGTCGACACGGACCGCCACCCGGCCGTCGATCTCGGCGCCATCGCGCGGCGTGAAACGGGCCCGGCCGGTGGCTTCGAAACGCGGCGCCGTCGCACTCCACCCTGCCGTGCCGGACGGGATCGAGCCGGCGCCGGAACCGCGCGGCGCCGGTCCGCAGCTGGCGGCGAGAAGCACCAGACACATCAGAGTGCGTTCAATGTTTTTGAAGGTGGGACTCCACGTCGGCGAGTTTTTCGGTGAGTGCGGCGCGGCTCGTATCGAGATCGTGCGATTTCTGATAGGCGCGCTTCGCGGCTTCGAAGCGACCGATGCGAACGTACGCATCCCCCAGGTGTTCGAGAACGAGCGCGTCGTGCTCCTTCAGCAGCCGTACGGCGCGCTCGAGAGCGGCGGCGGCAGCGCGAAACTCGCCTTTTTGATACAACACCCACCCCAGGCTGTCCACGAAATAGCCGTTGTTGGGCTCTTTCACCAACGCGGCGCGAATGAGACGTTCGCCGGTCTGCAAATCGCTGCCGCGTTCGGCGAGCGCATAGCCGACGAAATTCATCGCCGCCGCGTTGTCCGGGTGCCGTTCCAAGAGCTGGCGCGCAAGTGCGAGTGCCTGGTCGTAGTGACCCAGTTCTTGGTGCGCCATCGCCAGGTTGAACATCGCGTCCGCATCGTCCGGATCCAATTCGAGCGTCGCCTCGAGATGCGGCAGCGCGTCGGCAAAACGTCGCGCGCTCGTGTATGCGAGTCCGAGCAAGAGATGGCAACGGTAGTCGCGTTCGCCGGCGCCGCGCTCAGCGGTTTTCAATGCCGCATCGAACTCCGTCTGCAACGAGTCCGAAGGCGTCCCGCCGGCGTCGCGAATACGCCGCTGTTCCTGCACCACGAGCAGCGCCAGGCTCGCCGCCGGTGTGCAGTCGCCCGGTTGCTGATCGATGGCGCGTCGATAGTGCGCCCGCGCTTCGGCGGTGTGCCCGGCGCGCACCGCGATATCGCCGAGCAGCGATTCGATGCCGCGCACGCCCTCGAGGGTTGCCAGTGGACGCAAAACCGAATCGGCTGCCGACCAGTGATCTTGCTGCAGGAGGACTCGCCCATAGAGGTATTGCAGGCGCGGTCCGAGGGACCCGCTGCGATAGTACGGCGCCAGCATGTTGGCGGCGCCGTCCAGATCACCGGCCTCGACAAAACTCTCGAGCGCCAGTTCGACGGCGTCGGGATCGTCGGGCGCGACCTCGAGTGCCTGGCGCAGCAGGGTGCGGGCGTCGGTGGTGCGGCCCAATTGACGCAGAATCGTCGCCAGTGCGCGGCGGGCTTCGAGGCGTCCGGGATCGGCATCCAAGACCCGTTCGAGCCTTTGGGCGGCGGCTTCCGAGCGACCGAGCTTGGCTTCGCAGGCGGCGCGGAGTTCGTCGAGATCCGCCGCATCGGCGCCGAGCGCGGCGGCGTGTTCGAGGGCGTCGAGGGCGGTTTCAGGCTGATCGTGCTGCAGCGCGATGCGGCCGCGCAGTTCCCAGGCCTCGGCACGACTGGAATCAGCGGCCAGTGCGGCTTTTGCGCCACGTTCGGCCGCGTCCAGGCGTCCCGCCAGGAAATCGAGCCGCGCCGTCAGCAACTGCTCGCCGGGCGTCGGGCCGAAGCGTTCAGACGCCCCGCGCAGAAAAGCTTCTGCATCGCGCACCCGCCCGATCTCGGCCAAACGTTGAGCATAGGCGAGGCGCAATTCCGGATCACTCGGAGCCAGCCGCACGGCTTGGGCCTCTTCCGCGAGCGCTCCGGGCACATCACCTTGCGCGGCGTGGAACACGGCGCGCGCGTGCGCGGCGCGCGCCGCGGCGTGATATTCGGCCGCCAGTTCCTCGGGGCTCATCGCCGAAGACTCCGGATCCGGCGCGCCAGCCTTCGGCGGCGGTCCACATCCAACGTTCCAGGCGAGGCACAGCGCGACTCCAATCCAAACGTTGCCTCTCCGCATTCACATCTCCGCTCTTGAGGAACACTCGTTGCATGGTCAGTATAGGAGCGAGCGGCGCTGTGGGCACTCGTTCTCGTTCTGTCTCGCGACGCGGCTCTGGAAACGGCGCAAAAACCGTTCGGGGCCGCGGCGGGAGAGAGAACGGCGCTGTCCCCGTGGGCGGACATCCCGTCCCGTGCAAGAGACGCGCCGCGGGTCAGTGTACTCTCCCCTGAGCAAAGGAGGCACGATGCGCCGCATTCTATGGGTCACGCTCTGCCTATGCCTCTGCCTCAGTCTGGGATCCGGCTGTTATACGGTGCTGCGCCACCCGGCGGTGGACGACGCCGAGGCGCCGGTTGAACTGGGCGTCACGGAAGATTGCCGCGCCTGCCATACAGGCGGCGTCGGCAATCTCGTCGCTTGGTCGCCGATGCCGTGCGCCCCGCAGTGGCAGACCTTTTATGAACAACCCTGGTGGGAACGCGTCGCGGCGGGCAACGCCCGCATCGGCACGCGGGCCGAGGGCGCGGGTATGGCAAACAACCGTCCCTTGCCGTGGGCGGCAGCGCCGGTTGCACCGGCATCGATCGCGCCACCGGCGGTGGAGACGGTCAAGGCGGCACTCGAGCCACGGTCCAGCGCCCCGGCCAGTGCACCACGTGATGCCGAACACGGCGGCGCTCCGGCAGCGGGGCCACGTGATACGGCCCACAGCGGCAACCCGGTGCCGGCACCACGGACCCCGGAAGGGGTCGCAGGGCGCGCGGCGGCCGCCGCGCCGGCACCCCATCCGGCACCCGTCGTACCGCCCGCGGATCCGAATGCGCCGCCGCCGACCAACGACGACGATGCAACGCCGCCGTCTTCGGCGGCACCCGAGTCGCAGGCTCCACCGGAATCGAACGCCACTCCAGCGCAGAGCGAGGGACAAGGAATGCCCAACAATCGCCCGAGGCCCGCACGATGATGCGCCCAACACACTCTGCCGGCGCTTTGGCGCTGGCGCTGCTCGCCGGTTTGCCGCGCCCCGCCGTGGCGGATTCCACGACCTATCGCAATCTCGATGATTTTTCGAGCGAAGCCTTCTACGCCACGGGTTGGTCGCCAGTCGGGGCGCGCGCCGCGGCGCTCGGCGGTGCGTACACGGCGATTTCGGACGACGCGACCGGCCTCGAATACAATCCGGCCGGCCTCGCACAACTCGTCCATATCGAACTCGCACTCGGGTTTCATTCGGGGCGCACCCGCAGCACGTTCCACATGTTCGACACATCGGCCGAGAAAGATGCCCCGGCTTCGGGACTCGATGTCGCGGCGATCGCCTATCCGATTCCCACCTATCGCGGCAGCTTGGTGCTCGCCGGTGGGCTGTTCCGGGAGCGCAGCAATGCGATGGGTTCCAGCCGGTTCGACCGGCGCCTGATTCCGGGCCCGACGCCCGCCGAAGACCTGTCCATCACCGATGACTTCACGCGCAAGCAAACCGGCACCGTGTGGCGCGCCGTCGGCGGCCTCGGCGTCGATGTTCTCCACTCGCTCTCGCTCGGGCTGACGGGATCGTTTTGGACCGGCACGCTCGACGACACGCAGCACACCCACATCATCGAAACGAATCCGAGTTTGCCTCCCGACTTCGGCGACCTGCTGCACACCGAAGCGCGCCTCAACGCCTTTTCAGTGGATCTCGGCTTGCTCGCCTACGCGGGCGGCGGCGGCCGTGTCGGACTCGTGCTGCATTCGCCGGTCTGGATGACAATCGCCGGCGACGCCACGCTGCAGCATTTCGATTTTCTGGACACCAACAACAACACGCGCACCGTCGCCTTCATCGAGCAGCGGCCGACCTTGCCGTGGTCGGCTAACTTGGGCGTCTCCTACTCGTTCGCGTCACTGCTGCTGTCCGCCGAGACCCACTATGTAGCGTGGGACGAGATCGATGTCGACAGTCCGCCGAGCGACCCGCTCGACCCGCGCCGCCCGAATGACGACTACACGCCGCGCTTCGACGCGCGGGGTGGCGCCGAATGGACGTTGCCACGCCTGCCGGTCCGGCTGCGCGGCGGCTACTCGTATGAACCACTGGTCTATGATCTGTTGCTGGGCAACCCGGCGACCGCGGTGCAGGATCGGGAAACCGTGACCTTCGGCGCCGGCGTGCTCCTGGCGAATACCTTCGCCCTCGACTTCGGGGTCAGCGTCGGGAAGTTTACCCGCGCCGATCGTGACGATCCTGAGGTGTCGGAAACCCGGCGCGAACGGCGGTTCCTGCTGACGAGCACGTACCGCTATTGAACCCGCTCAGGCGCCGCGCGGCAGCAGGTCGGGATTCGTGTCGACGTGTTGGAGCGCCTGGCGCGCCGCGCGTTGCTCCGCCAGTTTCTTGCTGTCGCCCTCGCCGCGGCCCAGAACGCGGCCGCGCACCACGACCTCGACGACGAATTTCTTGGCGTGGTCCGGGCCCGACGTCGACGTGACTTTGTAACGCGGCGGGGTCTTGAGTTCGGCTTGGATTTTCTCCTGCAACAAACTCTTGTAGTTCGCCAGCTGATGATCCGCGAGCGTCGCTTCGAGCGAGCCGAGAAGTTCGCGGCGCACGAAGTTCTGCACCGGCATCAGGCCGCCGTCCAGATAGAGGGCCCCGAGGACCGCCTCGAAACCATCCGACAAGATGGACGACCGCGTCCTGCCCCCCGCATCCACTTCACCCGGCGCCAGAATGAGATGGCGGCCCAGGTCGATGGTCTCGGAGGCCCGTGACAAGACGGCGCGGCTCACGACCAACGATTTCATCTTGGTGAGTTCGCCTTCGCTGCGGTCGGGGTAAGCGCCGTACAGGTATTCGTTGACGATGAGTCCGAGCACCGAGTCGCCGAGAAACTCGAGCCGCTCGTTCGATTGCGTGCGCTCTTGGCCGGACCGGTAGGCATGCGAGCGGTGCGTTAGCGCGGTTTCGATCAGGCCGCGATCGTGGAAGACATGTCCCAGCTTGCGTTCGAGACTTTCGAGTTCGGGAGCGTGGCTCGGAACGGATCGTGAGGTGCGCGCCTTGCGCCCCCGCAGGCGTGCGACCCAGTCGCTCCATGTCATCGGATGACCCACCGCCCGTCCCGCGCCCGCGAACCGCTACTCCTGGTACCTCTTGAAGAGCAGCGAGACGTTGTGGCCGCCGAAACCGAAGGAGTTGCTGAGCGAATACTGCACGTCGGCCGCGACGGCATGATTCGGGACATAGTCCAAGTCACAATCGGGATCGCGCTCGAATTGATTGATGGTCGGCGGAACTTTTCCCGATCGCAACACGTCGATCGACACGATCGCCTCGAGGCCGCCGGACGCGCCGAGCAAATGCCCGGTCAGGGATTTGGTCGAACTCACTTTGAGCCGCGGCGCGTGGGCGCCGAACACCGTCTTGATCGCGTGAGTTTCGTTCTTGTCGTTGTACGGCGTCGAGGTGCCGTGCGCATTGATGTAGCCGACCGCCGCCGCGGCGATCCCCGCGGTGTCGAGTGCCGCCTGCATCGCACGCGCGGCGCCTTCGCCTTCCGGTGCAGGCGCGGTCATGTGGAACGCGTCGCCGGTCATCCCGAAGCCGACGAGTTCGCCCAGGATCGAGGCGCCGCGCCGCCGCGCGATCTCCAAATCCTCGAGCACCAGAATGCCCGCGCCCTCGCCCAGCACGAAACCGTCGCGCCCGGCGTCGAACGGCCGGCTGGCGGTCGCCGGGTCGTCATTGCGTTCCGACATCGCCTTCAGACTGCAGAAACCCGCCATCGTCATCGGCGTCACGGTGGCCTCGGCACCGCCGGTCACGACCGCGTCCGCGGCGCCGGTCGCAATCAGCATCGCACTCGTGGCGATGGCATTCGCCGCCGAGGCGCAGGCCGAAACGGCGCAAAAGTTCGGCCCCTTGAAACCGTGTTGCATCGACACCAAACCCGACGCCATGTCGGTGATCATCATCGGCACGAAGAAGGGGCTGACGCGCGACGGCCCTTTCTCCAGCAACGCCTGATGCTGAATCTCGAACGTCTCCATGCCGCCGATGCCCGAACCGATGACGACACCGATGCGGTTTGGATCGACGTCCGATCCGACAATTCGCGACTTGTCGACCGCCTCGCGGCTGGCGGCAATCGCGAACTGGGCGAAGCGGTCGGCGCGCTTCGCATCCTTGCGGTCCATGTACCGGGCCGGGTCGAAATCGCGCACTTCGGCCGCGATGCGGGTCGCGAAACCCGTCGCGTCGAAGTGCTCTACGGGCCCAACGCCCGAACGTCCGGCGTACAACGCCTCAAGCGTCGTAGGCACGTCGGATCCGACCGGCGAGATCGTGCCCACACCGGTGATCACCACCCGCTTCCTATCCATCGAACCGCACTCCTCCCCGGGGCCGTGAAGCCCGGCGCCCGTTCAGGCGCCGACCTTTTGCTCCAGGTAGTCGATGGCCGCCTGCACGGTGGTCATCTTTTCGGCATCCTCATCCGGGATCTCGATGTCGAACTCTTCCTCGAGCGCCATGACGAGCTCGACGGTATCCAAGGAGTCGGCTCCGAGGTCGTCGATGAAGGACGCTTCGTTCGTAACCTGCTCCGCACTGACGCCGAGCTGGTCTTCGATGATCTTTTTGACGCGAGCTTCGATGTCGCTGGCCATGGGCGCAGCCTCACCTCCGTACGAGATTTCGGGCGAACGTCGACGTTGCGGCACGGCTCGCCCAACCTTGCCGCCATTACGAATGCATCCACATCCCGCCGTCGCAGTTCAGCACCTGTCCGGTCATGTAGGCGGCTGCATCGCTCAACAAGAAAGCGACCACACCCGCCACATCCTCCGGTGTGCCGATGCGCTGGACCGGGATCGATTTCAAGAGTGCCTCGCGCTGCGCGTCGGGCAACTCGGCGGTCATCGCGGTCTCGATGTATCCCGGCGCGACCGCGTTGACCGTAATGTTGCGCGACGCAAGTTCGCGCGCTGTCGCCTTGGTCAAGCCAATGACGCCGGCCTTGCTGGCGGCATAGTTGACTTGACCGGCATTGCCCATTTGTCCGATCACCGACGTGATGTTCACGATGCGGCCGAACTTCTGGCGCATCATAGCCTTGGCTGCGGCGCGTGTAAAGTTGAAGGTCCCGGTCAGATTGACCGCCAGCACTTCGTCCCAGTCCGCCTGCGACATGCGAACGAGCAGTCCGTCGCGGGCGATGCCGGCATTGTTGACCACCGCGTGCAGGGCGCCCATGTCCGCCAGGACGCGCTGTACGACGGCTTGCGCCGCCGCCGGGTCCTGCACGTGGCAGCCGTAGCCGCGCGCGCCGCCGCCGATCTCGGCCGCGAGCGCCACGACCCGCTCCTCTTGGCGCGCCACGAGTGCAACGCGCGCGCCGCGCGCCGCCACGTCCCGCGCGACGGCCAATCCAATTCCCTGGCTCGCGCCCGTCACGAGCACGATTCGATCCTGCAGGTTCACCGGTGGTTCTCCTCCTCGGGCGAGCCTAGCGCCCGGCCCGGGTCACGCGGTAGGGGTTTGTGCCAGCAGCGCTTCCAGACCCGACCGGTCCCCGACACTGGTACACGCCGCATCGCGATCGATGCGGCGCAGGAGGCCCTTGAGCACACTTCCCGGTCCCACTTCCAGCACCGGCGCCGGGAATGCAGCGCGCAAGGCGCGCATGCTCGCCTCCCACCGCACCGGCGCCGAGATCTGCCGCTCGAGCATGTCGCGCAGCACGGCGCCGCGAGTCGCAGGTTCGCCGGTGACGTTCGGCAGCACCGGCACGGCCGCGTCGGCAAAGGGCGTCGCCCGCAGATGTGCGGCGAGCTTGTCGCCGGGGCCGCGCATGAGCGCCGAATGAAAAGCGCCACTGACGTTCAATTGCTTCACCATCTTGGCGCCGGCGGCTACGAGCCGCCGCATCGCGTCCTCGACGGCCGGCACGGCGCCGGAAATCACGATTTGATCCGGCGCATTGATGTTCGCGACGTCGCACACTCCGAGGCGGCGCGCCGCGGCGCAAGCGGCCTCGATCGCGGCGCGCGGCGCGCCGATGACTGCCGCCATGGTGCCCGGGATGTCCACACCCGAGTCGAACATCAATTCGCCGCGTTGCCGCACGAGCCGGAGTGCGGCCTCGAAATCGAGCACCCCGGCGGCCACGAGTGCCGAATACTCGCCGAGGCTATGGCCCGCCACCGCGACCGGTTCGATGCCGTGTTTTTCCAGGACGCGGAGCACCGCGACGGAGTGCGTCAGAAGCGCCGGCTGCGCATGGCGGGTCTCCGTGAGGGTGGCGAGCGGTCCAGCGGCGCAGAGCGCGGTGAGCCCGTAACCCAGAATGTCGTCGGCCGCGGCGAACACCGCGCGCGCCTCGGGAAAAGCCGCCGCCACGTCGGCGCCCATGCCGACAACCTGCGAACCTTGGCCGGGGAAAATCATCGCGAACCGCACGTTTTCGACCTCCCCTCCAAGCGCGCCACACCACAGGCCAAGCCATCGCCGGCCTCAAAGCCTCAGAGCCGCAGAATCGCGGCACCCCACGTCGCGCCGCTGCCGAACGCCGCGGTCGCCACCAGCGAGCCGCGGCCGATCCTGCCGCTGCGCCGCGCCTCGTCGATGGCGATCGGAATGGTGGCAGCAGACGTGTTGCCGTAGCGGTCGACGTTGACGTAAACGCGATCTTCCGCGACATCGAGCCGCTTGCCCAGCGCCTGAATGATCCGGATATTCGCCTGGTGCGGGATCAACAAGTCGAGATCCTGCTGGCGCACGCCGGCTTCGCGCAGCGCTTCCACCAGGGCGTGCTCCATGGCCTTCACCGCCAGCTTGAACGTCTCGTTGCCGCGCATGTGAATCTTGTTGGCGTGTTCGTCGATGAGTTCCTTGGTGATCGGGTTCCGGCTGCCGCCCGCCGGCAGCGAAATGATATCCGCCATCGCGCCGTCACTGCGCATGAACACCGACAGAATCCCGTCGCCCGCTTCGCACGGCTCGAACACCGCGGCGCCAGCGCCATCACCGAACAGCACGCACGTATTGCGATCGGTCCAATCGGTCAGCTTGCTCAAGGTTTCGACGCCGACGACAAGAACCCGCCGGCAGTGTCCGCTGACGATGTAGGAACGCGCCTGGCCGACACCAAAGATGAACCCCGAACACGCCGCCGCAAAATCGTAGGCGAAGGCGTTGCGTGCCCCGATCCGTTCCTGCAGGATGCAGCCTGTCGACGGAAACAAGTAGTCCCCGCACACCGTGCCGACGAGAATCGCATCCAGGTCCTTGCCTTCGATTCCCGCGTCGTCCAGCGCATGCACCGCTGCCTCGTACGCCAAATCGCTGGCGGCCTGGTCGGCGGTCGCGATCCGGCGTTCACGGATGCCGGTCCGTTCGACGATCCACTCGTCGGAGGTATCCACCATTTTCTCGAGATCGCTGTTGGTCAGGAGCTGTGTCGGGACATAGCTACCCGTTCCCGCGATCCGTGCGCTGCTCGTTTTTTTCAAGCAGGCTTCCCCCGGTTCTCGCCAACTCGGCGCTGATGCGCCCGATGAGCTTGTCGCGCACCAGTGCGCCACAAGCCACCACGGCGCTCTCGATCGCCCGTTCCGAACTGCGTCCGTGGCCGATCACGACGATGCCGTTCACTCCGAGGAGCGGCGCGCCGCCGAACTCCTGATAGTCCAGCCGCCGCTTCAGAGCCCCAAACGCCGGGCGCATGAGCAACGCGCCCAACTTGAGGCGGAGCGATTTCTGGATTTCGTCGCGCAGCAATCCGCGCGTGAATCCCAGCATGCTCTCCGCGAATTTCAGCACCACATTGCCGACGAATCCTTCGCACACCACGACGTCGGCGTTGCCCTGCAGGAGATCACGGCCTTCGATGTTGCCGACGAAGTTCAAGCCGCTGTCACGCAAGAGCGGGTAGGCTGCCGCGGTCACTTCGTTCCCCTTGGTCGCTTCCTCGCCGATGTTGAGCAACCCGACTCTAGGCCGCTCGCAGCCGAGGCGAAGCGCCGCGAAGACCGAACCCATCACCGCGAACTGCAGGAGATGCCGCGGCCGGCAGTCCGCGTTGGCGCCGACATCGAGCAGCACGCAATCGCGCCCCTGGGTCGGAAACAGCGTCGCGAGCGCCGGCCGCTGCACCTGGGCGATTCGGCCGAGCGTGAACATCGCGGCGGCGAGCACCCCGCCGGTGTTGCCGAGGCTGACCATCGCATCCGCCCGTCCCTCGTGGACGAGCCGCGCCGCGACCATCATCGATGCGTTGGGTTTGCGCTTCCACGCATCCACCGGCGAGTCGTCCATCGTGACGACGTCCGGCGCATGGACGATTTCGACGCGTGGCGGGATCTCGGGACCAAGATGCGAACGCAGCGGCGTCTCGTCTCCGACGAGCAGGATTTCCGTTTGTGGCGCCAGGCTTGCGAGCGCACGCACCGCACCATGTACCACCACGCCGGGACCGAGGTCCCCTCCCATGGCGTCCACTGCGATGCGCATGCGGCGGTTCCCCCACGAATCGGAGGACGACGGCTCAGACCTCGGGTGCGGCGACGACTTCGCGGCCGGCGTACACTCCGCAGTTCGTGCAAACCCGGTGCGGCATCTTCGGACTGCCGCACTGGCGGCATGTCGACAGCACCGGAGCCTTCAGCTTCCACTGCGCACGTTTCTTCAGCTTGCGAGACCTCGACGTCCGCCGTTTGGGCAGACCCATGACAACCTCCTGTCCGATCAAGGACCCCATGGCAAATTTAAAGCGAGGGCCGCAGGTCCCCGAGCGGCGCCCAGCGCGGGTCCGACTGTGGCCGGCAGCCACAACGACCCTGATTCAGATCCGCGCCACACTGCGAACAAAGCCCGCGGCAGTTCGGATCGCAGAGGAGCTGTATGGGCTCCTCGAGAAGAACCGCCTCCCGCGCATGCGGCGCGAGATCGAATTCCACCATGTTGTCGCCCAGCACGACGAAATCCTCGTCGGCGGGCTCCGCTGTCTTCTGCAGCGTCAGCACGAAGTCGCTTGCCAGCGGCCGCTCGAAGGTCTCGAGGCACCGGTGGCAGATGGAGCGCGCGTGGCCTTCGACATGGCCTCGCACGTGGATCCGCGGCCCCATTTTGTCGACCTCGGCCGTCACGTCAACGGCGTGCGGCTCTTCTTCCTCGGCCGCATCGAACACCACGAACTCCAAATGGCCGTGGTGCGTGCTGTGTCCGGGCGGCAGCGCCGCCAGCCGCAATGTCATGCCGTCGTTTCCCATGCCGCGAGCCTAAAGAGCCCCGGCAAGGCTGTCAACCCGAAGCCATTCAGGGAGAGCCACTTCCACCCGGCACCTCAGACCCGCGCCGAGCCGCCTCAGGCCGGAAACAGCAGACCCAGCTCGCGCGCCGCCGATTCCGGGCTGTCGGAGGCGTGCACCGCATTCTCCTGCAGGCTCTTGCCGTACATGAAGCGAATCGTTCCGGCGGTCGCCTTCTCCGGATTCGTCGCCCCGACCAGTTCCCGCAGCCGCTTGACCGCGTCTTCGCCGGCCAACTGGACGCACACCACCGGGCCGCTCGTCATATAGGCCACGAGCTCGGCGAAGAAGCCCTTGCCGTCGTGCTCGGCGTAGAAGCGTTTGGCGAGCTCCGGCGACAGGCGCCGCATTTCGAGACGCTCGACCGCGAAGCGGTTCATCATCACACAGTTCAAAATGTCGGCGAACCGGTTGGCCCGCACGGCCTCCGGTTTGATCATGAAGTACGTTCGTTCCAAAACCTCTACTCCTTCAGTGCCAGACCGCTCGCAGCTCGCCGACGACGCCGGAGGGCGTCGCGGCAACCCGCACGCCCGCGGCCTCGAGGGCTGCGACCTTATCGGCAGCCGTTCCCGAAGCCCCCGACACGATGGCGCCGGCGTGCCCCATGCGCCGTCCGGGCGGCGCCGTTCTACCGGCAATGAACGACACCACGGGTTTGTGCATCGAACTGCGGACGAAAGCCGCCGCTTCCTCCTCGTCACTGCCACCGATCTCGCCGATCATGACCACGGCTTCGGTGGCCGGATCCGCCTCGAACAGACGCAACACGTCGATGAAACGGCTGCCGATCAGCGGATCACCGCCAATGCCGACGCAGGTGCTCTGCCCGATTCCCGCCCCGGTCAATTGGGCGCACACTTCATATGTCAGAGTGCCGCTCCGCGACACGAGTCCGATCGGACCCGGCGTGACGATGCTGCCCGGCAGAATGCCGATTTTCGACTGCGCCGGCACGATGAGGCCCGGGCAATTGGGTCCCAGGAGGCGCGCGCCACGCTCGCGAACAAAGGGCAGTGTCCGCAGCACGTCCTGCACCGGAATACCCTCGGTGATCGCGACGATGAAGGTCGCGCCCGCCGCCGCCGCCTCGCAAATCGCGTCGGCCGCCAAGAGCGGCGGCACGTAGATCACGCTGGCGGTGGCGCCGGTCTTGCGAACCGCTTCATCCACGGTATCGAACACCGGCACGCCATGCACTTGGCTGCCACCTTTGCCCGGCGTCACGCCGGCGACGATGCGCGTTCCATAGTCGAGCATCTGGCGGGTGTGAAACCCGCCATCGCGCCCGGTGATTCCTTGCACGACGACACGCGTGTCGCGATCGATGAGGATGCTCATGCCGCGCCTCCGCGGGCGGCCGCGATGGCCTTTTGCACCACTTCGTCCATGCCGACGGCGGTGGCGAGCGGTGTGCCCTCCAGCATGCGCCGCGCTTCGACGTCGTTGGTGCCGACCAGGCGCACGACGATGGGCAACCGCGGCGGGCTCTTTTCGATGGCGGTCAGAATACCGCGCGCCACGTCGTCGCAGCGCGTGATACCACCGAAGATGTTGAACAGGATCGAGCGCACGTTCGGATCGGCCTGGATGATGTCGAGCGCCGTCGTCACCTTGTCCGGATTCGAACTGCCGCCGATGTCCAGGAAGTTGGCCGGCCGCCCGCCGTAGTGCTGGACGAGATCCATGGTCGCCATGGCGAGTCCGGCGCCGTTCACGACACAAGCCACGTCGCCTTCGAGCTGGATGTACGACAGTGATTTCTCGCGCGCCCGGCGCTCGCGCGGATCTTCGGCGTCGAGGTCGCGGAGTGCCGCGAGGTCGGCGTGGCGGTCGAGTCCGTTGTCGTCGAGATTGATCTTGGCGTCGAGTGCTAGGACCTGGTCGTCCGGGGTGATGACCAAGGGATTGATCTCGACGAGCGTCGCGTCGAGACGCGTGAACGCCGTCGCGAGCTGGGTGCAGACACTGGCGACACGCAAGCCGATCGGCGAGCCACCGAACAAACCGAGGGCGACACGGCGCGCTTGGTAAGGCGCCAAGCCGCGCACCGGATCGAGCGGTTCGCGGATGATCTTCTCGGGGGCGCGAGCCGCAACTTCCTCGATGTCGATGCCGCCTTCCGCCGAGACCATGAGCACCGCACGCTCGGATCGGCGATCGAGCGTGATGCCGACATAGATCTCTTGGCGGATGTCGGTGGCGGGCGCCACGAGCACCTTGCGCACCGGCAGGCCCTTGATGTGCAAATCGAGGATCGTCGCTGCGACCTGGCGCGCCGCCGCCGCATCCTTCGCCAGTTTGACGCCGCCGGCTTTGCCGCGCCCACCGGCGTGCACTTGAGCTTTCACGACGACGGGCCGCGCGAACCGGCGTGCTGCGGCCTCGGCCTCGTCGGGCGTCGACGCCACGACATGTTCCGGCACCGGCAGCCCAAACGAACGCAGGAGGTCGCGCGCCTGGTATTCGTGAATGTCCATAACGGCTCCCCGCCCCGGTCATGCCGGCCCACGGCCCGAGACGCGATCGGTCGCGACCACAAGAAAACGGGGCGGCCCGAAGCGCACGCCCCACGAGCCGAGCACCGTATCACGGTGCGCCCGGGGAATGTCAAGGGATGGGGTGGAACCGCAAGCACTTGCGTGCCATCACCGAGGCGTCGAACGCGCCTCGCGCCGTCTCGGCTCGCCAATTGACCCGGGCCCGCTTCAGGCCTGGGGCAATCCCCGCCGCGGGCTTGCGAACCATCCGAGCTGTCAAATCCATTTCGTTGTATTCGCGTCAGTTAGACCCGCAGACGGGGCGTGGCATCGCGGTTGCCATGCAGATCCAAGTTGCGCGGCGTGTTGCCGCGTTCTCTCTCTCTCGTACGGGAGGCCCTCATGCGACATCGCGTCGCTCTCATGACGATGGCGTTGGGGCTCGTCGCCGCAGCAAGTGCCCAGGCGAATGATGCCAGCCAGCTCATCTACGATTTGTCTGCAATGAAGAATCAGCCCGTCGCCCATGCGACTTCCGCCCCGAAGGCCAAGGATCACAACTTCCATGTGACGAGCCTGCCGTTCACGACTCCAAGTCTGAACGTCCGGCCTGGTGACAGCGGCGCGCCGTACTCGGGCGACGCTCTCGAACTCCGCGAGCCGAACCATCACGCCCATGTGGCGAACGGCGTCGGTGCGCCGCGCGGCGGCGATACCCAGCCGAACCAGCCGACCCCGAATCCCGAGCCCGGCACCTTGATGCTCTTGGGAGGCGCCCTCGCGTCCGGCGCGCGTTTCGTCCGCCGCCGTCGCGCCAACTGATCGGTACGGATCGAGAAGACTTCGTCCCACCTCATGACCGGGCCGGCGGGTTACACCCGACGGCCCGCGTCGCTTTCGGCCGGCAATGCGGCGACTCGCGCCAGGCGATCGGCGAGTGCGAAGTAGGCGATCGAGGGATGCGGGCCGCGCGGTGCCGTCACCAGGTCGCGTAGCTCCTGGGGCGTGACGCGTCCATCGAGGACCGCGGCGGCAAGGACTTCACCGAGCATGTATCCCAACGTCCAACACACTTCGAGCCGGACTTCGAGACGCTGGCCGTAGATTTGTTTGAGGCGGCCGCGGCCGCCGTCGCGGCGCGCCGCTTCATGCTCGCGATGTTGAATCACGAAGCGCGCGACGCGTTTGCGAAACGCCAAATCGGGGACGCGCATGCGGCGGCTGGCAGCACCGAGGAACGCTCGCAGCTCCGCGTCGGTCGTCGTGCGCCGCCGCGGGTTGACGATTTTCGACGCCGCATATCCGAGGCACGCGAACAGTGCCCGCGCGTAGAAGTCCTCGTACGCATCGTCGCGCCCGGTGTCGAACCCACTCGCCTGCCACTGGAGCACATGCAGTGCCTCTTCGGCCGCGTGATTGACCGACAGGTGCGGCAGGTAGACCGCATTCAACTCGGGGACCCAGCAGCCGCGGCTCGACCCCGCCAGCAATTGAATCTCGCGGGCGCGCTCCGCGGACAATCCAGCGCCGGCCAGCGCTTCGAAAAAGGCGGCATCGACGTTCGCATAGACACTGAACGCGGCCACGACCGGCGGCAATCCGAGGAACTCCGCCAGCCGCCCCGCCAGATGCTGCACGACGCTGTCCGCACCTGCTGCCGCCTGGTCGTCATCCCAAAACTCGTCCTCGTCCTCGTCGCCTGGGGCGTCACCCGCACCGAGCCGCCCCTCGGCTTGGCGGCGTTCCCACCCCAAGTAAGACTGCAACTTGACGTACGGCGGCACTTCCATGACGCAGAACCGATCCGCGCCCAAGCGAACCACCTGCGTCCGCGCCTCGTTGCCGCGTTCGGCCAGGCTCCAGTACAGCGAATCACTGTTCTGATGCACGACCAAGCTCTGCCGTTCGAGACCGGCGGCCGCGAGCCCGCGCCCCAGCGCCGCCGGCAGATGGTTGGACGCCAAATGCAGGTCGCCAATGAGGACGATCAAACGCGCGTCCGGCGCCGCGGTGCCAATTTCGACGAGGCGCGCCGCGATGCGCGCATCGCGTTCGCGAAGGCCGCCGGTCGTTTGGCGTTCATTGACACCGAACACCCGCACGCCCGCTTGGCGCGCCGCTTCGAACAACGGCCGGTAGTTGCCCCACTCGAAGTTCCAAGTGTCCCGGTAGGCGATCGCGGCGAGGAACTCCGTCTCATCCAGCGCCCCGCTCATGAACTGATCGAGAACCGCTTGGTTCTCGGTGTGCACCATCTCGAGGGCGAGAGCGACGGGACGCGGATCGACAATAGCGCGTTCAAGCAGCCGCAGCGCGGTCTCTTGGGACTGCCGCAAAGTGTGGTAGTCGCCTACCAGGATGACGTCGGCGTCCAGCATGGCGACGTGGAGGTCGCCATAATTGGAAACCGTGTGCTGGCGGCGAAAATCGCGCAGGTAGTCGCGGTAGTAGCGCTCGAGGGCGGGAGAGTTCCCACCCGTGTAGGCACGCAGCTCGGCCTGCAACCGCCGCTGTACGCCGCGCTGCAAGCGCAACAAGGCGCGCTGCAGCGCCGGCGGCCGAGCCGTTCGATGCACCTGCAACGCGGATCGCGCCACTCGCACCTCGAAGGTCGTTGACCGGCGCAGATTCCTGCGCCCGCACTGCCAAAGTCCGCCCGCTCCGCACCTTGGCGCTCTGGAATCCGGACGCGCCGGGTGCCGACGCTTTCGGAACAGCACCTTCCGGACCACTGTGCCGCCCGGCCGCCAACGTCTGGAGAACCCTGGGCTCAACAGCGCCCGCCGACCCGACTTCGGTGCTTACCACGCCGCCGCACCGCGGCGCAGCAACCAACTTGCAAAGCACTACGCCATCAGGAGTTACAGCGCCGCACCGGCGTTGACACGAGTTGCGGCCGGGAGTAGTTTGAATTCCGAGGCCGGGGTCCTGTGTTAACGAGGTGGAACTTGACTACTTGCTTGGGATGCTGTGCACGACTGCGCGCTCACCAACGACGTCTCAGTCAAGTCTGAATGAACCGACACCTCCAGCAGGAACCCTGGCCTCATGCAACCACGCTCACTCACGCTTCGCCGGTTTATCGTCCTTCTCTTCACTTTCCTTGATCGCTTTCTTGAAACCGCGAATCCCGAGTCCCAAGCCTTTGCCGAGTTCTGGTAAGCGTCCCGCCCCGAACAGAACGACGATCAGCAGGACGATGAGCAAGAGCTCCGTTGAACCGATTCGACCGCAAGGCATACACGTTCCTTCCTTCGAGTGCCGAGTCGAGTCCTCGCATGGGTCCAGCGTGCCGCCCCGGGGGGGCACCGGCGCCGGATCAGCCGCGGGGGGCGCGCTTGCGGTATTCACCGCTTTGCCCGCCCGACTTCGCGATGAGTTCGATGCCTTCGATGCGCATAGCGCGATCCGCAGCCTTGCACATGTCGTAGACCGTCGCGGCCGCGACGCAAACCGCCATGATCGCTTCCATTTCGACGCCGGTTCGCGCCCAGCAGACGACCGTCGATTCGATCTCGACGGTACTCGCGCGAACATTGGTGCGGATGGCGACGTCGACGTGATCGAGCGGCAACACGTGACACAAAGGGATGAGCGCGGCCGTCTGTTTCGCGGCCTGAATCCCGGCCAGACGTGCAACCGCCAGCACGTCGCCCTTGGGATTGGCTCCCGAGCGCACGGCGCGCATCGCGTCGCGTGACATCACAACCCGGCCTTGCGCGACCGCCCGCCGCGCCGTCGGCGGTTTGGCACCGACATCCACCATCCGCGCCCGGCCACGCGCGTCGACATGCGTCAAGCGCGGCGCCGATGTTTTCATTCGGCCGCGCGTCGAGCTCGCCACTGCCATTCCTCCCACTCCGCCGGCGTGTTGACGTTCGCGAAGCGTTCGACGCCGATGCGTGGAACGTGCCACGGAACGAGTCCCGCGTGCCGCACCCAATCGCGCGCCGCGAGGCCCCAGCCCGCGTTGACGCGCTGCCCCAAATCGCGGTGCCACAGGGACGGGAGCGGCTCGAGATCAGCACAGTCCGGCCGTTGCACGTAGCTCCCAGGCGCCCGCGCCGCCTGGGCCACTTGCCAGAGCGCCGCAAGCACCGTCGCGTCGACGCCGGGCATGTCGCAGGCCAAGAGCCAGCGCCATTCGGGTCCTGGAGCCGCGAGGGCGGCGGCGATCCCGTGCACGAGCGCCGGCTCCGCCACCGGGTCGTACAGCACCGGCAGCCCCAGATCCTCGAGCCCCGTACCCGGTTTGGTCACCAGGCGCACGGCAGCGACCGCGGGTGCGATCGTCGCCGCCAGCGACGCCACGAGCGGCCGGTTTTTCCACACGAGCCGCGCCTTCGACGTTCCCATGCGCCGGCTCTCGCCGCCGGCGAGGATGAACGCCTCGACGTGGTCGCGTTCGAGTCCCCTGTCTGGATCCAGGCAAGCCTCCACGTTGCACCGTTGTGCACGCGGGACGCATCATACATCGTGGAGCCGGTGGATCGCGCCTCCACGGATGCCGCCACCCAAGAAGGAGGCTCGATGACCGGCGCCGCTCGCCTCGGAGGCCCCTGCCGCGTCGCGGTCGCGGTCCTCGTGCTGCAGTTCGCAGCGCTCGGCGTGGTGCGGCCCCTCCTGCGTCCCTCCCCCTACTCCGACTTCGTGACCTTCGATGCCGCCGCCCGTTGCTTCGCGGCGCATCAGAATGCGTACGACCCCGAGGTCCTGCGGGCCGCGAGTCCACCCGGATGGCACGGTTGGGTGGGGCGCTATTTCTACCCGCCGCCGTTCGCGGCTCTTGCCATGCAGCCTTTGACGGCACTGCCGTTCACGTGGAGCCGGCGAATCTGGGTCTTGTTGGAGGCCGCGGCGTACGTGGCGGCGGCGGCGATCTTCGCGCGCCTCAATCTGCCGGCCGGACGGCGGGCACTCGTCGTGGCGCTGGCGTTACCCTTTGCGCCGGTGTTTCTCGATTTACGTTTGGGATCGGTGAGCGGTGTTCTGCTCCTGCTCGTCGCGCTCGCGTGGCAAGCGCGTGCAAAACATCACATGTGGCGCGCGGCGCTGCCATTGGCGGCCGCGGTGCTCCTCAAGTTGACGCCGCTCGCGCTCGTCGCCTACTGGCTGGTGCGTGGCGAACGACGTTTGGTGCTCGCCACCCTGGCAGCGCTCGCGGGCCTGGTCGTGATCGCGTTGCCGTGGACCGGCATCGCGTCCTATGTGACCTACGCGCGTGATGTGCTGCCGGTGCTCGAACGCGCCAACTTCAGCTGGTTCACGAATCAGTCGCTCGATGCGTTCTTTTGGCGCCTGTTGGTTCCGAATCCGGACACGACGCCATGGATCGTGGCGCCGGGCGTGCAGCGCGCCGCTACGATCCTCACGAGCGGCGCCATCGTCGCCGCCCTCCTTTGGTTGGCACGCCGGACCCGCGCGGCGCCGGCAGGTGGCGCACTGGACAGTCTCGCCTCGGGTGCCGCACTTGCTGCGGCACCACTCGTGGCGCGGGTGGCGTGGGAATATCTCGCGGTGCTCGCATTGCCGCTCTTCTTCGCGTGGGCCGGACGGTTCGCGGCCGGCAAGGCCTCCCGGCGCGATGTGGTGGGAATTGCGTTGGCGTGGTTGTTGTGCGCCGCGGCGTGGCCGTATGCCGATACGCCGTTCCGGTCGGGATGGGGACTGCTGCTCGAGGCGCCACGCACGGCGGGCCTGGCTCTTCTCTTCGCGCTGACCTGCGCCGCGGTGGCGCGGCGCGAATCGCGCCTCAGCGCAGCAGGACCAGACGCCGCGCCGTAACCCGGCCGGCGTGCATCAAGCGGACAAAGTACACGCCGGGCGCGACCCGCCGGCCCTGTCCATCCGTCGCGTCCCATGCCACGGCGTGAGTGCCGGCGGTTTGTTCGCCTCTCGACAACACCCGCACCAAGCGCCCATCGGCACGGCAAATTTCGACGCGCGTCGGGCCGGCGTTCGCGACTGCGAAGCGAATGGTGCCCGAGCCCTGCCAAGGATTCGCAACCGCAACGAAGCGGGTCGCACTCTGCACGTCGATGTCCCAGGGGCCGAACCAACGCGACCCCTCCGCATCGACACCGCAGAGCAACACGCGCCAGCGTCCCGGTGCGGCCTCGAAACGCAGCGCGCCGTCCGTTCCGGCCACGGTGGCGGCACGCGCAAAGCCATCAGCAACCGGCGCTTCAGGAACGCTTGCCACCGCGTCACCGGCCCGCACCGCCCGCACCCAGGCTTCGATTTGGGCTTCGCCGCTGGCCGGGTGCCAGCGTGCTTCGATCGTTTGACCCTCTGCCACCACTTCGACATCCTGCAGCGACACCGCGGTCACGGGCAGCGCGAAGAACCGTATCTCGCTGTCGGTTCGTTGGCCTTGAACGTCGACCGCCGTGACGCCGAATCCCACAATACCGCCGCGGTTGGAGACCACGGTGTAGTGCGTACCGGTGACGTGCGGATCGATGACGTTGCGCTCCTCGAGGAATGTGGCGGCGAGGTCGAGTCGGGCTTCGACGTACGGCGGGCGCGGCGCCGTCGGCGCCGCATCCAAACGCAGCGCGAGATCGAAGTGGTCGCCTTGGATCGCGTCGATGTCGAACCCCAGCCGCCGATCGATCACGTGGCCGGTCCAGCCATTGCCGCTGTTGCGCCCCGTCGGTGAGGCGTTGGTCGTCGCAGTGCCACGGAGCGCGTGCCACGCGCCGTCCCGGCCACGGGCTTCGACATAGGCGTAGTCCCAGAGCGGTTCCAGTTGAGCATCGACGTGCAGGACGACGTGCCCCGAACCGGGCCGCGGGATCCCGCTCCCAAGCACCGTGCGTGCACCGGCGGCGCAGATGACCGGCGCCGCGGTTCCAACCGGCGCACTCAGAATCTCGAACACTTCATAGTGGTCGACGGGATTCTCCGCATCGACCGGCTGCGTCCAATCGAGCTGGATGCGGCGCCGGTCCTGGGAATCCTGCTGCGCCACAAGGAGCGGCTGTGGCGGCGCCAACGGCCCGCGCACGCCGCCCGCGGCGGCGATCGCAAACAAATGGGCCGGCCGCAGGGCCGCACACGTCGGTGCGATGCGCGTTTCGTCCGGCCAGAACCCACCTTCTCCGCCGGTGTTCAGTTCGAAAGTGAAGGCGAAGGTTTGCTGCGGCTTTTGCAGGCTCAGCTCACCATAGAGGTAGTCGCAGAATTCGCCGTTCGTCTTGTAAATGGTGCCGAAGTACGCGTTCCCCGGCCGGTAGCCGTTCGAGCCCACCATGCTGTCGGCGAGAACGGCGAACACCGGTTGATCGTCGGTGAGGGTGTCGCGCGTATAGCCCCACGGATAGAGCAAAAGCCCGCCGAAACTGTGAAACGAGACGGCGACCACGAAGCGCTGGCGTTCCACCAATCGCCGCATCGCCTGCGTCTCGGGTTCGGAGAATGGCGCCGGGCCCCGGTAGGTCTCGTCGGTGCCCTCCGCCGAACTGCCCTCGTCGTCGTACGCCCACTGAAAACTGTAATTGCGGTTCGGATCGATGCCGAAGGTGCCGTCCGGATTCGGCCGGCGGTTCTTGCGCCAGCCGGGCGGCGACCAAGCAGGTGAAGCCGCGTACTCCTCCTGAAACACATGCCCGTCGGGATTGAGAAGCGGCACGATCCACACTTCCCGCGAGTCCACGAGCCCGGTGATCTGCGGGCGAACCCCATAGCCCTCGAGCAGGGTGTGCGCGAGATCGAGCGGCACTTCGACGCTCATGAATTCGCGCGCATGATGACAGCCGACGAACAGCACATCGGGTTCGGTGGGGTCGTCGATCGCCGGTTCGTCGGAAATCTTCAGCCCGAGCAGCGGCCGGCCCTCGACACTTTGCCCGAGGGTCTCCAGCCGGCAGATGGCGGGATACTGCGCCGCGAGGGATTCGACCTCGGCGACCGTTTCGTCGTAGGTGTGATAGGCACCGAGGGCGCGCGCCGCAGCGAGGCGCTGGCGCCGGGCATCGACGTCCGGTTCGACGGTCGCGAGCGCGAATCCGGCTGCCGCGAGCCGGCGCTGGTCGCCCGGCGTCGCGACGACGTACGCCGTGCCGGTGTCCGGGTCGTAACTGACGATGGGAACGTGCTGGGTCTCGAGTTCGCGGAGCGTCCAGGGGCTGCTCGACGCGATGGCACACAGCGCGGCGGGATCGGCGGCGAGCGCTGCCCGGCACGACAACCCAACGAGCAGCGCGGCGCGAACGACGAGGCGCACGGGAACCCTCCAGGCCTGGAACGAGGTCCCCTCAATCAAAGCACCCGCCGGGCCCGCGTCAAGAGGGCCCCATGGAGCCTACAGGTCCTGCAGTTTGGATTTCGCGAGGCGCGCTTCCTCGCTCGCCGGGTACTTGTCGATCAGCTTTTGCAACGCCGCACGGGCCGCCGCCTTGTCGTTCATCTGCTGGCGGCACAAGCCGACCTTGAGCATCGCCGCCGGCACCTTGTCGCCTTGCGGATAGTTGTCGACCGTCTTGTTGAATTCCACCAGCGCTTGTTTGAAATCTTTCTGCGCGTAGTACGACTCGCCGATCCAGTATTGCGAGTTGTCGGCCAGTTCGGATGCCGGAAACTTGGCCACGACTTCCTGGAATCCCAGGATCGCGAGCCCGTGGTTGCCCCGCGTCAAGTCTTGATACGCCGCATCATAGAGGCCGCGCGGTGTCACCGGCGCGGAATTCGAGGCGGTACTGTCGGTGGCGGCCGGACGCGACGTGTTGTAGCGGATGTTGTCCTTGATGTCGGAAACCAAATCGCCGCTCTCGTCGACACGCTGCGCGACGACCTGGAGCTGTTTTTCGATCTCGCGCATGCGTTCCTCGCTCGCCGCACGGCCGGCACGCACGAGTTCGACCTGCTCGGCGACCTTACGCTGCAATTGCTCCACCGACGCCGCCAAATCCTTCTGCGAGCGGTCGAGCTGATTCAAACGGTCTTCATCGCGCGCGGTGCGCACTTCGAGCGCGGCGATGCTTTTGCCGTAGCAGCCCGACAAGAGCAGCAGGGCGCACGCCGCGAACGCCAGCACGCACCGACTTGAATATTGCTTCGTCATCCACACTCCGTCCCGCGAACCTCGATGCCGGGGTGGCATCCGCCACCCCGGCATGGCTTCATTCAGCGATTCTCCACCACAAAATGCGCCCGGCGGTTCTGCGAGAACGCCGCTTCGTCATGCCCCATCGCGAAGGGCCGATTCTCGCCGTAGCTGATGGTCTTCAGGCGGCCGGCATCGACGCCGTAGCTCACCAGGAAGTCCTTGGCGGCGTTGGCGCGTTTTTCCCCGAGCGCCAAGTTGTAGTCCGTCGTGCCGCGTTCGTCACAGTGACCCTCGATGGTCGCCGTGGCTTGCGAACCCACGAGCTGCTTGCCGTTCGCGGTCAACGTCGCACGCGCGTCGTCGCGCAGGCCCGAAGCGTCGTAGTCGAAGAACACGTCGTTCAACTCGAGACGCTCCGGCGCCTTCGGTGTCGGCGGGGAGGGCGGCGGCGGGGGCGGCGGCGCCTCCGTGCGAGTCGGCTCCGGCGCCGGCGGCGGCGTCGAGTCCTTCATGGTTTTCTTGCTGCAGCCGGCGACCAAGCCCACGGCGACGAGGGCAACTACACCGGCGCTCAACATCCTGCGCATCGGCCGAAACCTCCTGCGAGTGTGGAATTCGAACCGCTGAGCCGAAACGGCCGCAGCGGCCCCCGATCGATCATTGCAGAGACCACGCCGGCGTCTTCGCTTCATCGTTGCCCGAAGTGAGCCGGCGTTCGAGTCCCGAATACAAGTCCACGACATACACCGCGCGGGCGCCGCCGCGGCGCGACGCGAAAGCGACGTGGCGCGAATCGTTGGCCCACGACGGGCTGTCGTTCTGTCCGTCGCGCACCAGCACCCGTTCGCCGCCGCCGTCGGGCCGCACGAGCGAGAGCTGGAATTCGCCGTCGCGCCGGCACACGTACGCAATCCACTGGCCGTCCGGCGACCACGCCGGCGAGTCACTGTACAATCCATGCTGCGTCACGCGCCGCACATTGCCGCCGTCGGCGTCCATGACGTAGATCTGCGGCACTCCCGACCGGTCCGAGGTGAAGGCAATCTGCTGTCCGGTCGCCGACCACGTCGGAGACGTATCAATTGCCGGATGATGCGTCAAGCGCTGCGGCGAACGCCCGTCGCGATTCATGCTGTACACCTCGGCGTTGCCATCGCGCGTCAGGGTCAAGGCGAAGAGACTCCGCAGGTCGCTCCAGTCTGGCGTCGTATTCAGTCCGGAATACGAACTGACCGCCCGCAGCCGGCGCGAGCCTTGGTCCAAGCGGTACAGCCACGGCTGCCCCTCGACATAGCTGGTGAATGCCACCCAACTGCGGCCGGTTCCCCAGCACGGCGACAGTGTCAGGCTGCGCTGTGCCGTGAGCGCCTTGCCGCCGAACCCGTCGTAGTCCACGGTCCAAATCTCCGACGTTCGGCCGGTGACCCGCGCGTAGGCGATCTTCGTTTGCGCAATGCCCCGGGCGCCCGTTGTCGCGGTGACGACTTGATCGGCGAAGTGATGAATGACGCCCCGGATCCCCGCGTCGCCGACCTCGTACCGTTTGCCGACGATCTGCTGCCCGGCACCATCGACGAGTTTCAATTCGACACCCAGCCGGCCAGTCTCGGCCGACCACACGGCGTCGACATGATAGGGACGCGTCTCGGGCCGTTCGTTGCCGACGTTCCACGCCCGCGAGACGCCGGCCGGCAGATAGGGGCTCGCGTATTGATCCATGACGAAAAAGTAACCCGAGTAGATGAGATCGCGGGCCAGGGTTTCTTGGGCCTCCGAAACGTCGCGCCGCCAGCCGGTCGCGGAGCTTTTTACCTCGGGTTCCGGGACTTGGATCGTGATGCGCTTGAACCCGGCGCGCTTCACGGACAGGCCGAATTCCGGGACCGGCGCGGCGCTCGCCACAGGCACGCCGGCGAAGGCGATCGCGATCGCCACGGCGGCGCCGAAGTACGCCGGCAACGTGCCGTGCTTGCTAAAGGTCGCGGCGCGCGGGGCGATTTTTTGTTCGAGTCTCGTCATGCCGCTCAGTACTCCCCGGAGAACGTGAAACGAATGCCGATCGAATCCGTGCCCCATCCCGCCGGCAGCGGTGCGAAGGGCGCGGCATTCAGCACCGCCCGTTGGGCGGCTCGATCGAACGCCGGTTGACCCGAACTCACCCGCACTTGCATCGAGTTCGGGAGTGGAAATCCGCCCGTGCGGCTGATTTCGAACGCGATGACCGCTTGCACTGCTCCATGCCGGCCGAGGGTCGCCGGCGGCTCCCAATTTGCTTCCACCTTGTCGCGCAACAGACCGAGATACCCGGTGAGCGGGCCGGGATCGCCGTCGGCCTCGACTCCCACGTCGCCTTTGGCGGTCGGCCGCACGGCACCGTCCCCCGTGGCCGCCTGAACCGGCTCGACGTGCGCCGGTGCGACCGCCGGCGTGGTTTTCGGCGGCGGCACGGGCTTCGACTTCGAGACCACATCCTGCTTCACCGGCGGCTTGATACCCTTCGGATCGGGTGCCTTGACGGGCTCCCGGGGCGCCGGTGTTTTGTCGGCCAACGGCTCCTTCTTGATCTCGGGCTTCGGCACCGGCGGTGCCGGTTTGGGCACCTCCACCTGGGGTTCGGGGACCGGGACCGACGGCGGTGGCGTCACGGCCTTCGGACCCGGCCGGCCGCCCGTCGGCAGCGCTACGATCCGCACCAACGGCACCAAGGGCGCGCTCCGTTGCAGGGCCGCAACCGTCAAGAGGAGCCCGAGCACCACCACATGGCCCAGGCTCGACGCCACGTACGGGCTGCGCGCGCTCACCGGTCGAACCAGTCCTCGCGACCGGCGTCGGTCATCAGCCCGACGTTCTGAATTCCCGCTTCCTTGATGTTTTCCATCAGTCTGACGATGGCTCCGTACGGGACAGTGCGATCGGCGCTCAAATACACCGGCCGCGTGCTCTGCGTTCCGACCTCTTTTTGCAACGCGGCCGCGAGTCCCGGCAGTCCGCCGGCCACATCACGGTCGTTGACCGCGATACGCTTGTCGTTGCCGAGTGTGACGATGATCGGATCCTGCTTCTGCTCGAGCGCCGGCGTGTTGGCCTTCGGCAGGGCAACCTCGAAGCCGGCTTGCAGGAACTGCGACGTCATCATGAAGATGATGAGCAACACCAGCACCACGTCGACGAACGACGTGATGTTGATCTCGGTCATGCTGCGCATGCTGCGGCGGCGGAAGCCGCTCGGCACGCCGGTGTCGACGCCCATCATCGGCGCACCTGCTGACTGCGGACTTCGCGCTCCAAGAACTCCACAACGGTGATCGAAAACGTTTCCATTTCGTTCTCGATGCCGCGGACGCGATTCGTCAGCGCGTTGTAAAACACCAGGGCGGGAATCGCCGTTGCCAATCCGGCGATGGTGACGATGAGCGCTTCGGCAATGCCTGGAGCGACGACGCTCAGGCTCGCCGAGCCTTGCGCACCGATGCGCATGAACGACACCATGATGCCCCAGCACGTTCCCAGGAGGCCGATGAACGGGCTGACGGTGGTCGTGGTGGACAAGACGACGAGATTTTTCTCGAGCAAGAGCAGCGAGTCGAGGATCGCCCGCTGGTTGGCGCGCTGGAAGTCGGCGATCAAGTATTCGCGGCCGCCGACGTCTTCGCCCAAGCGTTGCAGCACCTTGCGGCTCTCGCGCAAGATCGCCATGAGCGGTCCCGTATAGCCTTGATCGAGCAGTCCCAGCAGGTCGTTCATCGTGCGCATGGCACGGACCTCTTGCCGGATGGTGCGGGATTGTTGCTCGATGCGGCGGTACTGGCGCAGTTTCTCGAGCGCCACGCCCCACGACACCACCGACAGGCACAGCAACACGAACAAGATGAACTTGGCGAAGAGACCGGCCTCGACGACGAGCCGGATGAACGTCGGACTCTGGGCGAGAAGCGCTGACGGCGCCACCCAGGCGACAAACTGCACGAGCCACACCTCCCACACACACCGGTCGCGACCTGGCCGCGGGCGAGGCGCCAAGCGCCGCGACGCCCGGTCGCGATCCCCACAGCCGGACGCTAGCATCCTGCCCCAGGGGGCTGTCAAACCCGAACTGCCGCCTGCCTGGACATTCTGCGCCGGCATTGGCCCGGCGCGGGGTCGCCGCGCCGCGGCGGCGGATGCTATGGTGGGCCGACTCGAGTCAGGGAGCGACACTCGTGCTCGATATCCGGTTTGTGCGTGCGAATCCCGACGCAGTGCGCCACGCGGCGCGCCTCAAACGTATTGACTTCGACGTCGACCAATTGCTGGCCGCCGACACTGAGCGCCGCCGCCTGTTGCAACTCACCGAAGAGATGAAGGCGCAGCAGAACCGAACCTCGAAGGAGATTGCCGGCCTGCAGGGTGCGGAACGCGAGCAGCGCATCGCCGAGATGCAGGCTCTCGTGGCGCGCCTGCGCGAACTCGGCGATCAACAGAAACAGGCCGAGGAAGAGTTCGACCGGCTGCTGTTGCTGGCGCCAAACATCCCCGCACCCGAGGTTCCCGAGGGCAAGGACGAGAGCGAAAACGTCGAGATCCGGCGCTGGGGCGAGCCGCGGCAGTTCGATTTCGAACCCAAGGATCACGTCGCACTCGGGCTCGACTTGGGAATCGTCGATTTCGAACGCGCCGCCAAGTTGGCCGGCTCGCGGACCTATTTCCTGAAAGGCGCTGGGGCGCTGCTGGAACTCGCGGTGCTGCGCCTGGCGCTCGATCACATCCAGTCCAAGGGCTTCATCCCGATGCTGGTGCCGCTTCTGGTGCGGCCGCTGGCGATGATCGGCACGGCCTACTACCCGGGCGGCGAAGAGCAGGCCTATCAGATCGAGCGCGACGGCCTGTCGCTCATCGGCACGGCCGAGGTGCCGATCACCGCATACCACGCCCACGAAATGCTCGATGCGGCGCAGTTGCCGGTTCTCTACGCCGGTTTGTCGCCGTGCTTCCGGCGCGAGGCCGGCACGTATGGCAAGGACACGCGCGGCTTGTACCGCATCCATCAATTCCAAAAAGTCGAACAAGTGGTCGTGTGCCGCAACGATCCCGAGGAATCCCTGCGCTGGCATCAGGCGATCCTGCGCAATTCCGAAGAACTCTTGGAAAAGCTCGAGTTGCCGTACCGGGTGGTCAACGTCTGCGGCGGCGACTTGGGACGGCCGCAGATTCAGAAGTTCGACATCGAGACCTGGATGCCGTCCCGCAAGGGCTACGGCGAAACCCACAGCGCTTCGCGCTTCCACGACTTCCAAGCCCGGCGCCTGGACCTGCGCTACCGTGATGCGGACGGCAAGGCCCAGTACTGCCACACGCTCAACAATACGGTGATCGCCTCACCGCGAATTCTGATTCCGATTCTGGAGAACTACCAGCGCGCGGATGGGACGGTGGACGTGCCGGCGGCACTACGTCCCTATATGGGCGGGCTCGAGCGTCTGACACCACGCGCCACGTAACCGTCTTGCCAGGCGGTGACCGGCCCCGGTGTCAGTTCGTCTTGCTGTCGGCCTTCGTGGCGTACTTACGCTCATGCACGAAGTGCAACACGGGCTGGAACTTCTCCGGCGGCACAAAGCCCATGATTTTGTCGATCTTGGCGCCGTCCGGCTGTAGGAACCAGGTGATCGGGAACGAGCTGATTTCGAACTCGCGCGCCAGCTCAACCCCCGACTTCGTCCCCTCGCCCACCTTGAAGCGCTTCGGCGATTCGGCGTTCACCTTGGCCAGAATGAAATGATCGTTCAAGTACGACACGACGGCGGGATTCGCGTACGTCTTGCTGTCCATGACTTTGCACCAGCCACACCAGCTCGTATAGAAATCCACCAGTACGTGTTTGTCTTCCTTGCGCGCCTTGTCGAGTGCATCGCCGTACTCGAGCCATTGCACGGATTCGCCCGGGGTCGCGGCTGCAACCGACTTGTCCGCCGCCCCAGCGGCGACGGGCGCATCGCCCGCACGCACCGGCACCGCTAGCGCAACCAGGATGGCCGCCAGGGCCGCCCGCTGGAGCATCGCGTTCGATCGCATCGTTTGATTTCTCCTTGGCATCCGCGCCCGAGTGGCGCGCGGCGAGTATACCACCAGCACCGTCTGGCTTACCCCGGGGATGTACCGCGCGTTCCATCCCCGGCGCGGACGGCCCCGAGCTCTGCCAGGGTGCGAGCATGGAGGACGCCATTCGTGGCGACCAGGTCGCCCACCGCGAGCCAGTCCGGTCCGCCGGCCGGGTCGGTGACGCGCCCGCCGGCTTCCAGCACCAAGAGCGCGCCCGCCGCCAAATCCCAAGGCTTGAGCCGGAACTCCCAGTAGCCGTCCAGGCGCCCGGCCGCGACATACGCCAGATCGAGCGACGCCGCACCGCCGCGCCGCAGACCGCGGCACCGCACCGCGAAATGGCCCCACTCGCGCAGGTTGTTGTGCGGATTCGTACGGACATCGTAGGCGAAGCCGCTGGCGAAGAGTGCCTCGTCCAGAACGTCGCGCCTGGAGACCGCGAGACGGCGCGTCCCAAGCCAGGCGCCGCAGCCGGCGGCGGCGAAGAACATCTCGCCGAGATACGGTGCGAACACCATGCCGGCCTCGAGTACACCATGCCGCACCCGTCCCACCGAGACGGCAAACGGCGGCTGGCCGTGTACAAAGTTGGTCGTGCCGTCGAGCGGATCCACGAGCCACGCGACATCGGGCAGTCGACCGGGCACCGTCGCATCCTCCTCGGCGATGATCGCCTCGCCTGGAAACGCCTTCCGCAGCCCGGCCAGGACAATCGCTTGCGCTTCAACATCCAAGCGCGTCACCAAATCCACCTTGCCCTTGTAGTGCACATCGGCGTCGGCAAGGTGTTCGAACGATGCCAACAAGTGGTCGCCGGCTTGGCGCACGATCGGCTCGAGGCGGGCGCGAATTTCGGCCGCTGCGGTTGCGGTCAACGGCGCCATTCGATGGCTCCCGCGCCCAGCCGCCCGCGCACCGTGATGCGGCCAATGTCGGCCGGTCCGGCGGCGACGACGCGGCCGACGATGTGATGCGCCGGTGTCTGCCGGCGTTGCAACTCCTCCACCAAGCGCGGCGCCAGTGCTGCGGGCAGCGCCACCAACAAGCCGCCCGAGGTCTGTGCATCGCACAAGACCAAGCGCTCCGGTTCCGGCAGCGCGTCCCACGTCACGTGCGGCGTGCAATAGGCGAAATTGGCGCGCGTGCCGCCCGGTACGCATCCGGCAGCGGCCCATTCGAGGACCTCGGCGACGAACGGCACGCGATCGGCGTCGATCTCGGCTTGAACGCCGCTCGAGCGCAACATCGAGTGCAGATGGCCGAAGAGACCGAAACCGGTGACGTCGGTACAGGCGTGCGGTTGCACGGTGTGCGCCGCATCGGCGGCGGCGCGGTTCAACGTCGCCATGAGTTGCACCAACTCGGTTTCGCGCTCCGGGCCGGCGAGCTGGCACTTGAGCGCCGTCGAGAAGATGCCGCTCGCGAGCGGTTTCGTGAGCACGAGTGCATCGCCCGGGCGCGCCGCGGCGTTCGTCCACACGGCGTCACGGCGCACGCGGCCGGTGCACACGAGGCCGTACTTGGGCTCCGGATCATCGATCGAGTGGCCGCCGACGATGTCGATGCCGGCTTCGCGGGCTTTGTCGGCGCCGCCGCGCAGGATCGAACCGAGCAATTCCAACGGCAGCTTCTTGGCCGGGAAGCCGACGATGTTGAGTGCGAAGAGCGGCTCGGCACCCATCGCATACAAATCGGACAAGGCATTCGCGGCGGCCACTTGCCCGAACGAATAGGCGTCGTCGACCACCGGCGTGAAGAAATCCACCGTCTGCACGAGTGCCCAAGTGTCGTCCCAGGCAAAGACCGCCGCATCGTCGGATGTCGACGTGCCGACGAGGACGCGCGGGTCGCGGACCTCCGGAAGTTCGCGCAAGACCTGCGCGAGGTCAGCCGGTTGGAGCTTGCACGCTCACCCCGCGCCATGACTCCAAGTCGTCAATCGAACCGGTTCCACGCCCACCTCCGTCGCGACGCTCACGGCCGGCGCGCGGTCGCACCTCTCGAGCCGGCGCCCGTCCGCAGCTCGGCCGCCGCCGCCGCCGTGGCTGCAGTCTAGCGGAGCACCTACGGACCAGCAACGCCCCGCTTCGTTGACGGAAGCGCCGCATACCGCGTATCCTGCGGCCATGAGATTCTCCGACCGCAAGATCGAATCGCTTGCCGGCAAGCTCGTTCAGTGGCTGGCACAGCAGCCCGATGTCGAGCTGCTCGCGGCGCATGATGCGGTGCGCGATGCGATCATCGCCGAGTTCCAGGGCGAACGCGAAATCGAGCGCAAGCTCGACGAGGATGTCGACAAGATCCTCGAGCAAAACGAGTCCCGGATGCGGTCCGAAGGAGTCGACTCGTGGATCATGCGCAAGAAGGTGCGCCAACAGTTGGCGCGCGAGCGCGGCCTGGTGCTGTGACGGAGCCGACGTGAAGCTCTCCGAAGAAAAAATCGCCCACATCGCCGGCCGTTGTCTCGACCGCCTGCTGGACGACGACCTCATCGATTTCAAGATGCCGGAGGCGCGGTTGCGCGCCGGACTCGAGCGCGTGTTGCTCGAGGACTTCCGCATCGAGGACGAGATCGCCAACGAAGCGACGGCGCGCATCGATTCCTACAAGCGCGAGATCGCCTACGGCACCGACGAGTGGAAAGTACTCTTCGACCGGTTCTTCCGCGAGATTGCGGAGCGCCGCGGGTATACGCAGTAGCGTCGGCAAGCTCCCTTCCCTACACACTCCCCTTCCCCCCCCGCCGCCGGCAGGTATTGCTTGAGCGTGGGGGTCTTCGGAGGTGTGGGACCCCCGCCCACTCAGACAGAACGGGCCGCGCCGCGCGCTTCGCGCGCCATATTGGATGCGCGAGCCCGTTAACTCGCGGTCGGGGGTCCCACACCT
>JANLSU010000016.1:0-32332 GCA_031362565.1 bacterium | reverse complement strand
CGAACTCGATCTTCGACGAGCTTGGGCTGCCCCGGCTCGCCGCGTGACCTCAACCGCTCGAACCGCCCGGTGCGGACCCGCATGCCGGGTGGTGTGGCAGGGGATGGATCGGCCGAGCCCGATCCACCCCTATGCCGTTTCGGCCGCCTCTTGCATTGGCACGCGGCGCCGCCGGCCCGACTTCCCGGATTGCGTTGCTCTGGCGGCGGTTGCGGGCGGCGTGTGGAGCCCAGACGCGCCGCTCGGACCCGGGCACGTCTCTTGCGCAAGGCCTCTTCGCAACGAGAGGATGGCCCGGGCGCATGGCAACGATTCACCGCGAAGACGGCGACCTCGAGATCGGCGAAACGCTGCCACACCTGCCATTGCGGGACGTGGTTGTGTTCCCGCACATGATCATCCCGCTGCTCGTGGGGCGTCCGGCGTCGGTCGCCGCACTGCAGACCGCCATGGCCGGCGACAAACTCATCTTCGTCACCGCCCAGCGCGCTCCGGATGTCGCCGAACCAGGCCTCGACGACGTTTTCCGCATGGGAACCGTGAGCCGGGTGCTGCAGCTGCTGCGCCTTCCGGACGGGACCCTCAAGGTGCTCATCCAGGGTGTCGTGCGGGCGCGGCTGTCGCGGCTCGTCAAAGGCGACGACGACGCGATGCGCGCCAAGATTCAGGTGCTCGACGATGTCGAGGGCCGTACACCCGAGGTCGAAGCGCTGCAGCGCAGCGCCGCCACCCAGTTTTCCGAGTACGTGCGTATCAACAAGCGCGTGCCGGACGAGGTCCTGATGTCGGTCGTCGGCATCGAGGTTCCTTCCATGCTCTCGGACACCATCGCCGCCAACGTGATCAGCAAGGTCACCGTCAAGCAGCGCATTCTGGAGAGCGTCGATTTGGCGACGCGTTTCCGGCTCTTGGGCCAGGTGCTCACCGAGGAACTCGAAATCCTCAAGATCGAGCGCAAGATCGATGGCGAGATCAAGAGCCAGGTGAAGAAGAATCAGAAAGAGCTGTACCTGAACGAGCAGTTGAAAGCCATTCGCAAGGAACTGGGACACGGGGAGTCGGGCGGCAACGAAACCGATGACTTGCGTGCCGCCATCGACAAGGCGCGGATGAGCGATGAAGCACAAGAGACGGCATTCAAGGAACTCGACCGGTTGGCGCGCATGGCGCCGCTGTCACCGGAAGCCACCGTGGTGCGCACGTATTTGGAGACGCTGTCCAGCCTGCCGTGGAAGCGCGCCACCCGCGACAAGCTCGACCTGGGTCGCGCCCAGCAGCACCTCGACGCCGATCACTACGGCCTCGAAAAAGTAAAGGACCGGATCCTCGAGTTCTTGGCGGTGGCGAAACTCACCCACGAGTTCCGCGGCCCCATCCTGTGCCTGGTGGGACCTCCGGGCGTCGGGAAGACGTCGCTCGCCCGGTCGATCGCCAACACGCTCGGCCGCAAGTTCGTCCGGTTGTCACTGGGCGGGGTGCACGACGAGGCGGAGATTCGTGGCCACCGGCGCACCTACATCGGCTCGATGCCCGGCCGCATCGTGCAATCGTTGCGGCGGTGCGGCAGCAACAATCCGGTTTTCTTGCTCGACGAAATCGACAAGCTGGGGCGCGATTTTCGCGGCGATCCGTCGGCTGCCTTGCTCGAGGCGCTCGATCCGGAACAGAACGCCAACTTCAGCGACCACTACTTGGAAGTCGGGTTCGACCTTTCGAACGTGTTGTTCATTACCACTGCGAACGTCACGCACACGATTCCGCCGGCACTTCTCGACCGTATGGAGCTGATTGGGCTGCCGGGTTATCTGGAGCATGAAAAGATCGCCATCGCCCGCCGGCACCTGGTCGACAAGCAACTGCGCGAGAGCGGCATTCCGGCGGGGCGCTTGCTGCTGACCGACACGGCGCTCGAAACCATCGTGCGCGGCTACACGCGCGAGGCCGGAGTGCGGGCGCTCGAACGCGAGATCGGGCGCTTGTGCCGCAAGGTGGCGCGCAGTATCGCCGCGGCGCCGGCGGCACCGCGCCGCGGGCGCCCGGGCGAAACCCGTCGCGCCAAGGCAAAACGCGTTGGCGTCGACATCGTGCGTGTCGACGGCGGCGACGTCGGACGCTATCTCTCGACGCCGCTGTATTTGGGCAAGGAAGTACCGGCCACGGACGAAGTCGGGGTCGTCACGGGGCTCGCTTGGACGTCGACCGGCGGCGAGATCCTGCCGATCGAGGTCAGCATGATGACCGGCAAGGGCGAGCTCATTTTGACCGGCCAGTTGGGCGACGTCATGAAGGAATCGGCGCGTGCGGCGCTGTCCTACGTCCGCTCGGTGGCCAGGCGGCTCGGCATCAAGCCGGAAGTCTTCGATCGCATGGACGTGCACGTGCACGTGCCGGATGGCGCTATTCCCAAGGACGGACCCAGTGCCGGCCTTGCGATCGCCACCGCGATCGCGTCTCTTGCCAGCGGCCAACCGGTGAATCGCCAGGTCGCCATGACCGGCGAGATCACGTTGCGCGGCAAGGCGCTGCCCATCGGCGGCCTGAACGAGAAAGCGGTTGCGGCATTGCGGGCCGGCGTCAAAACGCTGCTCGTGCCGCAGGACAACGCCAAGGACTTACAAGATTTGCCGGCGTTCGTTCGCGACGCGCTCGAGATCATCCCGGTGGCACACATGGACGACGTCCTCGAGGTCGCGTTTCGCAGTTCTTCCCGCAGCCGCGTCCGCGTCCGGCCCCGCGCGGGACAGCGCCAATCGACGGGCCGCGCGCCGGTCGGCCGGACTCCGGTCGGCACCACGCACTGAATTCGGATCGGATCCGGCACCCCCCGCACTCGTAGTCGCACTCGCATCTCCGTGCTCGCACCCCGCGCTCCAACCACGCGGAGCGGGCCAATTGCTGGAGCGTGGGGGTCTTCAGAGGCGTGCGACCCCCCGCCGGCTCAGACAGAACGGGCCGCGCCGCGCGCTTCGCGCGCAAATTAGATGCGCGAGCCCGTTAACCAAGCCGTCGGGGGGTCGCACACCTCCGAAGACGTGCGACTAATCGGAATCGGAATCGGGCCTGAAACCCACGTTTGGGGGGCGTGGTATCGTAGCGGGTGGCTATCACATTGGGGTTGGAATGAATCTGCGGGACCAGTTTGGCAGTATTGATATCTATGTGTTCGACCAGTTGCTGCGCGGACGTTTTGCGCCGGGGGCCAGTTTGTTGGATGCGGGGTGCGGGGGTGGCCGCAACTTGACGTACTTTCTGCGCAATGGCTATGAGGTGTTTGGGGTCGACACGGACCCTGCCGCCATCGACGCGGTGCAGCGGCTGGCGCGTGAGCTGGCGCCGCATTTGTCGCCGCAAAACTTCGCGGTTGCAGACGTGGCGTCCATGCCATTTGCCACGGCGCGCTTTGACGCGGTTCTGTGCAATGCCTTACTGCACTTTGCGCGAGATGAGGAACACTTTGCGGCGATGTTCGATGAGCTGTGGCGGGTGCTGCGGCCGGGTGGGGTGTTCTTTGCGCGGTTGGCTTCGACGATCGGCCTTGAGGCGCGGGTGATCAAACACCATAGCCGATGGTATGGGTTGCCGGATGGCTCGGACCGGTTTCTGGTGGATGCGGCCTTTCTGAACGCGGCTGCGGAGCGGCTCGGTGCGGTATGGCTCGACCCGCTCAAGACGACGAACGTCCAGGATCTGCGCTGCATGACGACGTGGGTCTTGCAGAAGAAGGCGTGAGTATCGCCGGCGCTTGTAGTCGGCTACCATGCAGGCATGCTCGAAACACCACCACAAGACACCGTCGAACGCTGGTTGTGGGACTACATCGCGACCACGGACCTCGGCCATAAGCTCGAGCCGCCGCCGCTGCCGCGGCGTTGGGAAGTAGAGCCGCCGGTGCGCCGTGTCGCATGGCCCGGCCGGCCGGCGGCACTGCGCGCCGCGCGCAAGGCCCGCAAGTTTCCGGGGCCCGGCGCATTGCAGCATGTGCTCGGGCGGGCGCGCATCGTTCATACCTTCGTGCATCACGAATTGCAGGCTGCCGAACTCATGGCGTGGGCCATTTTGGCCTTCCCCGACACACCGGCGACGTTTCGCCGCGGCCTCCTGGCCATCTGCCGGGAGGAAATGCGCCACATGCGGCTCTATGCCGACTATCTGCGGACCTGCGGCGTCGCCTACGGCGACTTTACGGTGCGCGATTGGTTCTGGGACCGGGTGCCGGCGGCGACAACGGCAGCGCACTTCGTGGCGGTCATGGGCGTCGGGTTCGAGGGCGGCAATCTGGATCACTCGGAACGCTTCGCCCGTCTGTTTCGCGATGCCGGTGACGTGGCCGGTGCCGTGATCGTCGAAACCGTTGGCGCTGAAGAGATCCGCCATGTCCGCTTTGCCGCCCATTGGTTCCGGCGTTTCACGGGCGATCTCGATTTCGACGCCTGGCGGGCGCATCTGCCGCCGCCGCTTTCGCCCATCGTGATGCGCGGCGACGAAATGAACCAGATCGACCGCGTCCGCGCCGGATTGGGTGGCGACTTCTTGGCGCGCCTTGCCGCAAGCTCGAGCTCATGACGACCGCTTGGGTGCTCAATCTGGACGCCGACGATGAACTGCAGGATCCCGCCGGCTACACGCCGACGGCTGCCGTCGCACGCCGCAGCCGTTTGCTCACGCCGCATTTGCGGGGTCTCGTTGCCGCGGGTGACGTGATTCTCGATTCCACGGCGGCTCCGGCAGCGAATGGCACCATGGGGCAAGCGTGGTGCCCGACGCCGCGGGCGCTGGCGCGCCTCGCGGCAGCGGGCGCGCTCGTACCGCATGCGCCAGCGCTCGCGGTGTTGCAGCACGTCAATCACCGTGGCTTTTGCGCCGCGCTGGGCCAGACCTTGGAGGCTGCGGCGTATGTTCGCAGTCTGAACGAAGTCCGCGCCCACCTCGGCCGGCACCCGCCGCGCCCTTGGGTTCTCAAGCGCCCGCATGGATTCAGTGGACGTGGCATGCGCCGCATGTCACCGGTCGACGGCGATGCGGGCCTGTGGCGGTGGATCGAGGCGGCGTTGCAGCAGGACGGCGGGCTGCAAGTCGAACCATGGGTCGAGCGCGAGCGCGACTTCGGTTTACATGGTTATGTCGATGCAACCGGCGCCGTGCATTTCGGAACACCGACCGTGCAGGAGTGCGATGCCCGCGGCGCTTGGGTACGCAGCCGCGCGCTCGTGCCGGGTGAAATCACCGCGCCCGAGGCAGATCGACTGCGGGCTGCCGCTGAGCGTGTTGCCACGGCCCTCGCCGCCGCCGGCTACTTCGGGCCCTTCGGCATCGACGCGTATCGCTGGCGTGACGCCGGCGGTCACTTGCATTTCAATCCGCAGAGCGAAATCAACGCGCGCTACTCGATGGGTTGGCAGGTGGGGATGGGGGAGTGGCGTCCCGAGGCAGTGCCCGACGCAACCTCGCGATTGCATCTGGTGTGTCGACATCGTTGAGTACGGCTGGATCGTCGACCGGCAATTCGAGCCGGTCCGCGGCGTGCGCCCGGACGACGGCCCGCGCGCCCTGGTCGAGTGGGGCAGCCGCGAGTTCCTCGAAGAGTGCCGCCGCGAACAGCACCGGATGGCCGCGCCGCAGGCCGAAGCGCGGCACGACGACCGGCGCGCCCGAGGTTCGGAATGCCGCCGCGAGCGCCGCAAGCGTCCCGGGGCGCACTCCCGGACAATCGACCGGGAGCACGAACAGTCCTGCCAATGCCGGCGCATCGCCGCTCTGCATCGCGTTCAAGCACACGTGCAACGACGATAGCATGCCGCGTTCCGGTTCAGGATTCACGAGGAGCCGCGCCCCGTTCGCGGCACAAATACCGGCCATCGCCGCCAATTCGGGCGCCGGCGTGGCGCGGCCGACAACGAAGCGCGTCTCGACTCCGGCGGCCCGAAACATTTCGAGCGCGGCGGCGAGAAAGGTGCGTCCTTCGAACGGTAACAGGGCCTTCGACCGGCCCATGCGTTCGCTGGCACCGGCGGCCAGCAGACAGGCACCGAGTTTCATGGCGCGCGCCGCACCTTCATGCCTTGACCCCAATGGCGAGGAGTCCGTGGTGGGTGAAGCGCTCGCGCACCGGACGCTGATCGTCACCGCGCAGATGACGGAGCGCGTAGGTCACGAAGTCGGCCGTGACCCGCTTACGCCAGCCGAGGACGAAATCGGTATTGTCCATCGGCTTGGCAATATTGGCCGCCAACGTCGCGGCGGCGGCGATCGTTGCATCGTCGAGCGCCTTGCCGGCCAGCGATGCCGCGGCGTCGGTCGCAATCAGCGGCCGCGAGGCGACGGATCCCAGCACGATGCGCGCCTCGGCAACGCGCGCGTTCTTGCCGCTGCCTTCGAAGCGCGCCGCGGCGGCCACCGACAGCACCGGGAAATCGAACGAGCCACGCCGCCTAAGCTTCCAGTAGGTGCTCTTCCAACCGGCCCGCACCTCGACACTGACCTCGGTTAAGATTTCGTCGGGCCGCCGGGTGAGATACTGCATCCCGTCGTTGTTGTAGAGATCGGCCAACGTGATCCGGCGCTCGCCGGCGCTCGACACGAGCCGCACCTGGGCACCGAGCGCGATGAGCGCTGGCGCCGTGTCGGTGGACGAGACGGCAAGGCAACGCGGGCTACTGGTCGCGACCCAGCATGTCTTGCCGTCTTTCTTCATGCAGAAGTCGATGGCTTTGCGCCATTCGTAGTTCTGGTCGTAGTAGTTGCAGCGGGTGTCGAGACAGAGATTGCCGCCGAGGGTCGCCGTATTGCGCAGATGCGGGGTCGCAATCTGCATCGCCGCTTCCCAGAGAGCCGGCGCCCAGGTCGCGAGGCGCGGGTCGCGCCCGATCTGGGTGAGCGTCATGCCGGCGCCCAACGTTATGACACCGTCACCATTCGCAGGTTTGCCGGTCGTGCCGAAGGCGGAAAAACCGGCCACCTGCCGGAGCCCGACGACGACCGCCGGGGTCTGTTGGCGGCGTTTCATGTTGGGCAGCAGATCGGTGCCGCCCGCGAGCAGCATGGCTTGCGGTCCTTCGGCGGCGAGAATGCGCGCCGCCGCTTCGATGGAGCGCGGTGCTTCGTAACGGAACAAGGGCAGCCGCATCATGTGTGGATCACCTTGACCTTCTTGTCGCTGCGCGGGCGCGGCGGATCGTTGACCGCATGGCCGTCGCCGCCTTCCCACGGCGGCGGCACGCGGAGTGCCTCCGGCCATTGCACGGTGGGGAAGCCCGCCGGCCCATAGCGCGCCGGACGCCCGGCTTTTTTGGCCTCGAGCGCCTTGACGATCTTTTCCGGTGTGATGGGCACTTCGTCGATGCGGACGCCGATCGCGTCGTACACCGCATTCGCGACCGCCGGCATGATCGGTAAGAGCGGCCCCTGGCCGACTTCCTTGGCACCGAACGGCCCGCGCGGATCGGGGTCCTCGATCAAGTCGGTGAACACCTCGGGCATGTCGAGTGCGGTCGGGCTCTTGTACTCGAGCATCGACGGGTTCTTGTGGACGAGCGCGTTCGAGAGCTTCGCCGGCAGGCGGCGGAACACCTGTGCTTCCATGAGCGCTTCGCCAAGCCCCATGTACACGCCGCCCTCGACTTGGCCGCGCACCAAGGTTGGATTGAGTGCCCGGCCGATGTCGTGCGCGATCCACACCCGCGGCACGACGATCCAGCCGGTCGACGGATCCACCTCGACCTCGACGACTGCCGCGGAATACGAGTAGGTCGGCGAAGGTCCAACGCCGCCACCTTTGTAGAGCGCCGGGGAGCGCGGCGGCGTGTAGGAACCGACGGTTCCCAGGGTGCCGAACTTGGCTTCCGCCAAGCACACGGCCTCGCGGAACGTGATGCCGCGATCCGGGTCTTCGCTGTCGAAGACGCGCCGGGCGGCGAACACCAGCCGGCCCTTCGGCACTTCGAGATGCGCCGCCACGGCATCGGCCAGCAACTCCCGGGCGCGTTCCGCGGCCTGGATCGCCGCATTGCCCATCATGAGTGTGACGCGGCTCGAATACGAACCGAGGTCGACCGGCGTGAGATCCGTATCGCCGGTCACCGCACGAATGTCAAAAGGCTCGATGCCGAGCACTTCGGCCACGCAGGCGACGAGCACGTCGTCCGAACCCTGGCCGATTTCCGTCGCGCCGCAGAACACCGTCACACCGCCGCCGCGGTCGAGCTTGATTTGCACGCCCGAGTGCGGCATGGCGTTCCAATAGATGGGCAGCCCGGCGCCCGAGAGATACGCCGAGCACGCGATGCCGACGCCGCGGCCCTCCGGCAATTTCCGGAACTTCTCCGCCCATTGCGAACGGGCGACGACGCGGCGGACGCATTCGGCGAGGCCGATGGTGCCGAGCCGCATGTAGTTGGCGGTGACGGCATTCGGGGATTCGACGATACGCAAGCGCAGCTCGGCCGGGTCGATGGCGAGGCGTTCGGCGATCTTGTCGAGCTGAATCTCTTGCCCGAAGCGCGGTTGTACTGTGCCATGGCCGCGTTTGGGGCCGCAGGGCGGCTTGTTGGTGAACACGCGGCAACCCTCGAAGCGGTACTGCGGCACCTTGTAGGTGACGGTCTGCAGCGCCCCCGTATAGAAGGTGCTCGCGACCCCATAGGAACCGTACGCGCCACCGTCGATAAGCGTCTTGAGGTGCATGGCGGTGATCGTGCCGTCCTTCTTGACGCCGGTCTTGAACTGCATGAGAACCGGGTGGCGGCCACGATGGCAATAGAACACCTCTTCGCGGTTCAAGCAGATCTTCACCGGCCGGCCGAGCACCAGGGCGGCCTTGGCGACCACGATCTCATGGTTGAATGGATCGCTCTTGCCGCCGAAGCCGCCGCCGTTCGGGGTCGCAATGACGCGGATGTGCGCCGGCGACATTTCGAGCACTTTCGCCAATGCCCGGTGCAGGTAATGCGGCGTTTGGGTGCTCGACCAAATACACACCTTGCCGTCCGGATCGACGGCGGCGATCGATGCATGCTGTTCGATGGGGAGATGCGTATTGCCCTCGTAGAAGAACGTGTCTTCGAAGATGTGGTCGGCGGCCGCGAAACCCTCTTCGGTGTCGCCGAATGCGAAGGCGACGCGCTTGTGCACGTTACCTTCCTCGCCGTACTCATGGATGCGGTCGAGGCCGTCTTGGAGCGCATCCGAGGGGTCGGCGATGGTCGCGAGCGGTTCGTACTCGACGTCGATGAGGTCGAGCGCTTCGAAGGCGATAAGTTCTTCGCGCGCGATGACGGCAGCTATGGGATCACCGACGAACCGCACCTTGTCGACGCAGAGCGCCTGTTCGTCCTGGCTGACGGGCAAGATGCCGTATTCGATCGGCAGGTCCTTGCCGGTGAGAACGAGATGCACACCCGGGTGGGCCGCGGCGCGCGCCGTGTCGATGCGGACGATGCGCGCATGCGGATGCGGCGAGCGCAGGAGCTTGCAGTAGAGCATGCGGGGCAACGCGATGTCGTCCGCGAACCGCGTCTGGCCGGTGACCTTGGCGCGCGCGTCGACGCGCCGGCGCGGCACCCCGATGACGTTGTGCGGGCGCTCGCTCATCGCCGGCCTCCAGGTGTAGAGCCGTTGCCGCCGGGAGCCGCGATCGCCACGATCGCCGATTCGACGGCATCGAAAATCTGCAGATACCCCGTACAGCGGCAGAGTGCCCCCGACAGCGCGTCGCGAATCTCGTCGCGCGACGGGTTGGGATTGCGGTCGAGGAGCGCCTTGGCGGTCAGGAGAAAGGCGGGCGTGCAATAGCCGCACTGCGCGCCCCCCAAGTCCGCAAACGCGGTTTGCAGCGGATGGAGGTCGGTGGCCTCTGCCATGCCTTCCACGGTCAGAACTTCGCGCCCTTCGCACTCGAGTCCCAGGACCAGGCACGACAAGACGGGCTCGCCGTCCACCAGCACGGCGCAGGCGCCGCATTCGCCCAATTCGCAGCCGTGCTTGGTGCCGGTGAGGGCGAGGTCCTCCCGCAGGACCTCGAGCAGCGTCTTGTACGGCGCGAACGACGCCTCGGTGGTCTCGCCGTTCAACTGGAACGTAATGTGAGCCGACTTCTTCGACTCATTCGGGATCGTCATGTGCGTTGCCTCCCGTTGCGTCGCGATGGCGCCGGTGCGGCGGTGAGCCCGCGCACCAAGTAGATTGCGAATGCAGATCCGACCTCGTCCGGTGAGCGCGTCCCTTCCGGACGGAACCAGCGGGCGGTCCAGTTGACGGCTCCGAGAATCGCCTGGGTGACGAGCTTGACGTCGCAGGCCACGAACTCACCCGAGGCGACGCCTCGGGCGACAATCCGTCGGATACCGCGCTCGTAGAGATCACGCTTGGCGACGATCCGGCGCTTGAGTCCGGGCGGCAGATCCTCGACTTCGAGGTGCGCGGTCGCGCCTTCCATCTCACCCAAGACGCAGCGCACGTGTGCCTCGATCACGGCGCGCAGTTGCGTTGCCGCCGGCGCTTTGGAATCGCGCGCCGCACGCAGCGCTCCCAGCAGCAGTTCGAGCGACGCCTCCTGGCAGAAATACAGCAACTCGTGCTTGCCGTGGAAATAGTGATACAGGTTGGCGGGCGAAAGATCGGCGACGGCAGCGATCTCGCGCATGCCGGTCGCGGCGAAGCCACGGCTTCGAAAGGCGCGCGCCGCGGCGCTCAAGATCTCGAGGCGCCGCGCATGGCGCCGGCGCGCGGTGCGTTCCACACCGTTCGGTTTCGAACGGCTGTTCGATAATTGAACCACGGTTCGCATCGTAGCGGCCTGGTGCGGGGTGTGTCAACGCATCCGGCGCGGCCCGGCGCGGCAGCGCGATAAAAACGAGGCCCACCGATGCGGTCGGTGGGCCTCGTGTGCCGCTCGAGCGGCGGGCCGGGCGATTGCGGCGGCCTTGGGCTAGTGCGTCAGCACCAGCTTGCGAACCCGGCTCGCATCTGCGGTGTGAACGCGGACGAAATACAGTCCGGCCGCAGCGGGCTCGCCGTTGGCCATCCGGCCGTCCCAGGTCAGAGCGTGACGTCCGGCTGGACGGACCTCGTTCGCGAGCCGTATGACGCGGGCGCCGCGTACGTCGTAGACCGTGACTTCGGCACGGCCCGCACGGCCCATCTCGAAGCCGACCGTCGCCGTCCCACGCACCGGATTGGCGAACGGGTCGAGCCGCAGGCGTACGGCACCCGACTCGATTTCGTCGTCGTCGCCTTCGTCGGCCGTGGCCTTGGCCTGCGCGGCCGTCAACAGCGCGGTGATCGGGAACGGCGTGGTGTTGGCGTCGATAGAACGCACGAATGCCGCCAGGCGCTCACGGTCGCGCAGCCGCGCCAGTTTGTCGACGCCGCCCGTGCCCGCACTGCGGTGCGTGACATTCTCCAAGACGTCCTCGATGGTCAACGCTGAACCGTTGTGCAGCACCGGACCCAGACCGTGGGCGCCGAGCAGCGACGGCGGGTTGAAGCCGGCGGCACCGAGTGGCGCCGCGCCATTCTGGCGGATCTCGTTCGTTGCCGTGGCGTCGAAGGTTCCGACCGGCCGCAAGAAGCCGATGACCTGTCCGCCGACGATGAGGGCTGGATCCGGTGCCGGAGTGTAGTTGCGCCGGCTAGCCGACCAGCCGCCGCCACCGTGGCAGGCGGCGCAGTTGGCGCGTTCGAACTGGCGCCGGCCGCTCTTGACGTCGCGGTCGCCGGCGGTGAGCGGCGAAAGCGGCGTCCGAATGCCGCGCGCCACATAGTCGGCGAGCAGATCGAGCCGGGCACTCCGCCCGGTGTTGGCGAGCGCGAATGCGTTGAGCGTCGGGTCGGGCGTCGTTCCGTCCGCGAGGGTGATGAGTCCCAGGCCGCCCGAGACGCCACGGATGTTGTTCTCGAAGTCCTGCACTTCGTCGAAGATCGCTGAATAATTGAGGATCTTCTGATCGGCCGGATCGTGCGGATTGAAGGTGCCATTGAGCGGCACGGTGCGGCGCGGGCCGGCGCCGAAAATCCACACCACGCCATCCGTGAGACCGTTCGGATGGCAGGCGGCGCATGCACTCCAGCCGTCGTTCGACATGCGGAGCGGGGTTACGCCCAAATCGCCGAGCGCCGGGAGATTCACTCCGGTCGATGTGTTGAAGAGTGCCTTGCCGATGAGCAAGCGCGCGGCGTCACTGCCGGCAGCCGGCAGCGGGGCCGACGCCACGGTTGCCAGCACCGTATTCGTTGCGAGATCGATCACCGACACGTCGCGCGACACTTCGTTTGCCACATAGGCGCGCTGGTCGCGCGAGTCGATGGCGATGCCGCGCGGGTTCTGGCCGACGCCAATCCGCACCACGGCACCGGGCGCTCCGGGGCCCGACGGCGTGTGGATGGTGGGCGTGCCATCGGCGTCGAGATCCACCTTGACCACGAGGTTGCTGGCCGCAATGACGACGTACCCGGCGTTGGAACCGTGCGCGAATGCCAAGTGCCAGGGCATCGCGAAAAACAGCCGATCCGGCCCAGCGGGTTCAAAGTTGACGCCGCGGTTCATGTTGAAGGTCTGGGTCACGCCGCCGGCAGTCCCCTCGGTATCCGACTGGGTATCGAGAACCGACAAGAAGGCCTGCACGTTGACGTTGAAACGCACCGGACCGTCGGCGGATGCGGCGGTGTTCGGTACATAGGCGCGGCCGCCCTTGATGGCGATCGAGTTCAGCATGTTGGGGAAGGCGCCGGTTTGGACCGTGAAGGTCGCCGGGTTGGTGGCCGCGACGCGTTCGAGCGCCGAGCCGTTCGACTTGAAACCGGTGTCGGCGAGCGGATTCAAGACCACGACGCCTTGCACCCGGTCGTTGCCGACGTCGATCACCGTCACGCGTCCTTCTTTGTAATCATCGCGGCCAATGAGCACGCCAAGGCGATCCGTGGCCAAGAACTGGGTGACGTAGAGTTTCTCGTCGTTGTCTTTGCGATCGCCGTCGTTGGTGATCGCCAGGCCACGCGGTTCGGGTCCGACGTCTTTGATCGTGCGCACGACCTCGTTCTCGTCGGGGTCGATGACCGACACGTCGTTCGAACGGGCGTTGGCCACGTACAGCTTCTTGCCGTTCGGCGTGAAGGCGAGCCCGCAGGGTTCGGTGCCGACGCGAATGAGGTCCACGACGCGGTGATCCTTCGTGCGTATGACCGAGACGGTGCCGCTCGCGGTGTTGGCGACGTAGACGAACTTGCCGTCGGGCGTGATCGCGAGATTGGTCGGCTCGTCGCCGACGTTGACGGTGTGCCGTTCGACCAATCCGGTGACGGTGATTTCGAGTTGCGTCACGGTGTCGAGGTCGGGATTCACCACCCAGACGAACCGGTCGCCGGGGGACACGACGATCGGCGTCGACGACGTCGGGCTCGAGAAGCGGGCGTTGGCCTCGATGGCGAGTTCAGTGCCCGTGCCGGCCTGCGGCGAACCCGGTGCGCCGGCGAGCAGTCCCGCGCACAGGATTGCGGTCAGCGGCGCCCGGGGGCGGATGAGATGCATGGTGTCGCTCCTCGATGAATGACCAGTAGCGCGGGGCTGGGGAGCCCGTCTGAACAAGCCGAACCGCAGAAACGCCGGTCAACCGGCCACGCCACACGTGAGGGCGCGTGGCGGCAGGCGGTGCGTGCGATGCGTCTGAGGCTACGCGATCGGAACGTCTGGAATCAAGGCCACCCTTATGATGCCTCGGAGCGGCGCCGCCCCCGCCCCCGCCAGGTACGCCGCCGCGACCTGGTACAGTGGCGGGCCCGCTCGCGGCAGTCGCGCTCACCCCTTGCGGTGCCGGTCCGAGTCGAAAGGTGCAGGCGGTTTTGAAGATCGACACGGTGGCGTTCGTGACGAGCGCCGGCAATCCAAAGGAGTGCCCGCCGGGGCGGCGCACCGAGATCGCGCTCTCGGGCCGCTCCAATGTCGGCAAGTCGTCGCTGCTCAACAATCTGCTGGGGCGGCGGACGATGGCGCGCGTGTCGTCGACACCGGGCAAGACACAGCGCTTGAATTACTTCTTGGTCAACGACCGGTTCCACGTCGTCGACCTGCCGGGCTACGGCTACGCGCGCGCCCCCGACGCGGTGCGCGGCGATTGGCGCAAGATGATGCAGGAATACCTGCGCACTCGCGAGCAACTCGTGGGACTGGTGCAGTTGGTCGACGCGCGGCACGCGCCTTCTCGCGACGACTGCGAGATGGTAGAGTGGCTGCGCACCGAACGGCTGCCGTTTTGCCTGGTTCCGACCAAGATGGACAAGCTCCGGCAGAGTGAGCGTAAGCCGGCGATCCAGCGGATCGTGGCGTGTCTCGAACTGCCGGGAACGCAGCCCGTCGTGCCGTATTCGAGCCAAACCGGTGAAGGCCGCGACGCACTCCTCGATTGGATGGAGCACGCGCTCGCAACCACCAAGGAATCGTGACCCCGGCGAGTCGTGCGCCCTGCTCGGCCGGTTGTGGAGGATCATGCAGACGCGTTTGTTCACACCGGGACCGACGCCCGTGCCGCCGGAACTGTCGCTCGCCATGGCGGCACCCATGCCGCACCATCGCACGCCGGAATTTCAAGCCATCATGCGCCGCACCGGCGAACTCCTGCAGCAGATCTATCGCACCGACGATCCGGTCGTACTGTTGACCGCAAGCGGCACCGGTGCCATGGAAGCTGCCGTCGTCAATCTGACGCTGCCGAACGAAAAGAGCCTGGCCATCGACGGCGGCAAGTTCGGCGAACGGTGGGGCAAGCTGTTGCAGACGTACGGCCGTGACGTGCGGGTTCTCAAGAACGAGTGGGGGACGTCGCCCGCCCCCGAGCAACTGCGGCGCGAAGCGCGCGGCCATGGGGCGCGGTCGATCTTCGTCACGCACTCCGAAACCTCGACTGCAGCGCTTGCCGATCTGGAGGCCATCGCCAAGGTGGCGCATGAGCTGGATGCGTTGCTCGTCGTCGATGCCATCACGTCGCTAGGTGCGCACCGCGTCGAGACCAAGGCGTGGGGCGTCGATTGCGTCATTTCGGGCAGCCAGAAGGCGTTCATGCTGCCGCCGGGACTGGCGTTCCTGTCGCTCTCGGCCGCGGCGCGGGCGCGGCTCGAGAACAATCCCACGCCGCGTTTCTACTTCGATCTGGGGCGCGCGCTCAAGACGGCGCCGCAGGGCCAGTCCCCTTGGACACCGGCGATTAGCTTGGTCATGGGGCTCGAGAAGGCCTGCGAGCGCATCTTGACGGAGGGCCTCGAAAAGGTTTGGGCGCGGCATCAGATTCTCGGCGACGCGGTGCGCGCTGGAACGCGAGCGCTGGGCCTGCAAATGCTGGCGGAACACCCGAGCAATGCGGTGACCGCCATCCTTATTCCGGAGAACGTCGGCGCCGACGCGGTGCGCGGCTCGATGTTCAAGCGGTACGGTATCAAACTCGCGGGCGGGCAAGATCACCTCTCCGGCAAGATGCTGCGGGTCGGCCACCTGGGGGCTTTCGACGCCGCCGACATCACCCTCTTCCTGGCGGCCTTCGAGGCGACGCTGCGGGCCCACGGGATGCCGGTCGCACCGGGTGTGGCGACGGATGCAGCCGCACCGGTGCTGGCGCGCTTCGCGGACTTGTGAGTGTGACGCCATGAGCGAAAGGCGATTTCGAGTCCTCATCCCGACGAAGGCGGCGCCGGAAATGCTCGCCGTCCTGCGCGACTACCCGGCCCTCGAGATCGATGCGCCCGGTGACTTGTCGCAAGACGAACTGGCGGGCGCCCTGCCGCAAGCCGATGCAGTCATTATTCGCAGCAACAATGAGATTACCGCGGCATTGATCGACGGCGCACCACGCCTCAAGGTCGTCGGCCGTGCGGGTGCCGGCCTCGACAACGTCGACGTCGAAGCCGCGACGCGGCGCGGCATCGTCGTCATGAACACCCCGGGCGCCAATTCCATCTCGACCGCCGAACACACGTTTTCGATGCTCATGGCGCTGGCGCGCCGTATCCCGGCCGCCGATCGTTCGGTGAAGGACGGCAAGTGGGAGCGCACCAAGTTCCAAGGCGTCGAGGTGTATGGCAAGACGCTCGGTATCGTCGGGCTCGGGCGGATCGGCGCCGTGATCGCCCAACGCGCCGTGGCCTTCGGCATGAAGGTGCTGGCGTTCGATCCGTTCGTGACGCCCGAAACGCTGCGGGATGCCAGCATCGAACTCGTCGAGCTCGATGACTTGCTCCGCAACTCGGACTTCATCACGGTGCACACGCCGCTGACGCCCAAGACGCTGCATTTGATCGGCAAGCGCGAGTTCGGTCTATTGCGCCCCGGCGTCCGGCTGGTCAACTGCGCGCGCGGCGGCATCATCGATGAAGAGGCGCTTTGCGATGCCATCGACGCCGGCCAGGTGGCCGGAGCGGCCCTCGACGTGTTCGAAACCGAACCGCCGACGGGCGGCCGGGTGACGCGCTACGAACAGATCATCACGACACCGCACTTGGGAGGATCGACCGAGGAAGCGCAACGCAATGTCGGCACCGCCATCGCGCGCCAGGTTGCCGAGTTCCTGGTCAATGGCGTTGTGCTGCATGCGGCGAACGCCCATGCGGTGAGTGGTGAAACGTATGCCTTGCTCGGCGGCTATGTGGACATCTGCGAGAAGATGGGTTCGATGGCGGCGCAGATTCTTTCCGGCCCGCCGGAGCGCGTCGCGGTGCATTTCCACGGCGAACGCTTCAAGGGCGACGTCGAAATGCTGGTCACCTCGGTTTTGAAAGGACTCTTGGGTGTCGCACTGGAAGGTGCGAGTGTCAGCGCGGTGAACGCCCGGGCGCGAGCCCGCGAACGCGGTCTCGAAGTGACGGTGGCGCACGCCGACGAACGCGACGACTTCACGAGTCTCATCCGGGTGCGCGTCGAGTCGAGCGGCGACGCGCACGAGATCGCCGGCACGCAGTTCGGCAAACACACCGGACACATCGTGCGCATCGACGATTTCCCGCTCGAGGTCGTGCCGCGCGGCTGGATGTTGGTGACGCTCTCCGACAACGTGCCCGGGGTCATCGGGCGCATGGGGACGATCGTCGGCGCACAGGGCGGCAACATCAACAAGATGAACAACGGCAGTTCCCGGGACGGCGCCCGGGCCCTTTCGACGCTCAGCCTGGACGCCGAGCCGCCGCCCCGGCTCGTCGAGGAACTCGGGCGCGAGCCCTTTTTCCATTGGATTCGCCTCATCCGGCTCTAAGCGGGCGCGGTGATTGCAGTTCCGTGGGGGGCCTCCAGGCGGCCGGCGGCAGCCTGGGGAACGATCGGCTGTCCTGGGGCATGCGTGCTGGACGGACGGGCGGCCGGGGACGTTGACCCCACCGGCCCGTGAGCCTAGACTTGAAGAAGCGGGCTTGTGGCGCTTCCGAGCGCCGGCCCCGCGGACGCACGAAGTGCGAGGCACGATGCAGAGTAAATTGCGATTGATTGTGGTGCTTGGGATCGTCGGCGCCGCCACGTCGGTTGGCGCGACGACGGCGTTGATGCAAAAGCTGCCCGTTGCGGGGCGATTCGCCTGCCTCAATTGCCATGTCGTGCCGGCACCGACCAGCACCAATCCGTCGCTGAATGTCTTCGGTGTCGCTTTTCAGAACAATGGTTCCAAGTGGGATCGCACCATCGCGCAGTTGCGCTCCGACAGCGACATCTGCACGAACGGGTTCGAACTGGGTGACGAAGACGGCGACGGGCGCACCGATACCGGCGTCACAGAGGAGCGTTCGAACCCCGGCCAGTCGGACTGCACACTGGAGCTGACGCCGCAGGCGTGGTCGGCTCTCAAGACTCTCTTCCGTTGATTTCCGTCGACAACGACTCGACGTCGAGCACCGCGGAACCTTGAGCGGCGGCGGCGAAATTTGCTGTGTGTGTGAGGAGGCAAGGCCATTCCCTGTGACGTGGTGCTGGGCGCCCAGTGGGGCGACGAGGGCAAAGGCAAGATCGTCGACTACGTAGCCGCCGGCGCGCGCGCCGTGGTCCGCTGCCAAGGCGGAGCGAATGCCGGCCATACGCTCGTTCAGGGTGGGCAGAAGCTGGCGCTGCACCTCGTGCCGTCGGGCGTGCGCCATCCTGAATGCGTCATCGTGCTCGGCAACGGCATGGTCATCGACCCGCTTGCACTGCTCGAAGAAATCCAGGCGCTCGAAGCCACCGGCCTCGAATTGCGGTCGCGTCTTCGCGTCAGCTCGGCGGCACATGTCGTGCTGCCGGCGCATCGTTTGCAAGATCGCGCTGAAGAGGTGCGGCGCGGCGCTGCGGCTGTCGGGACGACCGGGCGCGGCATCGGGCCGGCGTACGCCGACAAGGCGGCGCGCCATGGGTTGCAAATGAACGTCTTTCAGCGCTCCGCCGGCGAATTGCGCCAACTTCTCACCGCGACGCTCGAGGCCAAGCGCGCCGAGCTTGCACCACACGCCGCGCTCGACGTACAAGCCGCATGCGACGAACTCGTGGCTTGCCGGGAGCAAATTGCGCCTCTGCTCTGCGACACCGCCGAACTCGTTCACGACCTGTGGAAGGCGGGACAACGCATCGTGCTCGAGGGTGCACAGGGTGCATTGCTCGATCTCGACCACGGCAGCTATCCGTATGTGACGTCCAGCTCGTGCACCAGCGCTGGGGCTCTCGCCGGCTGCGGCCTGCCGCCGCAGGCGGTCGAGCGTGTCATCGGCGTCACCAAAGCCTATGCAACGCGGGTTGGGAATGGTCCGTTCCCGACCGAACTCGAGGATGCGACCGGCGAGCGCTTGCGCACGACGGGCGGCGAGTTCGGGGTCACGACCGGGCGCGCGCGGCGTTGTGGCTGGTTCGATGTGCCGGCGCTGCGGCGCGCTGCCGCGGTGAATGGCTTCACCGAGTTGGCACTCACCAAGCTCGACGTCCTGGACGAATTCGACTCGATTCGGGTCGCGGACGCGTACGAGCTGGACGGACGGCGCATCGATCGCATGCCGTCCGATACCGCCCTGCAGGCCCGGTGCCGGCCGCTGTATGTGGATTTCGAAGGTTGGCAGCGCTCGACGCGCGACTGCCGGTCGCTCGCGGCGTTGCCCACGGCGGCGCGGCGTTACATCGAATTTCTGGAGGCGCGCACCGGTGTGCCGGTGGCGATCGTATCCGTGGGCGCCGATCGTGATAGCACTTTTCGCGTCGCGCCACACGGCGAGCCGGGCGCTTGACCCGGGTGACGCTCAGACGGTAATTTCACTCTCAAATTGGGCCGCTAGCTCATCAGGTTAGAGCATCTGCCTTTTAAGCAGGTGGTGCCGGGTTCGAGTCCCGGGCGGCCCACCATTCGATGCGGCGAGGCCGCTCGGCGCCGCGTCGGGCGGCCTTCGCGTCTCCGCCGAAGAAAGTGGCCACGATCCGATGCGATCCGCTCTGGCGCGCCTGAATGTCGCCATCAAGGTGGCTTTGGGGCTGCTTCTGCTGCATGCCGTGGTGTTTCCGCACTTGCCCCAGTACCAAGGCAAGGGCATCGGCACGCGTCTCGCGTCCTACCCCGCGGGCATTTGGCTGGTGCCGCTCGTCTGGTGGTTGGGATGGCGGCGGCGCGGCACGCCCATGCCCTATCCGCATCTCATCGACCTGCTCGTGGCGTTGCCGTTTACGATCGATACGGCAGGCAACGCGCTCAATCTCTATGACACGATCGAGTGGTGGGATGATGTCATGCACTTCGTCACCTGGGTGCCCTGGGTGACGGCGTTTGGTTTGATGATTCGCGAACAACGGCACCTGCGCCGGTTCGATGTCGCAGCGCTGACGGTCGGATTCGGTGCCGTAACGCATATCCTTTGGGAATTGGCCGAGTATGCGGCGTTCATTCGCAACAACCCGAACGAGTTGGGAACCGCGTATCGTGACACGCTCGGCGATCTCGCCATGTCGCTCGTCGGCTCGATCGCCGGCGGCGTGCTGGTCGCAACCCTGTGGTGGAATACCGGCCGGCTCCAAGGCTCGAAACGCGGAGATGTGTGAATCATGGCGTTGCTGGGACTGAACAACGTCAGCCTCACGTTCGCGGGGCCGGCGCTCTTGGACGCCGTGAATCTGCAGATCGAGCCCGGCGAACGGCTCGGGCTTCTGGGCCGCAACGGTGCGGGCAAGTCGACCTTGCTCAAGATTCTGGACGGCAGTCTCGCACCGGACTCCGGTGACGTGGCCCGGCAACCGGGACTGCGCGTCGCGAGCTTGCAGCAAGATGTGCCGCTCGATCTCGCCGGCACCGTGCGGGATTACCTGCACGACGTTTGCGGTGCCACCCGGAGCGATGCGGCATGGGAAATCGAAACGCGCATCGATCAGGCGGCGGGCGACCTGGCGCTGGATCTCGACGCGGCGATCGAGACCCTTTCGGCGGGTTCCAAGCGCCGCGTGTTGCTGGCGGCGGCCTTGGTGCGCAATCCAGATCTTTTGATCCTGGATGAACCGACGAATCATCTCGACATCGATGCCATTCGCCACCTCGAGGACGCGCTGCAGCATTGGCGCGGCACACTGATTTTCGTCACCCACGACCGGAGCTTTCTTCGCAACTTGGCGACTCGCATCCTCGACTTGGACCGCGGTGTGATCCGCAGTTATCGCTGCAACTACGACGTCTATCTCGAACGGCGGGAAGACGAGTTGCGCGCCACGGTGGAGCAGGACCGGGTCTTCGACAAGAAACTGGCGCAGGAGGAAGCGTGGTTGCGGCGCGGGATCAAGGCGCGGCGCACTCGCAACGAAGGCCGCGTCCGGGCGCTCGAGTCACTGCGCGCCGAGCGCGGTGCGCGGCGCGACGAAGCCGGACGAGTCAAGGCGCAACTGCAGGACACGGAAAAATCCGGGCGGATCGTGCTGCGCTACAAAGACCTCGGCTATGCGTATGGCAGCACGCCGATCGTCCGCGGCGCGACCGGCAGCATCATGCGCGGCGATCGGATCGGAATTCTCGGCCCGAACGGCTGCGGCAAGACGACGCTCATCCGTTTGCTCCTGGGCGACCTCGAGCCCCAGCAGGGCGCGGTGACGGTCGGCACCAAGCTCGAAGTGGCGCACTTCGAACAACTGCACGACGTGCTCGATGAGACCAAGACCGTGATCGAGAATGTCGCCGATGGCCGCGAGATGATCTCGGTGGGGGGGGGCGAGCGCCATGTGGTCGGTTACCTGCGCGACTTCCTCTTCACGCCGGAGCAAATTCAGGGGCCGGTCGTCAAACTGTCCGGTGGCGAGCGGAAGCGGCTGCAGTTGGCCAAAATTCTCTCCCGGCCTTGCAATGTCCTGGTTCTCGACGAACCGACCAACGATCTCGACTTGGAAACGCTCGAACTCTTGGAAGACCTGCTGCTCGAGTTTCAAGGTTCGTTGCTGGTCGTGTCGCACGACCGCTCGTTCCTCGACAACGTCGTGACTTCGACGCTCGTCTGGGAAGGTGCCGGCGAGTGGCGCGAGTACGCCGGCGGCTACGAAGACTGGCTGCGCCAGAAGAAGGCGCTCGAACCGCCGACTGCGGCGAAGCCCGCCAAGGCAAAACCGGCCCGCCGCGCGCCGCGCGCGCCGCGTGTCACCTTCAAGGACCAGCGCGAGCTCGACACTCTGCCGGCGAAGATCGAAAAGCTCGAGGCCGAAAAGCAGCATCTCTTCGCGCTGATGGCGACCCCCAGCTTTTACACGACCCGGGCGGACGAGGTCGCGCGCACGAAGCAACAACTCGCGACGGTTGAAACTGCACTCCAGAAAACCTATGCGCGGTGGGTTGAATTGGAGACCCTCGCGGCCGGCGACGCGTCGTAAGCGCGTTCAATGCGCCTTGTCCCGGCTCCAGGACCACTCTTCCGATTGCATTGCGCCGTTCAGAGTGCCTTCGATTCGTGCGTGCAGCGCGCCATCGGCACCCAGCCAGTACAACACGCGCTGTGGGAAGTCGTGGGCGAGGTTTTCGAAGACGACACGTTTGGCGCCGAATTCGATCGCTGCGAATGGTGTCGGCGGCGCGGCGTTCGGACTCGCGAAATACGTCGGGATGCCGGCGGAGTTCGGTCCAATCCGGAAAAACTCGACCGACACCATGCGGCCGTCCTTGACGTCCTTGTGCATTCCGACGAGGCCGTCGCCGGCTGCCGAGGTCCAGTGTTCTTCCATCTGCACGCCGTTCTTGGCGCCGGACCATGAACCTTCGAGCCAAGCAAGGTCGGCGCAACCGCCGAGCTTCGGGTTCGAACGGCAGGGCAGGGCTGCGGCGAGGCTGAGGCCGGCGCTCAAGCCGAGGCCGAGCAACCACCGGGTGCGTTGACGCATGGATCATTCTCCCTGGTAACCGGCCGGCGTGTTGTGGCCGGTCGAAGTCCTGGTTCAAGAACGCCCGGATCGGGGCTCGAATCCTACTCTGCAGGATACCCGTGGGCTGGGGATTGGACAAATGCGACACGCCATCATTCACCGGCCAGGAGTGCGAGGAGCCGCTCGGGCCGCGTGAAGTGGTGCGCCATGTCGCCGTCCAAGGTGCGGTCGGTGCGTGCTGTGCGTTGCACGACCGCTTGAAAGTCGCGCGCCAAATGGGCTTGGTCGAAGTAGCCGGCCGCGAGCGCGATCTGCACCAGGCTCTGGCGTTCCACCGTTCCCAACGTTGCCAGGACGGCATTCAACCGCACGATGCGCGCGAACAGCTTGGGACGAATGCCGAGGTGGCGTGCGAAGGCGCGCTCGAGGCGCCGCCGCCCGGTGCCCAAGTCGGCGGCCATGGTCTCGATGCGGCCTTGGCCGCGGCTTTGCAGAATGTGTTGCACGGCGGCGCGGGCAATCGTCGGTCGGGTGGCGGGTGCGGCGGCGCGTTGCTCGATCAGCCATCCGGCGGCAGCGCGAAAGCACCCGGCCTGGCCGCGCGCGGCGCGTAACCGTTGCACGAGATCACGCGCCTGGTGCATGCCGGTGACCGCCGAGAGGGCGACTTCGCGGTCGGTCGCGAGCGCCATGTCGAACGGCCAGATCGACGTCAGACCACCCGGTCGAAATCGAATCCCAAGGGTGCAGAGCGTGGGCCCGGCGCGCAGCGTCCAAGGCGCCGTCAATGTGCCGGCGAGAAACGCCGCCGGCTGTTGCTTCCAGCGCTGCCCGCTGCGGCGCGCGAAGGGGTCTCCCAAGTGCACGATGATCTCCGGGCAGGCATCCGGAATGACGTGTTCCGGGGCGCGCGCGGCGTGGCGTTTGGCGTCCCACACCATCCAGATGCACTCGATGGACGGGCGAAGCAGGTCGTCCGGCCGCTGCTCGCGATAGTGAATCGTCTTCGTGTTCGCCGCCACCAAGGGAATTCCTCCCGCAATTGCGCCTGATGCGCCCGTGGCAGCATGATGCACCATGCTGCGCACCGAGAAACTTACACGGATCTATCACCTGGGCGGGCAGGAAATCCGCGCGTTGGACGGCGTCGACTTGGAGAGCACTCGGTGCCGAAGATGACGACGGGATGGTGCGGCAGGACATTCCCGCGAGGGAGATGTTCTATCTGCCTCCCTGGGTCGCACTCGCGGCGATCGCCTTCGGCACGCTGATCGCCGTCCTGGCCGGGCTCTATCCCGCATCGCGCGCCGCGTGCATCGATCCGGTGCGCGCGCTGCGGCACGACTGACGCCGTGGGTTGGACCGAGTTTTCTGGACTGCAGACTTCCCTTGCCGGAAGTCTGGGGATACAATGGGTAGGAAGCGCGCGAACCGCTTTCGAAGCCTGTCGCATTGGAATTCGCGCGCCCGGATTGGAGGCGCCGATGCGGCTTCCGCGCGGCATGTTTCTCATTGCTTGTTGTAGTCCTCTGGCGGCTTCAAACGTCGTCGCTGAGCCTTTGTCGCCACCGCGCCTATGCCTCCAGCCGCAGTGTGTCGATCTTGCGACGAACCCGATCTTCGAGGTTCCGATCACCATTACCGGGACCGGAACGCTGGCGGCCTTCGGGTTCGATCTCTCGGGGTCGCAGGATCAATTTTCGCTCGTCGACATCATCCCGGGGCCCTTGCTAGCCGGATGGACGCACGTTGAAGGTACAGAGCTTCGCAATCAGACGATTCGCGTCGGGGGTTATAACGTGACTCCATCTCCAATGGACGGTACGGAGGCTTTGCTTGTCACACTCCGGCTCCGTTCACAACGCGACGGTGCAAGTGCCTCACTTGGCCTCGCACGGCTGACGGATGACATTGTGACGGCCAGCAGTTGCACGGCGGTCGTCAGTGTGCTGGCGCCAGTCAGTTTTCCGAGCGGACAAATTGTCTTCTACCCGGAAGGCCGGCCGGGTGTCTGTTGCTTTCCGACCCCGGATGGTACGCGCCTGATCGTCAGTGCCCAACCGGACACGCACGTTCGTTGGGGAATCCGCGGCGCGTCCTTTCGAATTGAAGTCTCACCGCCCGCTCCGGGCGCGACGTTCACTTGGGTGCCCTCTGAGGACAGTCAGTCGTCGGAAGGGCAACCCGTGGATAATGCCGCAACGTTGGACGGTGCCGGTGTCCGCGTCCTGTACGGATTCTGTTTTGGCGAGCCGTTTGTCCACGAGAACATCGTTTTGGGCAAGATCATCGTGAACGGCCTGACTGGGATCCACGCGTTGGAACTCAAGGCTGTCGAACCGACACATCCTGCAGCGATCGCGGCGGAGTGTGCCTACTTCGTGCCGTGCCGAAACTGCACGGTGCCGAAAGCCTGCATCACGCAGATCGATCGCTTCCCGGTCAGCTATCGCGCGATTATCAATAGCGCCGAATGCGGCGAAGCGTGTGGCCCGCTGGTCGGAATCTCGGCCGTGGACTGGGGACGCGTGAAGGCGTTGTACCGCCACTGACGCGCCGATCGGCGTTCGACGCACCACGCCCCGTAGTGGTGCTGGGGTGCCTCCGCACCAAGGGCATTCAGTTCACGACAATCACTTTGTGCCGCTGCACGATCGAACCGATTCGCACGACGATGACGTACAAGCCCGCGGCGACGCGTTGCGATTGCGCATCGGTGCAGTCCCAATGCACTGCATGCTGGCCTGGTGCCAGAATGCCGTTGCCCAAGGTCTTGACTCGACGTCCGCGCACGTCCAGAACCGTGGCCACGACGGTCTGGGCAACTGGCAGCGCGAAATCCAGCACGACGGACCCCGACACGATGGGATTCGGCCTTGGAATGCCCAACCTGATGTGGTCGGACGCGATAAGGTCGGGCGCTGTTTCATCGAGCCACTCGACTTGCGCCGCTTCCAGCCCGTGCCGATCACCACGGAACACGAGGCGCGCGAGCAGGAGGGCGATGGGATCGGTCTGCGGACTCGCTGCCGTTGCCTGGCGCGCGTCGAATCCGCCGATCCGGACGCGGCCAATACCCGGGGATCCGACCTCCAGCGCGTTCCATTGGTTGCCCGCTGGTTCTTTGCGCAGACCCAGGAACTGCAGTCGTGCCGAATCGAATCGAATCTCTACACCGACCGCGGCCGGGCCCGCGGGGGCCAGGCGTTCAAGCCCGAGCGCGAATTCGCCGTTGCCTTCTTCGCGCCCATTCGACACATCCAAACGGAAGCTGCCGGGACTGCGAATCGGGGCAGCGATTCCGGGCTCCGCTCCGAGCGGCGCATCGCCGGCTTTTGTCGCACACTTGGCACGCGGCGCCTCGCCTGCAAGCCAACGCTCGAAGATCTCGAGGGCGTCGGAGGGTGTCGTGTGGAAGTCACAATTGACGTCTCCGGTCGTGACTTCGCAAAAGCCCGCGACATCGCACTCCGGTGCCACGGTGCCTCCACCCAAGAAGGTGAGCAATGTGCAGCGGGCATCTCCGGGTGTGAGCGCCAGGTCCCCATTCACGTCGCCGGTCGGACGACAGTTCCAACAGAACACGGCACCATCACATGTCGTCACTCCCTCGAGATCCCCATCGAGTAGGGTGATGCCGAGGTTCGTGCCCAGTGGCGTGCAGCCGATGACCTGAAACTTCAGAAGCGTCAGGTCCGAGTAGGTGTGCCTGGGAAGTGGCACCGGATTCGATGCCGAAATCACCACGGAACTATCGGTCCTGGATTCGACCGCGAAGTGCGCCCATCCTGCCAGGAGTGGCGCCACTCTGACGCTCAGCAGGCGTACGATTCGCGGATCGAACGTCACCCGAACGCGCCAGGAACTGAACGGCTCCGGGTTGTAGCCGATCCGCACACTGGCCTCGGCGGAATCCCCGAGCACGGTGGCATCCCTGGTGCCCCACACGGAACGGAGCTCGCAGCCATAGGTTTCGACATAATCGTACAGGTGCAAGAAGGGGCCCGCGGCGTCGATTTCGGGTACCGCGCGGACGATCGCCGTGAGGCCGGCGATGGCTCCCAAGATGGGCCCGACCCGTAGCGTGCCGGTGCTGTCCGTGATCGCGACGCCGGATGGAACGAGGGACACGGTGCCAATCAATTCGACGTAGGTGCTGATGTGATCCGGCCGTGCAGCTTCCGCGATCGAGATGCGCAACGGCGAAACTTCCGGGTTGAGCGAACTCAAAACGCGGGCGTTGGTAACGTGTGACACCTGGAACCCATAGGTCGTACGCTCGAACACTCCACCCAAGTGCACGATCCGGTCGTGTCCGGCGCATTCGCTGCGGCCGACCAGCCCCAAAACGGCACGCAGGCCTCGTCCACTCGCATCCTGAACCCATGCTTCCGTGACCGAATTCGCCGGGTTGCTGGGGATCGTCACCTGGCCTTCGATCGTCACGAAATGACCGACCAGCGAATCTGCGCCTGCATAGAGCGCGGCGATCGGTATGACGTCGACCAAATGCCCGGTGAACACCAGCGGGTCGCAACCGGCAGCGAATGACACGTTGCACGACCGAGGTCCCGGCGCGGACGGTGTGAAGCGCACTGTGAACACCTTGGACTCGGCGTGTGCCAGGATAAAACCGTGATCGGCTGGATCCAGGGTGAAGTCCTGACCGGCGATCGTGGCAACGCCCTCCAGGAGACCACCGCCGGTATTCGTGACCGTGACGGGAATTGTTGGCGTGGCTCCCTCAGCGACCGGCCCGAAATCGAACCGAGGTGTTGTCACCGAGCACTGCGGCGTTCCGCCCGGCCCAAGCAAGAGGCGCCCGCCCTGCAATGCCTCGGCGGTGTAAAAAGGCTCGTCACAGCGCGTCAAGATCGGCGTGGTGGCCCGATCCACCGTGGCCGGGTACCGGCGTTTGACGCGCAAGACCGTTGCCGGTGGCCACACGCCGCGCGGCCGCAAGACGAGCTTCAACAGCGGCCGGTCGCCGCGCAAACACTCCGACCACGCGACATTCATGCCGCCGGTGTGGTACAGCGTGTCGATCGGAGCTGGCGCCGCCGGAGTGCCGATGACGATTGCCAAGGGAGGGAACGGCGTGACTTGCACCAGAAACGAATCGAGGTTGGCAATACTGAATTCGATCCCGGTCAGATCTTGCGCGGCGCCTGCTCCATAGCGGATGCCGAGATAGATGGGCACCGACTCACCGGAGGCCTCGACTTGAGTGCGAGTCATGGCGGAATCCGCAAAAAGGCCCAGCACACATCCCGGACATTCCACCGGCGTGGCCAGCGCGCGCAACGGCAAGCCCAGAACGAGGGGTAGGATCGACAGTAAACGACGCATGGGACTCCCTGCACAAATCTTGCTCTGGCGTGCGACGGAAGTCAAATGGGTTGTAGCCAGGGGGCCGCGCCGGGTGGCTCGAAAATCACCGCCGCACCAACAGCGCAATCGTGAAGACCAGCCCGATCACCACTACGGCCCGGCGCGCGAACTCGCGCCCCAGGCGCCTGGCGACGCCGGCGCTTGCGTAGCCGCCGGCGAGAGCGCCCACCATCATCACCAGTGCTTCGGGCCAATGCACGAGGCCGGCGTGGATGAAGTAGAGGGCGGCGACGAAGTTGATCACGAAGCCGTAGACACTCTTCAGGCCGTTCATCTGATGGATATCCGTCAGGCCGATGAGCGCCAAGTTCGCCAGCATGACGATGCCCATTCCAGCGCCGAAGTAGCCGCCGTACGCCGCTGCGGCGAATTGAAAACACAATGCACCGGCGAGCCCGCCCACCGGCCCATCGCCAGGCGTCGCGGCACGTGGCACGCTGCGGCGCGTCCGCCACGGGTGGCGGCGCAGCCAACTTTGCAGCGGGTTCTGCAGCGCAAATAACAGTGTTGCGAACAACACCAGGAACGGCACGAGGCGCGCAAAGACCGGCGCCGGAGTCCGCCGCAAGAGCATCGCTCCCAACAACGCGCCCACCAGGCTCGGGATGATCAGCAGCAGGTAGCGCCGGCCGGCACTTCGAACCTCGGCGCGATAACCCCAGGCGCTGCTGAGCGAGCCCGGCCAGAGTGCCAGAGCATTTGTCGCATTGGCTTCGATGGGTGCGATCCCATGCCAGAGGAGAGCCGGAAAGGACACCAACGTGCCGCCGCCGGCGATCGAGTTCAGCATGCCGCCCACGAATGCGGCGAGCGTCAGCAACAGGGCGTGGAGCGGGCTCATGGCAATTCCGGATCTGGCTGTTCTTGCCCAAGCTTGGTTCGCGTCGAAGGCGCGATGAACGGCCGAGGGTACCAGCGGTGACGGTGCATCGAAAGCGGATCTTGGATCCGCGCGTGGGTACCCTTTGGGAGAAGGGTTGGAATCCAGTCCCGGGCTTCCTGTATGTTCGAGGTGGGATTCAAGCCTCGGAGCATCGTGCGCATGTCACAGGTGGAACTCAACGTCGACGCGTCGCGCCCGGCAGTTTCAACGGCCGCGGCGCGGCGTTTCGTTTACGGACTGCTGGCCTTGTCGATTGTCGCATTCGTGCTGCGGTGCGTGCGGCTCGGCGCCCAGAGTTTTTGGATCGACGAAGTCCTGTCCTATGCCTGGATCGGTGAGATCGACAAGTTCGGTTTCGGAACGCTCCTGGGTGATATTCACGGACCGCTACATGCGGTGGCGATTTGGCTCGCGAGCCGGGTGTCCGAGAGCGAAGCGAGTTTGCGCTTTCCTTCGGTCCTGGCGGGGGCGCTGGCGGTGCCGGCGATCGGACTCCTGGGACGCGCTCTGTGGGGCGAGCGGGCGGGGCTGGGTGCCGCGGCCTTGCTCACGGTCTCGCCGTTCGCGCTCTATTACTCGCAGGAGTGCCGCAATTACTCCTGCAGCATTTTGTTCGCGATCCTGACACTGCTGGCGGCGTGGCGTTTCATGCAGCGGCAGTCGGTCGGACGTGGGGTAGTCGTCGTGCTGGCGGAACTGGCCGGCATCCTCAGCAATCTGAATGGGCTCTTCTTCACGATTGGTTTGGGGGCGTGGGGTCTGTGGGTCGTGCGGCGCAATCGTCGCGCTCTCGTCATCTGGTGTGTCGCGCATGCCGTTCTGGCGTTTACGCTCGTGCCGTACGCCTGGCAAATCAAACACCAGGTGCATCCGGAGCGCCTGGTGGGGGTCGAATCCGATTTCGGCTCCAAGGAACCGCTGCGCGGCGCGACGACCCTGCATCCGCTGGCGTTGCCGTACACGGCGTTTGCCTTCGCCGCGGGGTACAGCCTCGGTCCTACATTAGAGGAGCTGCGTCTGAATCCGGCGGCGGCGGCCGCGCCGCGGTCGATGCCGGCGCTCCTTCTCGTGTTGCTGGGGTTCGGGGTGCCGTTTGCCGCCGGCCTGTGGCGCGAACGGCGCGGGCGGGGACTGTTGCTGGTGCCGGCGCTCGTGACGTGCGGTTGGACGGTGTGGTTGGCGGCGACCAACGTCAAGCCCTACAACGTGCGGTACTTGTCGGTCGCCGTGCCGGCCTTCCTGTTGATGGTAGTGGCGGGATGGCAGGTGTTGCCGCGGCGCCTGCGGGCGGTCGCGGTCGCGGCGGCATGCGTGGCAAGCCTGTGGTCGTGTGCGAACTATTTGTTCATGCCGCGCTACGGACGCGACGATGCCCGAGGCGCCGTGCACTATGTCGCGACCCACGCGGGGCCCGAGGATCCAGTCGTGCAGATCTCGCTGACGCTTGCGATGCGCAGCTACTACCGCGACCTGGGCGCCAGGCCGGTGCATCCGCCGGCCGCCGCATTTGCGGACCTCGATGCGGCGACGCGCTATGTCCAAGCCTTCGCACCGGCCGGTGGCGTGCTCTGGTACTTCGAATGCCGTCCCGAAGCGATCGACCCCAAGGGGGCGCTGCGGAAGGCGCTCCGGGTGCGGGCGCTGTCGGAAGAAATGACGCCGTTCGTGGGCATCCGCGTGCATCGCTTCGTGCTGCGACCGGTCTGACTCGCCGGCCGCCCAAAGGCCGGAACCGAGCGCCCAGCCTGCAGGCGCGGCGCGTCCGGGGCTGAAATTCTGCTTCGAGTTTTCGCCCCCGGCACCGGACCTCGGGACCGGTGACCGCCACCCGGCGGCAGTCGGTTGCGACTTAACCTCTTTACAATCAACGGTCCGTAAACTGAACACCCGACAACCGTTGACACCTAAACGTCCGTTCCCTACTATTCGTCTGTCAGCCCATTGCTGACGTCGAGTTCAACCCGGGGCCGCCCACCTGCAGGCCAAGCCAGAGTGATCAGGGTCGAGGCGGGAAGACGCTGAGACTGACACCGGCGGGCACAGCGGGAACGACCCAAACTAGGAGAGCACCGTGGTCTACGTCCCACTTGGCGTGCGCACCGAATACGGCTTCCTGGACGGGATGTGTCGCGTCGAACCTTTGGTCGAACGCGCTCGGGACTTGCGTCTGCCGGCGGTTGGCATCGCCGATCTCAATGCGACCCACGGGCTCGTGCCCTTCTTTATAGCGGCACGGGCGGCGGGCGTGCGGCCGCTGCTCGGCGTGACTGTTCACGTCCAACCCGACATTCCGGCGCGCGCCCCTTGGGACGGCGGTTTTGCTGCCCTTCAACTGTTGGCGCGCAACGAAACCGGGTTGCGCAACTTGTTGCGGCTCACCAGCCGCGCCCACCTCGAGATCTTGCCCGGCGTGCAGGGAAACGCCGAGCCCCGCGTCGGGTTTCAGGATCTCGAGGAGTTCGCGGCCGGTGTCGTGGCCTTGGATGGCGGGCTCGACGGGCCCGTGACGCGTGCACTCGCGGCCCACGGGGAAGCGGGTGCCATCAGCATGGCGAAGTGGTTGCGCAACCGCTTCGGCGCCGATGGCTATTTCATTCGCGTTCAACGTGGTGGCGCGAGTGATCCGGAAGTGGAGCGCGGCCTCGTCCATCTGGCCCGCACCCTCAACGTTCCACTCGTCGGAATTTGTGACGTGCGCTACCTGGAAGCCGACGATGCCGAAGCCTATGCGGTGTTGCGGCGGCTGGGCGGCCGAAGCGACGGCTCTGCAGGAGGCAGTGCCGCGCCGCTTCGCAGCGACGTCGAGATGCGGACTCTGTTCCGCGACCTGCCGGAGGCGTTGGACAATACCAACGTCGTTGCCGAACTCTGCCAAGTCGACATGGATCTCGGTCGTGTGCAGCCATTCCGCGGCGCTTCCGCATCCGGACGTGGGGCCTTGGATGAACTGCGCCGCGAAACCGAACGCGGCGCGACACGGCTCTTTGGAATGTGTGCCGACGACCTGCCCGTCGCGGTCCGAAACCGTCTCACCCACGAGCTTGCGGTCATCGAGGAGACAGAGCTGGCAAGCGGTCTTCTCATCGTGCAGGACGTTGTGCGGCGGGCTCGGTCTGCGGGGATCCCCCTCGGGCCAGGGCGCGGCGCCGCGGCGGGCAGCCTTGTGTGTTACACCGCTGGAATCACCGAGATCGATCCGTTGGCCCACGGACTCGAGTTCGATCGCTTCTTGTCGCGGCAGCGGCGTGGGATTCCCGCCTTCGAGTTCGATGTTGCACACCGGCACCGCGACGCACTGGTCCGTGACATCTTGCGGCACTTCGGACCCGAGCGCGCGGCACGCGCTGCGCATCGTCCCTTGTTCTCGACGCGCGGCATCCTGCGTGCGGTGGCCGATGGTTTGGAATTCGAGCGTGGCACGTTGGACACGTTGCTCGAAGACCTGCGAACCGAGGGCACCGGTGATGTGTGGCAAGCACTCGATCGCTCGCCGCGCTTGCGCCGTGCCTATCAAGATGAACCTCGGGTTCGTCAACTCTTCGAAATTTCCCGCCGGCTGGAGGGCCTCCCGCGGAACCCCACCCTCCAAGCTGGCGGACTCTGGATCGCGCCGGAACGTTTGACCGACCTCGTCGCTCTGCAACGGACGCGCTTCGGCGATGTCGTGGTGCAGGGTGCCGACGAGGGACTGCGGTCTCTGGGGCTTTTGCGTCTCGAGTTGGCTGCGTCGCGAGCCGTTACGGTGGTCGGGGACTCCGTACGGCTCGCGG
>JANLSU010000004.1:0-15565 GCA_031362565.1 bacterium | reverse complement strand
AGTCTCGGACCGAGGGTGGGAGCAGCATGACCTGCTCGATGTTCCAGGGGCGGAAGGTTTTCGACATGCTGCATAAAAACCGCAATTCAGCCGGTCTGTCTACCCTGAAATCGGGGATTACTCGGACAGGCTCCTAGGCGCAGAAAATAAACACCAGGTTGTAATTGGGCGGGCGACCAGTCCGGGCGATCGCCGCGCACTGGAGTGCGAGCGATGAATCGGCCGGACGCGTCGAACGTGGCCAGCGTGGCGCCCAGCGTACGCCCGCGTTTGCCGAAAACAAGGCTGGCTTTCGTACGGCAGGGATTTGGAAACGCGAAAAGTCGCTCTTGGGTAGGGCCGAGGTCAAGCGGAAGGTCGGTCGGAGAAACCGGCGTGTGTTCGAGAACCCATGTGGTGCCGAAATTCGCATTGCCGCTGCCAACCCAGAAAATCTCATCGCGGCCGTTGCCATTGGCGTCGAAGGCCATGGGAATCCCGCCGCCATCAGGGTCAGGGTTGACGAAGGTTGATGCGATGACCCACTGCCCAGGTGCGACCGCCCGGTAGATGAGCAGCGTTGGGAGATCGGGGTACACAGCAAGAACCAACTCATCCCGGCCGATCCCGTCGAGATTCGCAACACAGCTAAAGGCACCACCGCGGTGCGCGTCGTAGTACCGGAGCACAGCAACCCGCGCGAAGGAGTTGTCGCCAACGGCCTCGTACACGAACGTGCGTCGTTCGCCGGGAACTTCCTGGGAGTCGCCTGTCACGAAGATTTCCGGCTTCCCGTTGCCGTCCGTGTCGACGCCACCGGCTACGGCATAGGCGTTGTCCAGGCCGGTAGAGTCGAAAAAAGTTTGCTGCCACACATTGTTCGCGGGCGACTCGTAGATGTGAACGTAGCCATACGTGCCGCAGTGGGCGATCTCCAACCGGCCGTCACCGTCCAGGTCCGCGATGACCCTCGGGCCGGCATCCTGGGGGCTTTCGAGTTGGTAGTACACCTGAGAGTACGTGTTGTCGCCGGTGTTCTCATAGATCACGAGCCGGGAGGTACCGAAGGTGTTGATCGAGTGGATGATCTCGAGCCAACCGTCGCCGTCGGTGTCCGCGATGGTGGGGCCGCCAAGGATGTTGGTCAATGGCGGCGACTGCCATGCGAGAACAGACGGGTGCGTTGAAGGGCTCGGGGACTCGTAGACAACGAGCCGATTTCCAGCCTGCGCGACAATATCGGCCTTGCCGTCTCTGTCGACATCGCCCGCCGCGGAGGGGTCGATGTAGGGGCCAGCAAATACTTCGACGTACGTGTTGTTCCCTTGTTCCTCAAGAATGCGATAGTTGAAAGTAGGACCGAGATTCACCGCCATGATGATCTCGTTGTGCCCGTCGTGGTCCGTGTCGCCGAACGCGACGGCCTGATTCACGGCCGAATAGACCTGGGTGACCAGCTGCAGTGAATCCACCCACGTAGTACCAGGGCTACCGTTCCCCTTCGAGTCTGACCGGAATCCGACGGTTGGGCCGATTGTACGGACGGGAAGCACGGACTGGTCGGCGGCAACCTGAGATTGCACGAGTTCAACCGAACACATGAGCGCCAAAGCGAGCCAACGCATACGGCACCTCAATCGAGGACCCGGGTTCCCCTGTAGCGGTAGGGGCTCGTCACGGGTGGAGCGTTTCACGAGCATAGCCACGTTGGTCTCGAGATGCCAGACGCTTGCTCGGACCAGATCTGGCACGGGCGAGCGAGCGGTCGAATGCTACAATGCGCCAGCCGGGGAGGCGAACGCGTGAGCATCGAAGTATTGGCAGTGGGCGACGAACTGCTGATGGGCACGACGCAAGACACGAACTCTGGATTCGTGGCGCGCGAACTGTTCGCGCTTGGACTTGCGCTGCGGCGTGTTACGGTGGTGGGGGACGCAGCGCCCGACATTGCCGCCGCGCTCGGTGAAGCGTTGGCGCGGGCCCGGGCCGTCGTCGTGACCGGTGGCCTCGGACCGACGGTGGACGATCGCACCAAGGAAGTCGTCGCGGAGTACTTCGCTCTGCCGCTCGAACTCGACGCCGCGATTCTTGAGGACATCCGGGCGCGGTTCGCGCGGCGCGGCCGGCCGATGCCGGAGATCAACGTCAAGCAAGCCATGATGCCGCGCGGCGCCCGCAAGATTCCGAATCCGGTCGGCAGCGCGCCCGGGGTGCATTTCAGCCGCGACGGGCGCGACGTGTTTCTGTTGCCGGGCGTGCCGGCGGAGATGCGCGCCATGTTTCATGACACGGTGTTGCCACATCTGCAATCCACACTCGCGCCGGCGGCCGGTTGTTTCGCCGCGTTTCGAACCGTTGGCGTGCCGGAGTCGGAGGTGGCGGAACGGATTGCACCTGTCATGGCCGAGCATCCGGACGCCGAATGGGCCTTCTATCCCGGCTGGGGCGGCGTTGATGTCAAGGTGCGGCGCGTGGGTGTCGCGGACCCGCGTTGGGAAGCGCTGCAGAGCGCGTTGCGGACGACTCTCGGTCCGACGTGCTACACAGAAATCGCTGCGGAAACTCTCGCCGAAGTGGTGCAGCACACACTCGTTGCACGCCGCATGACGCTGGCGGTCGCGGAGTCGTGCACTGGTGGACTCGTGGGCGCACGGTTCACGACCGCCGCCGGGGCGAGTGCCTGTTTCATTGGCGGCTTCGTGACGTACGCCAACGAGGCGAAGCAGCAGTGGATCGATGTCCCCGAAGCGGTGCTGCGCGAGCACGGCGCGGTGAGCGCGCCCTGCGCCGCCGCCATGGCGCGCGGTGCGCGGTCACGGGCTGGGAGCGATATCGCGGTCGCGGTCACAGGCATTGCGGGGCCCGACGGCGGGACGCCTGAAAAGCCGGTGGGCCTCGTGTACTTGGCGCTCGATGCGCTCGATGGCTGCTGGACGCGACGTTTGCAGCTCTTCGCCGACCGTGAGTTGAACCGCCAAGTGGCGAGCCAACTCGCACTCGATCTCGTGCGCCGTCATCTGAACGGTTTGCCGGTCGGAGATCCAGCATGAGCCGCCAGCATTCCATCCACGAACACGCGACGCTCGCCGACCTGCAGAAGCGCGTCGACGCCTGGATCAGCCAATTCGAGGAGGGCTACTGGCCGCCGTTGTCGATGCTGGCGCGTCTTACCGAGGAAGTGGGCGAGCTGGCGCGCGAACTCAATCATTCGTACGGCCACAAGCCGAAGAAGGCGACCGAAGCGCCGGGCGAGATCGCGCTCGAAGTCGCCGACATCATTTTCGTGCTCGTGTGCCTGTGCAATTCGCTCGGCATCGACCTCGGCCAAGCCTTCGAACGCGTGATGGAGAAGTACGACCGAAGAGATGGAGACCGGTGGACTCCAGTCACGCCGCGTCAAAAACCGCCGCAGGTTCGCGGCGTCTCTTCGCGGCGTAAATCGCCCACCTCACGCAAAAAACCATAGCGCAGCGCCCCCCGGAGCCCCCCCATGCCCTTTGAACTCGCAACCGCCATCCCCATCCTCACCCGCACGCCCCATCTCCTCCGCACCTGGCTCTCCGCCCTCCCCGACGCCTGCCTCGACGCCAACGAAGGCCCCGACACCTTCAGCCCCCGCGACGTCGTCGGCCATCTCATTCACGGCGAAGAAACCGACTGGCTCCCCCGCGCCCGTCGCATTCTCGAACACGGCGAAAGCCTCCCTTTCGAACCCTTCGATCGCTTCGCGCAACGCGGCCGCTACGACGGCTGGACGATTGCGGCACTCCTCGATCATTTTACGGCCCTGCGAACCGCGAGCCTCTCCGCCCTCGCAGCGCTTCCCACGGACCCAGCAACGCTCGCCCGCCGCGGCATGCATCCCGCACTTGGATCCGTAACGCTCGGCCAACTGCTCGCGACCTGGGTCGTGCACGACCTGAATCACGTGGCACAAATTGCCCGCGTCCTCGCGCGCCAGTACGAGGGCGACGTCGGACCGTGGAGCGCATACCTGCCCATCCTGCGGCCGCGGCCGTAGTCCCTCGCGGCCACCAGCAGCCGTGCCCGCTGTCCATGAGCTGGACGGTGGCGTGTCATTGCCGTGGATGTTGGTACTGCCGTGGGGCACCGAAATTCCGGGCGTGCGGCCCAAGCCCCGCCGGGCACGTCTTCTGCCACTGCATCGATCGGTGGTTCAGCCCGGTGGCCAGTGCAGCGGGCGGCCCCCGAGGACGTGCAGGTGGATGTGCCACACACTCTGGCCGGCGTGGCTGTTGCAGTTCGAGACGATGCGGTAACCGCTCTGGGCGACACCACGATCGCGCGCCACATGTGCGGCGGCGCGATGCATGCGGCCGATCAACTCGTCATCGGTGTCGAGGAGATCGTTCAGGGTGCGGATGTGACGGCGTGGAATCACCAGGACGTGCAGCGGTGCCTGCGGATTGATGTCCTCGAATGCGAAGACGTCGTCGTCCGCATACACCTTGCGGCTCGGGATCTGCTCGGCGGCGATCTTGCAGAAGATGCACTCGTTGGACATGCAGATCTCCCGGATTCGGTTTCACGGCGAAGCAGCGATGCGCACGGTTGACCGAGCGCTCGCGCATTGTAACGGAGAGTGCACCCGAGGACGAGTCCGTGACAATGCCGTTGGGAAAGCGGGAATTCGGACTCCGGGGGTGCGAAGAGCCACGCCGGTGGCGGCGGGCCGGGCCCGGACCTGAGATGGCAAGTCGCAAGAAAACAAGCGCTTGGGCGCGCGCGGCGGCCTGCCAGCGCGGGCCTGCGGCGTGGATTGCAGGGCGCCCTCTCCCATGCTACCCTGCGACCGCATACCTGGCTCGATGCCGGTCGCGCGCAAGGGGTTGACGCGCGATTCCGGCAGCCGCTTACGGGTGCGGCCGAAGCCACGCTCGACGTCACGAAGAGGCGGGCAGTGAGCTCCCTCCTTAGAGGGAGCATGGATGAAGTGTGTTCTCTGAAGGAGAATCGCGACCATGAAGCAGTCCCAGGCAGCGCCCAAGACCGACCCAAAGAACGACCTCCGCAACAAGGCCGATTTGGCTGTCGCCCAAATCAAGAAGCAATTTGGTGACGGCTCGATCATGCGCCTCGGCGAGTCGAATCAGTTTGCGACCGTCGAAGTCATTCCGTCCGGCAGCTTGGCGCTCGATGTCGCGCTCGGCGTCGGCGGCGTGCCGCGCGGCCGCGTCATCGAGATTTTCGGGCCCGAAGGTTCGGGCAAGACGACGCTCGCACAGGCCATCATCGCCAACGCGCAGCGCTTGGGCGGCATCGCCGCCTTCATCGACGCCGAGCACGCGTTCGATGTCGTGTACTCGCGCAAGCTGGGTGTCGATGCCGACAACCTGCTGGTGTCGCAGCCCGACACCGGTGAGCAAGCGCTCGATATCGTCGAAGTGCTGGTGCGCAGTGGCGCCATCGACGTCATCGTCATCGACTCGGTGGCGGCGCTGGTGCCGCGCGCCGAAATCGAAGGCGAAATGGGTGACTCCCACATGGGCTTGCAGGCGCGCCTCATGTCGCAGGCGTTGCGCAAGCTGGCCGGTATCGTCAACAAGACGAATACCTGTGTGGTGTTCATCAACCAGATCCGTATGAAGATCGGCGTGCTCTTCGGCAATCCCGAGACCACGACCGGTGGCAATGCCCTCAAGTTCTACAGCTCGGTGCGGCTCGACATCCGGCGTATCGCCAACCTCAAGGAAGGCGAAGAGATCATCGGCAACCGGACCAAGGTCAAGGTCGTGAAGAACAAGGTGGCGCCGCCGTTCCGGACCGCCGAGTTCGACATCGTGTACGGCGAAGGCATCAGCCTCTTGGGCGACATCGTCGACCTGGGTTCGGCGTGCGGTGTCATCGACAAGAGCGGTGCGTGGTTCACATACGGCGAAGAAAAGCTGGGACAGGGCCGCGAGAAGGCCAAGCAGTACTTGCACGACAACCCGGCACTGGCGAAGACGCTCGAAGACAAGATCCGGGCGTTCTACGGCGTCAATGCGCCGTCAGTCGCAGTCGGAGGCACGAACGGCGCGGTCGCGGTCTCGAACCGGGCGGCAATGGCCGCGAATGCTCCGGCGTTGGCAGCTCCGGCTCCGGCCTCGGGAACGAACGGTGCAGCGGTGGTGGCTGCGGCCACGACGGCGGCGGCTGCGAAGCCGATGGCCGTGGGCGGCACGCCTGACCAAGTGCAGGCGGGCGGCAAGTTTGCGCCCGAGCCCGTGGGTGTCGGGGCGCCGGCCAAGCCGGCCGCACCAGCCGTGCCTGCCAAGCCGGACGCCAAGGCACCATTTGCCAAAGCCGGTCCGCAGCGGCCGATGAAGAACGACTCGCGAGCCTGAGCACCATGTTGGAGCGCATCGACGCGCTCGACGCCGTCGAAGGCAAGCAGACCGTTTGTGTGAGCGTCGGCGGACGCACGCTCGAGATTGCACTGCAAGCAGCCGAAACGCTCGGACTTGCAGTTGGACTCGAAGCGTCACCGGGGCTCTTGTTGCAGATCGAGGCAGCGGCCGATCGCCGGTCGGCCGCTGCTCGTGTATTCCGCTACCTCCGCGGCCGGGCACGCACGGTCGCGGAGGTGCGGGCGTATTTGGCGCGGCACGGGCACACCAATGCCACCGTCGACGGTGCCATCCGGGAGCTCGAAACCCGCGGCTTGGTAGACGACGTCCGTTACGCGAAGCTGTTCGTGGACGGACGCCTGGCGCACCGGCCGAACGGCGTTGTGCGTCTGGTGCGGGATCTGTGCACGCGCGGCGTGGCGCGTCCGATTGCCGAAGCCGCGGCTCGAGCGGCCGTCGGCGAGCGGGAGTCGGAACTCGCGTTCCGGGCGGCGCGGTCCAAATTCCCTGCGGCCAAGCGCTTGGGGCGGGAGCGGGGCTTGCGGCGGCTCATGGCGTTCCTGACTCAGCGCGGATTCAGCGCTCGTGTCGTGCGCGAGGTGAGTCTGAAAATGTTCGCCGGCGAGCCGGCGGCGCCGCGTCCGCCGCAGCGCGCGTTCAGTGCATCGCGATCGCGCCGCGCGTCTGCCCCCGACTCCGAGGAGCCGTGAAGCCTTGGCCCGAGCCTCCCACGAGATCCGCGCCGAATATCTGAAGTTCTTCGCCGCCCGCGGCCACACCGTGCGCCCGAGCGCGCCGCTCGTGCCGCGCGATGACCCGAGTTTGTTGTTCACTGTCGCCGGCATGGTGCAGTTCAAGCCGTACTACTCCATGCCGCCCGAGCAGTTGCCGTTCAAGCGCGCCACCACGGTACAGAAGTGTCTGCGGGTCAATGATCTGGAAGCCGTCGGGCGCACGCTCCGGCACCACACGTTCTTCGAGATGCTGGGCAATTTCAGCTTCGGCGATTACTTCAAGACCGACGCCATCGAGTGGGCCTGGGAATTCACCACCAAGGTTCTCGATCTCGACCGCGAGCGCGTCTGGATCTCGGTCTACGAACAGGACGAAGACGCGTCGGAACTCTGGCAGAAGATCGCCGGCGTGCCGGCGGCACGCATCGTGCGGCTCGGCAAGAAGGACAACTTCTGGGGGCCGGCAGGCGAAACCGGCGCCTGCGGCCCGAGTTCCGAGTTGTACTTCGACACCGGCGCCGCCAACGGCTGCGGCAAAGCCGATTGCGCCGTCGGTTGTGATTGCGACCGGTACATCGAATTCTGGAACCTGGTGTTCCCGCAGTTCGACCAACAGAAGGACGGTACGCTGGTGCCGCTCGCCCACCCCGGCATCGATACCGGCATGGGCTTGGAGCGCACGTCGTTCATCGCCCAAGGGGCGCGCGACAATTTCCACAGCGACTTGTTCCGGCCGGTCGTGGCGCGCCTGCAGGAATTGTCCGGCGTCGAGTACGAACGCGATACGACAACGCGCCTGGCGATGAATGCCGTCGCCGACCATGTGCGGGCCCTGGTGTTCACGCTGTCGGAAGGCATCTATCCGTCGAACGAGGGTCGCGGCTATGTGTTGCGCCGCATCTTGCGCCGCGCCTCGGGCAAGTTGCGCGGCTTGGGAGTGCGCGAGCCCTTCCTGTACCGGCTCGTCGAACCGGTCGTCGACGTCATGGGGACGTACTACACCGAGCTCGCGACGGGCGCGCCGCGCGTCGCGTCGCTCATCGAAGCTGAAGAGCAGCGTTTTCTGGCGACGCTCGACTCCGGCATGGCGCGTTTCGAAACGGCGCTCGCGACCGCTGGCGGCCCGGGGCACACGCTCGCGGGGCGCGAGATCTTCACGCTCTACGACACCTACGGATTCCCACCGGAACTGACGGCCGAAATGGCCGGCGACCGCGGGGTGACCGTCGACATGGACGGCTTCCGCACCGCGATGCAGGAACAGCGGCAACGGGCTCGCGCCGGTGCGGCGTTCAAGCAGAACACCGCCGGCGCCGCGCCCGAACTCGTCCTCGCAACGCCCGGCGAAAGCGAATTTCAGGGCTACGAGCGGACGCGCGCCGAGAACACGTTGCAAGTCGTGCGCTGGTTGCAGGGTCACGCCAGCGAGGCCGACCGCAACCCCGATCTGGCGCTGGGCGGCGAAACCTTCGAGCTCGTTCTCGACCGCACGCCCTTCTACGCGACCTCGGGCGGACAAGTCGCCGACCAGGGTCTCATCTCGAACGCCGATTTGATCTGGCGCGTCACCGATGTGCGCAAGGAACGCGGCAACATCGTGCACACGGGTGTGCTCTTGCAGCACCCCTCGGAACTCCACACCTGGGACGACCTGGTGGCGGCGCTCCGCGAACGCGCCGGCCTGCAGGTGCTGGCGACGGTCGAGGACGAAGTGCGTGCCGATACGGCGCGCAATCACACCGCGACGCATCTCTTGCATGCCGCGCTCAAGAAGATCGTCGGCCCGCACGTCGTGCAAGCCGGGTCGCTTGTGGCGCCCGACCGGCTGCGGTTCGACTTCAACCATTTCAAGGGGCTCGAACCCGAGGAAATCCGCCATCTTGAGACCTCCATCAACGATCTCGTGCTGCGCAATCTCGAAGTCCGGACGGTGGTCGAAGACTACGAGACAGCGGTCAAGAGCGGCGCCATGGCGCTCTTCGGCGAGAAATACGATGCGCGAGTGCGGGTCGTGTCGGTGGGCGACTATTCAATGGAGCTTTGCGGCGGCACGCACGTGCGGCGGACGGGCGACATCGGCGGGTTCATGATCACCCAAGAAGGCAGCGTCGCGTCCGGCGTGCGTCGCATCGAGGCGATCACCGGCCGCCGCGCCGAACAGCATGCGGCCGTGTTGCGGCAGCGCGCCCAGGAACTGGCGCGGGTCTTAGGCTTAGGCCCCGGCCAGGACGCAGTGCGCAAGAGCACCGAACTTCTCGAAGAGAACAAACGCCTGAAACGCGAGATTGCAGCACTGCAATCCAAGATGGCGGGTGGGCTTTCCGAGGATCTGTTGCGGCAAGCCACCGAAGTCGCCGGCGCGCGGGTGCTGGCAGCGCGGGTCGAGGTCGCGGGCGTCGACGCGCTGCGCGAACTCGCCGACACCTTGCGTCGCGAAATGAAGACCGGTGTCGCCGTCTTGTCGACGGAAGACGACGACAAGATCGTTTTCCTTGCCATGGTGACCGACGACTTGGTGAAGCGCGGCCTGCGGGCCGGCGATCTGGTGAACCGTGTTGCCAAGATCACCGGTGGTGGTGGCGGCGGCAAACCGAATCTGGCCCAGGCCGGCGGCCGCGACAAAGCGCGCTGGCAAGATGCGCTCGACGACGTGGTGCCCGCCGTGCGGGCGCTCCTGTCATGACGAAGGGAAGGCCGTTGGGACGGTTCCAAGGACGCGCGTCGGCGGCGTGGATGGCGCGACGAATGATCGCCGTGGGGATGGTGGCGGGCGTCATCGCGGCCGGTACGACGCGCACCGAGGCCGCGACGCGGCGTACTCCGGCGCGGCCGTCCGTACCGGCCGGCATTACCAGTCCCGCCCAGGCGAGCGGTGCGGCGGGAAGTACGAACCCTATTGCGCCCATCATTCAAGAGGATCTCGAAACGCGGGCCCGGGCGCGCTTCATCAGCCCGGAGTTGCAGGACGCGACGATCGACCCCGATCAATACCGTCTTGGACCGGGCGATCTCCTGGGCTTCGTGCTGGTGGTGGGGGAGACGCGCACCGAACAGTTGCCGGTGCTGCCCGAAGGCGTCGTCATGGTGCCGAATGTCGGTTCGGTGCCGGCCGCAGGGCGAACGCTGACGGAGTTTCGTGCTGCGCTCAACACCGCGGTCTCGAAACGCTACCGCGGCTTCGAGTTGTACTGCTATTTGACCCGGCCGCGGCAGTTCCGAGTCTGGGTCACGGGTGAAGTCCGCGATCCGGGCGCGGTTGCGGCGCGCGCCTACGAGCGCGTCGCCGATGTTCTCGATCGCGCCGGTGGGCTGACCGACCGCGCCTCGCGGCGCGCGGTGGAACTCTGCGACGCGCAGGGTGTCGTGCTCGATCGCGTCGATCTGGATGCATTTCTGGTGCGCGGCGACGCGCGCGCCAACCCGCGTGTCTCCGATGGCCAAATCGTCCACGTGCCGGCGCGGACTCATAGCGTCGACGTCAGTGGTGAGGTGGCGTCCCCCGGTGCCTACGAGTCACGGCCGGGGGAACTGTTGAGCGATTTCTTGGCGCTCGCCGGCGGCCCCCTCACGACCGCCGACCTGTCGCGGGTCAGCGTCGAGCGCACCGATTCGACGGGCGCAGTCCGCGTCGAAACGTACGATGTGGCGCGCGACGCACCCAACACCGACAACGCCACGCGGGTCACGGTACTCTCGACCCAGCTCGGACGGGCGCGCGTCTTCGTGATCGGCCCCGACGGTGTCGAAACGGTGCTGTTCATCGCGCCCAACGAGTCGCTCGCCGACCACGTGCGGCGCTCGGCGACCATGGGGCCGGAAGCCGACGTTCAAAACGCCCAATTTACGAGCCGCAATGCCAAGGGCGAGTCGGAGCGCCGTTCGATCGACATCGGCCGGGTGTTGCGCGGCGAACAAAGTGTCGCGTTGCAGGATGGCGACGTGTTGTCGGTGCCGCCGGTCAAGGAGTACATCTATGTGAGCGGTTTCGTCATGCGCCCGGGCCGCTACGCGTATCGCGGCGATTGGACCGTGAATGACTACGTCGGCGAAGCGGGCGGCCCAACGGCCGGCGGTTCACTCGATCATGTCGTGCTGCTTGGGGCCGGCGGCAAGAAGCGCGACGGGAGCCGCCGTTCCGCAGTGCAGCGCGGTGAGACCATTTTTCTGGACCGCAGTTTCACCGGCAAGGCGTCGGGAGCGCTCGGCTTGGTCGCCAATCTGTCGGCGCTCATCATTTCCGTCGTGGCGTTGAGACGCTGACCGTAAAGGGGGCCCGGCCATCAAAGCACTGATCCTGAGCGGCGGTAAAGGGACGCGATTGCGGCCCATCACGCACACGAGTGCTAAACAGCTCGTGCCGGTGGCCAACAAACCGATTCTCTTTTTCGGGCTCGAAGCGATGCATGCCGCCGGCATCCAAGACGTCGGCATCGTGGTCGGGGACACGCACCGCGAAATCCGTGACGCGGTCGGCGACGGCAGCCGTTTCGGTCTGCGGGTCACTTACATCCAACAGGAACAGCCGCTCGGTCTGGCGCATGCAGTGCAGATTTCGCAAGGCTTTCTCGGGACCTCGCCGTTCGTCATGTACCTGGGCGACAACCTGATTCTGGATGGCATTACCGACTTGGTCCGCGACTTCAAGCGCGGCACGGCCGACGCGCAGATCCTGCTGGCGCACGTGCCGAATCCCAGTTCGTTCGGCGTTGCCGAGCTCGACTCGGACGGCCGCGTCGTGCGCCTCGAAGAGAAACCGGCGAATCCCAAGAGCGATCTGGCGCTGGTCAGCGTCTATATGTTCAATCCCATCGTCTTCGAGGCCGTCAACGGCATCCGGCCGAGCGCCAGAGGCGAACTCGAAATCACCGACGCCATCCAGTACCTCATCGACCACGGCAAGAGCGTGCATTCGCTCGTCATCCGTGGCTGGTGGAAGGACACCGGGAAACTCGAGGACATGCTGGAAGCCAATCGCATGGTGCTGTCGAGCTTGGCGCGGCGGGTCGAAGGGGCCGTCGATGCGGCGAGCGCCATCGAAGGCAACGTCGTGGTGGAGGCCGGGGCGCGGGTCGAGGCGAGCGTGCTGCGCGGCCCGCTCGTTATCGGTGCAGGGACGATCGTCCGTTCGAGCTATGTCGGACCCTTCACGTCGATCGGTCCGCAATGCCGGATCGAGGACAGCGAGATCGAGCACAGTATCGTGCTCGAGGCTTCGACCATCTCCGGCGTTGGGTCGCGCATCGAGAGCAGCCTGCTTGGACGCAACGTGCACATTGCGCGCGGTGACGGACGTCCGAAGGCGTACAAGTTCATGGTGGGCGACAATAGTGAGATTCAACTCTTCTGAGGACCCTCTGCCAGGTCTCCGGCCGCGCGTCGTGGTGACGGGGGCGGCGGGAATGCTGGGCCGCGCCGTTGTGGCGCGCTTTGCGGCGACGCATGATGTGGTGCCCCACACGCGCGCCGACAACGATTTGGCCGACGCGGATGCGACCGAACGTTGGATCGTGGAGCGCGCCCCGCAGGCCATCGTGCACTGCGCCGCCTGGACCGATGTCGACGGGTGTGAAGGCGATCCCGAGCGTGCCTGGCGCGACAATGCCACCGCCACCGCCAACGTGGCGCGCGCCGCGGCCCGGGCGGGAAGTGCCTTGTGTCATTTGAGCACCGACTATGTCTTCGACGGCGAAAAGCCGGCGCCCTACGTCGAGGACGATCCGAGCGGGCCACTCGGCGTGTACGGCCAAACGAAGTGGGCCGCGGAAGAGCACGTGCGCGCCCTGGCGCCGCGAGCCTGGATTGTCCGCACAAGCTGGGTCTTCGGCCCCGGAGGCCGGAACTTCGTGAAAACGATCGCGGCGTTGCTCGGCGAACGGCAAGAACTGCGGGTCGTCGATGATCAACGCGGTTCACCGACCTACACGCCCGATCTGGCGGCCGCCTTGCTGGCCGTAGTCACGGGCGGCCGCTTCGGTCTTTATCACGTCACGAATACCGGCACGTGCTCGTGGTTCGAGTTCGCGACCGCGATCGCGGCGCGCCTCGGGTCGAACTGCCGGGTCGTGCCGTGCAGCACGGCCGAATTTCCGCGCCCGGCGCGACGGCCCCGCAATTCGGTTCTAGAACCGCGGTTTTATCGCGCCCAAGGCCTTGCCGATTTGCGTTCGTGGCAGGACGCCGTGCAGGACTACCTCACCTTGCTGCAAGCGGAGCCCGTCACATGACCGGGCGCCATGCAGCGAAGAGCACCACGTCCCGCCGCGCGGCTGGAACGATGGGCGGCGTGCCGCGGGGTTCGGCGCCGCTGCCGATGCCGACGTCGATGCGGCTTCGCAGCACGCCGCTCGTGTTGCCGACGATCCTGCTCGTCGCCGATATTTTGGTGCTCGAATGCGCTTTCCTCTCGGTCTATTGGCTGCGATTCCTTTCGGGCTGGTTCGCAACGCCCAAGGGCATCCCCGATCTGAGGGTGTATCTGGTGGGGTCGCTGGGTGCGGTGTGTATCTTCGTGGCGCTCTTGTATGTGCACGGCATGTACGATCTGCGGCGCCGGCGCCGTTTGGCCGATGACTTGGGCGGGCTCGTACGTTGTGTCGTCGAAGCGACCCTTCTGCTCGCGGCCGCGGCGTTCTTCTACCGGAGCTACTCGTTCTCGCGCAGCTTTCTTCTGGGCCTTGCCGGTGCGAGCGGGACATTTTTGCTCGGGGGGCGCGTCTTTGCGCGTTACTTGCATCTGGTGGCACGCGAGAAGGGTGTCGGCGTCGAGCGTGTCGCGGTGCTCGGGCGTGGCCCGTCGCAGGCGCGCGTCGTGGAAGTCTTGCGCGGCCGGCCGGGGCTTGGCTCGACACTGGTGGGCGAGGTGCTCGCCGAAGGCGATACCCCGGGTGAGTTGCCCGTTCTAGGCGCGGCGACCGAACTACAGGATCTCGTCGAACGCCATGCGATCGACGTTGTCCTGGTGACGTTGCCGTTTCGCGAGGTGAGCCGTGTCATGCCGGTCATCGATGCACTCGCCGACCACCAGATCCGCGTCTGCTTCGTGCCGGATTTGGAAGAGATGTTCACGTCGTCGCTCCGGGTCCGCGAGATCGAAGGTTTGCCGTTCCTCGAACTTCGCCAGGTGGCGTTGCACGGCTTCGACCGGATCGCGAAGCGCACCTTCGACATCGTGGTGGCAAGTGCGCTCGTGGTGCTGTTCGCACCCGTGCTTTTCGTGGTTGCTGTGGCGGTGCGCATCACGTCGCCGGGCCCGGTCCTCTACCGGCAACAGCGGGTGGGCCGCGATGGACGCCTGTTCGAGATCCTGAAGTTCCGCACCATGCGCCAGGACGCGGAACGCTTGACGGGGCCCGTGTGGGCGAGCGAACACGATCCGCGCCGCACCAGTGTCGGGTCATGGCTGCGGCGCTGGAGCTTGGACGAGTTGCCGCAACTGTTGAACGCGGTGCGCGGCGAGATGAGCTTGGTGGGTCCACGCCCCGAACGGCCGATTTTTGTGCAAGAATTCCGCAGCAGTGTGCCGCGGTACTTCGAGCGCCACAAAGTGCGCTCCGGCATCACCGGCTGGGCGCAGGTGAACGGCCTCCGGGGCGATACGCCGCTCGAGGAACGCACCCGCTATGACATTTTTTACGTGGAGAACTGGTCGCTGGGCCTCGATCTCAAGATTCTGGCGATGACCTTGCGATCGGTTCTGTCGCGGCACAACGCCTATTGAAATCGGCCTTGTTGGGCGACCCTAGGGAGAAAGCGTGTCCGAAGCGCATGAAATGATGCCGCTCGTCCGCAAAAAGGTGGGGGATTTCCTCTATCCGTATGGGTCGTTTCCCGACGAGGCCTTCGAGCAGCACGAGGGCTACGAAACCGAGTACCAGACCCCCGAAGGCGACGAGGATGCGGGCGGCGAGCGCTACCGCATCGAAATCCTGGTGAGCGCCGAAAAATTGGTGCCGCTGTTCCTCGACCTCTGCGCGCTCTTGCCCGAGGACGTCCACGTGTCGCTCGAGCGCGCGTCCGCTGACGTCTACTCGCGCTGGGACGAGTATGTGAGCGACGTCGTCGGCAAAGACGAGTTCCTTGAAATCTTCAAGGCCTACCAAACTGCGTTCAGCGAGGACGGCAACTTAGGCATCGGCGCTTTCGCGCCGGAGCCGCAGGTCGAAGTGTTCATGGGCAGCCACAAGGAACTCGTCGTCTTCACGTCGGGCCGCAAGACCGTCACCGAGATCTTGAAACGGCACCGGGTCGAACCCTGCACGCTCGACCCCTACTACCGGCACGATCACCAGCACGTGTCGCTCACCGAATACCGTGGCATGCGGGCGTCGCAATTCGACTATTTGCACGTCGCCGACGTCGCGCGTCACGCGCTCGGCATGCAGTTGCAGGAAGACGATGAAAACGTCGACGAAGACGGCAAGGCGCTCGGCCTCGTGCCGTGGCATGCGGTCGTCCTCATCACGCCCTTGCCCCGGGCGCGCGCCCGCCGCCGGTCAGGCCGCG
>JANLSU010000103.1:0-107320 GCA_031362565.1 bacterium | reverse complement strand
ACCGTGATCTCGAACCGCGGCCGGCGCACGATGACCGACTGGCTCGCGAACCGCATCGCCGCCGAGTATGCGATGACTCCCGACTGGGACGATCGCTGGCGCACCGGTGGCGCCCTCGACGAGATCATCGACGAGGCGCATCTGTCGCCGCCTTGGCTCCTCAAGGGCATCGAGCGCTTCGTCGCCGATCGCGAAGTGCGCCTCAAGCGCATCCGTACCGACCTCGACGCCGCCGACGCAATGTAGCGTGGAGCGGCGGGGGCAGGTCTAGCCGGATGCGACGCCGAACCGAGTCCGCAGTTCGCGTTGTCCCGCCTTGGTGACACTCAACGCCCGGCTGTCGAGATCCTGGACCAGCCATTGCCTTTTCAGTGCCACGTTGAGGAGCGCCGCCCCCAGCGCGCCGCCGACATGCGGCCGCCGCTCACTCCAGTCGAGACACGCGAACGCGAATCGACGGCGCAGAGTCCGGGTTGCTTCGATGTCGATGCCGAGGGTTTCCAGCGCCCGCACTCCGGTGGCGGTGAGGTCGTAGGCGTCGTCACTCCCCCGCACTGCCGAGAGCCAGCCGAGCGCCTTGAAGCGATCGTGGAGCGCCACCGCGACGGTGCCGGCCATGTGGTCGTAGCACGTGCGCGCCGCCCGCAGGCGGCTCGGGGTGCGCGGTACGAACTTCACCGGCGAGCCGCCGGCCAAGACGCTCAACGCTTCGAGCGCGATGGCCACATGGGCGCCGTCGAGGCTGTAGTAACGATGCTTCCCCTGCACGAGCACCTTCACCAGGTGTTCTTCCTTCAATCGACTCAAATGTGCGCTGGCGGTTGACGGACTCACTTCCGCCACGACCGCAAGCTCAGTGCTGGTGCGCGCGTGGCCATCCATCAGGCAATAGAGCATCCGGGCGCGCCCCGGCTCACCGATGGCGGCGGCAATTCTGGAAACGACGCGATCCGCGGCTTCGACATTCATACTTCGATCGTAGACGAATTGTGGCGGCGCGGCAACCGGCACACTCCCGGAGTGCATTCAGCCGAGTCCGCAACCTTGGAGGACAGGATGGCGATCACCTGCATCATCCGCTACGAGATCGACCCGTTCCAGCGCCAGGCATTCGCGGCTTATGCGGCGAACTGGGGCAGCATCATCCCGCGCTGCGGTGGCCACCTGGTCGGGTACTTTTTGCCTTACGAAGGTACGAACAACATTGCCTGGGGTTTGATCGCCTTCGAGAGCCTCGCCGCCTACGAGGCCTATCGGGCCCGCTTGAAATCGGATCCGCTGGCGCTCGCCAACTTCGCGATGGCAGAGGCGCAGCGATTCATCCGGCGCGAGGCCAGAACTTTCGTCGAAGTCGTGGATGGCACGCTCGGGATCGCCGCCGAATGACGCCGGCGGCACCACCTTCCCTTTCGCGTTCGCGCGTGGTAAACCAAGACTGGGAATCGTTACTTGAAGGAGAACTGCTCATGGCTGCCAAAAAGAAATCAACCGCCGACGAATCGGTGGCGCGGGTGACCGAGATCACCTCTTCGTCCACGAAGAGCTTTGACGATGCGGTGCGCCGCGGCGTCGCCCGCGCCCACAAGACGCTCGACCAAGTGAAGGGCGCCTGGATCCAGAACTACAAAGTCGAGATCCAGAACGGCGAGATCGTCGAATACCGCGTCAACATGAAGGTGACGTTCGTCCTGCGCGATTGAGTCGCGTCGGATCCTTGGCATGGCATATGGCGTTGCGATGATGATTCCAATGCGCCGCCATGTTATGATTGTGCTGGTTCCCGGCGCGGTTCCGATCGCGCCGGGATCGCGCCTACCGCAGTTCGCCACAATGCGCCATTCGGAGAAACAATTTGCAACCGGGATTGAATCTCGCGTACGCGGCGTCCGCCCGCGTGTGGCGCCGGCTCCGCCGTTTGTCGCTCGGGCCGCTCCTGGCGGTCACCGTCCCGCTCTCGTACCAGACCTCCGTGCCGCCCAGTGGCCACGGCGACCTGGATTCACCGGCAGTCTGGGTGGCGCCGAACCCGGCGGCGAGCCTTCTGCTCGTGACGGACAAGACGCAGGATTTCGTCGAGATTCACGATCCGGTTCGTAATATCTATTTGGGCCGCATGGGCGGCCACGGATCGACCGCCGGCCGGTTCAGCCGTCCGAACGCGGTTGCCATTGCGTACGGCGTACCGACAAGTGCCGGGCCGCTCGATATCGCCTGCGTCGTCGAACGCAACAATCACCGTGTGACGCTGTTCGCACTGCCCTTCGGGTTCTACCTCGGCTCGATCGGTGACGCGGTGCTCCACGAGCCCATGGGGATTGCGGTGTCGCTGGACGGCGCGCAACCGCAAATCTGGATCACCGATATCGGCTTTGCGACCCACCGGGTCTTCGTTTTCGACGTCGTTCCCACCGCCACGGGCTTGGGCGGGACTCAGCGCCTCACCTTTACGACGCCGCCGGGGAGCATTCTCGAGACGATTGTCGTCGACCAGAAGAATGGCCGGGCGTTGATCTGCGACGAGCACGCGCACGACGTCATGGTGTTCGATCTGCAGGGCACATTGGTCGACCGGTTCGGCGCCGGCCACTTCGTCAAGGACACCGAGGGCATGGCCATCTACGACACCGGGAACGGCACTGGCTATGTCATCGTGACCGATCAGATGGCGACGCCCGTCGAATGGGAAGTCTTCGACCGTCGGGACTACCATTTCCTGTGCAATTTTTCGGGTGTGGCGCAGGCGACGGACGGCATCGCTCTCGTCCAGCAACCGCTCCCCAATTTTCCTCAAGGGGCTCTCTTCGCAGCGCACGCCGATCGCGCCGTGCATGCGTATGACTGGCGGAACATCGCCGCCGCCACGGGCCTCTGCGCCAGCACTCCGTGCACGCCGGTCGATGCCGCGGAACCACAACTGCAAGGCGCAAACTGGATCACGCCGTTTCGGACCCCCATGCGCGGCGCCGGCACGCTCCGATACAACCTCGCGACGCGGGCGCAAGTCGATGTGGCCGTGTACGACTTGCGCGGCATGGTGGTCGCACGCCTCGCGCACACGACGCAGCCGCCCGGATCGCACGCTGTCGTCTGGGACGGCCGCGGTGCGAGCGGTCAGCGCCTACCGTCCGGTGTCTATTTTGTCCGCGCCCAAGCTGGTGCGATGTCCTACTCGCAAAAGGTCACGTTGATCCGCTAGATCGCCGGCACGACTCTTCTCTCGCCGCCGCACCACATCTTGCAGCAGCGCGACCAGGGCACGCGCGTGCTGGGCGCGATCACAGTGCTGGCGCGCGAACGCCGCGCCGCGTCTACCCAGGCGGGCACACAAATCGGGATCCCGTTGCAACCGGCGCACCGCGTCCGCGAGACCGGTGGCGCTTTCCGGCGCATACGCGATGCCGGCTCCAGCCGTTTCCAGCATCGTTTGCGCTTCGCCACGGGCGCCCAACAGCACCGGCCGGCCCGACGCCATGGCGTCGTACAGCTTCGACGGAACGAACTGCGCCAGCATCTCGAGATTCGCGAGGCTGACGACGAGCGCATCGGCAGCCGCCATCCAATCCGCAGCGTGATCCTGATCGACGCGCGGCCAAAACTCCAGATTCGCCACCGCACCGCGCGACGCGCGCTCTTGCAAGCGTGCGACGGCCGGCCCGCTGCCCACCAGTAAGACGCGCGCCGGCTGTGGCGTGTCCGCGAGCAAGCGCGCCGCGTCCACGGCGTGATCGAGCCCCTGGGCCAAGCCGATGTTGCCGACGTACGCCACCACAAAGCGCCGGTCATCATCGGGCCAGCCGAGCCGGCGCCGGGCGTCGGCGGCATCGCCACGATGAGCGAAGAAATCCGGTACCGAGCCGTTGCGAATCAAGTGCACGGCGCGCGGATCTTTCGCCTGCGGGGCGATCGTGTCGCAGAAGCTCTGGGTCACCGCGGTGATCGCATCGGCATTCCGATACAACGCCCGCTCGAGACGCTTCGCGAGCCGGATCCAAACGGGGTTCTGCAGCTCACCCATGGCGACCGCGATATCGGGCCACAAGTCGCGAACGTCGAGCACATGTGCCGCGCGCCGGAGACGCGCCAACCACCAACCGGCGGCGGCCGCAAACAGTGGCGGCGACGTCGAAAGAACCACATCGATCCGGCCTGGCAACCGCAACCCCGTCAACAGCGCCGTGAATAGGAACGAGAGATGGTTGGCGACCCGCGCCCAGAGTGTTTTCCCGAGGCTCGCGCGCACCCAAACGTAGTGCACCGGGATGCCTTCCCACCGACGATGAACCGCGAGCCCGCCGCGGTAGCCGGCGCGAATCCGCCCTTCCGGATGGCTGGGCTTTTCGCACACCACCTCGACAACATGGCCTGCATCCAGCAGCCCACGCGCCAACGACACCGCGCGGTTGGGCGGACCGCCGGTCTCGGGCGGGAAATACTGTGAGACGAGGACGACGCGCATCACGCCATTCCTTCGCCGCGGCCCAGCACTGCGACCGTGCACCATAGGATCCAAGCATTCAGCCGCACGCTGCGGGTGCGTACGTAGGCCAGGTCGTACTCCAACTTGCGTGCGGCCTTGTCGATCGTGCCGAAATCGCGATAAACGGCTGAAATCTGACACAGTCCCGTGAGACCAGGCCGCACCGCATGACGTTGGTGATAGCCCGGCAATTCTTCGCCGAGACGTTCGGCGATATCCAACGGCTCCGGGCGCGGCCCGATCAAGCTCATGTCGCCGCGCAACACGTTCCACAATTGCGGCAGTTCATCCAGGCGATAGCGGCGCAGGAAGGCACCGGTGCGCGTGACCCGCGGGTCGCCGGCATAGGTCCACCCCGCGAACAATGCGCCCGCGGGCGGCGCCAGGCCGGGCCGCATGGTGCGGACCTTGTGAATCGTGAATGGGCGGCAGTCGCGCCCCAGGCGCGTTTGATGGAAGAAGAGAGTGCCGCGGCTCCCGACCCGGGTCGCGATCAGCGTCACGGCAAGTACCAGGAACCAGACGGGCAACGTCACGAGGACAAGACTGCAGTCGGTCCAGCGTTGCAGGCGATCGAGTCCCGGCCGGGCGTGCGGCACGGCGGCCGCCGCCCCAGCGTCAGCCGCGGATGCGACGGGACTGGAATGCGGCATCGAGCTCTGTCCGGCGTTGCAAGAGACCGGCATAGTACCCTTCCACCTCATCGTAGCGCGCCCGCAGCGCGTCGCATTCTTCCTGCCATGCGCGCTGCAAGAGGGCGTGCAAGCCCGCCACCGGTGCGGCCCATTTCACCGGATGCGTCAACAGTTGGAAACTCGCACGGTGGTCCAGCAGATCGTGGGGGGTGGCTTGGCGCCACGCCAGAAGCGAGTCCGAAATGTAGGTCATGGGTTCGGCCGTGAACCGGTCTTCGTACGCCTCGTTGCGGACAGCACACCGCACCGCGAAGCCTTGCGTGTCGCACGGCAGGTGTTGCGATGCCGAAACCACGGGTTCTCCCGAGAGGTCCGCGAGAAGCGCGAGGTCGAGCCGCAAACACGCTTCGGCGGCGGCGGGACCACCGGCGCCGAAGGCCTCGGCATAGCGCCGTGCATCGTAGTGCAGCCCCACCTCGTGCCCGAGTTCCACGAGCCGCGCAATGACCGCCCGGCCTTCGCGTCCCAGCAGGTTGTAGAAATCCCCTGTGACCTGGACAAAGTAGGTGCTTCGGACACGATGTTCTGCTTCGAGTTCCGCCAACGGCAACGCGGCACGCAGGGAATGGTCCAGATCATGTCGCAAGAGCAGAACCGGCTGCTGCAGGGGCGGTGCGAAGCCGGCAAAGCACTGCAGCGAATACCCCAGCGCCTGCGCGCGTTGGAGAATGCCGCGATAGCCGGCCAAACTGAAGTCCTGGGTGTCCTGAGGCCGCAGATGGCTCATGGTGCGAGCCTCCCACGCATGGTCACGAGCCCGATGCGTTTGCGGTTGACCAAGCCACCTTGTTCGCGGCACAGGTCCCGAGCGCAGGCGTGCAATGCCTCACTCTTGCTGGGCTCGAAGTAGATGTTGCTGCGCCAGTACGCATCGATTTCGTCCACCGAGTCCAGCCGCACGGTGTTCGTCTCGAATTCCGCCGTTACGGCGGCAAAATGGCGGCGTGCAAAGGGCAAGACCGTGTCATCGAGGAAGGTGGAGACGGCGTGGACCTTGGCCGGAACGCGAACCCCGGCTCGTTCCAGAAGCGCGAACCATTCGACGTTGTTGCCCGGCGCCGGCGCCACGACGATCAAGCAGCCGTCGGGGTGCAGGCGGCCGCTCAGGCCGGCGAGCAGCCGGTTGGCATCGGCGGAATAGTAGAGCGCGTAGGCTGAGAGAATATCGGTGAAGTTGCGAAGCTCGGGCCGCCATTGCGACTCCGCCAACAGATCCATATCGAAGCACGCCGTTTCCACGTTGCTGTATCCACTCGCCGGCAGGGCCGCCTGCAGTTCACGCAAACTTGCCGCCGACACATCCACTGCCACGCAACTGCCGGCGCGCAATACCGCGCCGGCGTACCGCAGCAGCAACTGCCCGGTTCCCGCCCCCACATCGAGCAGGCGCGCCCCGGGCTCCAGCCGTGCCTGTTTGCGGACCCAGGCCGCCAGGTCGAACGACCCGCATTCGTTGTTCAGCCGCGAACGGGCGTTCAGCGCCGTGGGGTCCTCGCTGCGCGCATTGTCCTGTGTCACTCCGTCACTCACGGAGTCACCGCCAACCGGAGACGCTCCAACAACGGCACTGTGGCCGCGGCCGGCACGAGCGCCCGCGCCGCGTCCAGTCCTGAGACGACGCACTGTTCGATATTTGCGTACCGCCACTCGCCGAAGCGGCCGATCGTCCGGATGCCGTTCTCTTCCAGCGCCGCATGCAACGTCTGCAGGACACGCCCGCTGCCACGCCGGAACAGCACATAGGCGTTCGGAATGCGGAGGGTGCCGTACCAGTCCACCGCCGGACTCGAAATGACATCTAATCGCTGCAGGACCTCCAGCACGCGTGCGCGGTCCGGCGGCGTGTCGCCGGCGCATTCCAGCAGCAGCGCACTCGCGCCCGCCGGGCACAAGTCGGGCGAAATCCGTTCGAGACGCGTCAGGCGATAGAACGGCACGTCTGCATCCGGGAAATACGTCCAGTGGGCATCCAGCCCAGGTCCGCGTTCGGGCAGGCCCAACTGCACCACGGTGATGGCGGCAGCGTCCAACGTCGCGGCCGCGGCCCGCAAGCTCGCGCTGGTACCCCGGCACATGGCGATGAACTGCGGGAGTGGCAGCGTGTTCACGAGTTCTCGGTAGCGAACGCGCCGGCCGCTCGCGGTCTCGACGACGCGGTGGACGGGATCGACCGCCACGACGCGTTCGCCGCAATGAACTGGTGCCGTGCTGCGCGCCGCCATGGCCTGCGCGATCGCCGCAATACCAGCGCGGCCGCGCGGGTACAAACAGCGGACTCGACGCTCGCGCGTCTGGTGGGCGCCATCCGCACCGTCCAAAATGGCGGCGCGATTGTCGACCGGAATCGTCCACACCATGGGGCCGGCTTCCAAGCTCGCGAGTGGGACCCCGTAAAGTTTGGTGTTGTAGGGCTGGAAAAACTCGTTGTAGAGGCCGCGTCCGAACTGGGCTACCAACCACGCTTCGAAGCTGCAGTCCGCGGCGACGCCACGGCCGGGTGCCTCTGGAACTCCGGCCAAACACCGGGCTCGAATCGGTCCGGGAACCTGGCGCAGGTGAAACTGGTACGGGTAGTCGATGACTTGTCCCGCCTGCCAGATGAGATTCTGCTTGTCGAACTCGTGAAATCCGGCCGGCAAGAGATCCTCGAACAGCTGCCGCAAGCGTGGGTTTTGAAAGAAAATCGCGTGCACCGTCGTGTCGAATACGTAGTCCCCGTGCGGGTATACGCGCAGCAATCCACCCAATTCGCCCGCCGCCTCGAGCAAGAGACTGTCGCGTTCACCTGCGAGTCCGGCACGGCAGCTCAATCCGGAGATACCGCCGCCCAGGATCAACACATCCGTGTCCACAACCGTCGCGTCGCGACGCGCCGGAAAGACGCCCAAAGCCGCCGCCGGGCGCCGCGCGACTACCACCGCGGCGCGCTCGTGGCGCAGCTGCGCGCCCGCCTGGCTGGCGGCGTAATACTCGAGTGTGCGTCGCAGCCCCTCGCGCGCGGCAACGCGTGGCGCGTACCCCAAGAGTGTGGCTGCACGCTTCAGGTCCGGCACGCGGTGCCAGGAATCGTCGAAGGTCTGCGAATACAATTTTGCGTGGCGCTCCACCGGTAAGCGCTGCTCGAGAAGCCCGGTCTCGATGGCCAGTTCCTGCAGCGTGTCGGCCAGTTCGAGCACGCTCCAAGTCTCGTCGGAGCCGATGTTCACCGCGATGGGAGTGGCGCCCGGATCGTCGAGCAAGTACTGCAGAGCCGCGAGCACACCGCGTACCGTATCGGTATAAAAACACATCGCGCGGCGCTGCTCACCGGTTCCACTGACGCGTAGCGGCAGCCCGCACAGGATACGTTCGATGAACTGCGGGACCACCCGTTTGCCGTGCGGGAAATCCATCCCGGGGCCGAAACAATTGAACACCCGGACTACAGCCCCACGCCCTGGGCCGTGCAGGACCGCGTTCTCTTCCAAGGATTTGACCTTCGGATAGACCCAGCGATTCACGTCCGAACTCTCGAACAACTGCAGGTCGTCTTCGTGCATGGGTTGGTCATAGAGGTGCGAATGCAGCCCGTAGACATCGGCGGACGATGTGAAAACGATCGCCTGCGACGGCCGCAAGGCTTCGACCACGTTCAACGTGCCTTCCAAATTGCGCATCGTCTCGAACGGATGCCGGATGGTTTCCTCCACTCCGACGACGCTCGCCAAATGAAAGATCGCATCGTGCTCCGGCACCATGCGGCCAAGGAGCACCGTATCCAGGGTGGTGGCGCGAATGCACGTGATCGCCGGGTGCTGCAGCTCCGGCACATCGAACGCCGAATTGGAACAGGAGAGATCGTCCAAAACGGTGACGGTGTCGCCTCGCGACACCAACGCATGCGCCACATGACGGCCGAGAAAACCCGCGCCGCCGGTGACGAGGATTCGCATGCTCGCCTTTCGGCGCGTAACGCACGGTCGCGGCGCGCCACTTTGGAATCGACAGGCTGGCCGAAATATTGACAAACCGGGGTCAATTTGCAAGGTTCTTTTCGCCTGGCCCGTGACAAGGCGGAGGGTCGTTGGGCTTCGGAACCAGCGCGGTGCGTTCGCGCGGCTCGGCGCTGGGCCGGCGGGCGGCGGCCAGTGGTGCGCTCATCCTCCTAGCGGGGTGCAGTGACCCAGCGGTCCACCCCAATCCAGTGCCGGTCACTATTCACGATCCCTATGCAGGCGGCGGCACCTGGTACAAGGCGAACCTCCACCTCCACAGCACACATAGCCACGGCTTGATGACCGCAGCGGAGCTTGCCGAGGCCTATCGGAGCGCCGGTTACGGCGCGATCGCGATCACGGACCACAACCAGTACGGCGACCAGGATGGCGGCCGCTTGGCAGCATTCCAAGCCGACTCCGTGCTGCACGACTGGAACAACAACGGCACCGCCCACCCCGAGCACATCTACGGCAGCGGCGTCGAAGCCTATGTCCGGGACTGGACGGTGCAACCACCGGACTACTGCAAAGACCGCTGGTTCCGTCCTCCCGGCACCCGCATCACCGACGTCCCGATCGTGTTGTCGGGATTCGAGGCGTCGTGGGGCTACTTCGGGGCGCATTTTGGACTCGTCGGCTTTCCGCCAGGCGCCGTCGACCCGCCACAGCCCGGATACGAGTGGCTGGCGCGCTCGCGCGACGCAGGTGGATTCGCCTATATCGCACACCCGGGCGACGCCAACGGCCTCGCGACGCGTTTCGCCCGTGGCCTGCCGCTCGACGAGTTCGAGGGTCTCGAGATCATGAATGGTGTCCGGCTGACCGGCGCCCAGGTCGCGGACGCGACGCCTCTTTGGGATTCACTCCTCACCCAGGGACACGTGTTGTGGGGGCTGGCGAACGACGACGCACATCAGTATCCCGGTGCCGCCGAACAGTATCCATTCGTCGCCTTCGACGTGGTGTTGTGCCTCGAGCCCACAGCAGCGGGTTTTCTGGACGCCCTGCACCGCGGCGCCTTCTACGCCAGCACCGGGCTCGAATTCCAGGAACTGCGGCTTACCGGCGCGACGCTCGAGGTGCGCGTTCCGGATGCGTTGCAGATCCGCGCCATCGGTAGCGGTGGCCGCGTGCTGCAAGTCTTCGATGCGGATCACGCCGAGTATGCGATCGCCGGCGACGCGGGCTACGTCCGCATCGAAGCCCGCGGTGGTCCGGTGGTTGCTCCACACAACACCTGGATGCAGATGGCGTGGTCGCAACCGTTCCGAGTCGTGCAAGCGCCGCGGCGCGCACCGTGAGCGCGAATCCGCGCCGCAAAACCCGGCGGACAGCGGCCGTCCTGCTGATGTTGGCGTCCACCGGCACGGCGCTCCTGGCCGGAGAAGCGCTGGTGCGGCTCGCCTTGCGCGAACCGATCCTGCCACGATTCGTGTTCGATGCCGGATACGGAGTGCGCGACAATATGCCTGGCGTTCGGACGCGCCACACGGCGCCCGGAGAATATGCCATCGCCGTGACCACGAACCGCGACGGCATGCGTGACTACCGCCGCGACTACGCACCCGGCAAACAGCAAGGCGTGTACCGGATCGCGCTCATCGGCGACTCGTTCGTGTTTGGCTTCGGGGTACAGGATAGCGAGACCGTGGCGGCGCGGCTCGAGGGCGCACTCAATCGGCAGCGCGGACGCAAATACGCCGTCCTCAACTTCGGAGTTCCCGGCTACGGCCAAGCCGAGGAACTCTTGAACTATGAGAACAAGGTGCGCCGGTTTGCGCCCGATGCCGCGGTCCTCTTCTACTTCAGCAACGACCTCGGCAACAACGATGTCGCCAGCTTGTTCGGCATCGATTCCGACGGCCGGGCCGTGCGTACGGGCCGTACTTACCTGCCGGGCATTTCCGCCGGCGCAAACATTTACGCATTTCCACCCACCCGCTGGCTCTTCGAGCACTCGCAGTTGTGGAACGTCATCCGCAACCGGCTGTCGTTGTTGGTACAGGCATCGCTATTGCGATCGCATGCGATGCGCACCTTCAATACCCCGACGGCACATGCCGTCAACCTGACGCGCGCCCTATTCCGGCAGTTCTTGCTGGAACTGCGACAAGACGCCGTCGCGCCTGTGGTGTTCGTGATCCCGAGCGGCGAGATGCTGACCAATTTCCCGCTCACGGCCGGCGACGTACGGGAATGGGGTGCAAGCTGCGTCGATGGCCGCAACATTCTTGCGCCCAGCGATTACTTCCAACGTGACACGCACTGGCGGCCGGCGGGGCACGACAAGGTGGCTCGGGCGCTCATGCCCTTGCTGATTGCGATGGCAGATTCAGCCCAGGCGGCGCGGGTGTTGACGGGGGAACCTGTACCGTAGCTCGTCAACTATCGAGCGTCGTCGAGAGGGTCGTCAGGTTCGATTGGCCGCGACGGCGGCACGCCGCGCGGCGACCAACTCGGGGGGCAGCGCGAAATGCACATCCTCGCGGATGATCTCGGACTCCTCGACCACCGCGCCGCGCGCTTGCAACCACGCCAGAACATCCTGCACGAGGTGCTCGGGTGCCGACGCCCCAGCGGTCACACCAACGACCTGGGCGCCCTCGATCCACGCCGGGTCGATGTCGCCGACCGAATCGATGAGGTGGGCGCGCGCCCCGCGCTCGTGTGCAACTTCGCAGAGGCGAATCGAGTTCGAACTGGTTTCGGATCCCACGACGAGCACCAAGTCGGCACCCGCGGCCACCATGGCCTTGACCGCTTCCTGGCGGTTCTGGGTCGCATAGCAGATGTCGTCCTTCGGCGGCCGCGTCAGCTTCGGAAACTTGCGGCGCAGCGCCGCGACGATCTCGACCGTCTCGTCGACCGACAACGTCGTTTGCGTCAAATACACCAGGCGTTCGGTCTGCGGCACCGTGAGATGCTCGACGTCGTCGACGCTGCCGACCAGAAAGATATGTTCGGGCGCCTCGCCGGTCGTGCCCAAGACTTCGTCGTGCCCCTCGTGCCCGATGAGGACGATGTCATAGCCCTGTTTCACGAACCGCCGCACTTCGAAATGCACCTTGGTGACCAGCGGACAGGTCGCGTCGATGACCTGCAGGTGGCGTTGCCGGGCTTCGTCCTGCACCGCCGGCGACACGCCGTGGGCACTGAAGATCACCACCGTGCCGTTCGGCACCTCGCTCAGCGCGTCGACGAAGATGACGCCGCGGGCGCGAAACCCTTCCACCACGGCGCGGTTGTGAACGATTTCCTTGCGCACGTAGATCGGCGCTGGGAAGAGCTGCAGGGCTTCCTCGACGATGTCGATGGCGCGGTCGACACCGGCACAGAAGCCGCGTGGCCGCATGGCGATCGCGCGCACGAAATCTCCTCGGTTCCGGCGGGGGGGCCCGCGCTGCGTTCTTTCCCAGACTAGCTCATGCACCCGGAGGGGAGCACCGGCAATTCCGCCGCCCCGCTCACGGCCTCAATGGGCGCTCGATTTCGGCCGGTACGCGCCCTGCACGAGTTTGAGCTGGAACCCGGCTTTGAGCGTCGAAGCCGGCGCAAGGTTGTTCACGAGGGCAATCGTCGCAACCGGCACCGGCACCGAGCCGGCCCGGTCGAACGCCTGGGACAGCGTCGTCGCCCCACGAATCGTTTCGAGTTTGACGCGGTTCGGTTGAATCTGCAACGCCGCCGTCTCCTGAAGCGTCTGCAAGCTGCGAATCGTGTGTACGAAGCTGTCGCGATACGACGCAAACGCGTCGGGCGCCGCCTGGCCGATGATCTGATAGATGGGACCACCCCGTTCACGCTGCACGAATCCCGCCTGCACCGACGCCACGGCACCAGCGTTATCGGTCACATTGAGAATGGCGACATAGGCATCGCTGCCGTGGACTCGTTCCGCGGTGGCTTGCGCGATCGTCGCCTTCGCGGACTGCGCGAGTTTGGCCGCATACTCGGCCGGCCCCACGCCGCCACTCTTCTCGAGCGTCATTTGCAGCACGGCCTTCTGATCCGGCGCCCCCGCCAACACCGCGTTCGGCGTGTTCTGAACTTGCCAACCGCTCGGCAGTTCGAGCTGGAAACGCAGTGCCGGGTGCTTGAACACATTGCCGTCCATGAAGCCCTGGCGCGGATCGTCACCAAAGATCATGCCGTCCACATGCGATTTGTGGCCGGCTTCGCCGATCCGCGTCGCATCCGGGTGCTCCGGCTTGCGCGCCACCGCGAGATCATGCGTGTGGGTAATGCGGCCCTCGGGAGCCGGATGGGTCGACAGCCATTCCGGCATCGACGACCCGGACTCCTTGCTCTGGCGATCGAGCACTTCGAAGAAGTGGGCGCCGGCTTCGGCGTCGTAGCCGGCGCGCAACGCGTACTCGACGCCAAGGTCGTCGGCCTGATTCTCGTCATCACGTCCGTACTTGAGGAACATGAGCCCGAGCGCTTGCTGCGCCGCACCGCCGAACTGCGCCACGCGCTCACTCAAGACCGAGCCGATGCCGAGCCCGATCCCGGCGATCTGCTGGCGGGTGTACTGCTCAGCGCCATGCCGGGCCGTCACATGGCCGATCTCGTGGCCGACGACCATGGCGAGCTCGGCCTCGTTGTTCATGTGGGCCAGAATGCCGCGCGTGATATAAATGTAACCACCCGGCAACGCGAACGCATTGATGACCGGTGAGTCGAGAACCCGGAACGTGAACTTCAAGTTCGGCCGATGCGATAAATGCGCCATCTTCTGGCCGACCGCATCGACGTAGGCTTGCACCTGCGGATCGTCGTAGAGGCCGTACTCGGCGATGATTTGCGGATCCGATTCGGTGCCGAGGGCGATCTCTTGTGACTCGGACAACAGGCTCAACTGCCGCCGCCCCGTGACCGGATTGACCGCGCACGAGACGAAACCGATCGCCAGTACGACCAACGCGAGCCAGGCGATCCGTGCCTTCCTTCTCGTGCGCATGCATCCTCCCCTTTAGGACTAGGCTTGCCCACGGGGGCTGCCTGGGGGGGGATTGTAAGCTACCCGGCGCCGGACTCAAGGGGCCGATTGCGCCGCCCCTTGCGCCGGCGGACCGGCGTCAAAGGGCGACACGCACACCGCCGCGCAGAAAAGCGCCGTTCATCTGGACGCGCAAATCCACTGGATCACCGTTCACCTCGACGGCCTGCGACGGCGTCCCGCGGTGCAGTCCCAGCTCGCCGAAGACGCCGACACCCGGTGCCAGCCCAAAGTCGACGCCGGCGGATGCCTGCCAGCCGAATCCCATGAACGTTTCGTCGTTGGTGAGGATGTTGTCATAGGGGCGCACTGGTGCGTTGCGATCGAAGAACGACAGATGCAACACCTCGTAGGCAAGAGTCGCCGCCACGAAGGGCCTGCAGGCTTGGGTGCCGGTCGGCAGCCGCAGACGCGCCGTGACGCCGATCGGCACGAAGTCCGCCGACGACTCGAAGCGGGTGATTTCGCCGCGCACCGGTGGATCGAACCCATGGTCGGTTTCGAACCAGACGTCCAGGTCGCGGCTCCGGCGATGGAAATAGTCGACCGAGAACCCGACGTCCAGAACCTCGGAGGCCGTGATGCCGGTTTCGACACCAACATAGGTACCGCCTGTCGCGCCGGCCGCGCCAAGCGCGAGCCCGCCGCCCTTGACCGCGACGTACCCTTGCGCGGGCCCGAAGGACTCCCGGCGCCGCTCGCGATGCCGCCAACCGAACTCCGGCTCATGCGGATTGGCGGCGGCGAGCGCCGGGAGCGCCGCCAAGAGCGCCAGGCAAAGACACCATTTCGAAGCGAATCGCATCTCGAACCTCCCATGACGCAAGGCGTCATTGCAGGTCCGGGTCCGGCATGGCTCGATCCTGGGGTCATTGCTGCAAGTCGCTGCGAAGCGTGGACTTGTGTCAGCCGCGCCAAGCGGTGCTGCGGGCCGAAGCGGGCGTGGCGGTTGTCCGGGCGACGACGGCGGCGTGTGCGGACGTCACCACCACGGCGTCACTCGCGGGGCGGAGCCGCTTCTCCAGGCGCGACCGGCGCCACCATCCACAGAATGAGGTACGCCAACAGCGTCGCACCGTATGCGGCACACAAGACGATGAACAGGACCCGGATGAGCGTGACATCCAAGTTGAAGTAATCCGCCAACCCTGTACACACACCGGCGATTTTTTTTCCGGACGTGATGCGCTGGAATCGTTTCGCCATGACCTGCCCCCTTGCGCAACTCCGCTCCACGTCACGATAGCACACGCGCGCCGCACGAATATTGGGCTCTGGCATGCGCATTGCCGAGTTCACTCCTGGCCGACACGGCATTGTGGAAAGGGTGCGTGGACGCTCGATTGTCACGCGCCGTGAGCCTGTCGTGCGAACGGAGGGCGCGGGACGCGCCTTGGCTAGGCGAAGGGAATTGCATGATGGATCGGGACCGCACCGCGCGACGCGCCTGCGTCGCTGCACAGTTGGCGCTCGCCGCGGCGAGCCTGTTTGCATTCGCAGCTCCCGCCGCCGCTTTCACTACCGATGCGCGGCGGCTCGGCATGGGCAGCCCCTTCGTTCCAGGCGGCCGCGATCTCGCATCCGCCAACGTCGCATACCAAACCATGCCTTCACGGCGTGATGGCCGCGGCTTCGTGATTCCGCTGCCGCTCGGCCTCATCCAGTTGGCCCAGGACTTCCCGACATTCGACGCCAACGACCCGAATTTCAGCGTGACGCGCATCGCCAACCTGGCGATCAATCCGCCGTTCTTCATGGAGACGGGCAACGCCGACCCGCTCGACGGCGACATTTCGCTGACCATCGCCCGGAACTCCTTTGCAATCGACATTGCCGACGCGCGCACCCTGCTGCCGCAGGAGCCGTTGAATGTCGGATCGATGTACGCGCGGCCGCTGTTCGGACTGGGCTTGCTCGGGGCCCGCACGTATTTCGCTCCGGTGGTGACGCTCGAAGGACGCATCGCTTTCGACAACGCCCTCTTTGGTGTCTTGACCCAAGGCGAGGCGCTGCTCCCCAACCGCGAGTACACCATGACCGCGAATGGCGAGACGATGGCCGGCGCGTCGTTCAACGTCGGTTACTCCGGCGGTGGCTGGGGACATCCCAACGGCGACGGGTTCTACTTGGGGGCTTACACCAAGTACATCATGGGTTTTGGACTCGGGAAGGCCGATACCCAATTTTCGCTCGCCACCGGCGACACGATCTTCGGGGACAGCGACCCGATGAATGTCGGCTACGACGCCACGACCCGCGTGTCGCGCTTCGGGAAGATCGGCAACGGCGTCGGCTTCGATACCGGTGTCGCCTATCGCATGGGCGGTTTCGACATCGGGCTCGGCCTGCGCGACCTCGGCTCGAGCGTGCACTGGAGCGGGACCCAAGTCGATCACTCGTATCTCGACGACGTGACCGGCGAGGTCGTCACCGAAACGCTGTCCGACAGCGAGCCTTACACGAGCAAGCTGCCGCAGCAAACGACACTCAACGTCGCGTGGACGGGCCACCGCACCTTGCTGGCCGCCGACTTGACCACGAACCGTTGGGGCACCGAGATGCACGTCGGCGCGGAGCGCAAGCTGGGCATCCTCGCCATGCGCGGCGGCATGCTCACCGACGACAACTCGAAGGTGCAGTACGCCTGGGGTGCGGGGCTCGGCCTGGCACACGTCTGCTTCGATCTCGGCTTTCAAACGCACAATCATACGGTCACCGGCGAGCGCGGCATGACGCTCGGTACATCGCTGGCCATTCGCTGATCAAGGTGCCGCGGCGCGCCAACGCGATTGGCTGTGCCGCGCCTCGAGCCACGGGAGGGCTTTGAAATGAAAATCACTCGATTCGCGGGCCGGATGCAATGCGCGGCGCTCGGCGCCCTGGCACTCACCGCCCTGGTCGGCACGGGCTGCGGTAAGAATCGCGTCCTGCTGAACGTCGATGCACTCAGCTTCATGGATGCGTCGCAAGCGCAACAGCCGTACTCGGCACCGTCGTTGCTGCCCTTCAGCGTGCGGCTGCCGGCAGTGCCGATCAACCTCGTGGAGGGCTTCGCCGATTTCGGCACCGCCGAGGCGGCGTCGCTGGACATCGGGCTGCTCTATGACAATCAGACCGGCCAGGGCCAGGGGAATTTCACCGTCTACTTCGGAGACGACGCATCGACGGTGTACTCGACGGCGCCGGTCGCGACGCTCGACACCGACTTGCAGCCGGCCGCGGTCACGCCGGGGGCGATCCGGATCGACATGGACCAGCGGGTTCTCGACCTGTTCACGTCGAAGCATCTCGTCATGGGGCTCGACTGGACGTGGAATCCGCAGTCCGCACAGACGATGCAAGGCACCTGCAGTGTATCCAAGCTCGACGTGCACATGGTGTCGCAACTGAGCGTGTTCTAACGCTTCGGCAGCGTCAACACGACACGCCGTGAGCGCCGGCCCTGGCCATCGATCGCACGGACTTCGATCCGGCGTGCCCCGTCATGCGGCGGCCGCCGGATCGTCGTGCGCGCCTGCAAGCTCGAGCCGTCGCGCTCGACCGAGTCAGGCGGCACCCAGAGCGCGCCGCTCCGAATCTCCAGGCGCTCGACCCAGCCATCGGCGCTCGTCGCATCGATGACGATAGGCACGGCGGCGTCTGCACCAATGGGAATAGACGATTCGGCATGGATGCGCACCCGCGGCGGTGCCCGCCGCGCCTGCTTGCGCACCTGCACTGGGACGACGAGCGTCGTGTCACTGCCGAGCACCCGCACGTCGCGCAAACCGGCAAACGCCGCGAAACGCACGCTGACGTCGAGCGGCACCACCATCTGCGTGAACATGTCGCCTGGAACCCTTCGTACGTGCGGCACGAGTTCCACACTCGCGCCCTGGCGGCGCACTTCGACCGACTCGAGACTCCACGACCCGTTGGGCCCCACAGTGCCCAGGAGCCGCGCCACGATCGATTCGCCGGGTGCAACGACATGCGGCACGAGGAGCAGCGAAACTTGCGCCGTAGCGGGGCTCGCGGGATCCGACGCCATGGCGGCCTCCGGGCTCGTAACACGGGCTCGCGCGCTCGCGTGACTCAGGATTGCGACGCTGCAAGCCAGCGCCACCGTGCCGCATCGATTCCGCGCCTGGAACGGTGATCGCACGGACTCCCCTTCACTCGTCGGTCGACACGATGATCTCGATGCGGCGGTTGAGCGCCCGTGACGCCTCACTGTCTTCGGCGACGACGGGCCGCGTGCTACCCACACCCAACGCCGTGACGCGCGCCGCATCGAGCGGCACTTGCGCGGTGAGATAGGCACGCACCACCTCGGCGCGCCGGCGTGAGAGCGGCAGACTGGTTTCGGGGTTGGCCTGGGCATCGGTGTGGCCTTCGACGACGACGGTCGGGTGCGGGATTTCCCTCAACGCCGCCGCGACTTTGTCGAGGAGTGCCCGGGTCGTGTCGGTAAGACTCGTGTCGCCGGCTGCAAAGGCAAGACCGGGCAGGCGCAGCACGATGTCACGGTCCTGCAGAAACACCCGTCCCTCGTCCCGCGTCAGAAGGCTTTGCAGGCGCTGAAAGCGCTCGTAGGGGGCACTGGCGCGCGCCGCGTCGGCGCGCTGCAATTGCCCGCGCTGTAGCGAGTCCTGCAAGGTGTTGACGACAACCGCGAGCGATTCCGCCGCCGAGCGGTCGCGTTGTGCATCGGTGTGCGAGAAGTCCACGTGGCCGCGGAGCGCGACCGCGGCACTCTCGGCTGCCGCTAATCCCGGGCCGAGCCAGGTCTCGGAACTCGCGTCGGCGCCAAGCGCCCTGAGGGTCCGTTCCAACGCGTCCTGCCAATCCAGGATCGTGCTTTCCAAGTGCGCTGCATCGGGCTGCTCGCAGGCACCGCGAATGCGCTCCAGCAGAAACTGCGCGCGGCGCGTTTCCGCCGCGGCATGTTGGGCGGCGGCCCGCACTTCCGGATCGGCTTCACCACGGCCGCGCAGCAATGTCTCGGCTCGAGTGACAGCGTCGAGGGCGCGGACGTAACTGCGTGGCACATACAAGCGGCCCTTGTTGGCCTCGAGTTTGCGCAAGCCGGCATGCGCTTCGCCCAAGATATCGCCCTGCAATGCTGCGAGGCGCGCTTGCTCGTAGAGGCCGCGAGCTTCCTGGGCTTGCGCGGCGCCGGTTTCCATGCGCCCCGCTTCCAATTTTTGCGCCGCAGCGGCCAGAACATTCTCTGCCGTGCGCCACTCGCGTCCGGCGGTCTCGGGCGCATGCGCGGCACGCGCCGCATCGCGGGCCCGCAAAACCTCCGGGATGGCCGCGCGGGTCTTTTGCAAGGCGGATTCGAGTGCTGCGAGGTGGGTTTCGGCAGCGGCGCCGAGGGTCGCGACATCCGGCGCACTGCGACGCGTCGCCGCCTCGAGTGCCTCCATCGCTTCGTGCGCGTCGCGATAGCGCTTCGGCGACAGCGTCGCCGGCTCCTGTACCAAGAGATCGTTCCAGCGATGCCGGAGCGCTTCGACATCAGCGCCGTGCGCGGTGGGAACCACGGCGCAAATCAGGAGTGCAATCCAGAGAAGCTTTGTCGCCTGCTGCCGCATTCGTCGGACCTCCAGGCCGCGGCCATAGGCTTGGGCGCGGTGGCGGCCAGTGTGACGGCGGAAGGCGAGCGCGTCAATCTCGACGCACGAGGAGGATCTTGCGCGTTACAGCGCCCTCGGGAGTCGCCAGGCGGACGAAATACACCCCACGGGCGACGGCTTGTCCACGCCCATTGCTGCCATCCCAAACAACGCTGTGATCACCGGCCGCCAAATGGCCGGCGACGAGTTCGCGCACCACGCGGCCGCGCGGGTCATACACATTCATGTGAGCGTCGCCAGGCTGCCCGAGTGCGAAGCGCAACGGCAGGCCTGGGCGCCACGCCGCGACGTCCAAAGACAGTCGGGCGCCATTGCCGCCCGCGGCATCGGACGCGAAGTCGGCTTGCAAGAGCACGTCATCGAGTGCCGCTTCGACGATCGAGGGCGAACCCAAGTCGCTCGCCACAAAACGCAGGCGCACCGAACCGGGCGCCCCAAGAACGGCGCTCAAGTCGACGACGACGCGGTGCCAGCCCGGCTGCGAGAGCGCCGTACGTTCAACGGTGGTCCAAGTGGTGCCGGCGTCGTTGGAGGCATCGACGCGCCATTGGTCATCGACCGGCAGCGAGCCGCCATCGTTCACATACCAGCGCCAATACGACAGAGTGACATGCGCCGCACCGCGCAAGTCGTAGAGCGGTGAAACGAGCGTCGTCGTGCCGCCGTCGACATCCGAATCGCTGGCCGGCGACCCCGGGACGCCGTTGCCGGTAACGAAGCACGCGGTGCCGGCGCTCGTGTGATCGGCGCCGGGCTGCGCCGTCGTTCCGACCGGCACGGCGCGCACCCAGCGGCCGGCGACCGCGGCATCGCCGGCGGCTCCCGCCGCCCAACCGGATTCGGCTTCGAACCTTTCGGCACGCACCCCGCGCGCCGCCAGGAACGGTGCCGCCGAGCCCTGCGCCGGCAAGAAGGCACTATTGCCGAGTTTGTCGCGCCCCTCGATGTAGTACTCGAACGTACAGGCACCGCCGCCCACTTGCGGCAGCATCGCCGTGTAGCGATCGAGGGCCTGTGGGGCGAGCGGCACCGCCAACCACGTTCCGCTCCCGACCCGCACCTGTGCCACGACCGACGCCGGCTCGATCCCGGCGAGTGCGGAGACAATCGTCGCCATGATGCACGCCGGCCCATCGGCCGACGCCGCGATGTCGAGCGCTGCGTGGCTGATCTGCACCGGCCGCCATGCACTCGCATCGACCAAGCCCCAGCGGGCGAAGGTTTCCACCAAGACCGGCAAATGGCTGCCGCGATAGAGCGCCACGTCGCTCGCCAAGATTGCGTTGGCGGCATCCTCCATGGTCGCGGTGCCCGTCAACGCGTAGTGGTGATCGATGACCAGCCGGTCCATGACGGCGCGGTCACCGATGGCGTACAGCGCTTCGGTGAGCGCCGAGCACCACAGAGTTCCAGCGCGGTGCACCGCGCCGGTTGCGTTCTCGGGATAGTGCAACGCCGGCTCGATCGCCCGCCGGCCGGGCCAATATTCGTTGTGTCCATCCCACTGAAAAACGCCGTTCCAGGCCTGCACCCGCGCCGGCTGCAACGACCAGGCGTACGAGTTGGCGAGATAGTCGCCAAAGCCCTCGCCCATCGCACCCTCGTGGCCGCCGGTGCCCCAGGTCGGGACGATGTCGAACTGCGTCGCATGGCCGTACTCGTGCACCAGCACGGCCGCATCCTCGGCGTCGTCGACGCCACCTTCGCCAGATGCAATCTTGCGCAGGGTGGGCACAAACTTCGAGTTGTCGAGCCCGTTCAAGCCATGTGGATCGACGACTTGCATGCGATGATTCGCGTCTTCGAATCCGAGGCTTTGATACCAACGCTGTATCGTGTCGAGATGGTAGTAGGCCATCACGTCTTCGAAGCCTGGCTCGGACCGGTAGTGCAGAAAGGTGCCGTCCAGCGACGAATCGGGTGCCGAGAGCGGCGCTTCCCAGTCCTCGATCGACACCCAAGGGCCGCGCAAGCGATACAGTCCGCGCACCGGTGTCGCGAGATCGAGCAGTGCGCCGGTCGTGTATGCACCCGCCGGCACGGCGGTGTCGGCATCGTTTTGATCGGTGAGTTGCAGATCGCCGCCGACGAGCACCGGATCCGGGCGGAAGATGCGGCCGGTGCCATTCGTGGCGTTCGCTTGCGGAGCCACGCGCCACACGGTTCGATCCTGCACCTCACGGACTTCGCCGCTCGCAGCAGCAATCCACACGTCCCAGTCGCCGGCCGGATCGGCGCAGTAGAATGAGACGCGCGATTCGAGGTCCCATTGCCCGCTGCGCTCGCGCCAGTAAAGCTGCACCGTGGGTGGGTCCGCGAGCGCCCCACGCACCGCGACAGCCTGCACGGCCAGCGAACACGCCGCAGCATCGGCGAGCGGCTTGGCAGCGGGCAGCATCGGCACCGGTTGAAGATCATTCGCGAGCACGGTTGCACGGCCCGTGCGGTCGAAACTCACGACCGCTTCGGCACCCCACACCGGCACCGCACCGATGCGCTGCCGCAAACGCACATGCGAGCCGCTCGGGCTCCGGCGCACCGCCACGAGTTGCAAATCGGTGCGCCCGGCGTCGATGCCAAACTGCCGGGCACCTTGCCAGACCATTTCACGAGCCCGGTCCGCGAGACTGCCCGGCGTGGCCGAGCCCGGAAAATAGGCGCGCCGCGTGTGGCCTGCAGCGTCGACAGCGGGTGCGAACGGCGCGCCGGCGTGCGGTGCGGCAACCGGCGCCGGTGCGCGCCGCACTGCCGCCGCCGAGAGCCAGCGCAACGCATACAGCGGCGGCAGGAAGGCCGCCGCCATCAGGAAGAGTGCGCTCCATGTCGATAACGCCAGCCGTCTCTGCATGGCCCATCCATTGGCCGCACAGCCGCTACGACACACCGCGACGCGTTAGCGTTCGCAGCCACTAGAAACAATGAGTTGCGATCGGAAACTCGAACGGACTCAAGGGGCGGCGCCCGAAACACGAGGCTCGGCTTCGAGTATAACGCTTCGATCTGCAACGCGGGCGGATTTCGGACTTAGGGCGCCGCCATCGAACGCAACGCGGCCCCGAGACGCACCAACCGGTACGCATGACTCCCTGCAAGGTGGAATTCGACCCGTGCACCCTTCGACAGGAGGCCATAGAGATCAGTCGTGCTCGCTGCCGCGATCGCGCCACTGCCGAGTTGGTCGACCCACAAGCGCGGCGCTGTTGCGACCGGCAGCACGCGGGCCCACGCCAACGCGGCGCGGTCGAGATCGGGCACGGCGAGGGCGATGCCGGCGCCGAAAATGTCGGCCCGTGTCCATGCGGCGTAGAGAACGATGGCCGCACTCGATCCGTCGCCGGCGATCCAGGTCCAGTCCGCCTGACGGCGCGTCGCGTAGTGCTTGTCCACGTAGGGCTTCACGACGGTGGTGAGAAAAGCCACATACGCCGCACCACGCGCCCCGTCGCCGCTGCCGGGCGGGGCGTAGTCGTCGATGGCATGCGGCGCCGCCTCGATGCCGACGACGATGAGATCCGGGATCCCGGCGGGATGCGCCGCGAGCAATTCGTCGATCCCCCACTCTTCGCCGCCGGCAGCCGTCGCCGTGTCGAAGAGATCCTGCCCATTCGGCATGTACAAGACCGGATACCGGTGCGTTGAATCGTAGGCGGCGGGCAGCCACACAAAGAGCCGGCGCGCGACGCTCGAGTCGGCCGCCGGCAGCGGCGCCGAGATCTCGAGCCGGCCGACAACTGTCGAGGCGTGAGCGGGGGCGGGCTTTGGCGGTGGCGCGGCAGGCGCGACCCCGCACACCAGCATCGCAAGCGCGGTGCCCCGCATTCGACGCAGGCGACGGCAACACTCCCGCCGCACGAACCCACGCATCGTTGTTCCCTTCCCGGCCACGCTGCACCCTGGCAATCCGCTCGCGAACTTGGCGCGCCGCGAACGTCCCGCGGACGCTCGCCTCGGCCGCAGAAGAATGCGGTGCGGCGCATCACATCGCAAGGCACCGTGCGTTGCCGTAACGGGCCTTTGATTCCGTGGGGTTTCCGCAACGCGGCAAGTGCTGGATGGATTCGAGGCACCGAACGCGCGCTTTGCGGTGCGTGCGTCGCAGGCTGCGTCGTGGGTCCAAGCCCCGCAGGGGATATCGCTGCCTCGTCGTTCCACTCGCGGTCCCGTGCCTACCCACCGCCCACGGGCACATCGGTTGCGTGACGCATGTTCGGACCGCGGCGTCGCATCCCACGCCGACGGTCCAACGAGGGCCCGTTTCGAGCTGGAGGCACCATGGACTACGAGATCGAAGTCGAGGAGCTGAAGGGTCGAAAACAGGGTTTGGGACGCGTTGCGGTCGGCGTACTCGTGAGCTGTGCGCTGCTCCTCCTGCTGCGCCACCTGATGTAACGGACCCGCCACCCCTCGCCCGAATGAGTGACCAAGACGGCCGGCATACGCCGGCCGTTTTTGCTTTCCGGCGCGCCCAACTGTTCGGTCAAGCCGCCGTGCTATCTTGCGGCGCTTGGCTCCAGAACGAGTTGGTGAAAGGACGCGCGCGGCAATGCAACAGAACCGGCTGGCGGCCGAGACGAGTCCGTATCTCCGCCAACACGCCAACAATCCCGTCGACTGGTATGCCTGGGGACCAGAAGCGCTCGAGCGGGCCCGCCAAGAGGACCGGCCTATCTTTCTGAGCGTCGGTTACTCCGCGTGTCACTGGTGTCATGTGATGGAGCACGAGTCGTTCGAGAACGAGGCCATTGCCGCCCAGTTGAACGCCGCGTTCGTCAGCATCAAAGTGGATCGCGAAGAGCGGCCGGACATCGACGAACTCTACATGCAGGCGGTGCAGCTCTTCTCGGGCGGCCACGGCGGCTGGCCGATGAGCGTGTTCTTGACTCCGCAGCTCGAGCCGTTTTTCGGCGGTACCTATTTTCCGCCCACCGAGCGCCACGGCATGCCGAGCTTCCCACAAGTTTTGCATTTCACCGCCGAAGCCTACCGGGCGCGGCGCGGCGATGTCGAAACGACCGCCCGCCAAGTCGTGGACGCGCTGCGGACAATGGCCGAACTGCCGCCGTCCACCGATGTTCCCGACACCGCGGTGCTGGACAACGCATTCGCGACACTCGAGCGCGCCTACGATCCCGAGGCCGGCGGCTTCGGTGGCGCGCCCAAGTTTCCGCCCTCCATGGCGCTGTCGTTTCTGCTGCGTTACCAGGCGCGCACCGCTGCGCCCAGCGCGCTCCGCATGGTGAATCACACTCTCTTGCGGATGGCGCGCGGCGGATTGTGCGATCAACTGGGCGGCGGCTTCCACCGCTACTCGACGGATGCACGCTGGCTCGTGCCGCATTTCGAAAAAATGCTCTACGACAATGCGCTCTTGGCGCGCACGTACGTCGAAGCCTGGCAGGCAACCGGAGCGCCGTGGCTGCGCGATGTCGCAACCGAAACGCTCGGCTACCTGGGGCGCGAGATGCGGGCCCCCGGCGGCGGATTCGCGGCCGCTCAAGACGCCGACAGTGAGAACTCCGAGGGCAAGTTCTTCGCCTGGACGCCGGACGAAATCACCGCCCGGATAGGCGCCGCCGACGGGCGCGTCGTCTGCCGCTATTTCGGTGTCGAAGCGCGCGGCAACTTCGAAGCCGGCACGAGCGTGCTCTCTATCCCGCGCGACCCCGAGGTTGTGGCGGCGGAACTCGGACTCGGGATCGATGAACTGAGTGCCATCGTCCGGCGGGCGCGCACGACACTTTTCGCAGCGCGCGCCGAACGCGTCGCGCCCGGCCGCGATGACAAAGTGGTCGTCGCATGGAACGGACTCGCGATCAGCGCCTTTGCACGTGCCGCACGCGCCTTCGATGACGCGGCATGGCTCGCGCCGGCGCGCGAGGCGGCGGCATTCATTCTGGATCACATGACCGGCGACACGCTCTTTCGCACTTACAAGGACGAGCGCACCAAGGGCCCGGGCTTTCTCGACGACTATGCGGCCTTCATCACCGGGCTGCTCGACCTCTACGAATCGACATTCGAGCCGCGCTGGATCGACGCCGCGCAGCGCCTCGATGCGGTGCTGGACGCTGATTTTTGGGATTCGGAGCACGGTGGATTTTTCTTCACGGGACGCGGCCACGAAGCGCTGTTGGCGCGTTCACGGCAGCCGTACGACAACGCAACGCCGGCCGGCAACTCGCTGCACGCCGGCAACTTGTTGCGCCTCGCAGCCCTCACCGGCGACGGCGGAACGCGCCAGCGGGCCTGGCGCACGCTGACCACATTCGGACGATTGATGCGCGATTCACCCGGCGGCATGGCGGAGATGTTGTGCGCTCTCGACTGGGCACTCGGGCCGAATGCAGAGGTCGCAATCGTCGGCCGGGGTCCGGCCGCCCGCGCCTTGGCCACCGCCGTCCATCGGCCGTTTGCGCCGCATAAGGTCGTTGCCGGATGGCCGGAACAAGGGCCGCCCGCCGGACTCGCGCTGCTCGCCGGCCGGGAGCCCCCCGCGTCCGGTGCCGCGGCCCACGTCTGCCGCGACTTTGCCTGCCAAGTGCCGGTCACCGACCCGGCCGGGATCGGGGCCGCATTCGTCGCCGCCGGCCTGCTCACCGCCCGGCCGTAATCGCCGCCGGGACTTGCGCTCACGGCATCCACCGGCTTTGTTTCCGGGCCGTCCGGCAGGCCGTGCCGGGCGGCCTTGGCCCAGCGCCCGCCCGCCGTGGGCCTGTGCTAGGATGTGGCGCTTATTTGGTCCCACCGGAGCAGGGCCCGGCCCGCGGCGGGCGCGGGGTTCGAGCCCCGGCTCGTTCCGTCCCGAAACGTTCCCCCGAGGAACGGTCCAACGCAGGAGGTTCGACCCGAGATGCGAGGGCGCAGCCGATCCATTTTGATCCGAACCCTGGGCCTCGCCGGCGTGCTCTTGCTGGCGGCCGGATCCGTTTCGCGCCTTGCGGCTCAACAGCCGAATCCCGCCGAAATCCAGCAGCAGCGCGAGGCAGCCGAGCGCAAGCGGATCGAGTACCTGGACGAGAAGGCGCGCGTCGATCACATCAACGAGCGTGTCCGTCTCTACAAGGAACTGATGGCCAGCGTGCCGTTCGAGCCGGTGCCGAACACCGCCAACATGGTGCAAGTGTTCATGAACGGGCACGACCTGCGTGACATCGCATCGCGCATCTATTCGATCGCCGATGGCTCGTCGCCGGCGGGGTTCGCGGCGACGTACTGGCCGATGGTGATCTACCTCAACCGCGGCAAGGACTACGACGGCGGGCTGCCGCGCTACGGCAAGCTCGATCCGCAGGTACCGGACGAAAGCGTCGCGCTGTTTCCGAACATCCGCAAGCAAGGTTTCACGGCCACCATCGCGCCGATCGAGAATGCCGATTCCGCCATGGCGCTCGATATGACCACCGCCGTGGTGCTCGCCTATCGGAAGCGGCTCGCCGAAGAGGTCGTGCAACTCGCAGCGCGCGGTGGCGACGTTTGGATTGCCACCGGCCCGGACTCGCTCCCGGCCGTGAACGACATGCGACTCTTCCGCGGCGAGCCGGATTCGACGCGCGACCAATACCCGCCGCGCAAGAGCTCCGACCCGAGCCAGTACGTCTCGCTCGATCCGGTGCCGGTAGATCGCTTGGCGCCACTCGATCCGGCGCCACCGGCAGCGGCGTTGCGACAGGGCGTCAACATGCTCGGGCCCAACTACCAGGGCTACAACCTGCAATACGCGCCCTCGAAGCTCGACCTGCAGCCCGAGGTGGGCGTGATCGCGTTCCTCGGCGCCCGCACGCCGGCCGGTGACCCGGTCACGGAAGGCGGCGTCTATTTCGCGTTCAACCAGCGCTTCTTCAAATTCTTGCTTGTGAACGAGAGCGCCTTCGTGGCATTCAGTTCGAGCCGGGCGCCGGTCGTGAACGGCGGTTCCATTTCGGGCGGACTCGACATCGATTTCGGGTTCGTGAATCTGGCCGGGATGATCGGTTTCACCGGGCTGCGCGTCGTCGGCGAGACCGAGGTCGGGCCGAGCTACGCCGGGCGCCTGCGCCTGCCGCTCAGTGATCATGTGATGGGAACTGCGCTCGTCCGCGTCAGCAACCTCAGCCACTTTCGCGTCGTCGATGCAAACGGCGTCGGCCGCTCGGGCGTGACGAAGGCCAGCTACATCGGCCTTGGCCTCACGTTCCGGTGATGCAAATCCACGAGATCTCGCTGGGCAAGGAGGACATGAAGTTCTCCAGCGCCCACTTCACATTGTTCGAGTCGGCCATGGAACGCCTGCATGGCCACAATTACCGCGTGCAACTCACGCTGCGCGCTAAGACACTGCAGCATGGCCTGCTCGTCGACTTCGGCACCGTGAAGGTCGAAGCGCGGCGCCTGTGCGCCGAACTCGATGAGACTCTGCTCTTGCCCGGTGCGGCCGCCGATCTCCAAATCACTTCGCGGGACGGCGAGATCGAAGTGCGGTGCCGCGGCAAGCGCTACGTACTCCCCGCCGAAGACTGCACCATCCTCCCGGTGCCCAATGTCAGCTGCGAGTGTCTCGCCCAGTATTTTTGCACCACCCTCGTCGAGCGATTGCACGACGCGCTCCGCTCGGGCGGCGTCGTGGCCTTCGCCGCCACGGTCGAGGAATCCCCGGGTCAAAGCGGGCGCTGCGAAACCCAGCTCGAAGCCTAGGGCGCGGCCTGGCGCCTGGCACGCGGGCTGCCTGCGAGCGGGGGGCCCGGGCAAGCCCTTGGGCGGACGGGGAGGCGGCGGTCGCCGCTTGTTGCAGGCTGCCAGCGTGGTGGGCTACAGTAGTTGTCGTTCCTGGATACCCCCTCGTTGGCCCGCAGACCGGACGATACTCCAAGGAACCGAGCGAGGAGGCGACATGCAGATTCGAATTCAAGCCGTGGATGAGGCGCTCGTCGTCCGCGTCCGGGGCGACCTGACCCGCGCCGCGGCGCGCGAATTGTTGGGCGAAATCGACAAGGAACTCGCTCCCACCGCGCGCGATGTCGTGCTCAACCTGCAGGACGTCGAACGCGTCGACGCGGACGCCCTCGCCTATCTCTTCCGGATCCAGCAGCGGGCCCGAAGCGGCGCCCGCCGTTTCAGTCTGACCGGCGCCCGCGACTCCGCGCTGCGTCTGTTCGAATGCACCAACGTCGCCGCCAAGCTCGACCTCGCAGCCTCGGAAGACGACGCGCTGCGCATGTCGGTGCGGTAGGCCCAGTTCTTACGACTTGAGCAGTGAACCGAGCGGCGGGTGATGATCCTGGCGCCAGCCGGGTGGCGCCCATTGCAGGGTTCCGAGCGGCGCGACATGCGCTGCATCGAGGGCTGCGACCCAGGCGTCACGCGTCTCTGCCGACCAACCCGTGGTGTCGACGCCAAGCCCTTGCAACCGCACCAAACGCGGGCCGAGGGCCGCACGCACGACATCGATCGACTCTTGCGCGGCGCCAGCGGTGTTGCCCACTGGCATCACGACGACATGGCGGTCGAGCGGCGAAGCGAGCGACGCGCCCGGCGCCGTGAGCGCCACGGCCCACGCTGACGAACCTGAACTTTCCCACAACTGCCGTACCGTCCTGAGCGCAATTCCGAGGCGCGCCGACTCCCGCCACAGACGAAGTCCAGCGCTTCGCGTCGCATCCACGTTGCCGCGTGGCAAACGCGTCTCCGCTGCCTGGAGCGCGGCCGCAAGTTCACCGCACCATGCTTCGAGACGCGGACCGTCTTCGGCGAGGATGATCGACGGCGAGAGGCAACCTTGTTGGTCGAAAAGCGCCATGTCCTGCACCAACCGGGCGGCATTGTCCGGCGTTTGCGCTGCCTCGGCGACGAGCGCCGCGCTCCAGCGTGGTCCATAGGCAACGCAGCGCGCTTGTTCCGCGACCGCTTGCACACGCGCCCGCACCGCAGCAATCGCCGGATCGTCGCCCTGCACTGTCACGACATGAGCCGCTTCGAGCACGTGCCGTTCGACAGTATCGTCGCCGTGCAGCCACCAGGTCACCGCGAATGTCGCCGCCAATTCCGGCGCGAGCGCTTGCAATCGCGCCGCAACAATGATCGGGAAGAGCGGTTCGCGGCTCGCGGGACGCAGCCACTGCGGCGCCCCGACGAGCCAGCCGCGAACGAGCATCGTCCATGTTGCGGGCATGACGTTACCGGCCACGACATGCACGACGGGTCCAACGTCGGCGCCGGGGGCCTCGAGCCGGTCCCACAAACCTTCAGCGTCGATTGCTGCCGCGAGCGCAGCGAGTGTGGACGGTGCGAACGTCGCGTCCCATGCTGCGGCAAGCCCGGCCGATGACAATCCTGTTGTACGAACGAGTGCGTCTGCTTCTGGACCAGGGCCTTCGGTCCGCAACCACGCCGCGACCGCCGCCAATCGATCAAGGCGCTCGGCGAGCGGGCGCGCGCGCCATGCACGGCTTGCGGTCGCGATCGCGGTCCAAACGGTGCGAACATCGGCCGCGGCAAGCACTGGCGTATCGAACTGGAGGTCACCGAGCGGGCGCCAATCGTGTTCGCCCGCGAGGCCTGGCAGATGCGCCAGTCGCCGGCGAGTCACGGCGCCCGCACCAGCGGCAACGTTTCGTACACGAGTCCACACCCGCGCGGGTCGGCTTGCGGACATCGCCCGGCGAGGTCAAAGCCCGCGTCGTGCGCGCTGCCCAGATCGGCGGTCAACAGATGCGCAACGCTGCCACGATTCGCGAGATCGTGATGGGCCAGCAGCCCGATGCCGCTCGCCTCCGCAACCTCCAACAGAGTGCCGCGCTCGGGATCGAGCCAATGCGGGCGCAGCCACGCGGGGTGCGACCACACTGCCTGGTCGAGCGGCGTGTCGAGAAGTGCGGCACGCAACGATGTCGTGTAGTACTGCGACGCCATCTCGGTCATACCGTATTCACTCACGACATGCGTTGCCGGAATGCCGAAATGCGGTTCGAAGCCCGCCGCGAGGTCGGCGCGGGACAACTCTCGAGTACGTCCCTTATAGCCGCCCGTTTCGAAGACCCGGCTACCCTCGGGAAGCACGACGCGAAAGCCTTCGGCTGCACACGCGTCCAGGATTTGGACCCACGCGAGCGCTGTGCCCATCAAACACACAGGCTCGCGATCACGGCACGCCAAGCGCACTGCGGCCACGAACGCCGCGTACTGCACTTTGCCATCCTGAACAAAATGTCCACTCTCGGCCGTACCCCACAACTGGCGCACGTGGTCGAGCATGTAGGCGAGTGACGAGTGTGGCATCTCGCGGGCCGTACCGACTACGAGCAACATACGGATGCGATCTAAGTCGGGCAGCACGTGATGGCGAAAGCCGCGGGCAAGCGACAGTTCATAGAGCGACAAGTCGTCGAGATGGAGCTTTCCCGGCCGGCCGTCGGTGGTGCCGCTCGTGTGGAATACCGCGCACTCGCGCGCCGGCGGGAAAGCCGCAACCCGTGCCTGTTTGAAGGCCACGAGCGGCAGTGCCGGCACATCGACGGCACGCTGCGGAGTCGCGCGCCGGTCGCCGGCCGCGGCAAAGGTTCGATACACTTCGATGCGATTGGTTTGATATTCGAACAGATCGAGGGCCAGTGCATCGAACTCACGATCGAGTCGCGTGGCTCCCGCCGCATCGAGCCCGTAGCGTGCCCCAAGGTTTCGGCCCGCCTGCGTGAACCCCGCCGGTGCCGTCGTCATCCAGTCGCGGAGGCGCGCATCGAGCCGCTCGGCTTCGGGATCGCGTGCTGCTTGCGAAGCATTCATGGAGCGCTCCCCGCGGCACGCATCTCGAGCGCCGCGTCAAGAGCCGCGACGGCCGCATCCATCGGTTCATCGGCGAGACAGAGCGGCGGCATGCAGGCGAGCACGTTGCCGTCACTGCCGTCGCCGAGCACCAGGACTCCCTGTTGCAGCGCGGCGCAGACAACGTCGAAACAGCCCGCCCCGTCGGGAGAACCCTCCGCTGACACCAGTTCCACGCCAAACAAGAATCCCAACCCACGCACGTCCGCGACGCCGGGATGCGCCCCGAGCCCGGCCAAGAGGCGTCCAAGCCGCGCCCCGCGCTCGATCGCCACCCGCGGCGCATCCAGGCGCGCCAACGCATCGAGAGTCGCAATGGCAGCAGCGCACGCCATGGGATTGCCAAGAAACGTCGAGGTGTGGCGCGCTTCGCCCGTCGATCGGCCCCAGCTCGCCATGACAGCCGGAGTGCCGATGCACGCCGACAACGGCAGCCCGCCGGCCAGCGCCTTGCCGACGCACAGCAGATCCGGCACGACATTCGAGTATTCACACGCGAACCAGCGGCCGGTGCGCCCGAGACCGGTGAGAATTTCATCGACGATGAGTAGCCGGCCGCGCCGCGTACAGACCTCACGCAGGCCGGTGAGAAAACTCGCATGTGGAATCCGAATGCCGCCGCGCCCCTGCACGGGTTCGACGAGCACCGCACCGATGTTGGCGCCATCCGATGAGCCGAGCAACCTATCGACCGCATCCAGCGCACGCCCAGCGTCGGCGGCGCTACCGACCCCGCGGCCGGCGGGATACGGCACGTGCGTGACGTGTAGATTCAACTGAGCGCGAAACGGGGCGCGAAACTCTTCGCGCCAGGTCGTGGCGAGCGCACCCATCCCGAGCCCATGGTACGCACCTTCGAACGCCAGCACACCGGGACGCCCCGTCGCGAGCGCCGCCGTCTTGAGCGCCGCTTCGACCGCCTCGAAACCGGCGTTGCCGAACAACGTCACACCGTGCCCACCGGGTGCGAGTGCCGCCAACCGCTCCGCGACCTCGACTTTGAGTTCAGTGGGATGAACGTCGCCCATGCCATGCACGAGACGCGTCGCCTGCGTGCGCAGCGCGTCAATGACATCCGGATGGCCGTGTCCAAGAAGCGCCACGCCAAAGGCAGCGGTCAAATCAATGTACCGATTGCCGTCCACATCCCAAACGTTCGCCCCGGACGCACGTTCCCAGAACACCGGGAAGCGATCCGAAAGAAACGTCGTGTCCGGGCATTCGACTCGTTCGAGCCGCCCGGCCAAGGCGCGCGAGCGCGGCCCCGGGGGCGGGGTGCGAAGATCCGCAAGCAATGGCTGAAACTCGGACACGTGTCACACCCCGCGCAAGACGCCGGGCCAAATCCACTTGTGAAGTTGGATCTGATACCGCGCCGGCAGGCCATCGGCGAGCATCCAGGCGGCCAGATCGCGCTCGATGCCACTCTCCCAAACCGGCGACAGGAGAACCGGCACGCGCGCGTCGAGTGCGTGCTCGCGAATGATCTCGCGGGCCCATTCGTAGTCGCGGCGCGAGCCGATGACGAATTTCACTTCGTCCCCAGTTCGCAACGCCGTGACATTCGTCCAATCATTGCGGTGCGATTCACCCGAGTCCGGCGTCTTGAAGTCGACGATGCGCCGCACGCCCGCCGGCACGGCCGCAATCGGCAACGCGCCACTCGTTTCGAGCAGGACTTCGTACTGGCGCTCCACGAGCGCTGCCAGCAGTGCGAGCGTCGCCGGTTGCGCGAGCGGTTCGCCACCGGTGACTTCGACCAGCCGGCACGGGTGCGCGCCGGCCGCATCCAGCACATCGTCGAGCGTCATCCAGCGCCCGTCATGGAACGCGTAGGCCGTGTCGCAGTAGGTGCAGCGCAACGGACAACCGGTCAACCGTACGAAGACACACGGACGCCCCGCATGCGTCGATTCGCCCTGCACGGAATAGAAGATCTCGTTGACGCGCAAGCGTCCGTCCATACCGTCTCCAGGACGATAAGGGAAAGGGCCTCGTGGGCCCCCGTTTGTCGCGCCGATTCTGTTCCGGCCACGCCGTGGCCTCGGCGAGAATTGTGCGGGGATCGCGTCCCGTGCGGTCATTCTAGCATGCATCCGGGCGGCGGCAAGCCCCCGCGGGGCGGCGTAGCGGCCTGCCTGCGGCTTGCGCACCGCTGACACCAGTGTTTAAGGTGCGGTGGCGCCGGGGACCCGCCGTGTTCTTTTGCGATTCGGACGCCCAGTGCTCGAAACTCTCGCGTCTGCCGACCGCGCCCTCTTCGAGCGCGTCAACGGCGCCTGGCAGAACGGCCTCTTCGATCGCCTGATGCCGTTTCTCTCCAGCGACGGTAACTTCAAAGTGCTGTTCGTCATCGTCTTCGTGCTGCTGCTGGTGTTCGGGAAGCGGCGCGAACGCTGGGCGGCGTTGCTCGTCATTCCGTTGATCGCCCTCTCCGATCAACTCTCGAGCCATTTCCTGAAAGATGCGTTTCACCGCGTGCGCCCATGCCACGTGCTGGAGCACGTGCATTTGCTCGCCGGGTGCTCCGGCTCGTGGTCGATGCCCAGTTCACATGCGGCGAACTCGGCGGCGGCGGCCGTGCACTTCATGTTCTTCTACCGGCGTTGGCGCATTCCACTCGGCCTGACGGCGTTCGCCGTCGGCTACTCGCGCTGCTATGTCGGGGTGCACTACCCGGCGGATGTGCTGGTGGGGTTCCTGGCCGGCGGCGCGTCGGCAGCCGTGATCCAAGCGATCTATCGCACCGTGTCGCCGCGCTGGCCGCGGCCACGCGGTACACGCCCGGCGCACCCGCCACAAGCGTGAGGGTTTGGTCAGGTGCGATCGAACCAGAGTGGCGCCGACAGGATCCCATCGGCGACATCGGTCGTGAGAGCGTCGCTATTGACGACCAGTCCCCGCATGTTGCGCCGGATCCGCCGGATCGCCTTGCGGCACCAGAAGCGGGTCATCGCCAGTTCCTGGGTCGCCGGTTCACCGCGCTCGAGCAAGGAATTCGTGCGCGAGGTCGCAGCAACCATGCCGTAGGTGTCGATCGCCACATCGGCGATCCGCTTCATGAGGTATTGGCGGGTCGCGAAGTCGCGGCCATGGACCCGCAGTAACGTTTCGACGCGCCGCGGCAGTTGCTGCACGACGCGCTCGATGCCGCGTGCACACTCGTCGAGTTCGGGGCGCAGGTCGCGGAGGCGATCACGCAAGAACCGCCGCTCGATGCGCCGCCCGAAGTAGTGCGACAGAACGCCCATCTCACGCGCCGGGTGGCGCAACGCGTGCGCCACGAGGCGCAGTTCCTCGCCCGGACCCTTGACGCCCATGCCGGCGATGAAGACCCGCAGGATTTCGTTCGTGCCCTCGAAGATGAGATTGATCCGCGCATCCCGCATGACCCGGCCGAACGGAAACTCTTCCATGAAGCCGTTGCCACCGTGAATCTGAATGGCTTCGTTGACCACGTACCACAGAGTCTCGCTGCCCATCACCTTGCAGATGGCGGCTTCGATGCTGATGTCCTTGACGCCGCGGTCGGCGATGCCGGCGGTCAGATAGGCGGAGCTTTCCATGACATAGGTGCGCGCCGCCATATGGGCGAGCTTTTCCTTGATGATCTCGAAACTGCCGATGGATTGGCCGAATTGCCGGCGCTGGTTGGCGTACGCCACCGTTTGCTGCAGGAGCCGGCGCGACGCGCCGACGCAGCCCGACGCGAGCCCGAGCCGCCCTTCGTTGAGCACCGACATGGCGATCTTGAAGCCGCTGCCGACTTCACCCAGGAGATTGCCGGCCGGTACCCGCACCGACTCGAAATGCACTTCGTTGGTCTCCGAACCGCGCAGCCCAACTTTTTTCTCCGGCGGCCCCACCGTGACGCCCGGCGTGTCGCGGCGGACGATGAAACACGAGATGGCTTTGCCGGTCGATTGCGTCCCGGTGCTGTCGGTGCGCGCAAAGACCGTGAACACGTCGGCGAACCCGGCGTTGGTGATCCACTGCTTCGTGCCGTTCAGGACCCAGAAGTCGCCTTCCGGAGTCAGCGTCGCCGTCGTCTGCACACTGCCGGCATCGCTTCCGGCACCCGGCTCGGTGAGCGCGAAGGCGGCGAATTCCTCGCCCGTAGCAAGCTTGGGCAACACGGCGCGCTTCTGCACATCGGTGCCATAGAGCAAAATCGCCTTCATGCCGATGGACTGGTGCGCGCCAACCGTTACGGCGACCGCGCCCGAGTAGTAGGCGATCTCTTCCAACACGCGGCAGTAGGCCGTCACACTCATTCCCGAACCGCCGTAGGCCTCGGGAACGATCATGCCCATGATGCCGAGTTCGGCGAGGGTGGTCAGAATCTCGCGCGGCATGCGGCTTTCGGAGTCGATGCGCGCATCGTCGATGTGTTCGGAAGCGTACTTGCGAATCGAATCGACCAGCATCCCGACGACCTCGGCGTCTTCGGGGCGCATCTCGGGATACGGAAACACTACGTCGCGCGGCAGCACACCCGTGAAGGTGGCGCGCGCAAATCCCTGCGTCATGGCATCCTCCGCGCTTCTGGCCTTTTCCCGGCCGCCCGGAATTCCGAGCAAGTCCCGCGCCGCCTGCGGCGGTTTGGGGCTCGATTCACCCCAGGCGTGGGCTCGAAGCCTGCACCTTGGCGCCTCGGACGCCGGAACCACCAGCGCGTGGCGTCCGTACAAGCGAATGTCGTTCGGGACGCCGTGGACGCGCAACAGCCCAAGGTGCGGAGGAATCGTGACCGCTCTGCCTCGGATCGTTCGCCGCACCCTCACCGGCCTGGGCGTGCCGATCGCGATTGCGCTCCTGGTGCGGGCGACGCTCGTCCAGGCGTATCACATTCCGTCGGGATCCATGGAAGACACACTTTTCCCCGGCGACTTCGTGCTGGCCGAAAAAATCAGCTTCGGACCCCACGTGCCGGGGCGCATCCCCCTCCTCTCGGCAGTCGTGCCCTCGATTCGAGTTCCCGGGCTGCGCACGCCACGCGCAGGTGATTTGGTGATTTTCGAGAGTCCCGAGGATCCGGAAATCGATCTCATCAAGCGCTGTGTCGCGGTCGCCGGCCAGATCGTCGAGGTTCGGAACAAACAGCTCTTCGTGAATGGGGAGCCGCGGCTGGAAGCGCCCGGCTGCAAACACACCGACGTGCAAGCGCGCGCCCTCCGGGACCAGTTTGGGCCGTTCGTGGTCCCGCCCGACCACTTCTTCGCCATGGGCGATAACCGGGACAATAGCTTCGACAGCCGGTTCTTCGGCGCCGTGCCGATCGCCAACGTCCGAGCCCACCCGCTGGCGATTTATTTTTCCTGGGACGGCGAGGCTACGGCGCGCAGCAAGGTGCGCTGGGGGCATCTGGGCGGCGTGCGCTGAACGGCGCGCCGGATCACTTGAAGTAGCTGAAGTCGATCTCGGACGACAAATCGGTGCGCGTCGTCGCTCCACCCTGGGCCGGATTGAAGTACACGATGACCCAGCTGCCCGGCGTCGGATGCACGTGCATCTCGGGCTTGTCGGAGGTCAGCGTCCACGACCACGTGGCGGTCTGCACCGTCGGCAGGAGAGTGTCGTTGTAGTCCGCGGCCCGGAACACGAACACCTGCACGGGTTTTTCAGCGTCGCGCACCGTCCAACGGCCCTGGAAATGCGGATGCCCCACATCGCCGGGCACGGCGAACGAGAAGGACACTCGCGCCTGGCCGTTGATGATCACGTTGCGGATGTCGACGACCGGCTGGGTATGTTTCGCGACTTCGAGAACGCTTTCGGGCGTGCTATTGCAGCCGGCGCCAACGAAGGCCAGGACGGTGAGAATCGGCAGGCGGAAGCGGCGCATACGTTCGAATCTCCCAGTCTTGAAAACGCGTTCGTAATATAGCACTCGTTTCCGGCCGGCGCGAGTCCCTGCCGCCACATGGTCTCAAGCCCCGCGGATCCGCCCGCGGCTTGGGTCCCGACGCTCTGCCGCCGGCTGCGCATTTTGCCCCGAACCTGTGCTTCCCCAACGCTGGAACCTTCGAGTAGGCTGCGGGTTACAGAGGGCTGCGTGCCTGGAATGTCAATTTCGCCAAGGAGGAGTAGACATATGTCGAAGGCCCACGGAATCGCCGTGTTGGCGCTCTCGCTCAGCGCCACAGCCGCGTTCGCGGGTCCGCCGCTCGGGCGTGACTTCGCCATGAAACAAATCGCCCGCCCCGGCTCCTGGGTCGAAGCCGACGGCACCCTCATGCCGGATGGCACGTTGATGGGCAAGGATTTCGAGATCTACGCCCCGGCCGACTCGCTCGGCGAGGACCGGGCGATCTATGGCGCCATCCAAGACATCAACCGCGTCAAGAGCACCATGAAGGTGCTGGGGTACGTGGTGACCTGGGATGACAAGACCACGATCAAGGACGAGCTGAAACGCCAGATCATGAGCTCCAAGATGGAGGATGGAATGGCGGTCAAAGTGCAGGGATCGGTGCAAGCGAACGGCAGTTTCAAGGCCACCAAGTTCCGCGTCACGACGGTTAAACTGCCGGGCGGCAAGAAGGCCAAGGAAAAGGTCTACGGTCCCGCAACCCTCATCGACGCCAAGAATGGTGTGATGCGGATCCTCAACACCACGGTCACGCTGCGCCAAGACGCAGTTCTGGTGGAAGCGGCGCCGAACCCCCTCGTACGGTAGAGGATGCGGCGCCGCCGCATGCGGCGGCGCCGCTCTCGCCCCCCGACAGCGCGCGTACCGCCTCGGATGCCTGGCACCCGGTTTGCAAAGTGTGCCAGGCAGTGACCGACGTCCGGGAGGCGTGCGACGACCCTCGGATTGGTGTGATTCGTCTTGGGGTGCGGCAGGGGTGCGGATGCGACCGCGGGCCTCGTTCCGCCTCCCGCGTCGGACACTACAGCGCCGTCGACTCGCCAGCCGGGTGCCAGGTGCCCTCGGGCAGGCACAAGATGCCGGCCCGCGCCAGTTGCACCGGCGCGCTCCGGAGCACCGCCGCCTTCCAACGCACCACCGCCCGAGCCGCTTCCAACCCGACATCCGATGCTTCAAGCACGTACTCGACGAGCAGCAATCCATCCGGCGTGTCGTGAATACAATCGAGCCACAGGCTGACCGGCCGCGCACCGTCCATGCCCACCCATGTCACACCGCGCCAGATCCGTCTGGAACCTTGGGCGCAATCGAACGCGATCGCCCCCGGCGCCAGTTCGCGGAGTTCTGAAGCAAACAGGCGTGCGCCATGCGCGGCCGTAACGCGCCGCACGCCCGACTCGATGGCGCTGGGACTTGGGTCGCCGCCGATGCTCTCGAGCGCCCGTCCTAAGAGCAGGCGCCAGCGCGGCACGTCGCCGAGTTCCTCTCCCACCGGCAAACGCTCTTGCGACGCCTCGCCGGCACCACCGCCGCGCAGCTGCGCCGCGTGTCGCAATCGCCACTCGTCGCGGCGCCGCCAGAGCAACTCCACGTCGGTGCGGGCCGCCCGGCGCGTCACCGCCGGCACGACGATGGGAAGATCCGCGGCTTCGATCCGGCACCACGGCACATCGCGCGGCACGAAAGCGCCGGGCTCCGCCGGTGCGGGCAACGCGCCACACGGCGCATCCCCAAGGGCGCCCGGCACCTCGCGCAACAGCCGCGCGAAACCGCCGGATGCGGCACCTTCGAACGCCGGCACGACCAAATAGTCGCGGGCCCGGGTCGCTGCGACATACAACAACCGGCGCTCTTCGGCAGCGTCGCGGTCGCGGTCGCGCACCGACACCTCATCCCAGGTCGCACTCTTGAAGGAATGGCCGATGTCGCCGGCGCGCAATCGCACCGAGACGGAGGCGGACAGCCGCTCGACGAGCACCGACGACGTTTGGCCGCTCGCCCGCGCCCCCATGTTGGCAAGCAGCACGCACGGGAACTCGAGCCCTTTTGCCATGTGCACCGTCAGCAGCCGCACGCGGTCGTCGGCGTCGTCTTGTGGCGCCCACTCGGCGATGCGCGGCGTATCGCGGTCGAGATCCTGCAAGGCGCGAATGAATTCACGCAGCCCGGCGGCGTGCGTCGCTTCGAATTGCCGCGCCCGCCGCTGCAACATTTCGAAATTCGCCAGCGCCTGCGCCCCCTGCGGCCGTGCCGCCTGGGCAGCGCGCGCACTAGTGCGATCGAGTAACGCCGCAATGGTGCCCGCCACACCGTTCGTGTGCCGCGCGGCGTGCAGTGCGGCGACGATCGCGAGCGGCTCGGCGAGCGCCGGGTTCACCGCCGGATCGGCGCTCACAAAACCGCCGAATGCCAATCGATGCAGAAGCAGTTCCTCATCGGTGATGCCAAAGAGCGGCGATCGCAAGGCAGCGACCAATGCCAGCTCGTCGTGCGGGTCGTCGATCGCCGCCAGCGTGTGCAACACATCGCGAACTTCGGGGCGCTGGAAGAACAACCGGCCGCCTTCCTGCTGGAACGCGATCCCCGCCGTCCGCAGTGCGGTCTCGTACAACTCGATCCCCGACGTGCGCGCGAACAAGAGCGCGATGTCCGCGGCGCGCAGCGGCCGCACCGTGCCGGCGTCCCGCACTGGCCAGGCCTCGTGCAAGGCGCGGGCGATAAACGCGGCGAGCGCCGTGGCCTCGGCGCGCCGCGCCGCATCGGCCGCTGCTTCCAGCGCCCCGGCACCATGCCGCACGATCCATACCGCCGGGCGGTCGAGTGCTTCGGGCCCCGCCACGAGCGCCACATGGCGCGGTGCCGACGGATCCTCGGGCGCCGGCTGAAACGTCGATTCGAAAACGCCGTTCACCCAGTCGATGACCGCCGGCCGGCTGCGAAAGTTGCGGACGATGTCGAGCCGCAGTCCGCCGGAGCGCGTCACGAGATCGACGCAGCGCGCATACACGTCGAGATCGGCGCGGCGGAATCGATAAATGGATTGCTTGGGATCACCGACCAAAAACAACTTCGGCCCGACGACGACGTCGTGCCAGTCCAACGCCGGACCGCCACGTTCGGCCAGAAAGAGCACGAGTTCCGCCTGCAGCGGATCGGTGTCCTGGAACTCGTCGACGCACAGCATGTCAATTCCGGCCCCGAGTTCGCGGCGCACCGCCGGATCCTCACGCACGAGTTTGCGGGCCCGCAGCAGCAGGTCCTGGAAGTCGAGAACGCCACGCCGTTGTTTTTCGATGTCATAGGCGTCGCGAAACCGTTCGAGCCAGAGCAGGACACCGTGCAGCGCCGTGTCGGCGAAGGCCTGGCGCAGGGACTCGATCGCGGCGCGAATCTCGCGCCGCATTTGCTTGCTCGCGGCGCCCTCCTGTCCCACCCAGGCGCTCGCCCGGCCCAGGTTGGTCTGCAGTGGCAGATCTTGCAAGAACACCGCCGGCCAGCCCTGCGGGTCGAGTCCGTCGAGCGTCGCGAGTTGCGCCGCCAAATCGCGCCCTTGAGCGAAGCCGCGATCTTCGGGCTCGCGGCAATAGCGCTCCGCATGCGCCAGACAACGCCGCACCGCCGCATGCACGTCGCGCATGCGAGATTCGAGATCCGCCGCCGCGGACGGTGGTGCGAGCGCCTCGACGCAATCGCGCTGCAAGTCGAGGTCGCGTGCCAGGTCGACGATGTCGGGTTCGAGCCGCACGCCGGTCAGCAGTGCGAACCGTAAGCACTGCGCCGCCGCATCCGTTTCGAGTTCCGCATCGACCCAACGGTTCCAGAACTCGCGGAACAACTGCGCCGACTCGAGTTCGTCGAGAGTGCGGAATTGCGGATCGATGCGCGCCTGTACCGGCCGCTCGCGCAGGAGCGCCGCCGCGAAGGCGTGGATCGTCGACACGGTGGCACGATCCAGTTCGTGCAGGGCGCGTCCCAAGCGCGTGCGCTCGTCGACCGGACGGGCGGTATCGGCGGCGGCGCGTTCGAGTCCTTGCCGCAGGCGCAGGCGAAGTTCCGCCGCCGCCTTTTCGGTAAACGTGATCGCGACGACACGGGGCATGAGCACCGCGCCGGCCGCGAGGGCATGCACGAGGCGCGCCACGAGCAGTGTGGTCTTGCCGGTGCCGGCTCCCGCCTCGACGAGCAGCGGTTTGTCGAGAGTCGTGATGGCGAGTTCACGCGCCTCGCGATCGACGAGATCGGCATCGAAGCCGTGCGTCATGCGTCACCTGCCGTGGAGTCCGCGCCACTACCGGCCGGAATGTCGGCTTCGAGCGCCGAGGCGAATTCCGGCAGGGCGTCGAGACGAACGGTTTGCCCGGCACCCGCCTTGCGCTCGGCAAGCACCGCAATGCGTGCGTCGCAGGTCGTGCGGTAGTCACAGATCTCGCAACGCTGCGCGCGCGGCCCGGGTTGCGGCAGGAACTCGCCGCGCGCGATACCACCGACGACGCCGGACACGAACGCCACCAGATCGTTGGCCCGCGCTGCGAGCACCGGTCCCGGCAAGCGCTGCAGTGCGAATTGCGCCCGCCGCGTCACGTACGCAAAGCGCGCTTCACTCGCCGCCAATTGCTCCGGATGGCCGGCCGTCGCCACATGCAGATAGACGACGAGTTGCACCGCCGCCGGGTCACCGGTGCGGCCGGTGAGCGCGCGCCCGGTCTTGTAGTCGATGACACACAACCCACCGGTTTCGGGATCGACATCGACGCGGTCGATGACGCCGTGCAGCCCGACCAGCGAGCCGTCGTCCAAGCGCAGGCTTGGAACGCCCTTGCCACCTCTGCCGAAGCGCTGTTCGAATTCGCGCGGCTGCCAGCGGCCGCTCCGTTGGCGTTCGAACCGCAGGGCACGCGATAGGTCGTCGCGCAGGCGCTGTTTGCGCACCGCCCAGAGCAGGCGCGCCCCGGTGCGGCCGCGCGCTTCGACTTCGCGGCAACCGGCTTCGAAGGCGGCCGCGAAGCGCGCCCCGAGTTCAGCGTCGGTCAGTTCAGCCAGGCTGATGCCGGCGCGCTGCAGGTCGCGGTGAAACTGTTCGAGAATGCGATGCACCAACTTGCCGGATTCTTGGCCCGACAAATCGCGCGGTTCATCGCGGTCGAGCGGTTCGACGCGCAGCATGTAGCGCATGAAATAGCGAAATGGACAGGTAGCGTAGGTGACGAGTTGGCTGACGCTGATGCTGGTGGGAGCGCCGCGCGCCTCGAGCGCGGCGCGCGCCGCCGGTCCTGCAAGCCAGCCATCGACGCTCGTGAAGCGCGGCGTATTCTGGCGCAACCGTTCGAGGGCCTGGCCGCGCGCCGCGACACTGCCGAGTCCGGCCACATAACGGCGTGCAGCTGCCGGCGGCAGGCCGGCCACGGTCCACACGTCGAGTTCCGCCAGGTCGAGCGGCTCGGCCGCAGTTTCGGCACCGGTGCGCCGCAGCGCCACACGCTCCGTGCCGTCCCAGGTTTCGATGCCCTCATAGTCGAGCGGCCGGCCGGCGAGCGCCGAGGCGAATTCGAGTCCGAGCGTCGACGGCAGGCCCGGTGCTCCGGTCGCCGGATCGAGCCGCGCCCAGGTCAAAACGAGCCGCTGTCGCGCCGCCCTGCACCATTGCACGAACTCGCGCCGCTCGCGCTCGACGGCCGCGTGGCGCGACGGCAGTGACTCGTCATCGGCGAGACGATTCGCCAGCGCGGTGCGCAAGCGATCGGGCAAGACCGGATCGTCGCGCGCCGCCGCCGGCCACTCGCCCTCGCGCAATCCGGCGATGCACACGACATCGAAGCTCGCGCCCCACAGGGCACTACTGGTGCCGAGCCAAACAGCCGGCACCGTGTCCGATGGCCGGGTCAACGTCGCGTCGGCGAGCACACTGCGAACCGCATCGCGAAAATCGGCGCGCGATGGCAACGAACGGCCGAGACCTTCCAGGCTCTGCAATCGGCCGACGGCACTTCCCACAGCGTCGAGTTCGACGCTTGGCGCCAACGTGCGCACGAGCCACGCGGCCGTCGCGTCGACCCATTCGCGCCAGCGCGCGCGGACCGGAAAGCGCCCGGCCTCGGCGTCGAGCACGGTCACGACCTGCAACAGTTCACGCGCCGCGCGCGCCGCGTCGCGGGCCCGCTGCGCCGGTTCCGAGTCCGCCTCGCGGCGCGCCGCCTCGGCTTCCAAATCGGTTGCGTACCGTTCGAGTTGCGCGGTCCATTCGGCAAGGCCGCGGCCAACGCCCGCCGCATGTGCCGCGCGCTCCCACGCCGACACCACGGCGTCAGTCTCGAGCCCAGCCCAATCGTGCCAGCGAACCGGCGCGAGCGCCAGAAACGCCAACACCGGATCGAGACGAATGCCTGCATCCAGCACCTCGAAAAACGCCACCAAGGCGCGCCCGGAACGCGTGCCTTGCAGCGACGCACCCGGCTGCAGCGTGTACGGCACGCCGCATCGCCCGAGCGTCGAGCGCACGAGGTCCAATCGGCGCGAGTTGCGCGCCACGACCGCCATGGCATCGAAGCGAATCCCGCCGGCGGCGGCACGCAGCAAGTGCCGGACAATCTCTTCGGCCTCGGACTCATCGCTCGGTGCAGCCACGAAGCGCGTCTCGGGCGCGTAGGGCACGGCCGCCGGAACCGCGCGTTCGAGAGCGCCGAGTTCACGGACGCGCCGTGCCAGGACCGGCTCGGCGCCTTCCTGGTACGGAATGTAGAGCGCGAGATCGAGCCCGGGCTCCGTTGTAAGACGCCCCAGCAGTTGCAACTCGACCGCATCGAGAGCGTCGAAGCCGTACACCTCCAAATGCGCCGTGCCGAGCACCTCGCGCCAGCGCCCGGCCGGCACCCGGGCGGCGCGCGCTAGGACGGCTGCGGCATCATCGTGGGTGGCTTCGAAGCTGGTGCGATAGGCGAGGCCCAATTCGAGAACATGCCGCGCGGCGAGCGGCAGATCGAACCCGTGGTGCACGAGAAAGCGTTCGACGTCACGGCGGCTCGTAAGTCCGGCGCGCGACAGGGCGTCGAACGCGCGCTGCAAGACGGCGCGAAACCCGCGCACGTCGAGCGCCGCATCGAACGGCGTCGGGGCGCGTGACGTTGTCTCGCGCAATTGGCGCACGAGCCAGGCCTGGGCTTCGGATCCCAGAAAGCGCCGCGCTTCGGCGTCGCGTTCCGACGCGCTGAGTTCGAGACCGAGTTCGAGCCAGGTCAGGGTGCGCACGCCGCACGTCGCGGTGCCGAGCCGGGCCCGCTCACGCAACAGAAACCGTCCGAGGGCACGCGTCGGCACGACGACGGTGCGCGGCACGGCATCGAAGGATGCGGCGGGCCACGCCGCGAAGAGCGCGGCTTGCAGGTCGGGATGGAGTGGAGCGAGAACGAATTCGAATCGGGCCTTCATGGGCCGGATTCTATGCCGGATCGAGTCGCGCCGGCGGCGCGTTCAGTGCCGAGCGTGACGATCGAGTACTGCCATCGCGTCGCGGACGAGTGCCATGGGGACCGCCCGAATGCCGTCGGCGGTACGGCCGGCATAGAGCGCCAGCACCACCCCGTCGCGGGTCACGAACGGCGCGCCACACAGCGCCGGATCGACGGGCGGCGCCGCGGCTTCGGCTTCCGCCGTGCCGACGACATCGGCGCGCAACGGCCGCAGGCCATCCCCTTGGTAGGACGGGCGGCCGTCGGCGCCACGTTGCGCCGTCAGCTTGCCCACCCACATCGGCAGTTCGGGGCGCGCCGAGGGTGCGACGAGGACTGCCACCACGCCCCGGTCGTCTTCCGGGGCCGCAGTCATGTCACCGATGACCGCTGGGTCGACCGCGGTCGGAGCCGGGACGCTCGCCGCCGCGGCAGTCGCCGTGCGGGCTTCGAGAATCGTGAAATCGCCATGCGGATCGGCGTAAACCGGCTGCCATTCGAGCCAACCGTCGCCCGAGGCCGTTCGCAGCACGGCGCTCTCCGAGCGCCCGGCAATCGCGACGCGGAGCGGGGTGCGTTCGACAACCACGCCCGAGACCGCAGCCACGCCGTCGTCGAGGCTCGTAATGCGCACCACGCTCGGCTGCGTGTTGGCAACGACCTGGCGCCACGCCCCGTCGACGTCGCTCACCTGCAAGACGCTGATGAGTGGAAAAAGGAAGAAGAGCCCCAAGCCAATGAAGCCAAAGAGCTTCTCTCGCCGCACGTGGTTTCCCCCTCTGCAATCCCGCGCTTGCACCGTGCCCGCCGAACGCCCCCCAGGGAGATTCGGGCCGATCGGGCCAATGCTCATACACACAAGGAGTTACAGGATTGGAGGCCGGTCACGAGCGGCGCGAGCCTGCCCCCGGAGACTACCGGGGGCAATATCTCGGCCAGACTGACCCAAGGCGACGACCCCGATGCACAACCGAGAGCATCTCGCGATGCCCGGCCATGCCGCGTGTCGAATCCTACTGTGGGAAACGCCGCGACGATCCGCCCGCGCCCCTTGCCCCTCGACCCCTCACCCCTGCGGACCCCGTGCCCCCCTTCATTCAGGGGGCGATGAACCGCGCCGGGGAGCGATACCGCACCCGCGCCATACCGGTCAACGACTTGGATCAGGCGCCAAATTTGATTCCGCGGCGCGATGCGCCTCGCGCCCGCCTTCCGCGCCGCCGTGCTCTCGGGGGAGGCTCAACAAAGAGAAACCGGCCGCGAGAGGTTCGCGGCCGGTTCTTGTCTTGAGTCGCGCTCGGGAGCTTGCCGCGCTCGCGTTGCTTTACGGACGCACTCGTGACCGTCCGCCGCTTTCGCCACGCGCCGGCATTGAAACGCCGGCACCACGTGCAGCTGCAGGCGGTGCGCTGGATGGCGGTGGCGACATGGATCCACGCGGCGACGGCGCGGGTGCCGATTCGTGCCCACGTGGCGCCGCGGCCGGCGGTGAGAACTCGCGTGGCGCCGCCGCCGGCGGCGAGTACTCGCGCGGTGCCCGCGTCGGTTCGGATGCACGGCTGCGTGGCGCTTGTACCGATTCCGAGCCGCGGCCGCGCGGTGCATGCGCCGGTTCGCTGGAGTTGACGGGCGCGCTCACCCGCGTGCGGGTGCGATCGAAACGATTGTCGAGACGCGACGCTGAACTCCAATGTTCACGCCGCGGACGGGCGATCTCGCTGGCGTTGCGCGTGCGCACCCTGCCGACGCCATGGTTCGCCGGCAACGCCCGGCCCGCTTGCCACGACAAACCGTCGGTGCGATGAATCGGGATGCGGCAGCCCGGCCGCGACGCGCACTGGTTGTACCAGCCGACGTTGTCCCACCAGCGATATCCTGCCCATGTATCGCAGTAGTAGTAACCACGGTTGGAGCCGTAGTAACCCCACGAATGGCAGAAGCGGAATGGATAGTAGTAGTACGAGTAGCACGTCGGGAACGGATCGTAGTACGAGCCCCAAGCGTACGGATACTGGTACCAAGGCGAGAACCACCCGGCACTCAGCGTCACCTGTGTCGTCGTGTCACCCGAATCGTCATCGACGTCACTCTCACGGTTCGGAGTCGACCGCGGCGCATCGCCGTTGTCGATCGATGTGTCGATCATCGCCGCGAGCAGCGTGTCGCTCACACCCTGGTGGCGCAAATCGACGATGTCGTCGGTCGTGAGATCGAAGACGTAACCGGCGGCACGAATGTGCTTCACGATGACTTCATCGGAAACACCGGCCGCGACGAGGCGTAGGACAGCGCCAATCTCGTCATCGCCGTTGGCGGCACGATCCGCGAAGACCGGCGCAACCATCGTCGCGACGAGGGCGCAAGCGAAGACGAAACTGCGGCATTTCATGACAACCAACCCTCTCCCTTTAGGGAACTCAGCCCACAGGGGAATGGGGCTCTGCTCACCGCGCTCTATCTAAAGATACGCTCCCCGGCGCTGAAAGTCCCGGGTTGCGATGCCCGCGGCTGGAGGCGCTCCGGCGCGCGGGCGCCGCGGGGCCAACCAAAGCCCCAATAGGCCTCAAGGCATTCCGATATCGTGCCATTTGTTGTCGTCGATGTCGTAGTGCCAGATCTGGCCATCGGTCGTGACCAGGAATCCCCAACTCTCCATCGCGCGGATCTTGGCGGCCGGAACGGGCAGTGGCAGCACGTGCGTCTCGCGTCCGTCGCGCTTGAAGGCTGCGTCGATCGTCTGCCATTTCTTGTCGTCCGGCAGATACTGCCAGAGGACTGCGTCAGTACCGTGTTGCACGATCACGCCGCCGACTCCAAAGACGCCGGTCACGGTGTCGCCGCGAACCCGCGCCGAAGCCCGTCCGAGCCCGAACCCAGCCCCCAGGACCACGGCTGCGGTCACAACGAGCGCTCTCGTTCCAAATCGCATCGTTTCCTCCTCTTGCTTCCTTCCGGGGTGGGCCTCAGTCTAGCATGGCCCTATGAAACCGCCGGTGGCGTTTGGAGTTCCGCGCGTTGCAGCGATCTGGCGCGCCCACGGCGTGGTGGCCGTGGCGACCCTGGTTCTGTGGGCGGTGCCGCTCTACAACACCTTGGGCTTCGAATTTGCGGTCGTCCTCGGCTGCGTCCTCGCCTACGTCTCGGGCTGGCGCGCGGCGGGGGTGGCACGTGCGGCGAGGCGCCACCCGGATGCCGAAGCGGCGCCTTTTCCAGGCACGGTCTGGGCGCGCACCGGCTTCGAGAACCTGACCCTCGCAGTCACCCCGCTCTTGCTCATGGGCCTGCGCTCCTTCTGGGTGCCGGCCTGCAACGCGGTGGAGGGCCTCGGCTTTTACGCCGTACTCGTTCTGCCCGCGGTGCTCTATGGCAGCGCCTTCGGATTCACCTTCGGGTTGGGCGCCCGGCGGCCGCGCGCCACATTCATCCTGTGGAGCGTGGCGACGTACGTTTCAACGCTCATCTTCGTGCTCGCCGAGCCGCAGAAGTTCGCCTACAACGCCTTCATCGGTTTCTTCGCCGGACCGCTCTATGACACCGAGATTCCCCTGTCCGCAACGCTGGTGCTGGCGCGGGCGATCGTCGTCGCGCAAGCGATCGCGGCACTGCTCGTAGGATGGCTGGCCTGGGATGGGCGGCGTGGCCGGCTCTCGTACGTGGTTCGCGCCTGGCAGAGCGAGCGCGCGGTCGTGGCGGCGCTCCTCGGCACGGTGCTCGCAGGACTCGGTCTCACGACGCTGTTCAGCGCACCGCTCGGACTGCGCATCGACCGCGCCTTCATTCAACGCACTCTCGGTGGCGAGATCGAGACGCCGCATGTGCACTTGTACTTCGCGCGCAGTGCGCTGACCGAAGCCCGCGCCCGGGCACTCGCCGTCGAGCACGAGACTCGCTATGCGCAATTGAGCGCGTTTTTCGGGCGCTCCCCGGGACGGCGCATCGGCAGCTACGTGTACGCATCCGCCGAACAAAAGAAACGCCTCATGGGGGCCGGCGGCACGAGCTTCGAAGATGCCGTCGCCGACGAGTTCCACATCAACTCCGCCAACGACGACCCGCATCCGGTGCTGACCCACGAGATGGCGCACATCTTCGCGGCGCAAATCGATCCTTGGGTGCCGGTGTGCTGGAAGATCGGCATTCACGAAGGCATCGCTGTCGCCGCCGAATGGGCCGACGAAAGCGCCCGCCTCGAGATGACGCCGCACGAGGCCTGCGCGGCGATGGATTCGCTGCATCTCTTGCCCGACATCGAACGGGCGCTCTCCGCCTGGGGCTTTTGGACGCTTTCCGGTTCGCGTGCCTACACGGCAGCGGGTTCATTCGTGCGCTATCTCGTCGACACATATGGCATGGCGCGTTTCAACGCGCTCTGGCGCCGCGGCGACTTCGAGGCGGCGTATGGCAAGCATTTGTCGGCGCTGACCGGCGAGTGGCGCGCCATCATCCATCGCACCCCACCCACGGCCCCGCAACTGCGGCGCGCCGACCGGTTGTTCGGATCGCGGTCGATCTTCGCGGCGCCGTGCGCCCACGAAACGGCTCAACTCGAATCGCAAGCCACGGCGGCACGCGCCGTCGGCGACGGCACGCGCGCCGAATCGACGCTGTCGCGTTTGCTGGCGATCGACCCCGACGATCCGGCGCGGCTCGTCGACTGGGGGCGCGCCAAACTGGCGGGCGGCGACGCGCGCGGCGCGCTCGAACTCGCCGGCAGCGCTTTGACCGACGCGCATGCGGGACCGAGCGTGCGCGACCGCGCGCTGCGACTCTCCGGCGACGCGGCGTGGCACTTGGGCCGCGTCGCGGCCGCCGACAGTTTCTATTTGCAAGGCTTGACCGCGAGTACCTCGTCCGACGATGCACGCGCCTACGAAGTGTTGCGCGCCGCGCTCGGCGACACTGGCGTCGCAACGCTCCTGCGCGACTACCTCACCGATGTCACCCCCACCGACGCCGCGGCACTGGGACTCTTGGTCCGGGCGCGGCTCGCGGTGCCGGCGGATGCACTCCCTCGGTATCTCTTCGGCAGGCGGCTCTATTTCGCGGGCCAGCCGGAAGCCGCGGCGGTGGAATTGGACGCGGCGCTCGCGAGCGCCACGCTCGGCCCGTTGGCGCGGCGCACCGCCGAGGAACTGCGGGCGCGGGCGGATTTTGCGGCCGGGAATTCCGCCGCCGCCGAGGCGCGTTTCCGAGCTCTGGCCACCACACCCGGCATCGACACCTGGCGGCGGTTGGGTGCATTGGACTGGGCGGCGCGCGCCGCGTGGCGCGGGGCGCACGGGACGGCCGGAATCGTCGTTCTGCACTGAGATTTGGCTCAAGGCCGGGCACTTTCAGTGCCGCTCGCGGGTACATTTTGCAGGTAGATCCCGGGTCGCGGGTCCGGCTTCAACTTAGTCGGTGTTCCTGCGACCCGGGTCGACCTACTTCCTAGCCCTCATCCAACGGCAAACCGGCGGTCCGCTGCGCCGCCTCGGCGCGCGCCTCAGTGACGATCGCTGTCGGGTAGCCCGCCTCTTCCAGCAAGCGAATCGCGTTGTGGGCCCGGCTCACACCCGGCTCGAGCGCGTATGAAAAGTGCAACGCGCCGTCGACGACCTCGTCGCCAAAGTGCCATGCCACGACACCGTCGGCGGCCTGTTCGGCCAACCGCGCCAGTTCATGGTCGTGGGTCGCGAGCAGGAAGAGTCCGCCGGACGCCGCCAAGTGGCGCGCGATCGCGCGGCCGGCCGCGATGCGTTCGATCGAGTTGGTGCCGCGAAACAACTCGTCGAACACCGCCAGCACATGTGCTTCCCGCCCAACGGTTTCGATCACCTCGCGGACGCGTTCGACCTCGACCTTGAAGTAACTCTTGCCGTCGGCCAGCGAATCGCGCACATGGATGAGCGCCCGCAAACGCAATGGTGTGAGCCGCACGCGTTGGGCGCGCACCACGCCTCCAGCCTGCGCCAGCACGACATTCAACGCCACCATGCGCAAGAACGTCGACTTACCCGCCATGTTGCTGCCGGTCACGAGCGCCAAGCGTGTCGCTCCTGCCAGCCGGCAGTCGTTCGGCACGACATGCAGCGCATCGAGCAGCGGATGGGCGCCGGCTTCGATCTCGAGTTCGGGCGCGCCATCGACAAACTCCGCATACGGCCACGGACCACACTCGTCGGCGTCGACCGCCAGCGCCGCCAGTGCTTCCAACTCACCGAGCGCGCCGGCGACGCGTTCCCAGTTGGCGTGCGGCGGCTTCATGCTGCCTTCGAGGGCGAAGAGTGCCTGCACCTCGGAACCAGTGCAGAGTTCAACGACCGGATACGCGGCACCAAACTCGTGCACGTGCAAGAGACGCAGCGCCCGGCGCACGGAAGTGAGACGCGCCGCACCGCGTCCGGCGACGAGGGCGGTGAATTCGGCGCGCAGTTCGACGAGGCGGCTGCTTTGGGGCGAATGCGCCAGCAGCACGCGCGCGACATCGGCGGCGAGCCGGACGATGGGCTCGAGCTCCAGGTACGAATCGCGGAGCCCCGCGGTCGCCCCCTGCAACCGCGCGTGCACGGCGATCGATAACAGAAGTCCGACGCCGGCTAGGACGCTGCCGGTACGGAACACGATCGGCGCCAGATGGTACTGGGCCCAAAACGCCACCGCCGCCGCACCGGCGATCACGGCCAACGCTGCGGCACCCATGACAACCGGGGTCGAAGTGCCGAACAGGCGACGCGGTGCGGCGAGAAATAGCGGCGCGCGCGTCATGGGCGCGCCGCGCGCCACGGCAAAGGCTTCGAGCAACTGGTCGCGCATGATGCGCTCGGCCGCAAGTTCCCGCACGGCGTCTTGGCGGGCACGAATCGCGGCAGCGTCGAGCAGTGGCGTGTGCAACATGCGCCGCAAGCGCCGCGCGCCCAACAGAGTTTGGGTGCTGTCGAGCCGGCGGTAGAGCGACGGCGCCGCACCGTCGACGCCCAAGTCGGCGAGCGCTTCCGGGTCGAGCGCCTCGCCGGCATCCGTGGCGCGAAACACCGCTTCGCCGGCATCGAGATCCGACGCCGGATGGGCGGGGAGCTGCCCACTGCTGCTCGCCCCGGCGCCAGGGCCAAACGCACCGCCGAGGCGCGCCGCGCTCTCCGCACTGAGTTGGCGCTCGCGGGCCGCATGATCGGCTGCGCTACGGACGCGTGCATGCACCGCGACGACGGCAGCGAAAACCAAACCAGCCGCCGCCGGCCACGCCGACGACATCGTACTGTGCCCGACGACACGCACCGCGAGAATCACGAACACCACGAACACTGCGAAGCGCACGAGCCCGATGCCGCTCGACAGCCGCCGGCCACGGCGTTCACGCACGGCGGCAGCCGCCGCCTCTTGCTGGCGCGCGCCGCGCAGTTGGTCGCGATGTGCGGCGCGCGTCACGGGATCGAATGTGGGACGTTCGGCCATCGGCGCATTGTACGCGGGACGCGCCACCCAGTGTTATACTGGCGCGCTCTTTTCCGCCGTGCCGGTCCCCAAAGGAGAAACGATGCAAGCCGTCCCCAGGCGCCGTGATTTCGTGGCCCCGCGACATGCTGCCGCCGTCCTTGCCGGCGCACTCTTTGGCGCCGGGGTTTGGGGGTTCGGGTCCATGGCCGGTGCGACGATCGCCGTACCGAACGCCTTTGCGCCCGACTCACTGCGCGCCATGGTGGGGTATCTCGCCGCCGACCGGCTGCAAGGACGTGGCCCCGGCACGCCGGGTTTGGATGCGGCAGCGGAATACATCGCGGCGCGCTTCAAAGCCGCCGGACTCGAACCTGCAGGCGACGGCGACACTTATTTCCAGGGCTTCGAGGTGACGATCGGCGTGCGGCCCGAGGGCCGCAACGCGCTCCGCATCGCCGGCCACGATCTCGAGCTCAATCGCGACTGGATGGCGTACGGATTCGCGGAAAGCAGCGCGGTCGAGGCGCCGGTGGTGTTTGCCGGCTATGGCATTCGCGCTCCCAAGACGCACTACGACGATTACGCGGGGCTCGACGTCAAAGGCAAGATCGTCCTCGTGCTGCGCTTCGAGCCTGGTCACGCCGATTCGGCGAATGCATTGCAAGCCCAACTCGTGCCCGCCGCCGACTTGCGTCGCAAGGCCATCGAGGCGCGCGAAGCGGGCGCCGTCGGCATGCTGGTTGTGACCGGGCCCGCGAGCGGCGAACCCGACCGGCTCGGCAAACTACGCGCCGACACCGGCTACTACTCCACCGGCATCCCCTGCGGCCAGATCGGGCGCGACGCGCTCGCGAAGGCCGCCCCAGGAATCGACATCGCCGCCTTGCAGAAGCGCATCGACCAAGGCGGCAAGCCGCTCGGTGAAGCCATCGTGGTCGGCGATGCCGACTGGGCCGTGGGACTCGCGAAGCAACGCACCCGATTGCGCAATGTGCTGGCGCTGTTGCCAGGGCTCGACCCGCATCATGTGCTGGTCATCGGCGCGCACTACGACCATCTCGGGATGGGCGGCGAGAACTCGCTGGCGCCGGATGCGCATGAGATCCACAACGGTGCGGATGACAACGCGTCCGGCACCGCGGCACTCCTGGCCATCGCGCGCGATTTCGCGGCCGGACCCAAGCCGGCGCAGTCGATCCTGTTCGCGGCATTTTCCGGTGAAGAACTCGGGCTCGTGGGCTCGGGGCATTACGTCAAGCAGCCAAGCGTGCCGCTCGAGTTCACGACCGCGATGCTCAATATGGACATGGTGGGACGGCTGCGCGATCGCAAGCTCATGGTGTACGGCACGGACACGGCGAAGGAGTTCAACGCCCTGGTGGACGCCGCCAACACCGCCGGACCTAAGTTCCAATTGACCATGAAAGGCGACGGTTACGGGCCGTCCGACCACATGTCGTTCTTCGAGAAAAACGTCCCGGTGCTGCACTTCTTCACCGGCGCACACACCGACTACCACAAGCCGACCGATGATGCGGCGCTGGTGAACTACGACGGCCTCTCGGAAGTAGCGGCGTTCGTGACCGAGGTCGCTCGTGCGGTGCAGGACAAGCCGCTGACGTTCGCGGCAGCGACCGGACCGGCGCCATCGAGTGGCGACGGCGGCGGCAGTTCCTTCGGCAGTTACCTCGGCACCATTCCCGACTACAGCCAAGACGAGAACCTGAAGGGCGTGTTGCTTTCCGGCGTGCGTGCCGGCGGTCCGGCGGACAAAGCCGGCTTGCAGGGTGGCGACCTCATCGTCAAGATCGACGCGATGACGATCGGCAACATCTACGACTACACGCATGTGCTGAAGACGCACCAACCGGGCGAAACGCTCAAGATCACGGTGTTGCGAGCCGGCGCTCTCAAGGATCTGCAGGCAACGCTCGGCGCCCCGAAGAAATGACCACGACCGCGGCCGTATCGCGGCCTGTGTGCTATGCTGGCGTGTTCGCGTGCGGTTGCGCGGAGCTTGCCGCCGTCCGCGCTTTCCCGATGACGTTTTTTCCCGAGCGGAGGTCCCCGTGAAACGGGCCCTGGTCACCGGCATCACCGGACAGGACGGTTCGTACCTCGCCGAGTTCCTGCTCGACAAGGGCTACGAGGTGTATGGCCTCGTACGCCGGAGCAGCACCCTCAACTTCGAGCGCATCGAGCATATCCAAGATCGCCTGCAACTCTTGCAAGGCGATCTCTTGGATCAAAATTCGTTGCTGGAAGCAGTGCGGGCCGCTCGGCCGCACGAGATCTACAACCTGGCGGCACAGTCGTTCGTGCAGACGTCCTGGAACCAGCCGGTCCTGACCGGCGAGTTCACGGCGCTGGGTGTCACGCGCCTGCTCGAAGCGGCGCGCATGATGGCGCCCGAGGCACGCTTCTATCAAGCATCGTCCAGCGAGATGTTCGGCAATGCCGGCGAATCGCCACAGCGTGAAACGACACCGTTCGCGCCGCGGAGCCCCTATGGCGTCGCCAAGGTGTACGGCCATTACATCGCCGTGAACTATCGCGAGAGCTACAACATGTATGTCAGTTCGGGGATCTTGTTCAATCACGAATCGCCGCGCCGCGGCCTCGAGTTCGTGACCCGCAAGATCACCGACGGCGCGGCGCGCATCAAGGCCGGCCTCGCCAAGGAACTGGCGCTCGGCAACCTGGACGCCGAACGCGACTGGGGTTTTGCCGGCGACTACGTGCGCGGCATGTGGCAGATGCTGCAGCTCGACACACCGCAGGATTTCGTCATCGCGACCGGCGCAACGCACACCGTGCGCGAGTTCGCGCGCCTGGCGTTCGAAGCCGCCGGACTCGATTGGGAAAAACATGTGGTCGTCGATCCGCGCTTCGTACGGCCGGCGGAAGTCAACCAGCTCATCGGCGACTGTTCGAGCGCCAAGAAGGCCTTCGGATGGCGCGCCGAGGTGGATCTGCCGCAACTCGTCGAGATGATGGTCCGCGCCGACCTCGATCGCTTGAGGCGCTGACGTGCGGCGCTGTCTCGTGACCGGAGCCTCGGGCTTCGTGGGGCCGCACCTCGTGGCGCGGCTCACGGGCGCGGGTCACGAGGTGTGGACGACGGATCGCGCCGACGGCATGGGCGGCGAACGCCATATCCGCGCCGATCTTTTGGACGTTGCGGCCGTCGTGGCGCTGGTCGATGCGGCGCGGCCGGACTGGATCTTCCATCTGGCTGGCCTCTCTTCGGTCGCCTATTCATTCGCCCATCCGCAAGAGGTGCTGCACGTCAACCTGACCGGCACGTGCAACGTGCTCGAGGCGATGCGCGCCAAGGCGCCGCAGGCGCGGATCGTGGTGGTGGGATCGGCGGAGGAGTACGGCGCCGTCGACCGCGAACACCAGCCCATCGCCGAGACCGCACCGTTGCGGCCGCAAAGTCCCTACGCCGTCAGCAAAGCCGCCCAAGGGATGTTGGCGCTGCAGTATGCGGCCAGCCACGGACTCAACGTCGTGCTCGTCCGCAGTTTCAACCATAGCGGCCCCGGCCAAAGCGATCGATTCGTGTTACCGGGTTTCGCGCGCCAGATTGCGGCGATCGAACGCGGCGGGCAACCACCACTCCTGCGGGTCGGCAACCTGGACGTGTGGCGTGATTTCCTCGACGTGCGTGACGTCGTGCGGGCGTATGCGCTGCTCGCCGAACACGGCGAACCAGCCACGGTCTACAACGTCTGCCGCGGTGAAGCGGCGCGCATTGGCGATCTGCTGGACGGTCTCATACGTCGCGCCCGCGTGCCACTGCGCTCCGAAGTCGATCCCGAACGCTGGCGGCCGAGCGATCTGCCGGTGCTGGCCGGCGACCCGGCACGCCTGCATGCCCGCACCGGCTGGCAGCCCGAGTACGCGATCGACACGACGCTCGACGACATCATGGCCGATTGGCGGGCGCGGATTGCGGCGGAGGCTACGACTTGAGCCGGATCACGATGCTGCCCAGCCAGGAATCGGGCAACGTCTATACCGTGCTCCTGTACCGCGCCTTGGCGACGATCGGGCTGCATTACGAGCAGTTTCCGTTTTCGCTCCGCTGGGTGCTCACCCACCGGCGGCGCGACCGGTTCCACTACGTGCATTTCCATTGGCCGGAAGTGTTCTTTACTCTGCGGCCCCGGGCCTGGACGCGATTGTTCGGGCTCAAACACTACATCGTGACCCATCTCGTGTGGCTGGCGCTCGTGGCGCGCGGCTACAAGATCATTTGGACCGTGCACGAGGTGCACGTCCACGATGCCGAGCAGCTCAATTGGCTGCACATGGCATCGCGACGCATGTTGTGGAACCTCGCATCGATCGTCTTCTTTCACACCCCGGACGTGCGCGCCGAAGCCGAGCGGCGCTGGGGGCGTAAGCGGCATGCCTACACGATTCCGATCGGCAGCTACGCGGGCGCCTATGAGGATCGCGTGTCGCGCGCCGACGCCCGGGCCCGGCTCGGGATTCCGGCAGCGGCGACGGTCTTCGTCTTCTTCGGCAACGTGCGGCCGTACAAAGGCGTCGACATTCTGCTGGACGCCTTCGCGACCGTGCAGCGCACGGCGCCGGACACGTGGCTGCTCATCGCCGGCAAACCCTATTCGCCCGAATTCCAAGCCGGGCTCGAAACCCAAGCCCGCGACACTCCGCACGTGCACCTGGCGCTCGGCTATGTGCCGGACGACGACATCCAGGTCTATCTGCGCGCCGCCGATTGCTTCGTCGCGCCGTACAAGTACATCGAGACCTGTTCGGCCATCTACTTGGCGTTGGCTTTCGAGTTGCCGATCATCATCAAGTCCGAGGGCAACGTCGTGGACTTCGAGAAACAGGCCATCGGCATCTTCCTGCGCGATGCGAACGAAGTCGGCGACGCTATGCGGCGGTTTGTCGAAATGCCGGCCGCGGAGCGCGACCGCATGCGGCAAGCCACCCACACCGCCGCCCACGACTATTCGTGGGAGCGGCTGGGCGGGCTCTACCGCGACGCATTCAATGCCTTCGAGGCCGGCTCGGCGTGACGCCTTACAGGCCGAACTCGACGCTGGCAAAGAAATTGCGAGTTGCGGCCGGGAAGAACTGATCGCCCTCACCGTGCAGCACGTACAACTGGTCGAGCACGTTGCGCACCTGCAATTGGAGCCGCGTGCGGCGCAGGGTCGCGAACGGCAGTTCGTACGCGGCCTCGGCATCCAATACGAAGTGCCCGGGGACGCGTTCACTGGCGTTTTCGAAGTTGGTCGTGAAGAACTCACCGACGCCACGGGCGGCGAGTGCCACAGTCGCGCCGTGCCCACGGAGCGTGCCGCGCAAGTTGGAAACCAAACTCGGGAAGCCTGCAATCTCGTTGCCGCCCAGTTGCACGCCGGCCGGAATCGCACTGCCGCCGGCGTCCACGAAGACACGGTGGTCGCGGAACCGGTTTTGGCTCCAAGACAGATTGCCCTCGACTTCGAACGCCGCAACCGGCCGGACACGGGCTTCCAACTCGATGCCGCGATGCACCGAGCGCGCGGCGTTGCCGGTGACCGGTTGCCCGAAACGGTCGAGCTGGCCGTTGGAGACGATCTCGTCGTGAAAATCCATCCAGAACAGATTCACCGCCGCAGTGGCGCGGGTGCCTTGGCGCCAGCCGGCGCCTAATTCGAAGTCGTGCAACTTTTCGGGATGCACCAATGGCTGATCGAAATCGACCCCGCCGCCGGACAAGGTGTCGTATTGCGGTGTGGCGCCGCCGCTCGATTCGGCGGCGTCATAGAGATTCTTTAGCCGCGGCTCGCGCTGCACGTAGCCGTAACTCGCGTAGCCGTGCAGCGACTGGTTGGCGTTGTAGTTGACGCCGAAGCGTGGATTCGCGAACACATACGGCTGGGCGAACGTCGTGGCGGCGAAATCCTCGTCGAAAATCCGATAGCGGTCGTAGACGAGCTGCAGATCGCCGGTCACTTGCAAGCGTTCGGTCGCGTGCAGCACTTCGTGCGCATAGGCGCCCAGAATGTCCTTGCCGCCGCGATAGCGATAGTACTTGCGCTCGGGATCGAGGCCCGCCGGCAGGGCTTCGGCCCAGCGGATCTGGCCCCAGTGATCGGAGCGGTGCCGGCGCAGTTCGGCACCAACCGTCAGTTCGCCGTTCGCATGCTGCCATTCGACTCGCGGCAGCCAGCCGGCCTGCTTGTTGGCAACCGAAGCCCGAATGAGCGACCGCCCGGGATTCGTCGCCGGGCGGAATCCGTACGCGCCGGTCAGGCGATAGTACGTCGTGTCGGCGAACGAACCGTCGAAGTCGAAGAAGCCGTCACCTTGCACGTAGAAGAGCGTGTTCACGACCCGCACCTTGGCATTCGGCCGCCATTCGCTCAGCAATTCGTAGTGTGGTTGAGAGAAATTCTCGATCTGGGCGCCGCCTGCGAGGGCATTCTGGCGGCGCGCGACGCGATCGTGCACCGCGGTGCCCGGCACGCCGTAGTAGGCCAAGCCATCCGACAGCGGCCCGCCGTAGACGTGGATGCGCGTCGTCAGGTGGGCGTCGTAGCGCGCCGCGCCAAAGAAGAATGACGTGAAGTCGGTCCAGGAGTCTTGCCGGTAGCCGTCCGAGAGAAGCCGCGAATAACGGCCCGAAAAAGCATAGACGCCGTTCACCAGCCCGGAATTCAACTGCAACGACGACTTGCGGGTGCCGAAACTCCCTGCACCGGTTTGCACGCGGACGCCCGGCTGCGGATCGAAGGCCGCCGTTGCGAGATTGACCGCGCCGCCAATGGCCGGTGGTCCGTAGAAGCCACTGCCCGCACCGCGTTGCACCTGCACGTCCTGCAAGTTGGCGGCGAGGTCCGGGAAATCGAGCCAGTAGACGTTTTGGTCCTCGGGGTCGTTCTGCGGCACACCATTCACCAGCACCGAGATGCGCCGCTGGTCAAAGCCGCGCAACGTCAGGTAGTTGTAACCGATGCCATTGCCGCTTTCCGAGTAGTAGATCGAGGACGGCAGCGCCGCCAAGAGCACCGGCAGATCCTGCGTCGTATAGCGCTCCTGAAGTTCGGCGTGCGTCAACTCCGAGTGCGGAATCGGACTTTCGCGCCGCTGCACGCGCGCCGCGCTGACGATGACGGGATCCTCCTGGAACGCGAGCGGTTCGAGGCGCACTTCGAGTGTTCCGCCACTGCTCGCGACGCCGGCGCGGGACACCCGCTGGTGCGCCGGCAGGTAGCCGAAGCGCAGCAGTTCGATTTCGAGATCACTGTCCGAGACATCGGCAACCGTGAATTCGCCGGCCTGGTTCGTGAGCACGACGCGCGGCGCGCCGATCACACGCACTTCCACCGCCGCCACCGGGGCGCCGGTGACGCGGTCCACAACCCGGCCCTGGAGTGTGTCGGCGCGGGCTCGACCAGCGAGCGCCGCAGCAACGAGCATGAACAAAACGGCATGACGCGACAACGCGATCCCCCTCGGTTCGACCGGCCGATTGGCGCCGGACGTTGGCTTGAAAAAACGCCACCCGAGAGGCAGCTGTGGGTACCTGAGGATCTTGGCCCGTTTCCCTACGCTGGTATGACCCAGGTCAGGTTCGAAGGGTTTGGTCTCAGGCCTTTCGGCCACCCCTAACGGATCGAGCCTTGCCTTACGGCCGGCTCGTCTTTGTAGACCAAGGGTATAGGGGCAAGACCTGCCGAGCGTCAAGGGAGCGAGGCTCGACGGCGTTCGGAGAGCGGAGTATGCTCGCCTCGTTCATCGCGTTTCAGGTTCACGCCCTCCGACGGCGGTCGCTGACATGCGCTCCCACGTCCTCCTGCGCGTCGTCTCCAACATTCTGCTGGCCGCAGCCGGTACGGCCGTTGCGCTTGTCGTCTGCGAACTGTGTGTGCGGCGCATCGCGCCACAGCACTTCCCGCTCGCCGTCGCGCTGCGTGGCCTGCACCAACCGAACGCTGAACTCGGCTACGTCATGGTGCCCAGGTTCGCCAAGCACGTGCACACCGCGGAGTTCACCTGCGACGTGCGCACCAACAGTCTCGGAATTCGCGACCGCGAGATCGGACCGCGGGTGCCCGGTCGCCTGCGTCTTTTGGCTCTCGGTGATTCGTTCACGCTCGGAATTCACGCCGGCCCGCTCGACAGTTGCTTCGTGAAGCGCCTCGAAGTCGAACTGCGCGGGCAACTCGCCGCGTTGCCCACGGCACCCGGACGGCCGGCGTGGCACGACGCCGAAGTCGTCAATGCCGGTGTGGATGGTTACGGAACGGAGCAAGAGATCGGCATGCTCCGGCGGCTCGGACGCGAGATCGGACCGGATGGTGTGCTGCTGGCGTTCTATCTCGGCAACGACTTCACCGACAACTCCGGCCGCACGCGGATGACGGTCGTGGACGGCTATCAAATGTTGGAAGCGTCCGCCGCCGGCTTCCGGCAAGAGTTTCGTCCGTGGCACCGGCAAGTGCGTCTCTGGCTGCACTCGCACTCCGAGTTGTACTTGTTGCTGAAGGCGCGGCTCGTGCATCCGGTGCGGCGCGCCCGTACCCCCGCCGAGCCGGGCGAATCGGCGGAGCCGAAGCCGTTCGACTACTACGTCTACGACAAGGGTTTCGCGGACGCTTTGCAAGACGAACCGAGCGCCGATCTCCGGGCCGCAATCGATTCGACCGGCAGCGCCCTCCGCGCGCTGCGACTGTGGTGCGACATCCAGCATGCAACGGCACTCGTGGTGGCGATTCCCGCCGAACAGCAAGTCGACCCCGCCGCACGCCAACGTTGGATCGCACGTTTCGGGCTCGATGCGTCCAAACTCGATTTCGAGCGCCCCAACCGCACCTTGGCGGGGCTCGCCGATGCCGCCGGCCTGCCGTTCTTCGATCTGACCCCCGAATTCGCCGCCCGCATCGCGCACGGCGACCATCCGTATCTCAGCAGCGACAACCACTGGAACATGCGTGGGCACGCCATCGCGGCGCGAAGTCTCGCAACGCCGGTGCTCGAACATCTGGTCTCCACGCCACTGCCGGTCATCGGAACGCGCTAAAGCGAACGCGGGCTTGTGTGCGAGTTGCAGGCTCGGGTACCGTGCGCTGTCGCGCCCGCGCCCCCGAACTTGTTCGAAGGAGCTCCCCGCATGCCGCGTTCCGGCCAATCCCAACTCACCCCGAGTCATGTCCTGCAGTTGCGAGTGCCCTACGGCACGCGCTTGTCGCCGGATGGACGTTGGGTCGCCTACGTGGAGCGGACCACTGCCGCGTCGCGCCACACGTACCGCGAGGAGTTACGGGTTGTCGATGCCGTGACCGGCGCGGTCCGCGTCGCGGTGCCGAAACTCGATGCGGAGGGTGCGCCGGCCTGGGCGCCGGATTCGCGAACCCTCGTCTTCGCCACCCGGCTCGTGGACGCGACTGGGCTCTGGCGCTTGCGTATAGAGACCGGCAAGGTGGAACAACTCACGATCGTCGACGGCAACGCGCGCGCCGTCTCCGTCTCGCCCGATGGACGCCGCGTGGCGTTCTTGCATACGCCATTGCCCGGCATGGACGAACTCGGAACCGCCGACGAAGTGCCCGTCGCGCGCGTCATGACCCGCATCGATGACAAACAGGATGGCCGCGGTTTCCGCGATGGCGCGTTCAGCCAACTCATGGTTCTCGATCTCGCGACCGGCCGCAAACGGTCTCTCACCTCAGGCGATGCCGATGTCGCCGATCCGGCGTGGTCGCCGGACAGCCGCCAGCTGGCGTTCGTGTCGAATCGCAGCGCGCGCGCCGATGTGCAACGGCCGCACGCCGACGTCTACGTGGTCGGTGCCGCAGGCGGCCGGATCCGCGCCCTGACCTCGGCTATGGGTCCCAAGCATGCGCCGGCGTGGTCACCCGACGGGCGCCGCATCGCTTACATGGGGCACCGCGGCTTTCCCGATGCGGTCGAGAACCTGCACGTGTGGATCGTCGACGCGAGCGGCGGCAAACCACGCGACTTGATGGCGGCGTCCGATCTCATGTGCGGCGATTCGCTGCTCACCGATGTCGACGACGTCGATGGACCGCCGCCGGCACCGCTCTGGTCGCCGCGCGGTGACCGGTTGTTCGTGTTGGCGAGCCAGCGTGGCGAAACTCAGGTGTGGGAAGTCACGGTCGCGAACGGCGCCGCGCGGCCGCGCACCGCCGGCCGCCACGGCATTTGCCAACTGTCGCAGAGCCGTGGGGCAAGCCGGTGGGCATTCGTGCGGCGCACGCCGACCGAACCCGGCGACGTCTTCGTTGCTACAGCCGGCGGAACGGGGCGCCGAAGCCGCATGGTCCCGGGTGCCGGTGTCAAGCAACTCACCAAGCTCAACACTTGGCTGCGCCGCTATCGCCTGCCCGTGCCCGAAGAGATTCGCGTCAAGTGTGTGCCCGGTCACGAAGTCCACGGTTGGATCCTGCGTGCAACGGGAGCGCCGGAGCGCCGCCCTACCGTGGTGGCGATTCACGGCGGTCCGTACCTGATGTACGGCTGGAGCTTTTTCTTCGAATTTCAAATGCTCGCGAGCCAAGGCTATCACGTCGTATTCACCAACCTGCGCGGCAGCGCCGGCTACGGCCGCAATTTCATGCGCGCCCTGGTCGGCAACTGGGGCCACTCGGATCATGAGGATTTGATGCGCGTCACCGACACCATCGAGCGGCTGCCGTTCGTCGACGCCGCCCGGATCGCCGTCGCGGGCGGTTCCTACGGCGGCTACTTGACCGCTTGGGCGATCGCCAACACGCAGCGCTTCAAGTGCGCCGTCTCGATGCGCGGGGTCACGAATCTGTTCTCCATGTTCGGGACGTGTGACATCGGGCCCGAACTCCTCCCTGAGTTCGAGGGCCAGCTCCCATGGCACTCGTTCGACCGCTGGTGGCGGGTTTCGCCCCTGGCGCGCGCCGGGGCGATCCGCACCCCGCTCCTCTTGCTGCATGGGGAACAGGATCACCGTTGTCCGATTGGCCAGTCCGAAGAGCTGTTCACGGCGCTCCGGGTCCTGGGCCGCGAGGTTGAATTCGTGCGTTTTCCTGGCGAATCGCACGCCTTGACGCGCAGCGGGCGGCCGCGCGCGCGTGCCGAGCACCTGCGACGGACCCTCGGCTGGTACCAGCGCAAGCTCTAGAAAAAGGGCGCCCCGTGCGGGGCTGCACGACCCTTGCGACCGGCGCGCGGCGTTCCTATACTCAGGACAGTCTTGGTTTGGCCCCGCGGCTCGTCCAGCGGTCCCGAATCACCGAACGACCCACGATCGTAGCCCTTGAACAGGGCTGTCCCGGAGGATTGACACATGCCGGAAGTCGCGCGCGGCCTCGAAGGGGTCGTTGTCGCCCCAACCTCGATCAGCAAGGTCGATGGGGAAAAGGGCGCCCTGATTTATCAAGGGATCGACATTCACGATCTCGCCAAGCATTCGACCTTCGAAGAAACCGTTTATCTGCTGTGGAACGGCGTCCTGCCGACCCAAGGCCAACTCGCGACGTTTTCCAAGGAACTGGCCGCCGATCGCCAGGTGCCGGCGCCGGTTCTGGAAATCGTGGCGCGAATCGCCGCCAAAGACGACGCGATGGCGACGCTGCGTACCGCGGTGTCGGCGCTCTCGGCGTTCGATCCCGAAGCCGAGGACATGAGTGTCGAGGCCTCGCATCGCAAAGCGCGCCGCCTGACGGCGTCGATGGGCACCATCGTCGCAGCCATCGGCCGGGCGCGCGCCGGGCTCCCGTTCGTGCCGCCGTCGACCGAACGGTCGTACGCCGGCAATTTCCTCTACATGTTCACGGGTACGAATCCCGATCCGGTCGTCGAGCGTACGTTCGACCAAGCGCTCGTTCTGCATGCCGACCATGGGTTCAACGCTTCGACGTTCGCGGCGCGGGTTACGACCTCGACGCAAGCCGACATGCACAGCGCCGTCGTCTCGGCCATCGGCACGCTCAAGGGCCCGCTGCACGGCGGCGCCAACATTCGCGTCATGCAAATGCTGCTGCAAATCGATGCCAGCGGTTCGACCGCGGATACCTGGGTCCGGACCCAAATCGCCGCCAAGGAACGCATCATGGGCTTCGGCCACCGGGTCTACAAAGTCGAGGACCCGCGCGCCGCGCACTTGCGCCGCGCCTGCCAGGCGGTCGGCGAAGCGCAAGGCGATTCGAAGTGGTTCCACATGTCGCAAGCCATCGAACGCGTGGTGCGCGAAGAGAAGGGCCTGGCGCCGAACGTCGACTTCTACTCGGCATCGACGTACTACATGATGGGCATCCCGCTCGAGCTGTACACGGCGCTCTTCGCCATGAGCCGGGTCTCGGGTTGGACGGCGCACATCATGGAGCAGTTGCTCGACAACCGGCTCATTCGGCCGCGCTCCGATTACGTCGGCAAACGCGGTGTGCCGTACGTGCTGCGCGAAGATCGCTGAAGCAGGCCGCTGATTTCAGGCGCCGAGGGTGTGGCGCAGATCGACCGTGGTGCCACCCTTGGGGTCCCACGCGATGGGCTGGCGCCACTGCAGGTCTTGGCCGGCGGTGTGCGTTCCGTCGGTGTGCCAAAACGCCAGATCGATCGAGAGCTCGCCGCGCGCCGGCGCCGACGGGAAGAGGCGCGGCTCATAGCGCAGTACGAGCGGGAAACTCACGCCCTGCAGATTGATAATCTGGCCACCGCGTTCGAAGTCGAAGCCGGCCTCGCCGCCGTGGACGCGATAGGTCACCGGCTTGCCGGGGACGAGGGACCGTCCCGCTGGCAGCTCCACCATGATGCGGACGATGCCGGGCGCGGCCCTGAGCGTCACCTGCGACGCGATCACGACCTCGAACGGCACGAGTCCGGTGAGTCCCAGCGTGTCAGCCGCGTGCGAAAGTCCCCCGGCGACATTCTTGTCCATCTTCTGCCTCCATTTTCATCCGCGGCCGGCGCACTCCGCGCACGGGCACAGTTGTCGTAATGCATCCCAAGTATAGAGTCCGGTGGAGTGGCCATCGCTCCAGGTAATTTGGAGCGCGTAGTTGCCCACGAGTTGCATTTCCACCGGGTGAATATCGGCGGCGACGTCCTGCCGATTCAAAGTGCGTTGGCCGGACCATTCGTCGACGCAGCGCGCGCAACTGCAGGCGAAGCGCAGGTCGGAACTGGCATACAGGCTGTGGTGTCCGTCGGCCCAGGCAATGGCAACCTCGCGCTCGCCGCGCGCTTCGATGCCAACCGGTGCGTTCGTTGCCATCCACGTCCTTCGTCCAGGGGCCGGCCCGGCATCCTACACCACGCGGCGCGAAACCGCGCGCTCGGACGGGCCGTCCTGGACGGGGCATGCAACGGCGTCGTGGAGTCCGCTCTAATCCGTCGTGCGCAGCAACCACCCCTCCCGACGATCGCGCGCACGGAGCGGCGCTCCACAACGCCGCAACGAGAGGCCTCACTCGAGCCGCGGGCGACGCGCGCGCGGAGCGTCGAGCGCCAACGTCGCGGGATCCGGCGCCCCAAGCGCCGGAGACCAAGGCAGCGGGAGTGAGGCCAAAGAACGAGCCACGATCGCCAGCGCGCGATGAATGCGCGCCGCGCCACAAAGCCAAGCAGCAGGAAGGCCAAGGGAGCGAATCATGGCTTCCCCCATTCGGGGCGGATGATTTTTTCGGCGAGCGGTTCCAGCGTCGTCCGGCGCAGAGGAGGGGACGTCGACCGACGGGTCACGCTTCGGACACGGGTTGCGGTTCAAGGTGTGTTACTAGCGCGAAAGCATACTCCTTCCGAACAGCGGGGCAAGCTTTTTCCGCACGCTGCGCCTTGCTTGAATGGACCCGTAGACCGCAGATTCCCGGCGCGGCGGATCGGGCCGGCCGGAGCCCATGCGGCGCCCGCCCCCACGCGGCCAACGCTGCCCGGGATGGGCGGCGCGGTCCCCCTTTTGGACCGTGGGTTGCACACCCCAACCGGTAATCACCGCTGGAGGGATCGTGCGGAATCTCGACCCAGGACCGCTCTCCGTCATCACGGGTGCGACACCCCGGCTCCGGGTGTTGGTCCTCGACGGGCATCACAGCCACGCACTTGCTGCGATCCGGAGTCTCGGACGCCGCGGAGCGTTCGTCGCCGTCGCATCGCACCGGCCGAATGCCATGGGTTTCGCGTCGCGATTCTGCGCCGAGGCGTTGCACGTGCCGGCACCGGCGCACGACTCGCGTGCGGTGGTGGACTGGATCCTGGAGACGCTGCGCCGCGGGCGTTACGACGCCACGTTGTGCTTCGCAGCCCGCACCGCCGACCTCTTGAACCAGCATCGCGACCGGGTTCAAAAACTCACCGGCTGTCCCATGCCGCCGCGCGACATTTTCCTCGCCGCCGACCGCAAGGATCGCGTCACCCGGCTTGCCCGTCAGATCGGCCTGCCGGTGCCGTTCACGCAGGAACTCGAACGCATCGAGGATGCGGCCGGCATCGCCCGTGCGATGGAGTTTCCCGTCGTTGTCAAAGGCGTTCGCGGCTCGCATGGCCGGCAGGTCGAGATCGTTCGCAAGCCCGCGGACCTCGTCGAATCGGTGCGCCGCATCGCCGCCTTGCGCCGTGATGTCCACGAACCGCTCCCCATCGTGCAGGAGTACATCGAAGGCCGCGGCTATGGTTTGAGCGCATTGGTGCGCCGCGGTGAGCCCATTGCGGTGTTCATGCACAAACGTCTCGCCGAACACGATGTCCGGCGTGGCACCCGATGGGCGCACGATGCAGTCGGCGCGCAGAGCGTCGAGGAACCGGAGTTGCGCCACTCGGGCCTCGCGATCCTGCAGGCGCTCTGCTGGGATGGCATCGCGATGGTGGAATTCCGCCGCAGCAGCCGCGATGGACGCTTCTACTTGATGGACGTCAATCCGCGCTTCGCCGGCAGTCTCGACCTGGCAATCGCCGCCGGCATCGACTTCCCGTGGCTCTACGCGCAGTGGGGTGCCGGCCGTCCAATCCTGGGGCCGAACCGCTATCGAGTTGGACTGCGGTATCGCTGGATTCTTTCCAAGTCACTGGCGCCGGCGCGTGCCAATCCGTTGCGCTTCGCGCTCGGAACGGCGGCGGCGCTGCTGCCGGGAACGCGCACCGACATCGCGCTCGGCGATCTGCGGCCGCATTGGCAACAGCTCCGCGACGCCGCGGTGTGGAGCGGCGACTCCGGACACGAACTGGACATTCCGACGTCGACGCCTGAGTCCCTGCCGGCGCCGCCACCGCCCGCCGGGCTGTACTCCGAACGGCGGATCGAGTCCGCGCGCCCGGAACCCGTGGAGCTTGGGGTTGCACACGAGCGGAAGGTGGTGATGACACGATGACTTCAAATCCGCAGGCTCTCGCCGCGCTCGTTCTCGACGGCCAGGAATGTCACGCGCTGGCGGCGACGCGCAGCCTCGGTCGCCGCGGCGTGCGCGTCACGGTGGCCTCGCACAAGCGCGACGCCATGTCGTTTGCATCGCGCTACGCCGCCGAGCGGCTGATCGCACCCTCGCCCGCCGATGCTCCCGAGGCCTATATCGCCTGGCTTTTGGAAACCCTCGGCGCACAGCATTTCGATGCGACCCTGTTTTTTGGCGAGACGAGCGCCAACGTCATCCTGCCGCATCGCGCCGCGGTGCAAGCCCGCACCGGTTTCCCGATTCCGGATCTCGAAACGTTCATGGTCGCCGACCGCAAGGATCAGGTCATGCGCCTCGCGCACCGTATCGGCGTGCGTGCGCCGCGCACCTACGAGTTGCAATCGGCCGCCGACGCGGAACATCTGGCCGGAGAGTGCGCTTTCCCGGCAATCGTCAAGGGTGTGTGGGGTTCGTGCGGCCATCAGGTCGCGGTCGCCCGGCGGCCCGAGGACTTGCGGCCGACGGTCGATCGAATCGCGGCTCTGCGTCAAGAAGCATCGCTGCCGTTGCCGGTCGTGCAGGAGTTCATTCCGGGGCGCGGCTACGGACTCTCGGCGCTCTGCCGCCAGGGCGAACCGCTGGCGGTCTTCATGCACCGGCGCCTCGAAGAACACGATGTGGCGCGCGGCACCGGACTCGCGCATGCCGCCGCCGGCGCCGAGAGCGTCGACGAACCGGAACTCCGTGAGGCCGGTCTGGCGCTCTTGCGAGCGTTGCGCTGGGACGGCGTCGCCATGGTGGAATTCCGCCGCAGCGATCGCGACGGACATTTCTACCTGATGGAAATCAATCCGCGCTTCGTCGGCAGCTTGGACTTGGCGATCGCGGCCGGCGTGGATTTGCCGTGGCTCTATGTGCAAATGGCCGCCGGCCTGCCGGTGGATGTACCGGCACCGTATCGCGCTGGACTCAAGTACCGGTGGCTTTTGTCCAAGAACGTCACCCAAGCCTTCGAGGCGCCGGGCCGTTTCGCGCTTGCGGCGCTTTCGACGCTGCGGCCCGATACGCAGAGCGACATCTCCTGGAGTGACCCGCGCCCGCATGCGCTGCACCTGCGCGCCGCCGCGTGGTGGGTCCGCGAGCATCTGCGCGGCGAAAAGCCGCACGCGGCAACGGCAACGCCCGATGTTGCAACCGGATCCCCTGGCGTGACACCTTCCGGCGCGACGCCCACCGAAGTCCCGGGCGACAAAGTCTCGGTGGGCTGAAACGCGGCCCGCGTCCGTTTCGAGGGGCTGCCATGTCCCGCAGCAACGACTATGTGTTCGTAACGCACTGGCGGGTGCCGGGCGACGTCCGGACGGTGGCTGCGGTCCTCGAAGACACCGCGGCGCTCGGGCGCTGGTGGCCGTCCGTGTACTTGGATGTGCGGGTGCTCGAACCCGGCGACCCCGGCGGCGTCGGCAAACGCGTCGCACTGCACACCAAAGGCTGGCTGCCATACACGTTGCAGTGGCAGTTCCGGGTCGTCGAATCCAAGTCGCCGTACGGGTTTACGATCGCCGCCGAGGGCGATTTCGACGGCACGGGCGTGTGGACCCTCATCCCCAACGGTGCCGATGTCGACGTGACTTTCGATTGGCGCATTCGCGCCGAAAAAGGCCTGCTGCGGTCGCTTTCCTTCGTCTTCAAGCCGGTCTTCGCGGCCAATCATCGCTGGGCCATGGCGCGCGGCGAGGAGAGTCTGCGCCTCGAGCTGCAACGGCGAGCGCATGACGCATCCGGGACCGCGGCGCGAGTGCCGGAGCCTCCCGGTCCGACCTTCTACCGGCCGCGGCAGACCACCGGTTGACCGCCTTGCTTGGCCTCCCCGTGGGAAGCGTAAATTGGGGGGATTGACGCTCGCCTGGACGGTCGAGAGAATGCGCCCAGTTCCTTGGGTCCGATGCGGCCACGCACTCCCTCGATCTCGCTCGTTCTTCGGGTGCGGCACGCGTGGTTCGTTGATGCCTCGGAACAGGAGTCCTTTTGCGTCCCAAGGAGGCGCTCGAGCATGCCGCTTTCCGCCCGCCAGTTCGCCGTTCAGGAAGTCCTGCGTCGCCAGGACCGCGCCTTGCCGCATTTGAGCGGCGGCCAAGCACCGTCCATTTCCTCCGTGTACGGCGCCAGCACTTTCAGTGATGTCGTCATGCAGGCCAAGCTGCCGAAGAGTGTCTACAACAAGCTGCAGGACACCATCCGGCGCGGCCAGCCGCTCGACAAGAGCATCGCGGACGTCGTCGCCCACGCCGTCAAGGAATGGGCGATCGAGAAGCACACGACGCACTTCTGCCACTGGTTCCAGCCGATGACCGGGCTGACGGCGGAAAAACACGACAGCTTCTTGGCTTTCGGCGAACACGGCGAGGCCATGGAGCGCTTTTCGGGATCGCAGCTGATTCAAGGCGAGCCGGATGCATCGAGCTTCCCTTCCGGCGGCATGCGGACGACCTTCGAGGCGCGCGGCTACACCGCCTGGGATCCTTCGAGCCCCATCTTCATCATGGACGGACCGAATGGCCGCACGATGTGCGTGCCGTCGGTGTTCATTTCGTATCACGGTGAAGCACTCGACAAGAAGACGCCGCTCTTGCGTTCGATGCGGGCGTTGAACGATGCGGCACTGCCGGTATTGCGGCTGTTCGGCAACACGACCGCGGCGCGCGTCGTGCCGACCGTCGGGCCCGAGCAGGAGTATTTCTTGATCGACCGGGCGTTTCAGGCCTTGCGGCCCGATCTCCTGTCGTGCGGCCGGACACTGGTCGGCGCTCGGCCGCCCAAGGGCCAGCAGCTCGAGGACCACTACTTCGGCAGCATCAAGAGCCGCGTCCAGGCCTTTATGCAGGAGGCCGAATTCGAACTGTACAAGCTCGGCATTCCGGTCAAGACGCGGCACAACGAAGTGGCGCCGGCGCAGTTCGAATGCGCGCCGATCTTCGAGGAAGCCAACGTCGCCGCCGATCACAACCAGATCGTCATGGAAGTCATGCGGCAAGTGGCGCGCCGGCACGAGTTCGCGCTCCTCTTGCACGAGAAGCCGTTCGCCGGCATCAACGGCAGCGGTAAGCACAACAATTGGTCGATGATGGATTCCGACGGGCGCAACCTGCTGGAGCCCGGGCGCAGCCCGCGCGAGAACCTGCAGTTCCTGGTGTTCTTGACCGCGACGCTACAAGCGGTGCACCGGCGGGCGGGCGTTTTGCGGGCCGCCATCGCGACGTCCGGCAACGACCATCGCTTGGGCGCCAACGAGGCACCGCCGGCGATCATTTCGGCGTATCTGGGCGCCCAATTGACGCGCATCCTGGATGCGATCGAGAACAACGTCGAGGATGCGGAAGAAACTCAAGAACGCTTGCTCAAGCTCGGAATCGCCAACCTGCCGGATGTCGAGCAGGACTATACGGACCGCAACCGCACCTCGCCGTTCGCCTTCACCGGCAACAAGTTCGAGTTCCGGGCTGTAGGGTCGTCGGCGGCCATCGCCCACCCGATGACGGTCCTGAACGCAGCCGTCGCCGAGTCGCTGGTGGACGTGCGCGGCCGCATTCAGCGCGCCACGGAGAGCGGCATGCCGATCGAACAGGCAGCGCTGCATGTCGTCCGCGAACTGGCGCGCGAAACCAAGGCGATCCGCTTCGAGGGCAACAACTACTCGGACGAATGGGTGGCCGAGGCGGAACGCCGCGGGCTCTTGAATCTCAAGCGCACGCCCGAGGCGCTCGAGCAGCTCATCCGGCCGGAAGCGATCGAGATGTTCACCTCGACCGGCGTGCTGAGCGCCGAAGAGGTCAAAGCGCGGTACCACATCGACCTCGAGCGCTATTTGAAGGATCTCGATATCGAGGTCGAAACGCTCGTCGATCTGGCGCGCGCCCATATCATTCCGGCGGCTTTGCAACACCAGACCCGGGTGGCGCAGGCGATCGACGCCGTGCAGCGGGTGAAGGGCCAAGCGCCCCACACCCAGATGGAAATCCTCGACGCTTGCACCGGTGAGATCGGCCGGCTCGGCGAACGCCTCGAGGCGCTCGAGAAGCTGGTGCGCGATGTCTCCGGACTCGATGAAAAAGCACGCGCGCCGCGCTACGCCTACGACGTGGCGCCGGCGATGGAAGCGGTCCGCGAATCGTGCGACCGGCTCGAGGTCCTGGTGCAAGACTCGCTCTGGCCGCTGCCGAAGTATCAGGAGATGCTGTCGGTCAGTTGATCAGTCGAGCAAGCGCGTCGGTAGTAGTGTTGCCGACGTTTCCGGCTCACCCACGGCGGCGGTGATCGCGTCCCGGTGCGCCTGCCACCAGGCCGCCGCGCGCTCCGGCGTCCACCGTGCCGCCGGCGTCAGCACCGCGAGCCACGAGCTGAGATCCAAGGCGCTCTGCGGGCGCTCGTCGGGATTCTTCGCGAGGCACGCCAACAGCACGGCATCGAGTTCGGCCGGCACCGCCTGAGTCGCATAGCGCGACGGCGGCTCAGGTGCCGCGTGCGCGTGCTGCAGCATGACGTCCGCCGGCACCGTGGCCGTGAATACGGGCCGTCCCGTCAGCAGCCACCAGCCGACACAACCAAGCGCATAGAGATCGGTGCGCGCATCCACAGTCTCCGGCCGCAAAATGGCTTCCGGCGCCATGTACGCCGGCGTGCCCTGCGCCAAAGACCCATCCTCCGCGTCGCGATCGGCATCGACGCGCACCAATCCGAAGTCCAAGACCTTGAGCACGTCGGTCTCGAGGCCGACACAGGCCGTGTACAGGTTGGAGGGCTTGACGTCGCGGTGCACGAGCCCGCGGGCATGGGCTTCGGCGAGCGACGCACACGCCTGCACCAGAAAATGCACCACCCGTTCGGGTGGCTGCGGTCCGAAGCGGCGGACGAGGGCGTCCAGATCGAGCCCGTCGAGCAATTCCATCACGTAGTAGAACGTGCCGTCGTCGGCGACGCCGAAGTCATACAACTGAATCGTGTGCGGCGAACGCAGGCTCGCGGCGGCGTTCGCCTCGCGTCGAAAGCGCTCGGCAAAGGCGCGGACGCGTTCGGGCGGTGCGGCGCCCAACACTTCGGGGCGCATGAGCTTGATTGCCGCGGGGCGGGCCAAGAGCCGGTGCGTCGCCAAATGCACCTCGCCCATTGCACCTTTGCCAAGCCGGCGCTCGAGCCGGTAGCTCCCCAGCTCACGCGCCGACGCCACCTGCCGGCTCAAGCCGCGAATGACGCGCACCGGGACGATCGCCAGAAACGCACAGATGTAACCGCCGACAAGCATCCACCCAATGGTGATCGGCGTCGCATCCGGTGGCAGGACGCCGCGCGCTGCAGCGAGCGCCACGCACACGACCTCGGTCGTCGCGGCCGCGAGCGACGCAACGAGAGTCGCGCGCTCGGTGCTCGGCGCAATGCTGGGATACACCAAGATAAAAACCCCAACCCACGACACTCGCCCGCCATGCATGACGAGCGGGTGCCACCACTGCATGACGGCGATCAGGGCGGCGGTCACGACCTCGAATACGAGGCCGAGTGTCATAACGCGGCTCGGGCGGGCGGCAAAATGTCTCGTCGCCCAGAACATGGCGGCAGAGGCGACAATTCCGGCGTAGCAGACGGGTGGTCCGACGCCCTCCCAGGCGGCGCGCCAATACTCCTTGGTGTGCGAAACGAGCGGGTACAGTAGTTCGTTCATCAGTAACGCGAACGCCCAGAGCCCGGCGGTGATCAAGGCGACGATGCGCACCCGGCGGCACGATTCGACGAGCAAGTCGTCTGGAAGGGTCGAGTTGCCGGTGATCGCTGCCGCCGCCACAGCGGCGCCCGGCCGGAGCCGCGCCGCGAGGCGCACGAGATCGTCCTGGCGTGGGGTTCGGCTCACGGGATTCCGTCCGATCGGATGCGCGTCGCGGCTCAGATCATGCGAGCCGGGCTGCAAGCCACGGGGTGACGAGATCCATCTGGGTGCGTCCCAACGAATGGCCACCGTCGACGCTGTGCAATTCGACGCGCACGCCGGCGGCCGCAAGCGCATCGCGGCCGCGTTCCGCTGCTTCCGGCAGGACATGCACATCCCGCATGCCATGCACGAGCAGCACCTCGAAGCGCTCTGCCGCCGCCCGGCGCATTTCGGCGCCGAGGATTTCCGTTTTGACCCGGGCCCCGGACACGATGAGGCCGGCGAAGAGTTCCGGATGCCGGAGCGCGATCACCGCGCCGCAGTAGCCACCTTGCGAAAAGCCCAGCAGGAAACGCCGCCGCGGGCGCAATCCGGCCTGCCGTTCGGCGGCACCGAGGACTTCGAGCAGCATTGATTCGGTACGGGCGAGATCGGCGCGGAAACGCTCCGGATCGCCGTCGTACGGATACCAACTCCAGCCGATGCGGTTTTCACTGCGCACATCGAACGGCCACGGGGCGCGCGGTACGAGAAGCCGGCACGGCAGCGCCACGAGCCGCTGCAAGAGCAGTGCGAAGGCGTCTTCGTCCATCCCTTGGCCGTGGAGCGCGACGACGAGTGGCTCTGTCGGGTCGTCGCCGGCACCCTCCAAACGCCAGTGCAATGGCACCGGCACGGCGACCTGGCCGCGCACCGTCGTCACGTCAGCGCCCCAGCCCGCGGCGTTCGACGCGGGCGCCATCCGGGCGCTCACGCACGACCGCATACAGCAATTGATCGATGGTCTGGCCTTCTTTGGTCACGCTCTTGCGCAAACGCCCTTCGAACTCGTAGCCCGCCTTCTCGAGCACCCGGCAGGACGCCGGGTTCCACTCGAATACGTTGGCGAACAGACGGCAGATGTCGAGATTCGCAAAGGCCCAATCGGTAAAACCGATCAGCGCTTCGGTGGCGAGACCGCGGCCCCAGGACTCCGGGCCCAGCCAGTAGCCGACTTCCGCCGAACGCCGCGCCACGTCCTCCTGCAAGAGGAGGCCGATGCCGCCGACGGCTTCGCCCTCAAACTCGATCGCGAAGGAGCTTTCCGGGTGTTCGGTGCGCGCCGCCCGCACCCAGGCCTCGCCGGCAGCGCGCGTGTACGGATACGGAAAACGGTCGCGCAGGTTGCGCCACACAATATGATGGTCGGCATTGCGCACCAACGCCGGGACGTCGGAACGTTCCCAACTCCGAACGACGCAATGTTCGAGCGCGAGATGCAAGGTGTCCTCCGGCACGAGGAATTTGTGCCTTTCAATGTATCACGGGACCGCGGTGTGTTGGCGGGCAGCGGCCGCAGCGTCAGTACCCCTCGCCGTCGGCGGCACTTTGCGCCTTGCCGCGGTGAACGCGGAAAATCACCGCCGTATAGAAGACGGCGAGGACGAAGCCGAGCGGCCACCACACGAGGCCGACGGCGAGCGAGTGCGGGCTGGCGGCCGCGTTGTGGGCAGTCAGCGACGCCGATGGATCGAGGCTCGACTTGAGCAGGGTTGGATAAACCGAGGCGACGGTCGCCGCCAGCAGGCCGAGCAAGAAAGCCCCCGAGCCGACGAAGGCGGCGAGGTCCTTCCCCCGGTGGCGGGCGCGAAAGCTGACCGCGAGGCCGCCCAGAAACAGCGCCGTGGCGAGCCAGGCGAGCGGGTGGGCGGCGAGCCCCTGGAAGATTTCGGGCGACACATAGGCGGTCGCAATGGTGGCGAGAACCCAGAGGGCGATCAGGACCGGAAAGAGCCGGGCGGCGCGGCGCGTGCTCCGCGCCTGCACCGCGCCGTCCGTTCGCCAGGCGAGAAACAGTGCACCGTGGTGCAAGATTGCGACGAGCGCAAAGACGCCGGCGAGCACCGTGTACCAGTCGAGAATCCCGAGTCCGCCGGTCGGCGAAAAACTGTCGAAGAGCGGCAGCGCGAACCAGCCTCGAGCGTCGAGCGGCACGCCGCGGAGGACGTTGCCGAGCGCCGTGCCCAAGAGCACGGGGGCAAGGATCGAGGCGCCGGCGAGCGTCGTGTCCCAAAACGACCGCCACATCCGGTCGGCGAGATGGGAGCGAAACTCGATCGCGATCCCCCTCAATAAGAGGACCCAGAGCACGAGAAAAATCGCCAAGTAGAAGCCTGAAAAGCTCGATGCAAGGACTTTTGGAAAAGCCAAGAAGAGCACGCCGCCGGCGGCGAGAAGCCATACCTCGTTGCCGTCCCAGAACGGACCGATGGCGGCCAGCACCTGACGGCGTTCGCGATCGTCCTTGGCAACGCTCAAGTGCAACGCTCCGGCGCCAAAGTCGAATCCGTCCATCACGACGTAGATGGCGAGCATGGTGGCGGCGAGTGCGAACCAGATCGCGTGCATGACATTCCTTCTAGGCGTGCGAACCGGGGGCCGCATGCGGCGGTCCGTGCTTGATTTCGCGCCCCACCAATGCCAAGTACAAGAGCCCGAGTACGAAGTAGAGACCTGCGAAACCGAGCGTCGTGAAGAGTGCCGTGCCGCCGTGCACGAGCGGTGAGGCACCTTCCGAAGTGCGCATGACGCCATAGACGAGCCACGGCTGCCGGCCGAGCTCGGCGGTCATCCAGCCGGCGCTGTTGGCGATGTACGGGAATGGAAATGCCAGCACCAGGACCCACAAGAGGGGCCGGCTCGTGTCGAGCCGGTGGCGCACGAGCTGCAGCACCGCCAAGGCGCTCAAACCGATGAAGATCGTGCCGAGTCCGACCATGATGTGGAACGCGTAGTACAGGAACGGAATGTTGGTCGGCCAATCGGCTTCTGGAAAATCATTCAGGCCGCGGACGTTCGCCGAAAAATCGCCGTAGGCGATCCAGGACAGAATGCCCGGCAAGTGGATTGGATTGTCGAGTTTGCGTGCTTCGACGTTCGGCTGGCCGATCATCGTCATGGGAGCGTGCGGGCCGCTCTCGAAGCGGCCTTCCATGGCGGCGAGAGTCACCGGCTGCGACTGCGCTACGAGGCGCCCCTGCGCGTGGCCGGTCGGGAACGCGACCAGCATGGAGGATGCGAAGGCCGCCAGGACGCCGGTGCGAAGCGTCACGCGCGCGACCGCATGGTGCTCGCGCCGCAGCATCCAGAACGCTCCGACGGCACACAGCACGAAACTGGCGGTCACGACCGCGGCGATTTGGTTGTGCAGGTACTGGACCGGCGCCCACGGATTGAACAGGTACGCTGTCAGATCCGCGACTTGCAGGCTGCCGTCGGCCGCCACCTCGTGGCCAACCGGGCGTTGCATGAAGGCGTTCGTGGCGATGATGAAATAACCCGACAGCCAACTGCCCGCGAAGAGTGCGACGGCTGCCATGAAGTGCTGGCGCGGCGTCAGCCGGCGCTCGTCCCAAACCAAGAGCGCCAAGAAGCTCGACTCCAAGAAGAAGGCGAAGATACCTTCCATGGCGAGCGTTTGGCCGATGATGCCACCGGTGCGTGCGGAGAATGCCGCCCAGTTGGTCCCGAATTGGAATTCCATCGGCACGCCGGTGACGACGCCAACCGCGAAGTTGAGACCGAAGATGCGGATCCAAAAGCGCGCCGCGTCGTTCCACGCGTCGTGTCCGGGGCGCAGTCCCATCCATTTCATGACAACGATGAGCAGCGCCAACCCCATGGTGAGCTGCGGAAAAATGTAATGATAGACCGCCGTGAAGCCGAACTGCAGCCGGTGCCAAAAGAGCGCGTCGCCCATGCCGTCCTTCTTCAGCGCGCGTCGCGCGCCAAGCGGATGCCGCTGAACTGCCAACGCACGCCGGTCGGGAAGAAGTTGCGATAAGTGGCGCGCAGATGCGATTGCGGCGTCACACAGGAGCCACCGCGCAACACAACCTGATTGCACATGAACTTGCCGTTGTATTCGCCCAAAGCGCCGGTCGCGGGTTGGAAACCTGGGTATGAAGCGTAGGCACTCTGGGTCCACTCCCAAACGTCACCGAACATCTGCTGCAGGTCATCGTTGTCGTTTGGCGCACTGGGGCGCGGGTGGTACGCACCGCCCTCCTGCAAATTGCCTTCGACGGCGATGCCCGTTGCCGCACGCTCCCACTCGAATTCGGTCGGTAGACGCGCCCCGGCCCAGCGCGCATAGGCGTCGGCTTCGTAGAAACTCACATGACAGACCGGTTCGTCCGGTTGCACGGGACGCTCACCCGCAAGGGTGGCGTACCACCAAGCGCCGGCCTTTTCTTCCCAGTAGAGCGGCGCCCGCCAGGCCTGGGTGCGAATCGCATCCCAGCCTTCGGAGAGCCACAGGTCGGGGCGTGTGTAGCCGGCATCGTGGATGAAGTCCAAGTACTCGCCGCAGGTCACTGGGCGGGAGGCGAGTTGGAACGCCGGAACGAGGACGCGGTGGCGCGGCGATTCGTTGTCGAAAGCAAATCCGCCCCTCTCGTGCCCGATCGGCACGATCGCCTCGTCGTACGCGCGCCAGCGAAGACGCTGCACGCCGGCGAGCGGCGCGCTCGGCAGAGGGCGATACGCCGGCCGCAACGGGTTCGTACAGAGCACATGTTTGATATCGGTCAGAATCAGTTCCTGGTGCTGCTGTTCATGATTGAGCCCGAGTTCGACGACGGGCGCGAGTGCCGCGTCGAGATCGCCGGCGCGGAGCAGTGCCAACACTTGGCGATCGACGTGCAGGCGATACTCCAACACCTCGTCCAAGCTCGGGCGCGAAAGCAGGCCGCGTGCCGGCCGTGCATAGGGCGCACCGACGGCGTTGTAATACGAATTGAACAGCGACCGGAAGCGCGGCTCGAAGGCGCGATATCCCGCGAGGGCCAGTTCGAGTACGAAGGTCTCGAAGAACCAACTCGTGTGCGCCAGGTGCCACTTCGTAGGGCTCGCGTCCGCCATGGACTGGATCTGACAATCCTCGGGCGAGAGCGGCGCCACGAGTGCCTGCGTCTGGCCGCGCACGAAACTGTAACGGGTGGCGAGTGTCGACGCGGACGGCGATGCCGCGCGTGCCGGGAATGCGGGCGCGGCCGGATTCCGAGCCGATCGTTCGATGCTCATGCGGCGCCTCCCTTTTCCCGCAGCCGGCGCTCAGACCGCCACCGGTTCCCCAAGCAGGCTAGGACCGCCGCCGGGCAAGGTCAACCGGGTGGCTCGAACAAGCGCTCGCACGGCGCGAAGACGCGTTGGTTTCGCTTCGCGCCAGCACCATATGACGGAAGCTTCATTCCCGTGTCCCGCGAGGTGGCACTGCAGCGTGTCGCGCCGGCCGTTGCAAAATAGTTACCCCGCTCGTGAGCCGGAAGGCGCCAGAATAGGATCATCGCGATGCGGACCGCCGCACCACCACCGTTCGGAAGGACATCGTCATGATGCAGTACACGCTGCCGGACCTTCGCTACGACTACGGAGCGCTCGAGCCGCACATCTCGGGCCGCATCCTCGAGCTTCATCACAGCAAGCACCACGCGGGCTACGTGCAGAACGCCAACCAAATGCTCGAGCGCTTGGAAGAAGCGCGCACGAAGGGCGACTTCGACCGCATTGCCGCGTTCGAGCGCGCGCTCGCGTTTCATCTCTCGGGACACGTTTTGCATTCGATCTTTTGGCAAAACTTGGCGCCGCGCAGCGGCGGCCGCCCCGACGGCGACCTTGCCAAGACCATCGACCGGGACTTCGGTACCTTCGACCGCTTCAAGCAGCAGATGATCGCAGTGGCGACGACAGTTATGGGTTCGGGCTGGGCGGCGCTCGTGTGGGAGCCGATCGGCCAGCGCCTGTTGCTGACGCAGATCTACGACCACCAGTCGAACCTGGCGCAGGGCGGCCTGCCGCTCATGGTCATCGACGCGTGGGAGCATGCGTACTACCTGCAATACGAGAATCGCAAAGGCGAATTCTTCGACGCGGTCTGGAATCTATGGAATTGGACCGACATCGCCGCGCGCTTCACCGCGATTCGCGGCACGCGCATCGCGCTCGAAGGCGCGGCGCGCGTGGCAGGCAAGGTCGAGTGATGCAGAACCGGCGCCGGTCGTCCGGGCTCGTATTGCCGATGGTTGTTGCGGTGTGGGCGGCCGCCGTGCCGGTTGCCCGCGCCGCGCCGCCTGTCGACGTCGACGCCATGCGCACCGCGGTTCGGATGTTGGAGCAGTTTGCGGCGATTCCGAGCGCGAGTGCCGATCACGCGGCGGTTCGCACCGCCGCCGCGTGGTTGCAAGAACGGTTCACGGCGCTCGGGTTCGCAACCCAGCTGCTCGAGGATTCTCTCACCGCGCCCGGCGCGAACCCGATCGTCTTCGCCGAGCGCCGCGTGCCTGGATCGCACCCGACGGTGCTTTTCTACCTGCACTACGATACGCAGCCCACGGGTGGCAAGGGCGACTGGCAGTCAACCGGCGGTGAACCCTTCGCGCCACGGCTCGTTTCCGGAGCGTTCGATGGCGCGACTGCGACCACCCTCCACGCGGCAACCCTCGATGCCGCAGCGATCGCCGCGGCTCGCTTGTACGGGCGCGGCGTCGCCGACGACAAAGCGCCCATCGTGATGCACTTGATGGCACTCGCGCCGTGGCTCAAGACGCCGGCGGCGGCCCGCCTCAATTTGAAGTTCATTCTCGATGGCGAAGAGGAGGCCGGCAGCCCGCATATCGAGGCGACACTGGCGCGTTCGCGCGCCCTCTTACAGGCTGATCTGCTGGTGCTTTGCGATGGACCCATGGATGCGCTCGGGCGCCCGTCGGTGTACCTCGGCACGCGCGGTGACATGCATATGCGGCTCCGCGTTCGAACTGCGACGCTCTCGGGCCATAGCGGCAACTATGGACTCTTGCCCAACGCCGCATTCCGGCTCGCGGCGTTGCTCGCGAGCATGAAGGACGCGAAGGGCAACCCCACCATCCAGGGGCTGATGGATGACGTCGAGCCGCCGACGGCTGCCGAGCGTGCGACGCTGGTCCGCGCCAGCGAGGCAGAAGAAACCATGGCGCGCCATTTCGGAGTCCGCCACTTCGATGGTGATCCGGCTCTCTCCTATTACGAGCGGCTCCTCTTCCATCCAGGTCTGGTGGTCAATGAAATGAGCGCCGGGCGGCCGGGAAATCAAGTTCCCAATACGGCCGAGGCGACTCTCGAAGTGCGGCTCGTGACGGCGCAAGATCCGCGGCGCGTTTTTGAGGCCCTGCGCCGGCACGTGGCGGGCTTCGAAGCAGCCCAGGGATGGGAGCCCGCCGCCGAACTCGAGTATGTGGAGGGCGTGGCCGCCGGCCGCATGCATACGACCGACGCCGCCGTGGCACGCGGCATCCACGCCGTCGAGCAAGCGGCTCAAACACCGCTCCTCGTGTATCCGACCCTCGGCGGCACATTGCCGCTCTTGCATTCCTTCGCCGCGGCCGGCTTTCACTACGTCGGACTGCCGCTGGTCAATTTCGACAACAACCAGCACGTCGGCAACGAGAACGTCAAACTCGTGGTGATTGCCGACGGTATGCGTCTGCTCGGGCGGCTGTATGACAGCCTCGCGGATTTCTGAAACGCAGCGCCGAGAGGACCCGCGGTATCCAACCGTGAGCGCTTGCCATCACACTTCGAGGGCCGCGTCAGCGTGTGTTGCCGCGGCAAGCACCAGATGCCCCGGCGCGACGGGTTCAGTGTGCACGTATGCGTCGAGGGCGACCGTGACCGAATTGCCGGCGGCTGCGGCGCGTTCGAAATAGTCGACCAGGGCGATCTCCAGGGGCCGGTCGTCCTGGAGCGAACCGATGGTCCGGAACGCGGCGCGGTCGAAGAGCAGACAGAACGAATCGAGTTGGACGGTGTTCGTCGTTTGCTTCGCGAATCGCTGCCCGCGGCGGACGGCGAATTGGCGCATGGATTTGCCGGTTCCCGTGTAGTCGATCTTGACCTTCTGGGCCGACTGGCCGCGATTGGCAACCGGTCCAACCACCGCCTGCTTGGCATCGCGTGCGAGCGCCGCTTGCAAGCGTTTGAGAACACCGGGCGGCAACACGACCCCGTCGCTCAAGAGCAGCACGGGGCTGTCGCCCGCTGCGGCCAGTTTCTCGTTCAACATCTTGGCCACGGTGCCTTCGGGCATCGGCGGCGCGACAACGACTTCGAGCCCGCCCGGGGCCTGCAATTCCAGCTGCGCCGTGACTTCAGTGCGATCGATCGCTCCGAAGACCACGACGGGTAGGCGCGAGCCCGCACCCGCTGGTTGCGATGCGCCGTCATCGACGACGGCGGTCGCGACCGCGGTCGCGCGCTCCACCCAAACGCGGCCGTCGAGTTCCGATGTGTGTTCGTTTCGCAGCACCGGCAAGCGCACATACGTCCCGGTGCCGTGCTCGTTGCGGGTCGGGAAACGATAGCCGCGTTCGATCGGTGCATCGGCGGCCATCCCCCACTTGCTCTTGAACAACGCCCAATTGCGTTCGAGGCTTTGGCGGTAGTCGATCTTGGCGGCCTTGAAGGTCTGGCTGCCGGTGTGATGAATGAAGACATCCTGCGCGATCCGCGACCCATAACCGGCGAGCGCGGCACGAATGCAGAAATCATCGTCCTCGAAGTTGCCGCTGCCGTACTGCTCGTCGAGGCCGCCGATCTGCTCGATGACGTCGCGCCGCGCCAGCAGGCAGAAGCCGACGACGCGATTCACGGCCAGGGTCTGTCCGGCGTGTTCGGCGGCCCACGTGGCCGCAAAGGCGTGCATTGCGTCGAGTCCGGAGTACGCCGCATCTTGAACGAGCTGCGGGCCGGAGACGTAGTTCGAAACCGGACCGACGATTCCCGTGCGTGGCTCGGCCCGCAATACGTGGAGCATCCGGCCCAGCCAACCGGCGGTCACGACCGTATCGTTGTTGAGAAGGAGCGCGAACTCGCCGCGCGCGACGGCGAGCCCCTGATTGTTGCCCGCTGCAAAGCCGCGGTTGGTGCGATTGAACACGACGCGCACCTGCTCGTGCGCTTTGGCGTAGCGGCGCAAGTACTCGACCGTGCCGTCGGTCGAGCCATTGTCGACCAGGATCAGTTCGTGCGGCTCGCGGGTGTGCGCCGCCAGGCTCTCGAGGCACTTCTGGGTGTGTTCGAGGCCGTTGTAGGCGAGCACGATGATGCTCGTGAGCCCGGGACGCACCTTCAAGGCGCGGGACCGGAATACGGCACCCGTAGGCGCAAACCAGTCGATGTCCCAGAGGTCGGCGGGCAGCGGCACGTTGCCGGTGCCGTAGTGTGCCTCGAGTTTGCGGAAGAGTGCGTCGGTGCTCTCTTGCACGAGCCGCGCGGTCGCGGGCTTCGGCTCGGACGCGAAACTGGCCTGGCCCTCGTGGTGCACGAACGTGTCGGTCGCGACGATCAAACGGTAGCCGCGCTGGCGAAGCCGCCAGGAGAGATCCAAGTCGTCGTTCCCCAAAAAGAGTTCTTCGTCCAAGAGGCCCACGTCGTCGAACACCGCGCGCGGCACGAGCATGCAAAAGCCAATGAGCAGCTTGGTTTCGACGCCTTTCCCAGCGTTGGCGATACGGAGGGTGCGTGCACACTCTGCCGTGCGCGCCGCCACCGGTCCGCCCGGCGGCATGTAGAGTTCGTACTTCTGCAGGGCAGCGACATAATCCGAGACCGGCCCAACCGCACCGACCCCGGGCGTCACTTGCCCGATGAGCCCTTCGAGCCAACCCTGCGTCACGACCGTGTCCGGGTTGAGAAGGACGAGGTGCTCGCCGGTTGCCGCACGAATTCCTTGGTTGGTGCCGCCGGAGAACCCGGCGTTCGTCGTGTTCAAAACAGTCTGAATCCGGCTGCCGTACTCCGCCAACACTGCCGGGGTCGCGTCACGCGATGCGTTGTCGACGACAATGACTTCGACGGGCACCGAGGCATGGCGCAGAACACTCTCCAAGCACTCGCGAATCGTCCGCGCCGAGTTGTACGTGACGATGACGACGGACGCGACCGGCTTGCCCGCCGGTGGCTCGACCACCGTGGACGCGGCCGCGAGCCGCTGATACTCCCGCACCCGGCCCGAGTTCGCGGGCGCGCACGTGCCGTCGCTTTGCAGGATGGCGTCGGGCGCGACCTTGCCGGCCCACGTCGCGCGCAGACGATCGAGGTTGGCGGATTCCCGACGGAAGCGTTCTGGCCCACTCTGCGATTCGTAGTGAATGATGACGCTCTGCGGTTCGTACACCAGGCGCCAGCCACGCTCTTGGAGCTTGAAGCACAGGTCGACGTCTTCGTAACCATTCCAATAGCCGGTGTCGAAGCCGCCCACCGATTCGAAGGCGGCGCGGCGAACGAGCAGACAGGCGGCGGTCAGCACCTGATACGTGCGCGCTTCGTTGGCCACCGGCAGGTCGGCGGGTTCGCGCGAGTAAACATGATACGGCGACAAGCCGCGGCTGTTGGTGCGGTCGTTGATCACGACAACGCCCGCGTGCTGCAGCGTGCCATCAGCAAAGAGAAGCTTGCTGCCGACAGCCGCCACGCTCGGATCCGTATCCAGAATGCGCACCAGCGGCTCGAACCAGCCGGGTTTCACTTCCGTATCGTTGTTCAGGAACAGCAAGTGCCGGCCGGTTGCGGCGGCGGCCGCTTGATTGCTGGCGCCTGCAAAGCCGACGTTCTCGCTGTTGATGAGGGCGCGAATGCGCCCCGCCGCCTGCAACGGCCGCAAGAATTCCGCCGTGCCGTCGGACGAGGCGTTGTCGACAATGACGATTTCGTAGCGCCCCTCGGGAGTGTTCTTCCAGAGGCTCTCGAGACATTGGCGCGTCAGATCGAGCCGGTTGAAGAGCGGGATGAGGATCGAAACATCCACCATCGGACGCCCGGCCAATTCGGCCTCGACGGCCTGCAGGTTGGCGATCCCGGCCGGGTGTTCCGGCGCGATGCGCAGCGCTTGCGCGTAGAAGCTCTTGGCGTCTTGTAGGTGGCCGCTCTCCGCACAACAGTTGCCGACGTCGACCAGCGTATCGGCGTCCTCGGGCCGGACGCGGAGAATCGCTGCATAGGCTTCGATAGCCTCCACATAGCGCCCACGCGCCCGGTGCGCGCCACCCAAGATCTGCATGGCGGTGAGATTGTGCGGGTCGAGAACGAGGGCGCGTTGCGCGGTCGATTCGGCGAGATCGGGCTGATCTGCGTACAACAGCACTGCCGCAAGGTCGGCGTGCGCCGGCGCGTAATAGGGATCGACGGTTGTTGCAGCCAGGAGTTCGCGTGCGGCGGCTTCCTGATCGCCACGGCGCAAATGCACGTTGCCAAGCGCGACCCGCAGGCGCGGATCGTTGGAACAGAGCGTGACCGCTTGCTCGAGCGCCGCTTGTGCCGCATCCAACTCGCCCGCATCGAGACAGGCTTCCGCACTCAGGACGCACGCCGCAACGTCGTCCCGCCACTCGGGCCCCGCATCGATGGCCGTGGCGCGCAACGTGCGCGGCTGGTCCGGATTCCACAAGCCCAGGCGCCGCGCGTCGAAACGCAACTGCTCCCACGCTGCCACTGCCCGGTCGTGCCATTTGGCGTTGGACGGTTCCACGTCCTCGTGGCGGCGAAACAAACTCAGTGTATCGATGAGATAGATGGCGTCGCCGCGGCCGAGCAGCGTCAGCCACATTGCCAGGTCGATGTTCCAATCAACCGGCCGGTTGCCGAAGGACAGCATGTGAGGCTGGACGTTCGCTAGGTCGCGCTTGCGAAACAAGACCGTAGTTGGCTCGCCGACCAGATTCACGCCCGATTCCAACATCACACTTGCCAGCGAAACGCCGTCGATCCGGCTGTCCTGGGTGACGGGGCGCTCGGTTGTTGGATCGTCCGGGAGCGGTGCGCCCGCGGCATCGACCGGCTGCCGGTGCGATGTCACGAGCGTCACAGCGGGATTCTCTTCCAGGCAGCGCACCAGGCGTTCGACGCACGCCGGCAGCAATACATCGTCGTCGTTCAAAAACTTGATATAGGTGCCCTGCGCCAGGTCGAACAAGTGCCGAAAGTTGTCGCTGGCACCCAATGTGGGTTGATTTCGGATGTAACGAATGCGTGGGTCGGCCGCCGCACGTTCTGCCACGATTGCTTGAATCGCGCCCGTCGAGCAGTCGTCGCCAATGAGGATCTCGAGGTTGGAATAAGTCTGTTGCAGGGCACTCTCGAGACTGGCGCGGAAGTACTCAGGGTGGCAGGCCGGGATCACGATGCTGACGAGGGCGTCGCGCGTGTCGCGGACTTCGACCTTGGTGAATTCGACGATCAGACTCGAGTCGACCCGGCGTTCAAGGCCGCGAAGTTGCGTCGCATCGCTGACGCCGAATGCGCGCCGCACTCCGACCGCGAGGCCTGCCTCCGCCGCCAGCCGCACCAGTTCATCTTCATTGTAGAGCCAGTGGTGGCCGGCAGCTCGCATCGCCGTGTTGAGCATCTCGCACCGGTTGGCAAGGAAGCCATAGTCGCGCTCCGTGAGCCACGGTTGATCGCGCCAGTCGCTCGCATACTTGCTCATGAGAGCGTCGAAATCCACGGTCGCAATGCGCACCACGCCATTGGGAACGAGAACGCGACGGCACTCGCGCAGAAACGCCACGCCATCACCCTGCGACAACTGCTCGATGAACTGCTCACTGAAGATCGTCTGCACGCTGGCGTCGGCGAACGGCAGACCATTGGCGACATCGACTTGCAGGTCGCCGCCGGGCTCGCGATCGAGGTTCACAAAGCCGGCAATCGGCGCCGTACCGCAGCCAATATTGAGCCGGATGTGACCCGCGGTTTCGCCCGCCGTCACCGGGTCGTTGGCTTGTGACTGGAGGCGATTCACGCCTGGCTCCCTGCTGCGATCCATGCCGTTCCCCCTTCGGTGCCGCTTCGCATGCGGCGGCTCAACGCGGGTCCATTCAAGGCGATGTGCCGAAGCCGGTCGCAGACTTTGCCGATGTCGTCGCTGTCCACTGCGGTTCCGGTCGGCAGCGAGAGCACCTGTTCGGTGACCCGCTCGGTGACGGGCAGATCCATGCCGGAGGCGTCGCGGCTTCGATACGGCTCCATGCGATGACAGCCGGGATGAAAATAGCGCCGCGCGATGATGTTCTCGGCGTGCAAGAGCCGCACGATGTCGTCGCGATGGATGCCGGTGGCATCGGCATCGATCTGCAGGACGATGTACTGGTAGTTGTTGCGCTCGGCCTCGTTGTAGGTGCGGAGCGTCACGCCGGGAAGCCCCGCCAGTTGTTGCCGGTACAAGGCGTGATTGGCGCGATTCACGGCGATGACCGCATCCATGTCCTCGAGCGAGGTGAGCCCCATGGCGGCCGAGAATTCGTTCATCTTGCCGTTCGTGCCCACGTGCCGCACGTCGTCGTAGCCTGCGAATCCGAAGTTCTTCATAAGCCGGATCTTGGCGGCAAGGTCGTCGTCGTTGGTGGTTACGGCGCCGCCTTCCAGCGTATTCACGAACTTGGTGGCGTGAAAGCTGAAGACCTCTGCAGCGCCAAACCGCCCAATCAATGCGCCCTGGTGCGAGGCTCCGAAGGCGTGTGATGCATCGAACATCAATTGCAAGCCGCGCCGGGCGGCAATGTCTTCGAGCGCGCCGACGTCGCAGGCGCGGCCAAAGAGATGCACACCGATGATGCCGCTCGTGCGCGGTGTCACGCGCCGTTCGACGTCGGCCGGATCGAGCGTCAGAGTCTCGGGATCGATGTCGCAAAAAACCGGGGTGATCGCCTGCCATTCGAGGGCATGCGCCGTGGCAACAAACGTCATCGACGGCACGAGGACTTCGCCCGTGAGGCCAAGTGCCCGGATGGTGATCTCGAGCGCTACGGTGCCGTTGCACATCGCGATGCAATGTTTGACGCCGAGCAGTGACGCGACGCGCGTTTCGAACTCGCGCACATACACCCCGTTATTGGTCAACCAGCGCCGGTCGATGATGTCGTTCAGGCGCTCGAGCAACCGGTCGCGGGCACCGATATTCGGCCGGCCGACGTGCAGTTTGACGTCGAACGCCGGCGGGCCGCCAAAGAAGGCGAGATCACCGGCGTTCTGGGCGCGGAGAGTCATCGTCATCGGCACGAGGCTCCAAGTCCGAGGGCGTCCGAAGGTCGCATCGGATACCTAAAGGCAAGGCATGTGCCAGGAAGGAACAACCGCGACTGCCCAGGCCGAACGCGTCCGTATACACCGCCCAAGCGCCGGAGAGTTGATGAGCCTGGAGGTGCGACGGATCATCCAAATAGTGCAGGTGCGCCGATGGAGGCCTGGCGTGGAAAAACTCCAGGCGATGCGGGAAGGCCCTGAATCGATGTTGGCCACCGGGCCGGCGCCGCGACGCCGGGGGCGCTTTTCCATGCTCCGGCGCGCTATCCTTGGGGCGGCGTCGATCCCGGGAGCCCCGCATGCGCCTGATCTCGTCCGTTGCAGCACTCTTCGGCGCCGTCGTCTGCATTGCATGTGCGGGTTCGGCGGGACCGGCAGCGGCACCCGCATCCGCACCGGTTCCCGCACCGGCCGCAGCGCTCGTGACCGCACCAGCTCCGGACGACGCGGCCTTCGATGCAACCGTGCGGCCGCTGCTCGCGCGTACTTGTGCGCCCTGCCACAATCCCGGCGGCAAGTTGTACGACCGCCTGCCGTTCGACCGTGCCGAGATGATTCGCGCCCACCGCGACGGGGTCCTGCGCCGTCTGAAGGGCGCCGACCTCGAGACGGTGCGCACGTGGCTCGGTCCGGCGCAGCCCTAAGGCACACTCTCCTTGGAGACTCGAATGCGTTGGCTCGGCTTGGCAGTTGTCGCGGGAGTGATTTCGACGCACGCCGCGGCGGCCGCCGATCTTTTCGACCGGGTCGCGGATATCGAAACGGCCCCGTACCAGATCTCGGGCACCGGCTTCGTCACCGATGCAGGCCATCCGATGCATCCAGGTGATTTTCACCGGTATGACATCACGATTCGCATCCTGGTGAATCCCGATGTCGGCGAGTCGGTCGTCGAACTGGAATCCGAGGGGGAGACCGCCGGCACCAAGGACATCGACCGTTACAACGTCCGGCGCGGCCGCCTCTTTCAGGTGGATGACAAGGGCGTCGAGAAGCGTCCGTCGCCCTTCGGCGATCTGGCGGCGGCGACAGTGGCGGCGCTTCACCCATCGATCATCGCCAACGCCATCCGCGAGCACCGCCAAAACCTGCGCCCCCACACCGCCGGCCAAGCAGCACTCTTCGCATGGAACGACGAACTCTGGACCGTGGATCTCGACACGCAGCACGGCCGCATCCGCTCGCTGCAGCGCGCGGTGTACAACGACGTCTTGGGAGACGGCATCGAAAAAGTGCGCTTCGAAGCCTGGCCGGCCGGTGATGCGAGTGCCATACCCGGCCGGGCGGTGGTCACACTGCGCGGGCGTGAAGTGGCGCGGTTCGACTTTGGCCCGGTGACACGCAACGTCCAGATGGACGTTCCGGCCGGTGACAAGGATGCCGACCGCCAGCGCGTCGTCGCAACCGCCGAGATCGAACTGCACGAAGCCGCGCCCCACTTGTTCACGATCGATGTCGCGTCGATGAACACGCGGGTCTTCATCGCCGAGTTCAGCGATCACCTCATGGTGTTGGAGGGCGCCTACAATTCGGGCGCTTGCGAGCGCATCGCGGCCAAGGTGCAGGCGCATTTTCACAAGCCGGTGCGCTATTTCGCCTTCAGCCACCTGCACGGCCAATACATCGGCGGCACGCGCGCCTGGGTGCACGAAGGCGCGACGGTGCTCGCGCCGCCGACGACCGTGCAGCTCATCGAAGCGGTGGTGCAGGCGCGGTTCGAGCTGCGGCCCGACGCCCTGGCGCGCGATCCGAAGCCGCTCCGTACCGAGACCATCAAAGACCGCCGCACCTTCGCGGACAGCACCAACACGGTCCAAGTGTTCAACGTCGCTTCGGGACATACCGACGAGTACTTGATCTTCTATTTTCCGCGCCAGAAGGTGCTGACCACCGGTGACCTGCTTTTTTACCGGCCGGGTAAACCGCTCACCGGACGGTCGAAGCAGCTTTGCGACACGGTGAAGACGCTCGGACTTGATGTCACGGCGTTCTACGCGACTTGGCCGCTCGACGGCTACGGCACCAAGAGTATCGTCAGCGGCGACGAGTTCTGGGGCGCGTGCACCGAATCGAAGTAAGTGAGCGCCGTACGAGAGGCGCGCAAAGGAGTGTCATGACCGGAATCGGAAACACACCGCTCTTGCGCCTCCGGCACTTCGCCGGGCCGGAATGCGCCGAGATCTATGTCAAATGGGAGGGGGCCAATCCCACCGGCAGCATGAAGGACCGCATGGCGCACGCCATGGTGGACGGCGCAGAACGCCGCGGCCAGATTCGCCCCGGCGCCACGATCATCGATTACACCGGCGGCAGCACCGGCAGTTCGCTCGCCATGGTTTGCGCGACGCGCGGCTACCGGGCGCATTTCGCGACCGCCGATTGCTTTGCCGAAGAGAAGCTGCAGACGATGCGCGCCTTTGGGGCCACTCTGGACGTGCTCCCGAGCGTCGACCACCGCGTGACCGCCGAACTGATCCAAAGACTCATCGTCCGCGTCGGCGAGCTGGCCAAGGCCCCGAACACCTATTGGACCGATCAGTTCAACAACCCCGACAACCGGTCCGGTTACCACGCGATGGCCGAGGAGGTCATACGCGACCTCGACGAACGTTTCGACGAATTCATCATGGGAGTCGGCACCGGCGGTTGTTTTTCGGGCAACGCCGAGATCTACAAGGAGCGCGTGCCGGGCGTTCGTTGCATCGCCATCGAGCCGGCCGCCTCGCGGGCGCTGTCGGGTTTGCCGATCGAGGGCGGCCACCGATTGGAAGGCATGGGGCCGGGCTTCGTGCCGTCCATCTGCCGGCTCGATTTGGCGGATGCGATCGTCGCGGTCACGGATGCCGACGCCTACGCAACAGCCCGCCAACTGGCGCGTGTCGAAGGCATCTTCGGCGGCATCTCGTCGGGCGCCAACGTGTTCGTAGCGCTGCAACGCGCCCGCGAGTTGGGCCCCGGGCATCGCATCGTCACGGTCATTTGCGACTCGGGGCTCAAGTACCTGAGCGGCGATCTGTTTCGCTGAGCGCAGGCCAAGGTTCGTTCACGCCTCAGAGCTCGTCCAGCATGCCGACGAGTGCCGGCGGTGCGACGCCCTGGCGTTGGATGGATTTCGGCACCCGGATGGGCGTGTAGCGCATGAAGGCATCACCGCAGGCGTAGTCGCGCCACTCGCCGCCCAATTGGATCCGGAAACCGCCGGGCACGACTTGCATCGGCAGGCTGCGTTTGGCGGCTTCGGCGGCGATGAACGGGCCGACTTCCGCGTCCCACTCCTCCACCGTCACCGGCTCGCCGGCATTGCCGTGCACCTGGCCGGCTTCGAGGGCGCGGGTGGGATCGAAGACATAGACGCGGCCGGCGGCAGCGCCCGACATGAAGAACTTGCCGGCGTAGGGCCGCAAGCGCCCGTTCAGTTGGCCCTTGGCATCCGGTTTTTCGAGCCCCATCACCACGTGCAGCGAGTTCTCGCCACCCGACATCAAGTACTCGAAGGCGTACTCGTTGGGCGAACCAAAGTGAATCGATTTCAGGCCCGGCGCGAGCGTCGTGCCATCTTCCAAATGCACCCGGTTCTGGCCCGCCACCGCGAAGCGGCTGCCCGAATCCCACATCGAGAGCGTGCCGCCGTGGGCGGCATACAGCCCGGTGTTCAGGATGTCCTGCAGCACGAAGATCGAACCGCGGTCGGCCTTCATGCCAACATGACTTTGGCCTTGGCCGTAGCACCGGATGTCGGCGCCTTCCAGGAGCGCACCCATGAAGTCGCCGAACTGGCGGCCGTAGAGATCGATGCGCACGCCATCGGCTGGACGGCCGTCACTGTCGGCGGTATTCGTGCCCACGTAGCGCGGCCCGCCCCGCATGTTGTAACCGATGAAGCGCCGCCAACCTCGCGCCACGGCGTCGGAGACAAAGCGCGCCGCTTCAATGGTGCCAAACTGTTCGCTCTCGAAGCCGTCGAAGTTGACGACCAGCGCTTGTGATGGATCCCCAGGCGGCATGAGATCGGCGCGCGTCGCTACGTCGATGCGCCCGTACGGCGCCACACCCTTGGTGTCCCAGAGCCGCGGCACCGCATGCAGCAAGCGGTAGATGCCGCCCTCGGGCTCACCGTCATACTCGAAGCCGCCGTCCGTCATGTATTGCAGTGCCGCGAGCGACTTGCCGCCCGTGTCGGCCAAGTGCAGGCGTTTGCGGAGTTCCGTTAGCATGCCGAGTGCGGCATCGAAGTGCGCCGGCGACTTTTGGCCGGCTTGCGGCAAGAGCCACTCGGCCACCATGCGGTACTCGTCGAAGCTCCACTCACGGACCTTGTCGAGTGTCCAGGCGACGAATTCCTCGCGCGCCGGGCCGCTGAACGCTGCCGCGTCGGCGGCTTGCAACCGCGCCCGCGCCTCGTCGCCAATTTTCTTGCGGGCGCCGTTGACTGCGGTCTTGAGAACGCGCAGCGCTTCCGACTTGGTCCCGGCGCGGCGCACCGGCACCGCCTCACCGAACCGATTGTTGAGAGTCACGGTGCCGCTTTCGACGCCCACGAATGCCTCGAAGACGCCGCCCATTTCCCCCGTACCCGGCCGGCCGCCCGGCCGCATGTTGAAGCGCAGGTCGCTGCCCGCATCACACAGCATGGCCTGCTGGCGTAGCGTCACCAACATGGCGTCGGCAATCTTGGCTTCGCTGCCGTTGGCGATCGCCTTGACGCCGCCCGGCGCCGTGTCCCAGTTGATGGCAATTTCGTGCGGGCGCAAGAACTTGATATCCATGTTCTCGCGGAACCCGACTTGGGTTCCGGCCGCGGTATGGCGGGTTTCGAGAATCGTGAACTTGTAGGGACCGGTCGGCGTCAGGTGCACGAAGTTGCGGCCCAGCACCCGGTAGCGTTCGCGGCGTTCCTCGGGCTCGACGGCCTCGAGGTCGATGCCGGTGACCGGCGAGATGACCTGGGTCGCTTCGTCGGTCGCCAAGCCCAGCACGCGACGTGTGAAGTCGACGAGATAGGCGGCGTACTCGGTGTCGGTGAGCGCCTTCCGCGCGTACAGCGAATCGCCTTCGTACTCAGCGGCACCCTCGCCCATCGAATCATCGATGTGGACCCAAGCGTGTTCGGTGAGCATCGGCGCGGTCGAATCGACGCCCACCTGCTCGCCGTTGTGCATGAGCAGCACGTTGTAAGCCTTGAACGGATGTGCACCGGCCGGGTTGCCGCGGCCTTCGGCGTCCATGGCGGGTGAATTCGTCGGATAGCGGTGGTGCATCCCCCAGGCATAGGCGACCAGACGTGTCGTCCAGGTATCCTCGCCGCGAATCAGGAAACGCACCCCGCCCTGTTCACGCGCCCCCGGATACGATGCCCAGAAGTTGTCGAGATCGAAATAGGCCGGGATGAGATGCGTCCAGCCACTCACCTTGAGTGCACCCATGTCCTCGCCCATCGCGACCACGAAACCACGCCGCCGGTCGGCGTACTTTGGGATCGCGCCGCCGGTGCGGTAGTAGCGTGTGTCGAGGACATGCGCCAGAGTCGTGAAGTATTCTTCTTTGACGTCGCGCAAGAAAGCCATCAGGCGCGCATCTTCGTCGGCGGCGACAAACGGCTCATCGCGGCGTACGGCGCGCTCTAGAGCGCCCTGCAGCTCGGCGGTGGCGATGTCGCCGTACTTGGTCGAACGCTGCACCCAGCGCGGGCTTTCCACCAACCGCTGTCCGTAGCGCCAGAGCGCATCGCCGCGCAGCTCCGTGAAGAGGAGCGTCATGTCACCCGGGTTTTCGCGCAGGCCCACTTTGCGCCAACCGTCGTCGCCGGCCCACTCGGCGCGCACCGGCACTCGGAATTCCGGCAAGCGGAGGCGCACTTCATCGGCGCCCAGCTCGCGGCCTTGCGCGTCGTAAAACCGCAGTCCATCCAGATGCCCGAGCATGCGCTCCATGGTTTCGCCGCGGTCGGGTCCGATGGTGTTGAAGAAGAGCGCGGTGCGCTGCCGCACGGCGTCGGGGGCGAAGCCCGCGAAGCCGATGCCGCCGCCGCGGTTGTTGCCGCCATTGTGCGACAGACGCGCCGATTCCCAGATCGCACTGACGTCGACGCGCTCGGAGACGAGCAAGCTGCCGACGCGGCACGAGTCGTGTTCGATGGGGGGCGGCGCACTCGTCTCGGCACCGGCAGCCGTCGCCTGCGGTCCCGTCGCACCGTCGGCAGCGCGCCGCGCCGCCGCTGACTTTGCATCGACATCCAGGGCGCGCTCGACGTCCGCGACAGTGGGAACCACGATCGGGACCGGTGGCGCCGGATGCTGCGGCATCACCAAGAGATCCGTACGGCCGCGCAGTTTGCGGATGTCGTCGATGACCTCGGCGCGGTTGGTGACATTGCCCTCCGCGTCGACCGCTCCCGAACGGCGGTTGATGGCATCGATGAGCACTGCCAGTTTGGCCATGTCGAGTGCCGTCCAGTTGCGGAAACGCTGCCGCATCGTGGCGCGATCGTTTTGCAGCATGAGTTCGAGCTTGGTCGTGATGCCGCCGCGCGGGCAATCCAGGTGGCAATTGCCGCACTGGTTGCAACCGAACGCCACCGCTTTGCCGATGGACGCCTCGAGCAATCCATCGGCGCCGGCGCAGAGCACCTTCAGCATGTCCATTTCGCTTCGCAGGCCGCCCGAGGCCAGAAGCCGCGTGCCGCCGCCGGCGCCGAACGCCGCGCCGTTCAGATCGCGAATCGGATGCGTCTCACCGGTCGCATCGTCGTACAGCGGTTCCTGCACGAGCGCATGATGGGTGTGCAAGATCGTCCGGAAGATGTCCGGCCAGCCGACCCGCGACGAATCCGCGTGGTAGTTCCCGGAACCACCCATCCCCGAATCGATGAGCAGATAGTCGACGACGAAGTTGGACCACATGCCGGCGGCCACGAAGCGCGTGTAGGTCGAGCCGGTGATTTTGATGCCACAGTGCACGCCGTACTGCAGCCACAGCCACACTTCGGCCGGCATGTCTTCGATGGAATAGATGTCGTGCTTGGGATCCGGCGACAGGGCATCGACCCCGACCGGGATATGACGCGCGCGGCTCACCGTCGGCGTCACTTTGGGACCGGACAACCGGCCGCCCTTGCCGGGCTTCGCGCCCTGATTGATTTTGATCTCGACGTCGCGCACGAGCCGCAAGTCGGCGCCGGTGATTCCGAAGTGCCCCGACGCAGCCTGCATCGACTCCCACGCCATGACGTCCTTGGGCAAACGCAGTGGACCGCCTTCACCGGACGACGTCATCGACAAACCGGCATTGCCTTCGACGCGCGCCAAGAGGAAGTCTTCACTCGCCGCACCCAAGCTGATGCTGGCATGGTTCACGGGGCCCGTGTACACCGGTTCGCGTGTGCCGTCGCCTTCGAGCCGGAAGCCACCTGGCGCTTGCGCCTTGAGGAGCACGCGTTGATCGCTGCTCGCCTTGCGTACCGAGAGCCCGGGCGGCGCGCTCGGCGCCGGGCGCCGGTCGATGCCATTGGTGCTTTCGGGCGCCGGCGCTGCTTTCAACTCCACGACCCGCGCCGCGGTCTCGCCAGGCGCGGTCACATGCAGGTACAAACTTGCCGTGCCGCCGTCGCTCGGGACGGCGACATTGAATGCGCCGGTCGCGTCGGCGGTGAACCGCACGAGGACCGTCTTGCCGGCGCGATCGGCGGTGAGCACGCACGCCGCCTGCGACGGCACGGCACCAGGCCGGTCGAAACCGCGTGGCACCGCCAAGCTGATGTAATCGAGAGCGCGCGAATCGCGGCGCAAGGCATCGAGCGACGCCTGCACGTCGCGCCGCTCGAGCTTGACGCCCACCCGGTCGATGGACCAAGGACCCAGATCGCTGTCGAGGAAGAAGTCATCCGCCTCGGGCATCCGGCCCGCCGCCATCCGGTAAATCACATTCAAGTGATCGGCCGTCAGGCTGCGGTTGGTGTTCATCAAGTGGTAGTTGGCGTTGCGGTGCGCCAGGACATTGGCTGCCGCCACGAGCGGCACATCGGGCGTGACTTCTTGCAGCAGCCGCGATACCCGGAACCGGTCGCGCACCTCGGCGGGAATCGGCTCGGCGGCGACGCGCCGCGCATTCAGCGATTTGTTCACTTGGCCGAAGGCCGACGTGGCGAGTGCATCGACGTCGCGAATCCACTCTTCCGTCATGGTAATGGCCATGGTGTTGCCGGAGGTCTTCTGCACGTCGTCGATGCCCATGCATGACAGGAAATCCAGAATCGAATGCTGCCAGCAAGTGAGCGACGAGGCCGCGAGTTCCACGAGTTCCTTGGCGTCGCGGTCGCGCAGCCCGGCGAAGACCGTCGCCGCGTCCAGGACCTCGCGCCCCACGTCCGTGAAATCCGGCGCCAGCGCCAGTTCTGCCAGGTGCGTCACCGAGCCGCCGTTGGCGCCCAGGAGCACCGCTTCGTACACCGCGGCCGCCGACGGCAGTGTGTCGGTATCGCCACCCGCCGAAACCAATTGCACCCGCGATCGCAGATGCGCTTGCTTCAGGAATTCGTCGACGCACGGCACCAATCGGTAGGATTTCTCCGGTCCCGCGTGCACGTGCACCATGGCCACCCCCTCGGCGCGCGCCGCGGCGTAGAGCAACGTCCAGAATTCCTCGCCGTACCGCAAGTAGACCGAAATCAGAAGCTCCGGGTACTCGCGGTTCAAGCGCTCGAGCACCGCTTGCAGGCGAGCGGCGTCGCAGGCCTCGGGCACTGCGACCTCGACGAGGCGCGCCGTATCCGCGAGTTCGCGCACCACGTCCCAACCACCCGGCTGCCGCGTCGCGGCATTGGCGGCCAATTCCTCGAGCGGAATGCGGACGATGAGGTTCTGGCGGTACGAGGCGTAAAACGTTGCATGCGTCCGGTACGTGTCGCTGTCGACGATGACCCGCGTCGCGATCTTGAGATCGCGCGCCGGATCGGCACGCCGCACGGCTTCCAAGTAGGCGCGCTCGACTGTCGTGCCGTCCGAGTGTGGAAAGGGCCCGACGAGAATCGGCAGATCCAGGTGGACGAACGGCCGGGTCAGAACGTGGCGGCCATTGGCATCGAGCAGCAACACGGCGGGATCCTTGCGCAGGATATCCCAGGCTGTCGAAAATTCCTCGCGCAGGCCGTCATTGGCCGGGTGCGTGATCGCCGCGTGCGAGAAATAGCTGCGCCAAAACCCGTAGTGCCACGATGCGCCGAGCGTCAGTGGTTCACTCCGGAAGCGCTCCTTTGCCGCTTTGTCGACGTCGAAACTGGCGATCTCGAGTTGCGGCACCGAACGCTGCAAGCGCGAATAGTGCGCCAGGAACGTGCGGCTACGCCGCGCCGTCGGCAGGGTCCAGAATTCGCGTGGCTCGAGGCCGCCGCGCACCAGCAATTGATCGAGCAGGAGGAGGCGATTCTCACGCTCGGCGACCTGGTGCGAGTCGCGGTCGACGACCAGGGTCAGCAAGTCTTCCCAAACGCGCAGCCGCTGCATGAGCACCGAATTGGCGTCGGGCGCCGTCGCTGGGGCATGCGGCGCTTGGTGCCGGGAGTGGGTGCGGCCGGTGGTCGTGCTCATCGTGGGCTCCCGTCGGTCCCGGCCTCGAACGCCGCAAACAACTCGAAGAATTCGCGATTCGGCGCTTCCATGACGCGCAAGGTGCGGCTGCCGTTCTTTTGATTCGCCGGGCACACTTCGACACACGTTCCACAGCCGATGCAGCGCGTCAGGTCGGTGGAAATCCGGCGCACATCGGCCTTATCTTGGAATTCGAGGTTGGCGCTCGTCGGACAGACCGGCACACAGGCGCCGCAATGGATGCAGGTATCGACCGGCCCGGCATCGGCCTCGGCCCGGAAGAGCACGAAACGAATCTCGCCGGGAAGCGATGCCGGCGTCCGCTGCAAGTAGCCGCCCGGACGCACATTCAGGAATTCGCGCGTGTAGCGCTCCGAGTAGCGTAGATGCGACAAAACTCCCGCATGGCGCTCGCGCCGCACTTCGTCGGCGGCACCGGCGTGCTTGTCCATGGCGTCATACAACGGCAGGTGCGGGATGTCGGCCTGGCAGACTTCCTGGCAATTGCCGCAGCGCATGCACATATCGAGCAGCAGTTGCTCGGTCCCGCCGAGCGTCGCGCCGGCGCGCAGTCCTTCACCGATGTGGGTCAACATTTGCGGCAGCCGGATGCGCGCATCGTGGAAGATCGGGCAAACGCTGTTGCACTCGCCGCAGTTCACGCAGCCGCGCGCCGCGTGCGCCAAGTCTTCGAGCCGCCACTTCTCCAAGTCGGCCGCCATGCGCCGCGCCTCGGCGTCGGCAACCTCGGCAGTGGCGTTCCAGCGCGCCGAAACACGCGCCCCGTCCGCATGATCATGCCGGGCACCGATGGCGGCGCGGAAGAACCACGCCGTGAGCGGTGAGCCATAAAAACCGCGCAGGGTGCGAATGCCGCGCGGGAAGGTGGTGCGAAACACGCCCTGCACGCCGGGAACGCGGAACGCCGGTCCAAAGAACACGCCAGGATTCAAGACCCGGCGATCATCGGTGCGCCGTTTGTTGTCGCGCAAGCGGCGGCGTGTGTCCTTGTCGTAACGCCATCCGAAGTACGGCGACTGCCAGCGTCCGAGCACATAGGGCATCGCCGCAAAGCGTTGCATGGCAAGGTCGAGCAAGATCGGCGCGAGCACGAGCTCCCACAGGAAACCCGAGCGCGGCCCCCGCGTCAGGTAGCCCGGCAGCGCCAGCACCCGGCCGTCGCCAAAGTAGTAGGCCTCGGTTTCGAGATGCACCCCGACGCGGTGCGCCAGCTTGACCGCGGCCTCCTGAAATGCCGCCAGATGCTCGGCCGGCATGAGGATCTCGGCCGCGAGATAGCCGGGGCCCAAGCGTTTCGTCTGTTGCGGGCGGAAGCGATCCGCGAACCAGCGGCGGGCTTCGGCTTCGTCGCTCTGTGGTTTGTGCGGCGCGGTGTCGAGACCGCGCGCGAATTTTTGCGCTTCGTCGGCGCCTTCGAAGTCGACGTACACGGCGGGTTTCGAAGCCCGTTTAGCGTCGCCACGAATCGCCCGTACCCCGGCGACATGAGCGGCCGACAAGAACTTCAAGTTCGCCGGTTTGGCGCCATTCTTCTGGGCCGCTTGGGCGACGTGCGCCGCGAGTTCGATGGCTTGGCCGTCGGTTTCGACTTCGAGATAGAAGGGAGTGCGCTCCGGCAGCTTGTGAACTGCCATCGTGAGCGTCAGGATGACACCCACCTGGCCCTCGGTCTGCGGCAGGTCGGCGAGCGTCAACGCCGGATAGCCGTGCGCCTCGAACCATTTGGCGGTCGCCGCCTTCGGGAGCCGTTGAGCTTCCGGGGCAAGCACATCCAACCGCCCGTCGGCATGGAAATGCACCTGTTCGCCGCGCGGCAACACCATCGACAGCGCTCGCACTTGGTTTTGTACGGCACCATGGGTGAACGAGTTGAGTCCCAATCCACCGGCGCTGAACCAGCCGGCCAATGTGCCACCCAAGTTCGATGGATACGTGGTGAGTTCGAGGCCTTCCGCCGCCAAACGGCCGTGAATCGTTTTCAGGCGCGCCCCGGCGCCGATCACCGCGACCTGGTCCGCAACATCGATATGAATTTGGTCGAAGCGCGACATCTCGAGCAGCAGGCCGCCGTCGTTTGGAACCGCGCCGCCCATGGCGGTGCTGCCGGCACCACGGGTGGCGATGCCGATCCGGTGGCGCCGCGCCCATTCGAGTGCCACTTCGACTTCGCGCGCGTGGGCCGGCTGGAAAACGAGGTCCGGAACGGCGCGCGTCAGCACCCGGGTGAAGAATTCGGTCAAGTAGACGTTCTGATCGCGGTCGAGCTCGGACCGCATGAAGCCATCGGTGATGATGCGATCGCGCAGATTCTGGAGTTCGAGCCCTTGCGGCTTCAGCGCCTCGAGGAGCGCGCCTTCCAGGCTCTTGCCCCATTGGACGGTGCGGCGTGGCTCCAGTGCGTCCGCTGGTGGCGCGCCGGCGCGCAGCAGGTGCAGCAAGTCCGGAATTCGACCGCGGACGAGAGCCGCGGCCCGATCGCGCGGTAACGTCAAGAATTCCTGCAGCGAAGTGCCCAGGGTCGCGGTAAAAAACGATCCGACGCTCATCGTGCTCGAGCCCTTCGCGAAGTCGAACGTTACAACACGAAAACCAAGGGCAACGGCGTGCTGCAAGAAGAGGACCACGCCCGGGCCCGGCACCAGGGGCCCAGACCTTGACGCCAAACGCCGGATCGAGTCTGCTTAGCGCGGTTTTCCAGCCGCGTGGGAGCCGCACCGTGGCCACTCCTGAGAACATCTCACACTACCGTTTGGGCGACCAGCTCGGCGCCGGCGGCATGGGTGTCGTGTTCAAAGCCGAGGACACCAAGCTCGACCGCTGGGTCGCCATCAAACTGTTGAACGCCGCCGCCCTCGCCGATCCCGAACGCCTGCAACGCTTCGTCCAGGAAGCCAAGACGACATCGGCGCTCAACCACCCGAGCATCACGACGATCCATCAGTTGGGCGAGCACGAAGGCCATCACTATATCGTCATGGAGTACGTCGAGGGCGAGACGGTGCGCGAGCGGTTGCGGCGCGGCCCGCTCGACCTGCGCCCGTTGCTCGATCTCGGGGTTCAGGTGGCGGACGGACTGGCCGCAGCGCACGCCGCCGGCGTCGTGCATCGGGACCTGAAGCCCGAGAATCTAATGTTCCGTGCCGACGGCAACGTCAAGATTCTGGACTTTGGCCTGGCCAAACTTCTGCAAGCGGATCGCGGCCCGGCGGCTTTGGCGGGCACGGGTGGCGCCAACGCCGAGACCGTCATTCAGCCAAGCGGTGCTTTGGGTGTGATGTCCGGGTCGTCGCCGACAATGCCCGGCCTGGTCATGGGCACCGTCGGTTACATGGCGCCCGAACAAGTGCGCGGCGAGGCTGTCGATGCACGCGCCGACATCTTCGCGCTTGGCGCAGTCCTCTACGAGACTGCAACCGCCGAACGCGCCTTCGGGACCGGATCGCCCATCGAAGTCATGCATGCCATCCTGAAGGAGTGGCCGCGGCCGCTGCACGTCGCGCGGCCCGATGCGCCGGTGGAACTGACGCGCATCTTACGCAAGGCGATGGCCAAGGACCCGAACGAGCGTTACCAAAGCGCCAAGGAGCTGGCGATCGATCTGCGGGCGCTCAGGCGCGAAGTGGAATCGGGCACGGCTTCGGCGGCGTATGCTGCGCCTTCGGGTGTGGCACCTGCCGTCCAGTGGCCGTCCGGCGCGACGCCCGCGCCGAGTTGGCCTTCCGGCGCCCATGCGCCTGCCGTTGAGTCCGTTGCATCCGGTGTGCACGCCGGCACGCCGGCAGCATCCGCACCGCGCCGGCGGGCCGCGTCGTCGCCGCTTGCGGTGGCGGCATGGGCGCTCATCGTGCTGGCATTTGGACTCGTGCCGTGGTTCATGCGCCATCGCAAGGCGGCGCCGGCACCGGCCGCCGGCGGCACGTTGCACATTACCCGCGTCACTTCGACCGGCAAGGCGCGCTGGCCGGCCCTGTCACCAGACGGCAAGTTCGTCGCGTATGCAGAAGCGAATGCCGGTCAAACCCGCGTCATGCTGCACCAGCTCGCCACCGGCAGCACCGTCCAGCTCGTTCCGCCGATGGCCGAGGGAGTCGGCGGTCTGGTGTTCTCGCCCGACGGCAACTGGCTCACGTACTTGGTGGTCGTCCACAGCACGCGCGCGGTGAGCGTGTACCGGGTGGCGACTTTGGGTGGCACGCCGCAAAAGCTCTATGACGACCTGGCGACCCCGGTGTCTTTTTCACCCGACGGCAAACAGTTCGCGTTCATGCGCCTCATCCCGCCGGTGAAGTGCGAGATCTATCGCGCCGCGGCCGACGGCTCCGTGCCGCCGCAGCTCTTGGTTGGACAAGGCAGCGCCGTTCTCCTTTTCCCTCAGTGGTCGCCGGACGGCCAGCAGATCGCCATGCTGAGTCGCGAAACCAATGACTACATTCACGCCCGTTTCATCCTGGTCCCAGCGGCGGGCGGCGCCCCGGTCACGGTGCCGGGGACGGCGTGGACGTCGGTCAATTCCTTTGTCTGGCAGCCGAATCGCAACGGCTTCTACGCCGCCGGCAAGATCGAGACGCACGCCACCGCGGAACAAGTCTTCGCGGTGCCGCTCGACGGCACGACGCCACGCCAAATCACCTCCGACCTGAACGACTACACGAGTGTCACGACGAGCGCCGATGGCAAGGCGATCACCTGCCTGCGCAGTACGACCGCCGCCAACTTCTGGCGCCTGCCCGCACGCGGTACGGCGGCGGCAAATACCGCCGCGGCCACGCAAATCGACTTCGGCACGGCGCGCACCGACACGCCGGGTCTCTCCCCCGATGGTAAGTCGATCGTCTATGTGTCCGATGCCGGACGCGGCACGCACCTGTGGGTGATGAACGTCGACGGCTCGAATGCCCACCAGATCACCTCGGGCACCGGCCTCGACCTCTATCCGGAGTGGTCGCCCGACGGCCGCTCCATCGCCTACACCGCGGTCGTCGCCGACAGCGTGCGCATTTGGGTCGCGAATGCCGATGGCACGAACCCGCACCAGATGGTGCGCGGCATGCAGTGCAGTCTCGCGACCTGGAGCCCCGATTCCAAATGGATCGCCTTCAACGGTTCGCGCGACGTGTCGGAAACACGGATCTGGAAGATCGCGGCGGAAGGCGGCACACCAGTGCCGATGACCGATGTCGTGGCGTCGTTTCCACGCTGGTCACCGGACGGCTCGCGGGTCCTGTGCTTCGGGTTCGACAAGCCCGTCGGCGGAAAATCGATCGTGATGACGGTTCCAGTTGCCGGCGGCGCGCCAACTCCGTTGCCGGTTCCACTCGACGCCAACGAACTCATGTTGGCGTGGACGCCGGACGGGAAGTTCGTCACCAGCGTCGTGCGTGAAGGTGGTGCGTCGAACCTCATCAACTACCCGGTCGCGGGCGGCACGCCGCAACCGGTTTCGCAGTTCCCCACCGGCATGCGGATCTACGCCTTCGCGCCGCTCCACGACGGGTCGGGATTCATCGTCAGCCGCGGTGTCACGACCGAGGATGTCGTGTTGCTGCAAGACTACTGAGAACGAGATCGTCGTCCGGCCTTTGGGGAAAGGCAGGCGCGCACCGGACTACGGTGCGGGAGTGTTCGCCTCTGCGTGCGGCGGCCACTCGACGGCGACCGGCGGCGAAACCGCGGCGGGATTCGCGGTGCGAATGCGATACACGCTGTGGCCGGCGGGAATTGTCGCGTCGAAGAAGACCGGTTCGCAAAGCGGTGCGGGGTTGAGCTTCGCCGGCGTGTCATGGCCCACGCTCCGCAGAACATCGTATCCGGCGCATTGCTCGCCGCCCCGATACCGCGGCACCCAACTCAAGCCTAGAACCGGGTCGCCGGCCGACTCGAAGCGAGTTGCCGGGACAAAATCCGCCGCATAGAGCACCCGTGGCGCAAGGCGCACTTGATCGATGTCGCCATGGAACCAATCGTGCAGTTCGCCTTCGAACAAGCGCGCCCCGAGAACCAGCGGCCCGGTGTTGACGATCGCCGCGCCGCTATCCGGCGCCGCGGCATCGAGCTTGCCATCGACGTAGAGGCGCGCTTGCCGCCCCTCCATGTCGTACACGCAAGCCACGTGGTGCCACAAGGAGTCGGTGAGCGCCTGTTGTCCCACGAGCACATGGTTCTTGCCCGAGCCCACTTCGCGCAGAAACTCGATGCGATCGTTCTTGAGAACCCGGATCTGGTAGTTGCGCTCGCCGGGCGCGCCCTTACACAGCACCGCGTCCTTGGTGTCGCGGCTGGCGCGCCGCAGCCACGCTTCGAGCGTCATGCTGGCGGCGAAATCGAACTGCGGCGCGGCGGCAAACTGTACGAAGTTGCGCTTACCGCCAAAATGCAAGGCGCTGCCCGCGACGCCGGCCGTCCACTGCGGCTCGCAGATGTCGTCGGCCCACGGCCCGCCGAGCGCGCCATGCGCTCGGTGCTCCGATGCATCCAGAACCTCGTGGCCGCGCGCGGCATCGAAATCGAGCGCTAACGCCGCATCCGCGACCGGCCGGAGCGGCTCCGCGACCAACTCCAAAGCGCCGGAGTGCGGATGCTGCGATCCGAGCAAGTCGCCCCAGCCATTCCACCACGCCTTGCCGTCGCCATCGGCGACTGCCACGAGGCAACCGGGCGGCAGCGGTTGCTTGGTGCTCGTGACATCGTTCAGGTTGATATTGGGAACCGAGAGGAACGGCATCGCGGCGCCGAATTCCAGCTCGCCCAAACGCGACACCCGGTAGGCGATATCTTCGGTGCCTTCGTGCCAGCGGGTGTAGAGCAACACGAGCAGGCCGTCGTGCTCGGCCGTCAAGAGAATCGGCCGGGTCGCATCGGCGCCGTTCATGATGTCGTTGTGGCTGGTCCATTTTCCATTGGGAGAGCGCATCTGCGCGCTCAGGTGCTGCAATGCGTCCTTCGTTGCTGCATACACGTAGCCGCGGCGATCGGCGGTCAGATGGATATGATCGTCGGCATTGCCGGCCCCGCGATCGATACTCTCCACGGCGTGCCATTTATCGACGGGGTCGCCGTCGCGCCGCATCCGGAATCCGAACTCGGTGCGCTGCTGATCGGACCACAGGACACCCATCGAGTGGCCACCGAAGGCGACAATGGAACTGATGTCGTCCTTGTCGATGCCCTTTTGCAGCACCTGGCCCGGCAGGTCCCAGACGTGATGATCGGTTTCGGAATGCGTCACGTAGACGGTCTTGTGCGCCACGTAACTCGCCCACAGCCGGCCGCGGGAATCCTGGTCGAGGACCATCGTCTCGCTGCCGGGCGCGATCGCTAACGCCACCGGATAGCCGGATTCACGCTCGTAGACGCGCGCCGAACGCTCGTAGTGGAACTCGAAGAGTTGCGCCGGGTCATGCTCGTGATACAAGAGCACGATCAGGCGTTTGCCATTCCACAGGACGTCGGCGCGGCCGTCGTGGCTGCCCAAGATCGCGCCGGGATTCGGCGCCGGCTTCCAGGCCTTGCCGTCGAGCTCGAAAATCCGGTTGCCGTCCGGGCTGTCGAGAACGCCCCACCAACTGCCATCCTGATACCAAAGCTTCGACTGCGGCTTGCTGTCGGTGCCCTTGCACGGGCCGATGGCATAGCCGGCCGGCTCCTCCTTGTGCGCCGCGAGTGCCGGACTCGCGTCCAAGACACCGGCGGAAACAATGAGGACGAACGGCGCCATCCAGCACCGCACGGCACGCAACAAATGCAGTTCGATGCACCGCACGAGGCTCCTCGACGAGCGGGCGCTGGACTGATTGGGCAGGATTTCGGCAGGGCGCGTTGGTCAATTATGACAGGCCCGCGCCGGCATCGCAACGTCAAACGGGCTGCGGCGATCACCGTGGCTTCGATGCGGGAATCGCGCCGGCAGCCGCGAGATAGACCAAGGCGGGCAAGAGACCCGTGAGCTGGAAGCCACGCTCAAGCACGACGGCGACGACCAGTGCCGAACCGGTGATGGATGCGATGCCGTTCAGCCCCCAAAACCACGGCACCCAGGTTTGCACCTCGGGTGCGAGCCGCCGAACACCGGCCGGAAACGGCATTCCCATCACGAATGCGAACGGCAGCAGGAGCGCGACAACGACGACACAGCGCAGGCCGAGCGGTAGCGCGTCGAGCGGCGCGTGCAACACACCAAGTAGCGGCATGAGAGCGGCAAGCGCCACCGCGAGGGCGGCGAGCCACACGCGCAGCGCAGCACCGGCAGCGAGGCGGTCGCTTGCCAGGCTTCCACACCCGGCGCCCACCAAGAAGGACGCCAACACCACCGCGAGGTTGAGGGTCGGATATCCGAGGAACAAGATCGTGCGCTGCAGGACGAGCACTTCGACCATCAAGAAGCCGAGACCAAGGAGCACGAAGTATGCGGTGGTGCGCACCATCCCGGCGGCACGCGGCCGGGGCGCCGCGTGCCGATGGATCGCCAGCCCGAACGCGCCGCACGCCAGAGCCAGTGCGATGCAGGCACCCGAAAGCAGCAGTTTCAAGCCACCGGGTGTGCCCGCTTCCAGGTGGAAGAAAAACGGCTTGTTGTCGACCGCGGAAGCCAACCGGGTGCTGGCGCGCACCGGCGGCAGAAGCAACGATTCCGGAACCCGCGACGCCGCCGGCACATGGACGACGCCATAGCGCCGCGCTTCGACCTCGCGCTCGATGGCGTCGCACTCGGCGGCCGTGAACGGCTGGGCACGCACCACGACCAAGTGATCGTAGGGCACTTCCCCGCGCCCCACGAGCGCTAGAATGCAATCGTCGGCCGCGACGCCACGCGCCTGCAACACGTCGCGTGCCGTGCCGACGAGCTTCGCCTGGACGATTGCGCTGCTGACCAGAAAAGCGATTCCGCCGCCGGGTTTCAAGACCCGCAGATAGTCCGTGAAGGCCTCGCGTGTATAGAGGTAATTTTCCGACAACGCGTATTCTTGCAGATTCCCGGCCAGCGATTGTGCCAGGGCCAAGACGAGCAGGTCGTACGTCCCCGCAGGCGCCCGGCGCGCGAACTGGCGGCCTTCCGCGTGGTGCAGCGTGACGCCGGGTTGCCGGTATACGTCGCCCGTAAAGTCGCGTGCCGCATCCACGACTGCCAGCACGCCGGCATTCAACTCGACGGCATCGATGCGCGTGGCGCCAAAACGCCGCGCCGCCACCACATCATAGCCGCCGCCGGAGCCGATCGAGAGTACGTCCCGCGGTGCGGCAAGCCGGAACGGCAAGGCTGCCAATGCATCCGTCACGCCGACGCCGGCAGCGTTCGGCGATGCGGGATCGACCTGCAGCATGGGTGTCGGAGTCTCGCCATCGATGAAGACGAGGCGCTGCAGGCCACGCGGTGAATCGAGTTCCAAAACATCGACGCGGCTATACGCATCCCAGCGCGCGAGTTGTGGCAACAAATGCGGTGTGCCCTGCGGCGACGGGCGAAGCGATGCACTCAAGAGCTTGTGGGGCGCGCGTCCGTAGTCGACTGCAAACAGACCGAAGAAGGCATGCGCGAGTGTCGCTACCATTGTGAGAGCGAACGCCGCCGGGGCGACGCGCGCCAAACGTCCCGTGTCGCGGATCCAAAACCACGCGAGCGCAGAAGCGAGCATGGCCAATACCAACGTCGTATTGACGGGACCACCGAGGGCACCGATGGCGACGACGGAAAGCAGCGCTCCGGCCGCGCCACCCAGGAGATCCGCCGCGTAGAGACGCCCGGCGCTTGCCGCGTACGCCCGCAGCGCAAGCGACTGAAACGCCCCAGCACAGGCGAAGGCCGGCAGGACGAAGGGCAGGAGTGCGGGCCAGGCGGATGCGAACGGCAAACAGAGGAGGACAAGGAGCGCGAGGACGAGCGCCGGACCGAAGGCGAGCAATGCCATTTCAGCGACGCGCGCGTCGGCGGCCGGAAGTGGGCGCCGGGGCGCGCGGGCGGCGGACACACCCGCCGTGGACCCGGCCCCCCCCCCCCCCAAGGGCGGCCGCGCACCCACGCGGCGGCACAACAGGGTGTGGAAGGATGCAGGACCGCGGGGGGGAGGGGCCGCC
>JANLSU010000073.1:0-150554 GCA_031362565.1 bacterium | reverse complement strand
ATATTGCGCGCGAAGCGCGCGGCGCGGCCCGTTCTGTCTGAGCGGGCGGGGGTCGCACACCTCCGAAGACCCCCACACCTCAGCAATAGCTCCGAAGGCGCAACAAAAAAGAGCGCAGAAGCGAAAGCCAGCGTGGAAGCGGAAGCGGAAGCCGAAGCCGAAGCAGAGGCGGAAGCGGACGCCGGAGCGGAAAACTCGAAGACCCACAGCCGTCCGGTTCAGACCGGCGAGCGGCGTCCGACGAGCACCGCGATGTCATCGTGCCGCGGTGTCTTCCCGACGTGTTCCTCGAGAGCGCTCAGGATCTTGCGAACGACGTCCGCAGCACCAAGCCCCGCGCACTGCGCCGCGATGCCGCGCAAATTCCGGGCACCGAACTGGCGGGCAAACTCATTGCGCGCTTCGGTGACACCGTCGGTGTAGAGCACGAAAGCGTCGCCGGGCCGCAGCTCGTGCGCTTCCTCTTCGTACTCTCTCCCCTCCAGCACGCCAAGCGGCAAGTTGTGGATTCGGTTGCCTGCCAGTTCGACACGGCCGCTTTTCACGAGCAAGACAGGATCGTGGCCGGCGACCGCCAGCGTCAGAAGTCCGCTGGTGCCATCGATGCGCATGCAGGCCGCTGTCACGAACATGCCGTTCAAATGTTCGAGGCACAACTGCTCGTTCACCTGTTGCAGGATGGTCCCGGGCCGGAAGGTGACATGCGCAGCCGTTCGGAACATGGCGCGCACCGCTGTCATCACCAATCCCGCCGGGACGTCCTTCCCGGACACGTCGGCGATGACGAGGCCCAAGCTCCCGTCGCTCAAACGCAGGTAGTCGTAGTAGTCGCCGCCGATCGCCGCGGCCGGAATGTACGCCGCCGCAAGTTCGAGCCCCGGCACCACGGGCGCGCTCGCCGGCAACAAGCGGCGCTGAATCTCTTGGGCCAGCTTGAGCTGGTGTTGCTCGCGAACCCGGTCGAGCTTGATGCGCGTCAGCTGGGTGTTCTCCAACGCGATCGATGCCAAGCCGACCGCCGGCGCCGCCATCTCGAGTTGGGCGTTGGTATGGGCGTCGTCGCTGTCGGGCAACACCATGACGATGCTGCCGAGAACGCGGCCCTCGGCGTTGAGCGGCAGCAGGAGCACTTTCTCGACATCGTAGGCGCCGTCGAGAACCGGCTGCAACTCGCTCCGATGAAACACTTGCGGCAGGCCGCTCTCCAGCGCCAGATCGAGCAGGCTGGCACCATCGCGGCGCTTCAAGTCGAGCACTACCGCATGCGGCAGCCCCCAATCGACCGCCGTCCTCGGCGTCCCGGCGGCGTCGAGCAGGACGATCGAACCGACGTCCGCACCGATGAACTCGGTGGTCAACTGCAGGATCTTCACTAAGAGGAGCGAGATCTCTTGCTGCCCGAGCAGACTGCCCATCTCGGTCAGAAAATAGATTTGATCCTGATAACGCGAATTATCGTGCAGCGCCGCTTCGAGCTGTACTCGCACGTCGGGGTTCTTCTCGTGCACTGTGCTCATGCGACGGACTCCAAGAACGAGGCGGACACCGCTTCGAAAGTCCCGAGAGCCCCACACACCTGTTCCATGTCGGTCGCGAGCGCCTCGAGCACTGCATCCAGTTCGATGCGCACCTCGCAGGGCTGGATCATCGCGTAGCCCTTGCCGAGCACGAACAGGTCCGCGGCACGCACGCCCAGAACCAGCGGGTGGCCGGCAAGCGTCGCAATCGGATCGTGGTGATGCGTGATCGGTTCGGCGAGCGGCGCCGGCAGCTTCCATTGCTGCACCACCATGGCACCGGCTTCGGCGTGGTCGATCCCGAAGAGATTCGACTCGATCTCGGGTGTCGGCGGCTGGGTGCCACAGCGCGCCCGCAGCTCTTCTTGGTACTGACCGTAGAGCGGCGCCAAGGCGACGCGGCCAATGTCGTGCAGGAGGCCGGCGACGAAGAGTTTGTCCGCGACCGGCTGCAGGCTCGGAATCGCGCGCCCCAAAGCCGCCGCACAAGTCCCCACCGCAACGCAATGCCGCATGAGACCGCGTGGCTGAAAGCCGGGGATCGCGACCGAGGTCGTGAAGGCCGAGCGCATGGATGCCGCCAGAATCACGTTCAGCGAAGTGCGGAACCCGAGGGTCATGAGGGCGCGCGGCACGGTGTAAATTTCCGCGCGCGGGCAGTAAAAGGCACTATTTGCCATCTTCAACAATCGAGTCGCCAGGCTCGGGTCGCTGGAAATGTGCAGCTCCAGCCAGCGCATGTCGGTGTCGACGTCGCGGAGTTGGGCGAGAATCTCGTGAATCGAGGTCGAGAGCGGCGGCAGGCGCTTGATATGGGTCTCGACGTCGTTGAGATGGCGCGCCAACAGGGCTTCACTCACTTCCGGGCGCGCGGACACCATGGACTGCGGAGCGTCGTTCGGTGGCGGGCTGGCGGCCATACGTTCTCCAACGTAGGTGCGACGCCGGCGCGCCATGCGGCAGCACCGGTGCATCGCGTCTCGACAGTCTTGCAAGGATTTCTACTATCAACTCGCGTGCCGAGACCGGCGCGTCGCCGGGCGCCGGCCCAGTTCAACGGCTGAACCGTTCGCGCCCGTTACGAGTCAAGAACGGCCAGAGGAAAAGCAGGAACGTGCCCGACTCCGGTCCCCATGCAAAGAGGCCACCGCGGTCGCGGTCGACGATTGCGCCAAGGCCGATCACCGCGTTCCACAAAATGAAAGCGATGGCGACCCGCCGGCCCCAGCGCCGCCGGCTCAGCACCCCAGCGATGGTGAGGATCGCGAAGCCGGCTTCACCGGCGAGCATGGCGCGCGCCGGCACCGCCTGCACGCGGATGGCGCCGGCAAGCGCGACGGCGCCCATGACCGCGACGAACACGGCGAAGAGGTAGAACATGATCGCGAAGAGGCCGCCGTGCGATGCGGCGGTCCGGGGCGCTGCCGTCGTGCTCGGTGCAACAGTGCGCATGAGTTCCGTGACCAACGTCGCGGAGTCCGTCTCTTCCCCCCCGCAGTAGGGGCAGTCGACGTTTTCGGCGTAGAATTGGCGGCCGCAATTCTGACATTCGACGAACTCGGACACCGGAGATTCCTTCCGCCTTGAAAGCGCGTTGAGGCAACAGCGGGGTTCCCCGCGCCCCGACTCGACCCCGCCATTCCCCTGCAACTCACATCATCAGAAGGAGTCGCGCGTTCGGAACGATACCCGTGGCGCTGGCGCCCCTCTTGCGAGTAGAGTGCATGAGCGCCTAAGGCCTTTCGATTCGCGAGAGGAGATAAGCGAAAACGAAAGGTCTTTTAGAACATGGCTACGAAACTTTACGTCGGAAACCTCTCTTTCAACACCACCGAAAGCACCCTCCGCACGCTGTTCGAGGCGGACGGGCGCCGGGTCGAGGATGTGGCGATCGTCATGGATCGCGACACCGGCCGGCCGCGCGGCTTTGCTTTCGTGCAGATGGGGTCTCCTGACGATTCCCGCACGGCGATCGAGGCTTTGAACGGCCGCGAGGTCGAAGGCCGCACGCTCACCGTCAGCGAAGCCAAGCCCAAGACGGGTGGCGGCGCTCGCTAATTCGGCACCCCGGCTTCGGCCGAGACATGCCTTTGCTTCGGGGCTCGTGCGCACTGCGCACGGGCCCCGTTGCGTTGAGCCCCCGCCGGCAGCCCTCTTGATCGAGGCGGCGGGCGGACCCTATTCTTCAAGCTGTCGAATGACACTGTCCCGGAGTTCGCGGGTCCACAATCCCCTGCGTTTGTCGAGATCATGATCGAGGGATTCATCGCGCCAAGTGGCCTGCTCGAGCTCGTCCGCAACACCGTGCCATGGCTCGAGACTCCGGCGACGGATGACCGGCCGCTCGAGATTCTGGCGCAAGGGCCGCTGGGTTTCCGCGCCGTCCTAACCGCGGTTGGCGAACGCGCGCCCGCGGCGGCCGCCGGCGATACGGACGATGGGGCAACGCTGGATTACTTCACGCTCTGCCTCGCCGCTCATCATGCGACGGTTGCGAGTTTCGTTCCGACCGATGTCGACAGCAAGATCCGCGGCCTGCTGTGGCGGCGCGTTCAAACGCGTGACTTGCTGGAACGCATGTGGGCGGTGACGCAACTCTTCTGCGCCTGGGACGTGGATGCGGTGTCCCGGCGGACCGTGGTCGTGCAAGGAGTTGGCGTTCTTTCGGGCCACGACGGCGAACGACTGTCCGTGCTGGCAGGAGCGTGGGCCCGCGCCATGGCACTCGACGCGGGCGATATCGCCGCGCAGGCCGAGGGCGCGATTCACGCCGAGCTCGAGCGTGAAGCGGGCGCCTTCCGCGCCGTGCTCGCGGCGAAGGGCCTCGAGATCGACGCTCTGAAACTCGCCGCCATCCTCGTTCACAATGTCGGCGATCTCGACCAGGGCCTTTCCTTCTGGCCGAAGACCGCCGCGTACCAAGAACCGGCGCAGCGTTTTGCACGCCTCGCGCACGAAAACACCACGCCATATCGCGGCGTATTCGCGCAGGCCGCACAGTTGTACAAGGTGACGCTGGCGCCCGAAGGACATCGCAACTACCCACTGCGAAGCGTGCGTGCGCTGCGGCAGTCGTACGATTTTCTGCTCGAAATGGCGCCGTTTCTCGACGCCTGGGGCGAGCGGATCGGCGCCGACCCGCGTCTCAGTGACGCGGACCTAGCGGAAATCCTCGAGGCGCTCGTGGTGGGGTCGCGCAAACTCAAAGGCCAACGCGGCTACTATCGCGCCATCGCCGGGCTTTTGAACACGGTGAGTGGCCGACGCCTCGAATACGTGATCGCCAAAATGCCGGCGTCGGTGCGGACCGAATTTCGCGCCTCGGAGGTGCGGCGCCACATCGCCGTGCCACGCGCCTCCTTCGAATCCATGTTGCGCAAGAGGGTACGCCCGGTCATGGCCTGAATCGATCGCTCAGCGGCTGGCGGTGTTCGGCTCGAGCTGTGCCGTGGCGCGGTCGATCTGCGCCGCGAAGGCCTCGAGCACGCCTGCGGTCGTGACGATCTGGGTATTGGCTTCTTGCCATTTGCGCTGCTCGATGGCTTCGCGCACGGCGGGCAGGGTCTTGACGCCATAGCCGGTGTAGAACCCGGGGGCGTACACGTAGTGAATGTACCACGGACGCCGCGGCAATCCCTCGGGCCGCGTCAACACCCGCTCGGCTTGCATGAGCAACCGATCCAGTGCAGCACAGATCTCGTGTGCCGGCGCTTGCCCCGAGTCCGCCTGGCGCTTCAGCACCCGGTCGTAATTCTTGGCGCTCGTGGCCACATGCGCCGACGCGTTCTGCAGCGTCGAGAACTCGAGATACGGCACCGCATCGTCCGGCTTCGGCACGACGAAGGTGAGCTTGGGATCGTCGTACGCCGTGAACGTGCCATCACTGATGCGCCGGTTCTTCTCTTCGCTCGCCGCACGCATGTCGTCGGCCAGCTTGACGACTTCCTTCACATACCGTTCGATGGCGTCCGTGGAGCCGGCGAATTGCAGCGGCAGCAGAGTGGCGTTCGCCAAACGTAACACGAGCCGCCCGCCCGTCTGTGCTAAAGCAATGCCGTAGTCGAAGTTGGGATCGCCAAAGCGCCGGTAGTGATCGAAGCTGTCGTAGATCGAGTGATACTGGCCGTATTCTTCCTCGCCGCCGTAACCCAGGTTGATCGCCGCAATTCCCAAATGTTGCAGAAACGGACTGTAGTCCGATCCCGAGCCCAAGGCGCGGATGCGCAGGTCGGGCCGGGTCCGGGCGTCTTGGCGGTCCTCGGGGCGTCCATCCATGATGATGCTCGCCTTGGCGCGCGCCATCACGTCGATCTTCTTCTCCGGATCGATGACGTCACGCCCGACTTCGTTCACGAAGGCTTCCAGGGTGTGCGAACCGCCCACCTCGAGAAAGCCGCGCGAATTGCTGTCGGAATTGATGTACACCGCCGCCTTGTCACGCAGCTCGGCGGCGTGGGTCTCGCACCATTCGGTAGATCCGAGCAGCCCGGGTTCTTCGCCGTCCCATGCGGCATAAACGATCGTGCGGCGCGGCCGCCAGCCGGACTTCGCCAATTCGCCCGTGGCGCGCGCTTCTTCGAGAAGCGCCACGAGTCCGCTCACCGGGTCGGTCGCGCCATTCACCCAAGCATCGTAGTGATTGCCGCGCACGATCCACTGGTCGGGCAGCTCGGCGCCGGGCAAACGCGCGATGACGTCGCGCGCCGGCACCATGCGCCAGTCGAATGCGAGTTGCAAGTGCACCCGCGCCGGCCCGGGGCCGGTGTGATACGTCACCGGCAACGAGCCGCGCCAGGCCTCGGGCGCGAGCGCGCCGCCCAGGGCCTTCAAGAGCGGCAACGCATCCGCATAGGAAATCGGCAGCACCGGGATCTTGGTGAGTGTGGCAGCGTCCTTGCGGTCGAGACGCTTTGCATCCGCCGTCGCGCCGATGCCCGGAGTGAGTGGATCGCCGGCGTAGGACGGCATGTCAGCAACCGAACCGCGCTGGGCGCTATTCTCGTTGCGATAGCCGCCCTTCGGGTACACGTCGCCCTGGAAGTAACCGTCCTCGTGCGGATCCGAATAGATGATGCAGCCGAGCGCGCCATGTTCGGCGGCGACCTTGGGCTTGATGCCGCGCCACGAACCACCGTAGCGCGCGATCACGATTTTACCGCGCACATCGATGCCGCGCCGGTCGAGTTCCTCGTAGTCCGCCGGCACGCCATAGTTCACGTACACCAGATCGCCCGTCACGTCGCCGTCGATGGAGTAGGCGTTGAACGGCGGCAATTGTTCCTTGCTTTGGCTCGACGTTGCGTCTTCGGCTACCGCCGGCTCGCGCAACGCCGCCGTGAAGTGCTGCGGCGCGATCATCTCGAGCTTGCGGAGGGTCGGCGTTGGAAAGAGCACTGAGAACGTTTCGATCTGCGTGTCGTAACCCCAGGACCGGAACAGCCCAGCGATGAACTGGGCATTTTGCTCGCCATAGGGCGACCCAATGTGGTGCGGGCGCGCGGCGATGTGCTGCATCCAGTCGCGCAGATTTTCGCGCCGCAGCGACGCATCGAAACGGGCCTCGAGGGCGCGCTCGTCGGCAACCGCGGCCGGGCCCACGAAGCCGGTCAGCTTTGCCGGCGCCGTCCTTGCAGCCGCGGGCGCGGGTTCCGAAGCCGGGGCCTGCGGCGCGGCGGCGGCCGGGTCCCAAGGGCGGGTGGCCAGAGCGGCGGCAAGGGCGATCGCGAGCGCGGCGGACTTCGAAATCGGGCGCATGTGGGGTCTCCGGGAACTCGAGGGGTACGAACGGAAACCAAATGAGTGCCGATACCCTAGCATCCTAGCGTCAAAGCTGTCCACGCGGAGCCTAGAGCACCGTCACGACGAGGGCGTTGCACGGCGCCGCACCGATGCGGCGGTAGCCGTGCGGCTGGCTCGAATCGAAGTAGATCGAATCACCTGCATCGAGAGTCTGTTCTTCCTCGTCCAAGAAGATTCCCAGCCTTCCCTGCAAGACGTGAATGAACTCGGCACCCGGATGCACGTGCGTGCGCGCCCATCCCGGCGGCATCGCCTCGAAGTCGGCGTAGTAGGCATTGAGCTTGCGGTCGAGCGCCGCGAAGTCCAGCGACTCGAAGTGATAACTGACGTTCTTGCCGGCGGGATCGTCGGCGAAGCGCTGCCGTTCGCCGCGCCGCACGATCGCCACGCGCCGGCGTTCGCGATCCTTCGCGAAGAAGGTTTCGAGTCCAACTCCAAAGACGAGCGCGATGCGGAGCAGCGTCGGCAAGGTCGGAAACAGCCGGCCACGCTCGATGCGCGACAACATGGCCGGTGACATCCCGGTGTGTTGGCCGAGCTGCACGAGTCCCATCTTTTTCTTGAGGCGCAGAGCGCGAATCTTGTCGCCGACGGCGTAGGCCGCCAGTCCCTCACTGAGAGTCTCAGTCGCCATGGCCGGAGATCCTTTCGAGTCGTCGCGGGCCGTTTTGCTTGGCGGGCAATTCGTCCGGCCCGCTTTGCATTACACTCAAACCCACTTGAATTTAGAGCATATTTGCATTGTGCTCAAACGCTTTTGCATCGAATCTGGAGCCGGTGCGGCGCCGGTCGCGCCGCGCACGGGAAGAAGACTCAAAGGACCCCGGGCCGAAAACCGGCGACTCGAACGCGAAGGAGAAGGCGATGAAAAGACTCGATGTCCCGGCTGCCGTACTCGTCATCGTCGGCGCCCTCAACTGGGGACTGATCGCGATCGCGAAGTTCGACCTGGTGGCGACGCTCTTTGGGATGCGGTTCGGGGAAACGTCCGCCTTATCCGCGGTGGTCTACGGCCTCGTCGGCCTGTCCGGCGTCTATCAGGGTCTGGCGTGGAAGGGCATTCAGCGCCGCTGGCACGGTGTCGCGGTCGCGGCCTCGCGCTGAGCGCCATCCGGCGCCGCGGCGATCGTGCGAAGCACCGCGGTGCTGACGTATCATGTCGTTCCGGGTCTGGTGATGGCGAAGGACGTTGCCGGCCAGAAGTCCGCCAAGACGGTGAACGGCCAGTCGGTCACTGTGACGACCAAGGACGGCGCGGTCCTGATCGACAATGCGACCGTCGTCAAGACCGACATCGCCTGCAGCAATGGCGTCATCCACGTCATTGACACGGTGATTCTTCCGAAGTAACTGCACCTTGGGTGTACTGGTGGGTTGCCATGAGTGAACAGGGTCCAAACGCCCCGGATCTCGTGCTGCTCACTGGCGCCACGGGGTACATTGGCGGACGCCTGGCGCTCGCTCTCGAGCGTCAGGGCGTTCGCCTGCGTTGTATGGCCCGCCGGCCGGAGTGGTTGCTGTCGCGCTTGTCGGCCGGCACCGAGGTCGTGCAGGGCGACGTGCTCGACGGACCATCTCTCGACCGGGCGCTCGCCGGCGTCGGAACCGCGTACTACCTCGTGCACTCCATGGCTGCCGGTGGTGCGTTCGAGGCCGAGGACCGCGCTGCAGCGACCGCCTTTGGCAGCGCGGCGCGGCGCGCCGGGGTGCGCCGCATCATTTATCTCGGCGGCCTCGGGCATGGTGCCGATCTTTCGCCGCATCTCGCCAGCCGCCAAGAGGTCGGACGCATTCTGCGCGAATCCGGCGTTCCGACGCTCGAGTTCCGCGCTTCCATCGTTATCGGCTCGGGCAGCGCGTCGTTCGAGATGGTGCGCAATCTGGTCGAGAAGCTGCCGGTCATGACGACGCCGCGCTGGGTCCGAACCCCGACTCAGCCCATCGCCATCGAGGATCTCATCACCTATCTGATCGAGGCTCTGGACTTCGCGGGTGGCACGAGCGAGGTCTTCGAGATCGGCGGGCGCGACGTCGTGACCTACGCCGAACTCATGCGCGAATATGGCCGCCAGAAAGGCCTGCGCCGGCTCATCGTGCCGGTACCGGTCTTGACGCCATGGCTCTCGAGTCTGTGGCTTGGTTTGATCACGCCGCTCTACGCGCGCGTCGGCCGGGCGCTGATCGACGGCGTGCGGAATCCGACCGTGGTGCGCGATCCGCGGGCGCTCGAAGTCTTCGCGGTGCGCCCGCGCGGCGTCCAGGACGCCATCGCGCGTGCGCTCCGCAACGAGGATCGCGAGTTCGCGGCCACCCGTTGGTCCGACGCGCTGTCGTCGGTGGCGCGATCGACCGCGTACGGCGGCACCAAGCAGGGCTCACGGCTCGTTGATTCACGCCGGCTGCGGATCGCCGCATCGCCGGCAACGGTTTTTGCGGTGGTGTGCCGCGTCGGCGGCGATCGCGGCTGGTATCACGGCAATGCCTGGTGGCGGCTGCGGGGATTCCTCGACCTCTTGGCGGGTGGCGCCGGAATGCGCCGCGGCAGAGGCGACCCGCAACACTTGCGGACCGGGGATACGGTGGACTGGTGGCGCGTTGAAGCCGTCGAAGACAACCGCCTGCTGCGACTGGCGGCGGAAATGCGCCTGCCGGGGCGGGCGTGGCTGCAGTTCGAGATCGATTCGGATGGCGGTGCCGGCAGCACGCTGCGCCAAACGGCGCTCTTCGACCCCAACGGTCTCGGCGGCCTCATCTACTGGTATTCACTCTGGCTGATTCATCAATACGTTTTCGCCGGCATGTTGCGCGCTATGGCGCGCGCCGCGCTGGCCGAACCGGTGCGCGGCTGAATGCGGTATCCTCGGGCGCCGCAACCACCAACGCGCGGCGATTCGGCTCCGGGGAGGCTCACGCCATGCGCGGGCAACGATTCCATCTCGTCTTGCTGCCGGTGAGCGATCAAACCCGCGGCCACGGGACGCAGACGTGGGCCGCGGTGTGGAAGCAGTATCTGGCGGAGTTGTTCGAATCGTGCCGCCCGTAGATCACCACGCCATGCTGCCGCTCTTTCTGCAGGGACTCTTGCTCGGCTGGTCGGTCGCCTGGCCGCCCGGGCCCATCAACGCCGAGATGGTGCGCCGCGCGCTGACGCGCGGGTTTTGGCCGGCGTATGCGCTCGGACTCGGGGCCTGCACCGGTGATTTTTCTTGGGCGCTCGCAGTCTCACTCGGAGCGGGCGCGCTGGCTGGCGTGCCCGGAATTCAGCGGGCGCTGGGCGCCGTGAGCTTGTGCCTGCTCCTAGTACTCGCAGCGACCTTTCTCCGCGCCGCGTGGCAATGCGTCCAGGCCTTGCGACGCGGTGCGCCACTCCCGGAACCACGCCGTTTGCAGAGTGTGCGCGGCGGCTATCTCCTGGGCTTGGGACTCGCACTCTCGAGCCCTTGGAACATCGCGTTTTGGTTCGCGGTGATCGGGGCCCAGGCCGGCTCGACTCATGGCGTGGGCGGTTCGATCTGTATTGCCACCGGGGTCGTGAGCGGCGCCTGCCTGTGGGGATTCGTGCTCTGCAGCACGGTGCGCTGGGGAGCGCGCTTCGCGACGCCCGTCTGGCAACTGGTGACCCAGGGGGCGACCGGACTCCTCATGCTGGCCTTCGCGGTCCGGCTCACGCTCCGTCTGGCCCGTCTCTGAAGGCGCGGGAGGCCCTTGGGCTCCCCGGCGCGCCGCGGGCCTTCCGCTCCCGGCGCCAGTCTGTAACCTTTCGGTTCCACAGCGGTTGACATGGTTGGAGAGACCGAACAGACGACCCTCGCGAGGCCCTGAGCGCGTGACCGAAGCGACGGACGACGAGTTGATGGTGCAGGTGCGTGACGGCGACGTCGCGCCGCTGGGGGCGCTTTTCGAACGCCACCAGGTGCCGCTGTACAACTTCTTCCTGCGGCTCACCGGCCGCGCGGCCATCAGCGAGGATCTCGTCCAAGAAGTCTTCTTGCGCGTTCTGAAATACCGCCACACGTATCGCGGCCAAGGACAATTCCGCACGTGGCTTTACCAGATCGCGCGCACCGCGCGCGCCGACCACTATCGCAAGCGGTGGCGCGAGACGGAGCTTGCCGACGACAAGGCGGCCGCACTTCCGAGCCTGGGTCCGATGGCGAGCGATCTCTTGGAGACCGCGCAGGATGCGGCCCTTTTGCGTGCGGCGCTCGACCGGCTGCCGGGCGACAAGCGTGAGGTGCTCGTGCTGTCGCGCTATCACGAGATGCGGTACGAGGAAATCGGCCGGGTGCTGGGATGCACGGAAGGCACCGTGAAAGTGCGCGTGCACCGCGCCATCAAGGAATTGCGCGACATCTACCGGCAGATGGTGCGCGAGCGCCGAGTCTGAACGAAACAGTGGAAGGATGCGAAGCGTGAACTGCGAACAAGCCACCGAGCGCTTCGTGGCGCAATTGGCCGGCGAGGAGGTTGCCGGCACCGACGCGGCGCTCGCGGCACATCTCGCCGCCTGCGCCGCCTGCCGCGACGCGACCGAGTCATTGACGTCCTTGTGGTCGGAGCTGGGCGCGCTACCCGACGCCCAACCAAGCCCCATGCTGCGGGCCCGTTTCGAGGCGCTCATGGCCGGCTGGACCGACGCCGCGGCCGGCACCGCGCGCCGCGCGAGCAACATCGGCCGGATGCGTGGCTGGCTCGCCGGTCTCCTCGCCACACCGCGGCCCGCCCAATGGGGCGGCGCACTCGCCCTCCTCGTCTTGGGGTTCGGTGCCGGCACGTGGGTGACGATGCGCGGCAGCGACATGCAGGCGCTGCGCCACGAATTGCAATCCACGCGCTCGATGATGGCCCTGTCGCTTCTGCAACAGCGTTCGCCTGCCGACCGTTTGCAAGGCATCGGCTTCAGCGCCCGCACCGATACACCCGATGCCGCCGTGCTCGATGCCTTGTTCGAAACGCTCGCGTCCGACCCGAGTGTCGACGTCCGTTTGGCGGCGGTCGATGCTCTGAGCACCGTGCGGGACGATGCGGCCCTCGGACCACGTTTGGTCGAGGCGCTCGGCAAGCAGCCTTCGCCACTCGTCCAAGTGGCGCTCATCGATGCGCTCGTCCGGCGGCACGACTCGCGTGCGCAGCCGCTTCTGCAAGAGATCTTGGCCGACAGTCGCCGCAATCGCACCGTGCGCGAGCGGGCGCGGTGGGCTCTACAGCAACTCACCATGTGAAGGAGAGGCAATGCGATCGTGGCGGTTTTCCGGCGTTTGGACCTGGGTGATCCTCTGTTTCGTTGCCGCAGTTGCTGCAGCCCAGCCGCAGCAGTCGACGAACAGCAACCGGATCACGGTGCCGCTCAGCAATCCGGCCCGGCCGGCAAACCTGCAGGTTGGAATCCTTGCCGGCAGCATTATCGTCACGGGTTATGACGGCAAGGAAGTCCTCATCGACCCGCGGATGCGCGATGACGACGAGGAAGACCAGACCATCCAAGAGCAGGAGCGCGAGCAGGCACGGCTCGAGCGCGACCGGGAACGCGAGCAGGAGCGCCGTGAACGGGATCGCGAACGCAAATACAAGTCCAAGGGCAAGACCAACACCGACGCCACGAGCGATCCGGACCTGAACTCGGACCCGGAGAATCGCGCCCGCGGCCTGCGCCGGGTCCCCAATTTGAGCAGCGGACTCTCGGTGGAGGAAGACGACAACGTCGTCAAGGTCAACGGGCCATGGCACAACCGCACCGTCGATCTCGATATCAAAGTTCCGGTGAACAGCAGCGTGCATCTGCAGACCGTCAACGACGGCGACATCGTGATCCGCAACTTGCACGGCGAGATCGAGGCTCAAAACACCAATGGCCGCGTCACCCTGACCCGCGTCACCGGTCCCGTGGTGGCGCATGCACTGAATGGCGACGTCGTGGCGACCTTCGTCAGCCTCGCCACCGACCGCCCGAGTTCCTTCAGCTCGATGAACGGTGACATCGATGTCACGCTGCCGGCCGATGCCAAGGCGACGGTGAAGATTCGCTCCGACAATGGCGAGATCTACACCGATTTCGAACTCAAGACCGAGGCCCGCACCGAAGCGAGCGACGAGCCATCGGCAGGCCGCGGTAAGAAGGCGTTCGGCTACGAAACGGGGATGTACGGCACGCTGAATGGCGGCGGCGCGACGCTGCGCTTCCAGACCTTCAATGGCAGCGTCTACATCCGCAAGGCGAAGTAGGCGCGGCGGGCTTGGGCGCACGGCCGCTGCTCAGCCGGCGCTGGGCCGTGCGGCGATCGCCTCCAAGAGCGCGATTTGCCGCCGTTGCAGTTCGAGCAACTCCACCCAGGCCGTATCCTGGTGCGCGTCGATCTTCGTGTGCAGATTTTGGATTTCGAGCTCGGCACGCAGGTTCACCTCGTAGTCGTGCTGTGCATCGATGCGGTCCTTGGCGGCGTGGCGATTTTGGCTCATCATGATGACCGGCGCTTGCAACGCCGCCAAGCACGACAGAATCAGATTCAAAAGGATGAATGGAAACGGGTCGAAACGTACGACCTCGGTGTTGAGCACCAGCCATCCGAGCATGAACAGCATGAACAAGCCGATGAAGTTCCAACTACCGCCGAAGGACGCGACCTTGTCGGCGACACGCTGGCCGCGCGTCAGTTGCTGATCGTACGTGGCGTTCGGGTCGCGCACGGTGCGCGCCCGGCGCAGCAACGCATCGAGTGCGGCACATTCACGGTCGCGAAGCTGACGGACGCGCGCGTCGAGATCCGCAGCCGGCACGGCTTCCGCCAGCAGGCGTTGCGTACCCTGCGCTGCCGGTCGCACCAGACGCGAGGTACCGACGAGGACAATTGCGCCCAGCAGCGCGACCGTCGCATGGCTCGCCGGGGCACCGGGACCGGTGACGCTCCTCCAGGGGATGCTTTACTTCAAAGCTCGGAGTGATTGCGCTGCCGCGCCAGGGCGGCAGGCAAGAATCAGCCCGCGGTCGCGGTGTTGCCAGGAGCCTGTGAGACGAGCGTCCAGCCGATGAGTTTGTAGAGGAGGCGGGCGCCGACGTTCGCATCCCACTCGCCGCCCGCGGCGTCAGGTGCGACTTCGACGAGATCGAAACCGATGATGCGCCGGCCGGAAGTCGCGACCGCGCCCAGCACGTAGGAAGCTTCCTGGAACGACAGCCCGCCGGGCACGGGCGTGCCGGTATTGGGACACAGCGCCGGGTCGAGACCGTCGACGTCGAACGATACATACACCTGGGCGGGCAATTCGGCGACGATCGCCTCGACCTGGCTCTTGAACGTCGCACCCGCGAACCGGGCGCGCGCCATGTCGGCGTCATAGAACGACCGGATGCGGCCGCCCGAGTCGCGCACCAAGTCCCGCTCTTCGGCACAGAAATCGCGAATCCCAACTTGGACCAGACGCGCCACGCCCGGCAAGCGGCGGACGACGTTGTTCATGATCGACGCATGCGACCACGTGAACCCTTCATACTCGTGCCGCAGGTCGGCGTGGGCATCGAAATGCAGAATGCCAAGACCCGGGAATTGTTCTGCATGCGCGGCGATCGCCCCGAACACGGCGCCGTGGTCGCCGCCCACCGTGCCGACGATCTTGCCGCGTCCGAGCAACGCTCCCACCTGAGCCTGCAGAGCCGCATTCAATTGTCCGCAGAGTCCGTTGACGCGCGCTTGTAGCGACTGCGCTTCCATCATGTCGCGGCCCGGATGCCGCGCCGCAGCGTCATTGGCGTCGCGCAGGACGCGGAACTCGCGCGCCAGCGACCCGCCCTCCTCGCTCCACGTCCTGATCGAGGCGGACTCGGGGAGCATCGCGATGCCCGCTTCGTACGGCGTACCCGTCTCGTGGTCGTAAAGATCGACTTGGCGGCTGGCCGCGAGGATGGCGCGCGGGCCGTGCGCCGTACCGCTGCCGTACGACGTTGTCGCCTCGAACGGCACCGGGACGAGGACGACGCGCGCCTCGTCGGGCGTGTGCGGCAAGCCAAAGGCTCCGTCCCCGGCGGCGGCGGCGTTTGGGTCGAAACTCACTTTGCGGCCTTCCCCGTCTTGGCGGCGGCGCCCTTCTTGACGGCTTTTTTCATGGGTGCTGCCGGCGGCGGAGCGAGCGGAGCGACGGTCTGACCCTGTTTCGGTTCACCGCGTTCGACCGTTTCGCCGTTGGCGCTGTAGTGCAGGAACTGCGCCGGCAAGCCTTCGCCCTTGAACGGCACAGCCGTGTTCTGCATGTGGTAGTGCACGTGTGGTTCGCTCGAGTTCCCCGAATTGCCGCACGAGGCCAGGACCTGACCGGCGTGCACGGTCTGGCCCGGCTGCACTTGCACGCTGTTCTTCTGGAAATGGCACAGGAACGAGAACTCGCGGTGGCCGTGGTCGAGGATCACGTAGTTGCCGAGCGGCTGCTGACGATTCATGACACCCGGAGTGTTGTCCGTCACGGTGTCGAGCACCGCGACAACGGTGCCGTCGCCGGGCGCCAGCACCGGCCGGCCAAAGCAGTAATAGTCCGTGTTCACATTGCCCTCGCCGGCATGCGACGCCTCGCCCTGGCGCATGACGAGATCGGTCGCGAAGCGCTGATCGGGAGCCGTGATGTGCAGGTTTTCGATCAAGATGCGGCCGCCCCAGAAGACCCACCAGGCGCCCTCGAAAGGCAAGCGCAGCGCGGTTCGCGTCTGATATTCGAGAAAACGGGTCGGCGCTGCGGACGTGGCGGGCCGGATGGAGAAGCCGGCGACCTTGCCGCGCGGGTCGAAAGTCCATGTCGTTTCGGTGGTCAAAGGCGCATTCACGTACAACCCGAGGCGCGTATACGTCTGCATGCTGTCGCGCTGGACGACCCGCTCGTCGAGCAAGTTGGTGAGCGCGCCGAGCTGCTGCGTCACTTGGTCATAGAACGTCTGCATTTGCCGCGGCCGCATCAGGCCGCTCATCTGAGGGTTGAAACTGCCCTGCAACGAATCGAGGTCGCCGGCCATGAATTGGCGCGTCAAGGCGCGGCCGTGTGCCATCGCGTCGAACGCCTGCAGAGCGAGTGATACGGGCTGCGGACCACCGGCGCTTGTGCCCGCACCGGCGGTGGCCACCAACAGCACAAATGAACTGATGCAGATCGAGCGCTTCGTCACCGGCAAGCTCCTTTTTGCGACCGGGCGCCAACCAACCACGCTCAGCATACCACGGCGCCAAGGGCGCTTCAGACGAGCCCCGACCCGATCGCCACGGCGAGCACCAGCAGGCCCACCGCCACGCAGCGCTGCAGGACACGCAGCGTCACCTTGCGCACCAAACGCGCTCCCACGAATGATCCGGCGAAAGCGGCCAGTGCCGCGACGATCACCAGACGGCGTCCGTCGCCACTCACGAGCGCGTCAAAGCGATGGCCGAAAAAGCCCACGCCATAGACCGAGAGCCGTGCCACGTCGACCAGAACGGCGCACGTTACACTCGAACCCAAGAATGCATCGCGACTCAATCCGGACCGCGACAGAAACGCGGCGCGCAACGCTCCCTGGTGTCCGGAAAGGCCCCCGAAGAAACCCGACAACAACCCGCCGATCCACAAACGCCGTGGTGCGATGGCGGACGTTTGGCGTTCGGGTACGAGATCGAGTATCGCGAACACCGCGATGAGCACGCCCAGCGCGAGCCCGACGGGGGTAATGGCGTGGGGCCGGCCGCCGAGAACATAGGTCGTGACCGGCACCAGATGCGCCAGGCGATCGAGGGTGTAGGCACCCACGAACGCGGCGCCCGCCGCCGGCAATCCGAAACGCAGCACGATGTCGCGGCGCGCGTAGCGGCCCAAGAGGAACAGTTTGAAGATGTTGTTGGCGAGATGCACGACCGCGGTCGCGGCCACGGCGATTTCCAGCGGAAAGAAGATCGCGAACACGGGTAAGAGCAATGTCCCGAGTCCGAAACCCGAGAAGAGGGTCAGAATCGCCGTCGCACCCGCGGCAAGTGCGACCCAGAACACGGCCATCGAGGTCCCCTTCTCAGTCTCGATCTACGCATCGATCGTGGCGCCGCCATGCTAGCATTGCCGCATGTCCGAGACCTACGAACGCATTTGGCGTGTCGTGCGCCGTATTCCGCGCGGCCGGGTCGCGACCTACGGGCAGGTCGCGGCGATCGCCGGCTTTCCGATCCAGCCCCGCTTGGCGGGTTATGCGTTGCACGCACTGCCGCATGCGAGTGACGTGCCCTGGCATCGCGTCGTCGCTGCCGGCGGGCGCATCGCGTTGCCGGATATCGACGGCGCGGCCACCGCGCAGCGAACCCTGTTGAAATCGGAGGGCGTCGCGTTTCGTGGCCGCCATGTCGATCTCGTACAGTCCGGATGGGTGCCGCGAGCGCCCGCGCCGCGCGTCAAACAAAACGCAAGCCGCACGCGATCGGCGCGTGATCCGAAGCCGCGCCCGCGCCGCGCATCAGGGACGGGACGGCGCAAGGCGGCCGTGCGGCGTCCGGCACGAAGCCGCGCGCGGTAATCCAATCGAGGCGCATGCCGTTGCGGCGCTCGACCCAGCCGAGCGCCCGCAAGGCGGCGCGCTGCAGAGATGCCGGCAACGCTGCGAGTTCGTGCACGTCGGCGAAGTGCAGGTCGAGCGTCACGGCCGCGTCATTGAAGGCTTCGAACTCGAACTGCTGCTGCCGAAGAACCTCGAAGAGAGGTTCGCGGGGCCGGGCGCGCGGCTCGTACGGACGCAACAGCCTGTCTCGTAAGTGCGCACGCGGGCTCGCGGCCAGGGTTGCGAGCGTCGCCATCGACCGCAACGGCGCACCACGGGCGAACGTCGTCGTGTTGAAGTCGCCGGCGAGAAGGGCGGCACCCGGCGGCACGTTTTCGAGCAAGGCACGCATTTGCGCCGCGCGCGTTGCCGGCGCCCCGTGCACATCCAAGTGGGTTACGACGGCAGTGAACGGCCGGACCGGATGCTCGATGCGCGCCACGAGCGCCACGAAGGCGCCCGCTTTGCGTTCGCGATCGAAGAGTAAGCCGGCGGGCGAAGGCAATTCGATGCGCCGCGCCGCCACAATCGGAAATCGCGACAGAAGGGCGAGCCCGAACCAGCACTCACCGGGTTCGGGCGCCGCCATGGTGCCGGGGCGCGCGCCGCCTTCGAGTTCCAGGAACTGCGCCGCCCACGCCGCGTGCAATCCCAAACGCGCCGCGAGATCGAAGGCGACCGGACGCGATCCCGAGCGCGCCAGTCCGACGTCGACTTCATTGAGCGAAACAAGATCGGCGCGCGCCAACTCCGGCGCCTGTTGCAGCGCATCCGAGATGGCAGTAAATCGCACTCCGTGCAGCACGTTCCAGTGCACGACGTGCAGGGCCGCCGCGGACGCGTTGCGGTCCCGCTGCAGCAACGGATCCAGCGCCGGAGAGAAACATCGCACCGGCGCCAAATGCGCCGCGAGCCGCGCTGCCAACTCCGGCCCCGCTGCGGACTCGAGCCAGGCGCGCCGGGTTGGAAATCGCCCCAGCGCGTCACGCAACGCCAAGCTCTCGGCGGCCGGGCTCGCGCCGGTTGAATCAACCATGGTGGACGCGACTCTAGGCCGGGCGCCTCCGGAGCCGCAACCCCTGTCCGGACGCGGGTCTGCGGGTTCGGCTCCTTGACGGCCCTGGGCCCCGACGTTATCCTGCCCTGACTTCACTGGTCGTCTCGACCCACGTGGCAGACTCTCACGAACCCTTGCGGAGCGTGGCATGGGCCTCGAATTGGACTGGCTGGAACGCGAGGAACGGTACCGCCGCCGCGTGCTCCGCATGCTGATCGTCGGCGTGGTCATCGTCGGTGCGTTCGCGGGCACGGCGGGCTTCATGCGCGCCAAGGCCATCGCCGAGTCCAAAGTCGCCGCGACCCGCCGGGCAGACGCCGAGCGTGCGGCGGCGAAGCAGCGCGAACGCGACGCTTTCGTGGCGGACTCGTCGGCCGCCGCGAATCGCTACGCGGAATTCAGCCGTTTGCACGGTGCCACCCCGATTGCCGGCGTGCACCTGCTTGCCGTCCCACTGCCGCCCGGAGCCAGCGTCCCGGCGCTTGTCGAACGCTTGTGGACGGAATATGCGCGCGTTGCAGACCCGCAGGTTTCGGCGTCGCAGGCGAGCGAGTGGTTCCGGCAATTCTACGTCGACGTCATGAACGATGGGCCACTGCGCGGCCGCGCCGTGCTCCTGCCCTCCATGCAGCAAAACGGCACGAAATTCATCATTGAGAAGTCCCCGTTCTCCGAAATCACGCACGCGCAGATCGAAATCGGGATGCGCGAAATGCCCAAGGATGCAGCCGCTGAGAGTCTCGCGGTGCGCGGCACCGCGGATGCCGCCGCTGCATCGGCGGCGGCCGCGAATTCTCCCGGTGGGGAGCCACCCGCCGCGACGGCGGCGGTACACGACTCGACAGCGAAGGCACCGGCCGCAACCCCGGCGCCGAAAAAACCCGCGCCCAAGCCGGCTCCGGCACCAACGCCGCCTGCTCCAACACCAACTCCGGTGCCGCCAGCGCCGGCGCCGGCGGAATCCAGCGCGACCCCGCCCGCGGCACCACCCAGCACCGCGCCGGCCGACTCCGCACCGCCACCGAAACCCTGAACGCGTTCGTCAACGATCGTGCGCGCCGTCCTGCACTTCGATCGGATCCACGAGTACCAGCGGTTGGCCGTTGGCGTGCAGAATTTGGCGCAGGAAGTCGCATTCCGCGACGCTGAGAGGCACGCCGCCCAGCGTCGGGGTCGAGCCGCCACGCACGGCGTCACTCTCTTCGGAACGGATTGCGTGCGGCGCACCGGCGGTGTCGCCCGCGAGCGCGCCGATGAGGCGCGGCCGCCAGCCGCTCAGATCAACCAAACCCGGGCTGGGGCCGGTCATGAATTGCACCGGCCGGCCGGCGGGAATCTTGGCAGCTTGTTTGGCGAGGCGGAGCGTCGTCCACAGCCCACCGATCTCGTCGACGAGTCCATTCTCGTGCCCGCGCGTCCCGCTCCACACGCGCCCCTGCCCAATGCCATCGACGGTGCTTTCGGGAAGGCGGCGGGCCGCCGCAACTTTGGCGACGAAATCCCGGTATTCGATGCGGATCGATTGCTCGATGCGATCGCGCTCTTCGGCGGTGAGCGCCCGATCCGGAATCATCTCGCCGACGAGCGGCAGCGTGATCCCCAGTTCCAAGTCGGCGTGTTCGCCCCGCTTCACACCGTCGTAGTCGAAGCCGATCTTGTCGCCGAAAGTCTTGTTCCAGAGCCAACCGCCGATGACACCGATCGAACCGGTGATGGTGAGCGGCGATGCAACGATGGTATCGGCGTTCATCGAAATCCAGTAGCCGCCGGAAGCCGCGACGCGGCCTTGCGACACCAATACGGGCTTCTTGCGTTTGGCGGCTTGCATCTCGCGCGCCACCAGGTCACTCGGGAGAATCGCACCGCCGGGTGAATCGGCACGCAACACGATCGCCTTGACGTGGCGGTCGGCAGCCGCGGCATGTATCGCCTTCGAAAGCTCCCGGCCGCGAATGCCTTCGTCCATGGCGCACGGACCGATGGCGTAGAGCACCGCGATCTGCGGAAACTCACCCCACTCTTGGTCGCGCCACATGGGATCGCCCTGCAGATCTCCAAGCACCTCCGCCGAGGCATCCGGTGTCACACGCCGGGCAGCGCGTGCCGCCGCCTTGCGCGCCGCCTCGAACCCGCCGAGCGAATCCACGAGCCCGGCAGCGCGCGCTTCCTCCGCCATGAGAATGCCCTTGCTGTTGGTGAGCGCGTCGAACTGCGACTGCGGCATGCCGCGCGCCGAGGCGATCGAGGCCGCGACCACCTGATAGAAATCATCGATGAGGGCCTGGCGTTGTTCACGATCCGGCTCCGAAGCGGAGTCGCGCGAGTAGCTCTCGAACGCCGATTTGTAGGTGAAGAACCGCCACTCGTCGACACCGATCCCGGCCTTTTCAAGCGCATGGCGCATGTAGGTGCGGCCGGCCGCCAAGCCGCGGATGTCCACCGTTCCCTCGGGGTCGAGCCACACTTGATCGGCGACCGAGGCCAGCATGAGTTGGAACAGAGACGGCGTATCGACGTAGACGATCACCTTCTTGCCGCGGGCCCGCAGGCCGGCCAACTGCTGGCGCAGCTCCCAGGCCATCTCCGCACCAATGCCGGCATCGGAAAGGTTCAACAACACGCCGCCGGCCGCCGGATCATCACCGATCGCATCCAGGCGCCGCAAGAGCGCCAGCAGCGTCGCGCGCCGGTCGAACAACTTGTACCGCTGATAGACGAGTGGGCCGCGCAGATCGAGTTCGGGATAGCGCCGTTGCCGGGTGAGACCGCTCAAGAACGCGTGCGGCGCTCCCGCCTCGACAGTGTATGTCGACGACAAGCGGTCACCGCCATCGGAGAGTTGGGCGTGCATTCCGATCCATGAATTGCGATCGAACGCCAGTCCCAATCGCAAGCTGACCTCGCCCGTGCTGCGCATCTTGGCGGCGATTGCGAGACCCGGCGTCGGGTGCACTTCGAGCCCGTAACCGGTACGGATATCTTCGAAGCTGTCGCCGTGTTCGAGCACCGCATCGGCGAAAAGCGTCAGGCGCGGGCCGAACGGCCGCAACCCCAAATCCATTTCCCCGAGGTTGTCGCGGCGCTCCAAATCCCAGGTGGTCACGGTTCCCAGGGAGGCCCAACGCCAGCGGTACACGTCACCGAGCGCCAGTCGCTCATGGCGCGGCATGCGGTCGATGTCGCCCGCGGCCCAGGAGTACGAGAGGCCCCAAGCGTGCGCCCGCCTGCCGCCACCGACGCCGATCGTGTAGTCGCGGACCCGGAACCGGTCCTTCGCGACTGGTTCAAAACCAAACTGCCGCACCCCAAAAGAGAAGCGCCGCGCCGATACGATGGCGGTCCACGTGTTGCGATCGAGAGAGGTGGCCGCATCCTCCCACGAGAAAAACAGGCCGCCGGTGGTCTGCGCTGCCCACGCTGCCGGGTTGAAGAGCCCGCCCGCGATGCTGCTCGTCGTACCGGGTGTGTCGACCAGCAGGTTGGATTCGTGCGGATAATCGGGCAACCGTTGCGCTTGCAGCGTTGTTGCGACACCGAACACGACTCCGAGCGCGAGCGCAGAACCCGAAGCGGATCGCGGCATACCAGCCTCCTACGTGGATCAAACTCGACCGGAGACTAGCCTGGATCGTTACCGGAAGTGAAGGTGAGAAACGCGGCAGTGGGCGGCCCCCCCCTCCCTGCACTAAGCTGCGTGGAGGTCGATCGCTGCTTCGTGCCGCGACCTCGAAAGTGAGAACATGCAGCGTCGCGATCCCGCCATCGTTCTTGTTGCGCTGTTGACTCTTGCTAGCGGTGCGCTCGGGATCCTGCATACGCTCTTCGTCCGCGCCCACGACGCCCCGGCGCTCTTCTCATTCGTGCTGCCGTTCGGCACACATCACTGGAGCAAGCACGTCACGCTGGCCAGCGGCTTCTTGCTTGCGGACCTGTCTTACCATTTGTATCGGCGCCGGCGGGCCGCCTGGTGGCTGGCCTGCGCCACACTCGCCGTGGCAGCGGGCGCGCACCTCGGCCGTGGCCATCACCCGACGCTGGCGATCGCACCCGCTGCGACGTTGGTGTTGCTCCTGGCGCTCCGGCGGCGTTTTACGGTGCGTAGTGAACCACGTAGCATCGCGCAAGGCATCCTGCTGGTGGCCGCGAGCCTGATCGCCGCCATCGCCTATGGCGCCGCCGGATTCTGGCTGCTCGACCGGCGTGACTTCGGCCTCGAGTTCGCGTGGCGCGACGCCATCCGCCGCTCGCTGCTCGGGTACGGGCTCTCGGGCAACGCCGACCTCGTGGCGCACACGCGCCATGCGCGCTGGTTTCTCGATTCGTTGCAGGTGATGGGCGTCGCTTCGCTCGGCTTCGCGGTGTTTTCGCTCTATCGCCCCTTGGCCTTCCGGCTGCGCACGCTGCCCAACGAGCGCGAACGGGCCCGGCACATCATCGAGGCGCATGGCCGGTCGTCGCTCGACTACTTCAAGACCTGGCCTGACAAGTCCTTCTTCTTCGGCCCCGGTGATTCGGGCGTCATCGCCTATCGCGCCGCGTGGGGTTTTGCGATCGCGCTCGGGGACCCGGTCGGCCCCGCCGGCGAGATCGAGCCCACCGTCCAGTCCTTCCTGCGTTTCTCGGCCGACAATGGCTGGCGCGTAGCGTTTCACCAAACGCTGCCGACGCTCTTGCCGCTGTACCAGAAATTGGGTTTGGGAGTGCTCAAGATCGGTGAAGAAGCACTCGTCGACTTGCCGACTTTCGCCGCGACGACGTGCCGCTCGAACACCTTTCGCCGTATCGCCAACCGCGCCAAGACGCTCGAACTCATCGTGACGTATCATGAGCCGCCGCACGAGACCGCGGTGATCGACGCCGTGCAGGCGATTTCGAACGAGTGGCTCACGGTGCCGGGCCGCCGCGAGCGCGGCTTCACGCTCGGCACGTTCACGCGCGACTACATCGGTACGACGCCGCTCTACGTCTGTCGCAACGCGCAAGGGCGGGCGCTGGCGTTCGTCAACATCATTCCTTGCTGGCCCCACGGCGATGCCACCGTGGATCTCATGCGACACCGGGTGGAGATTCCGAACGGCACGATGGACCTGCTCTTCATGGAGACGCTGACACGGCTCGGCGCCGGCGGCGCGCGCCGATTCAGCCTCGGGCTCGCGCCGCTCGCCGGCGTTGGCGACCGCCCGGGCGCGCCGCTCGAGGAACGCGCCGTGCACCAGTTGTACGAACGGCTGAACCGGTTCTTCTCGTACAAGGGACTGCGGAACTACAAGGCCAAGTTCGAACCCGCCTGGGAGGACCGTTTCCTGGCCTATCAGGGCGGACCTGCGGGGCTCGTCAACGCCGGCGTCGCACTGACCCGCATGACCGAGGATTGAAGCGCATGGCGAAACCGGCCGTTGGACACCGCGCCCTCGTCGCCAGTCTGATCATCGGGTTGGCTTTCGTCGGCGCTCTCGCGGTGGCGATGGACGGCGAGAAGGCGCTCCGCGTCGTATCGCGCGCCGATTGGCGGGCGCTGGTGCCGGCGTTGCTCTTCACGGCCGTCTCGTATGCCTGCCTCACCAAGGGCTTCACGGCAATCAACCGCATCTTCGGGATTCGGCTCGACAGCCGCGACCAGCTGGAAATCGGTTTCGTATCTTTCGCGCTCAACAACTTGGTGGCGGTGGGTGGGGCCGCCGGGTATTCGCTGCGGACGATCTTATTGCGGCGGCGCGGCTATCGGCTCGAGGACATTCTGGCGGCGTCGCTCGTCCACTCATACTTCAACCATCTGGTCATGATGTCGCTCTTGCCCGCCGGACTCGTGTACTTGCTCATGAATCATCCGCTGGGGCAAAGCCGCACGGCAGCACTATGCGCGGCGACGGCGCTCGTCGTATTGCTGCTCGTTGCCACGACGGCACTGCTCGTCACGGCGCGGGCCCGGCAAGCCGTGGCCCGCCTGCTGGCGCGTGCAGGGCAGCGGTTCCTGCGCCGGGATTTCGCTCCCGCGCTGCACAACCTCGACACCACCCTCGGGCGCGGCATCATGACGATTCGCAGCCGGCCCCGCTTGCTTGGAGTGCCGCTCGCATTCGTGCTCGCCGACTGGGTGACCTGTGTCGTGGCGCTCGGTTTCTGCTTTCGCGCCCTCGGTGCGCCATTGCACGTCGGTGTACTCATCACCGGGTTCGCTATCGGCGTGACCCTAGGAGTCGTCTCCATGCTGCCTGGCGGCATGGGAATTCAGGAGGGTTCGATGACCGGCGTCTATGTGTTGCTGGGGGTCGACTTCGAACAGGCCGTGCTTGCTGCGATCGTCTTCCGCGCCGTGTACTACCTCGTGCCGTTCGTGCTGAGCCTGTTCCTGTACGCGCGCGTCGTGCGGCGTGCGGCGCCGGGCGCCGGCGCCATCGCGATCGCGGCTTGCATGCTCATGGCCGCGGCACCAGCGGCTCATGCGACCGAGGACGTCGCTACCTTCGGACGCTTCGGGACCGTGCATCTGTACTTCGAATCGCCACAGCCGAAGAACGTCGTGCTCTTCGTGTCGGGCGACGGCGGTTGGAACGAAGGCGTCGTCGACATGGCGCACGATCTTGCCGCCCTCGACGCGCTGGTCGTCGGCATCGACATCACGCACTACCTCGAGAAACTCGAAGCGGCGCCGGAGAAGTGCTCGTACCCGGCGGCCGACTTCGAGGCGTTGAGCCAGTTCATCCAGAAGAAGTTCGACTACCCGCGCTACTCCAAGCCCGTCCTCGTCGGGTATTCGTCGGGTGCGACGCTCGTCTATGCGATCGTGGTGCAGGCGCCGGCGACCACGTTCAAGGGCGCCGTCAGTCTGGGCTTCTGCCCTGATTTGCCGCTCACGAAGCCGTTCTGCAAGGGCAGCGGCCTCGAATTCGACCCTGGTCCCAAGGGGAAAGGTGTGCTCTTCCGGCCGGCACGCGGACTCGAAGTGCCGTGGGTCGCGCTCCAAGGCACCGTCGATCAAGTGTGCGACCCCGCTGCGACGCAGGCCTACGTGAACAGGGTGCGCGGTGCGGAACTCATAATGCTGCCGAAGGTCGGCCATGGTTATTCCGTGCCGAAGAATTGGCTGCCGCAGTTCAAGGACGCCTTCGCGCGCGTCGCGGCGAGCGCCGATCACAGCGAGCCGCCGGCGGCGGCGGTCGACTCGCTTGCCGACTTGCCGCTCGCCGAAGTCGAACCGCTCGCGGCCGCGACCGACCAGCTTGCGGTTCTGTGGACTGGCGACGGCGGCTACGGCGTCACCGACAAAGGCATCGCCAATGAACTCTCGGCGCACGGCATCGCCGTCGTGGTGGTGAATTCACAGCACTATTTCTGGACGCCGCGGACACCGGAGGGCGCGGCGCACGACCTCGAACGCCTCCTGCGGCACTATCTCGCTGCCTGGCACAAGGAGCGCGTCGTCTATGTGGGATACTCGCACGGCGCCGACGTCCTGCCGTTCCTGCTCAATCGCCTGCCACGCGATCTCCGGCAGCGCACCGATGTGGTCGCGCTCCTCGGCATCGCGGCGCGTGCCGACTTCGAATTCCATATGATGGATCTGATTCGTGACGCCAAGCGTCCGACGGCGCGCCCGACATTGCCCGAGCTCGAGCAACTGCGCGGCACCCGCATGCTGGCCTTCTATGGCACGGAAGACGCGGACACGATCGGCCCGCAACTCGATTCGACGCTCGTCGAGAAGCACGCAATCGCGAGCGGGCACCGTTTCGGCTCGAACTACGACGACATTGTGGCGGCGATCCTGAAGGCGGCCGGCCGCTAGTCGCCGGCGCGAATGCGCCGGCAGCAGACTTCCCGATCAGCCGAGCCGGCCGGCCTTCTTGAGGGCGCGCGCCACGCCGTAGCCCACCAGAACGAGGCCCCAGGCGATCACGACGCCACGCACGAAGTCAGGCCGCGCCGCGAACCCACCCTGGCGGTAGGTCTTCCACAAGAGAATGGCGCCGCACATCGACATCCAGGCGGCGGTCGCGCCGTACTCCTTGCGGACCAGACGGCGCCACTCGAACGACGTACTGCGCAGCGTTTCACCCAGGCCGGTCAAACGCGGCACGAAGCGGCGCACCCGGCGGCAGTAGGCGTGATATGCGGCACCGAATTGGCGGCGCAGGAACTCTTCTTCGGCGGCAACGATCGCTACGTACACGAGCAGCACGAAGGGCACTCCAATGACGTAGCCCCAGAACGAGTGCAGCACGCACAACAGTCCAACCTGGATCGCGATGTTGCCGACGTAGAGCGGGTTCCGGCAGTGGGCGAAGAAGCCGTCCGTGACGAGCGTATCGGCATGAATCCGGCGGTTCTTGCCGCCGCGTTGGATGTAGACGAGGCCGATGACGACGGCGCGCAAGGCTTGGCCGGCGAGGGCGAGCGCGATGCCCAGCACGGTCATCACCCGGTCCGCGGCCGGTCCAGCGAGTGGATCGCGGGCGGTACCGAGGGCTGTGAGCAGCACCAGGACAGCCGGCAGCGTCACGTCGCGGCTCCGGAAAAAGACCTTACCCAGAGCCACGAGCGGGGTGCGCGCCGGTGCTGGCGCCGGGATAGCGGCCGGCGTGTTCACTTCATCGCCAACATGCCGCAAAAGTTGTACCACTTGAAGAACACATCGACGCTGCGGAATCCGCACTGCTGGAGAAGCAGTTTATTCTCTTCCAGTTGGTACGGAACGAGGACGTTCTCGAGCGCTTCGCGCTTTTGGGCAATTTCGAGATCGCTGTAACCGTTCTTGCGCTTCATGTCGTAGTAGTGCTTGATGAAGAGCCGGTTGAAGGTGGAGCTCTCACCCAACACCTTTTCCACCAGGATCAAGCAGCCGTTGGGTTCCATGCCGTCGTAGATGCTGCGCATGATGCGCTCGCGATGCAACGGCCGCACGAACTGCAGGGTCAACACCAGGAGCACCACCGAAGCGCCACTCACGTCGACGCCCTGGTCCATGTTCTGGCAGCGCAATTCGTAGGGACGTGCGAAGCGCGCCGCGGTCAGTTTCTCGCGGGCTTGATCGAGCATTTCCTCCGAGCTGTCGATGCCCACGAAGCGCACCCCGACATCCGGCGGCAGTGCCGCGCCGATTTGCAGGAAGCTCGTGCAGGTCGAACAGCCGAGATCGACGACTGCAGTCCCGTCGGCGGCGAAATCGGCGGCCAACTCGGCCACCATGCGCTGAATTTCACCGTAGAACGGTACCGAGCGTTCCAGCATGTCGTCGAAGACGACTGCCGTGTCGTGGCCGAAGTTGAAGTCTTCGATCTTGGCGCGCGGCTGGGCGAAGACCTGATCTTTAGGGACGCTGGCGCCACGAGGCCGCACTAAAGAGTCCGCGGCGGGCTGCGGGTCGACCGGTTTCACGCTTGGACCCCCACGTCGCGCACGAACTTCTCGAATACCGCGAGATCGACCTGCTGGAATCCGTCGGACAAAGCTTGATCCGGCCGGTCGTGCACTTCGATCATGAGCCCGTCGGCGCCGGCGGCGAGAGCCGCACGCGCACACGGCGTCAAGATGTCGCTCCGCCCGAGCGCGTGGCTCAGGTCGACGATCACCGGCAAGGATGTCTCCTGCTTGAGGAGCGGCACGGCGGAAATGTCGAGGGTGTTGCGCGTCCAGCGCTCGAAGGTGCGAATGCCGCGTTCGCACAACACGACCTTGTCGTTGCCTTCGGCCAGGATGTACTCCGCCGCCAGCATGAATTCTTCGAGCGTCGCCATGAAGCCACGCTTGAGCAGCACCGGCTTGCGAGTCTTGCCAATCGCCTTCAAAAGTTCGGTGTTGTACATGTTGCGCGAACCGACCTGCAACATGTCCGTGTACTCGCTCACCAAATCGAGCGTCGAAGTGTCCAAGACTTCGGTGACGGTCGTCAGGCCATGCCGGCGGCCGGCATCCTGCAACAGCTTGAGCCCTTCTTCGCGCAGGCCCTGGAACGAATAGGGATTGGTGCGCGGCTTGAAGGCGCCGCCGCGCAAGAGCTTGACCGCCGGAATCTTCGCCAGTCCCGCCGCGATGCGCTCCATTTGCTCGGCCGACTCCACCGAACAAGGTCCGGCGATCAGCACCGGTTTGCCGCCGCCGAACACCGCTTTGCCGACCCGCAGCCCACCCTCGGGTACCAAGTCGCGGCGCCGCACCCGCAGCTTCTGCTGCCGGTCGCGATCCTGAATATCGAGTGAAACCCGGAAGATGGTCTTGAAGATTTCGCTGACCTCGGCGGGCCCGAAAGGCCCGTTGGCCTCGGCCACGAGCCGGTGCAGCATTTCTTCTTCGCGTTTCGGGTCGTAGCCGTCGATGCCGTGCGACTGTTTGAGGTTGGCGATGTCGAGCACAACCGCGGCGCGCTCCTGGAGAAGCCCCAGAAGCTGGGTGTTGAGCGCGTCGATCCTCTGGCGCAAGGCAGTGATGGTGACGTCGGACATGCGACGTTCTCCAATGCACGGTGGGTGAATCAGTGAAGAATCCGGGCTCGGATCGGGGCGCCGTGCGCCGCGTTCGGCAGGGATTCTACCGCGCGTGGAGGCTAGGTGTCCAAGGGGCAGTCGTCCAGGCGCGAAGCGCCTGGACCTCCGGTCAGACGAGGAAGAACTTCGCGGGGTTGGCAATCCGACAAACGCTGGCACCCTCCGGCAGCTCCGCAAGCGCCACCGGCACCCGGAACCCGTTCGCCACGAGCACGCGCGCCGTCGCCGCCGGCCCACCGAGCAGATCCACGAACGCGCCAGGTGGCGCCCAGCAGAACCCGTGCGCCATCACGGCGTCGATGCCATGAATGCCGTCCGCAGTGTCCGTAACATCGCCGACTCGCGAGAACGAGTAGTGCAGGTAGTTTGCCAGTATTTTTTGAACGAAGCGCGCCGGCCCTTCAGTCGCCGCGAACACGCCGCGGATCGCGGCCGCCGCATCGCCCGTCTGCAGCGCCGCGATTGCGGCGTCTACGAAATCATAGCGCGGTGCTTCGGGGGTTTCGTGCACCGCGAGCTGCACGTTCCACACCGGCCGAGCGCCGTTGGTGCGCGGGCCATAGAATCCGCCGGCTTGCGGCGCCTTCTTGCCGAGCTGCCCGCGGCCGATCATCGCGGCGACGAACTCCGGCACCTGGAAGCATTCCCGGCAATCGTGCGCGGCATTGGCGAAGACGTTGTCGACGATCGCCCGGTGCACGTCGAGACCGACGAGATCGATGGTCGCGAGCGGCGGCAACGCCCGCCCCGTGTAGCCGCCGAGCAAGGTGTCCACCGCCAACACACCGTGCGTCTCGGCCGCCTGGGCCGCCTGATTCAGGAACTGGAAGCCGATGCGATTGCCCGCGAACCCCGGCACATCGCGCGCCGGAATGACGACGCGTTGCAAGCGCTCGCGCAAGTAGGTGTCGATGAACTCGACGAACTCCGGCCGCGCCGCGGGATGCGCGATCCGCTCGCAGGCAAGGAGCTTCGCCGGTGGGTTGAAGAAGTGCGTGCCGATAAAATGTTGCTGAAAGGACGGGCTGCAGCTCGCGGCGAGGGCGGTGATGGAAAGGCCGCTCGTCACGGTGCTGACGACGCAATCGGGTGCCCGGTGCCGGTCGATGATCGCAAAAATGGTGCTTTTGAGCGTTGCGTCCTCGCCCAGGGCCTCGAACACCCAGTCGCAGCCCACGAGCGCGGCCGGCAGGCCGTCGTACGCGATCGCCTGCAAGCGCGGCGCGAGTTCAGGTTCCTTGGCCAAGAGGCGGGTGATCGCGGCAGCGGATTTCTCCACCGTCCGGCTGACGCACACGACCTCGGCACCGGCACGTGCAAACAGCGCGGCCGATTGGGCCCCCATCGTGCCGTTCGCACCGAGCACGACGACGCGGTTGATCGGGCGTTCCACGCAGCCCCCTCCAAACACGACAACGGGGATCTCTCCGCCGTTTAGCAAGCGGCGCTCCGTTTCGAGCCGCCGGGGGTTGTCGGGATGTCCTTCGGTAGAAACAACCAACTGCTCTACGCGAGTTGCACCGGCAGCGCCGATTTCTCCCAGGCGGCGATGCCGCCCACCAGGTCGGTGGCGTCGGGAACAGCGTGGTGTTCGAGCAAGCTGAGAGCGATCATCGAGCGATAGCCACCGGCGCAATGCACGACGAGCCGCCGGCCACGCGGTATTTCGCCGCGACGGCGTTCGAGCTGGGCGAGCGGAATGTGCAGACTGCCAGCGATGTGCTTCGCGTCGCGTTCGCCTGGATTGCGAATGTCGAGGACGACGGGTGGCGCCGCCTGGGCGAGCCATTCCGCCAGCACCGGTGCCGTGACCCGTTCGTGAGCCCGCAGCAATTCGGGGCGGCCCGCGAGCGCCGCCATCCCGGTGTCGAGATAGCCCGCCAAGTGATCGAACCCAATCCGGCCGAGCCGCGTCGCGGCTTCGCTCTCGCGGCCGGGATCAGCCACGACGACGATGGCGCGAGTCCGATCGAGCAGCGATCCAGCCCAAGTCGCGAACTGCCCCGACAAACCAATGTTGATGCTGCCCGCCAGGTGTGCGCCGGCCCAATCCGCCGGGTCGCGGACATCGAGAACGTAGGCGCCCGCAGCCGCCATGCGGAGCACTTCCTCCAACGCGAGCGGTTGGAGCATGCGCGCTAGTGTCATGTCGAGCGTTGGCCGTTCGCGACGATTGAGATCGGCGTCATAGGCGAAATAACCGGGCGCTTCCGGCTGATCGGCGGTCACCAAGCGCACGAACTCGTCCCGCGCCATGGGTTGCAATGCGTAGTTGAACTTGCGCTGCTCACCGAGTGTCGAGACGGTTTCCTTCGAGAGATTCTTGCCGCACATCGAACCGGCGCCGTGGGCCGGATAGACGAGCGTCGCATCCGGCAGCACCAACAGTTTGTTGCGCAGCGAATCGTAAAGCAGGCCGGCCAATTCCTCGGCGGTCATGCCCACCGAAGCCATGAGATCCGGGCGCCCGACATCGCCGATGAACAACGTGTCGCCAGTCAAAACTGCATATGGATTGACGGCATCCTGCTGGCGATCGTGCACGACGAGCGAGATGCTCTCGGGGGTGTGCCCCGGCGTCTCCAAAATTTCGAGACGGACGTTGGGACCGAGTTCGAGGCGGTCACCATCGCGGCCCGGAACGAATGCGTAGTCGGCCTCGGCCCGCGCCCCCAGGTGAATGGTGGCCCCGGTGCGGGCCCGCAGTTCGAGATGCCCGGCGACGAAGTCGGCGTGAAAATGCGTCAAGAAAACGTGTTCGATCCGCAGGCCGCCCGCGGCCGCGTCAGACAGGTACTGATCCACGTCGCGCTGCGGATCGACAACGGCAGCCACCCCGGTCGTTTCATCGGCGATCAAGTAGGAAGCATGTGCGAGACACCCAAGATAGTACTGTTTCAACAACGTGCGCCCTCCACGGCCAAAGTACCCCTGGGCACCATCGTACGCGCGCGGCGTCCGGAAATCGAGGCACCGCCTCGACCGTGGCCCCCAAAGAAACAGCGCCGCCCTCCGGTTCGTTCGGAGGACGGCGCTCAGGCTCGCTGCGTGCCCCTACCGGAACAGCGACTTCACCTTCGACCACGTGCCGGTGTCGACGCCGACGACGGGCACGTCGACCGTGATGGCGCCGATGCAGTGGCTGCCGCGCATATGAATTTCCACCTGGTCGATGTCGCCATACGATGCCAGGTCCAGGTGTTGCGCGCCGTTGTTGCCCATGTTGTGGCCGCGGGCCTCGCCCACCTCGTTGCCGTCATCGAACAGCACCAAGCGCGGTCCCGGATCGTCATCGCCGAAATCGATGAATGTGAGAGCGACACGTCCGGCGTGCGAGAACTTCAGCGTCAGGACTCCGGCATGCGAATTCTCCGGATCGTCGACGAGCCCGTCGCCATTTTCATCCGCGTCGTTGTCGGCAATGATGAGAACATTGCCAAGCGGGATGGCATTCTCGCCCGGCTTGCCGCGGTGCCCACCGGCGCCGATCCCGGGTCCGCCGAAATCCTCGTTGGGAGTTCCGAGATCACGGTTGTCACCGGTCGGATGCGCCGAGTCGAAGACGATGGCGAGATCAGGCCCGTCGCCCGTGTTGTCTGCGGTCACGTGCATCGTCGCGCCGTTCGGCAACGTCACCGTTCCGACCGGCGCACCCGCCGGTATGTTTTGGAGTGCAGCAGAAAAATCAAGAATCGTCGCACCTGCGGTACCGGCAAGCACCGCAAGAGATGTGAGTAGAGAGATCGAGAAAACTACGGCGTCCGGCCGGCTGAGGCGGACGTCGCGAAACAAGGTTCGCGAGCGCATCGGGGACTCCAACGGATTGGGCATCGCGCGGGGGCGAACGACGAGGCCCTGAACTATGGCACGCTGGGGAAGCTCGCCCAGTATGCGTCCAACTTGGTGCCGGGATCAAGGATCTCCGTGGCTGTTTCGTAAAGAATGCGCCAGCCTAGGGCCGAATTCGGTCGCCTGCACCCAAATCCCATTCCGTGTGCGCGAAATGACCCGACTTGCGAGCCACCGACCCAACGCATACCATATTGATCTGTCGGTCCCTTTCCCCGGAGACGCTCCGTGAACCCAACGACCCGCACGCTCATCGCACTGCTCGCACTCGCAGCGGGCGTCCTGCCTGCCGTAGCCGCCCAAATTCCGAACCCTTCGACCGCCAACCCACTCCGCGAGCGCACGGCGTTTCCCGGGCGGGTCATCGTCAAGCTTCGCACGGCGAGCGCCGACGGTGCCGGCAAAGCCACCGGGGTGGCGACGATCGACGCGATTCTCGCCCGTCACGGGGTCCTCGAGGTGGCTCCGGTGCTGCCCGTGCGGCAGAAGCCGCGCAAGGTGGGCCACACCGACCTGTCGAATGTGGTCATCGCGCGCTACGCCGACGGCGCCCCGCCCGAGGCGGTGGCTGCGGCACTCGCGCGCCAGCCGGAGGTCGAATACGCCGAACCGCAGTGGATGTACCCGACCTGCGTCAATCCCAACGACCCCAACTTCATTTCGCAGACCGGGTACTTGCTGCGGATGAACTTACCGGCGGCCTGGAACCTCACCAAGGGCGAACAAGGCAGCGTCGTCATCGGGCTTTCGGACGGCGGCACCGACTGGCGCCATCCGGACCTGTTGGCCAACATCTGGACCAATCCCGGCGAGATCGCCGCCAACGGCATTGACGACGACGGCAACGGCTTCATCGACGACGTGCATGGCTGGAACTTCTCCAACGAAACCAACGATCCGACCGGTGTCTTGCATGACAATGGGATCCACGGCACGCACACGGCCGGTATTTGCTGCGCGGTCACCAATAATGCCACGCTCGTGTGCGGCACGAGCTGGAACGCCAAGTTGATGCCGATCTGTACGAGTTCGGCGACCACCGACGGCACGGTCGCCTACGGATACGCGGGAATCCTCTATGCGGCAGACAACGGTGCCGACATCGTGAACTGCAGTTGGGGCGCCCTGTCGACCCCCAGCGCGTTCGAGCAGGATGTCGTCACCTATGCCTGGGAGCACGGCACCGCGGTGATCGCGGCCTCCGGCAACAACAATTCGCCGCTGGCGCACTATCCGTCGGCATACAACCATGTCCTGTCGGTCGCGAACGTCGCCAACAACGACGTCAAGAATTCACTGTCGAATTACGGCCCGAGCGTCGACGTGTCGGCACAGGGTCAGACGATTTTCAGCACGACTCCCGCCTCGAGTGGCTCATTGACGGGGTATTTGACCGGTACGTCGATGTCGAGCCCGCAAGTCGCCGGCATCTGCGCGCTCATCAAGACGCGGTGGCCGGGCTACACACCGGACCAGGTCATGGAACGGGTCCGAGTCACCTGCGACAACATCGACGCGGCGAATCCGGCCCGTGCCGGTCTCCTGGGCTACGGACGGGTGAACGCCTTGATTGCGCTCACCAAGAACACTCCGGCCATACGGATTTCGGCGCTGCAACTCACCGACCAGGACGGCGACGGAGCCGTCGAGCCGGGTGAAGACGTACGTGTCGATATCCAGGTCACCAATTACCTGGCGGCGTGCACCGGGTTGACGTTCAAGTTGCGGGAAACTTCCGCGTACGCGTCACCTGTCGACAGCATCGTGACGCTGGGATCGCTCGACTCGCTGCAGTCCGTGCAGCTGCCGCCGTTGCACTTGACCATCGCCGCCAATGCGCCGATCCAGCAACTGGTGAGTTGCATCCTGGCAATTTCGACCGCCGGGCCGGCGTATGTCGACAAAGACCGGTTCAATTTCACGGTCCTGCCGACGTTCGCGACGCACGATCTGAACAACGTCAAGGCAAGTGTAACGAGCGTCGGCAAGATCGGCTTCAGTGCAGCGTCGGGCGGCACCGGCAGCGACGGCGTCGGGTTCAGGTATAAGGGCAGCGAGAACCTCATCTACGAAGGCTCGCTCATGATCGGCATCGGACCCTCGAAGATCTCGGATGCGGCACGCGGCAATAACCCACCGGACACCGACGACGATTTCGCGACCCGCCCCGGCGGCGTGCCCAAGGCGCTGCTCTCGGGTCCGGCGGGCAGCCAAGCGATTGTCGCCGTGTTCAACGACAGCATCGCGGAGTCGAAGCTGCCGGTGGTCGTGCATCAAACGTCGTACGCGTTTCCGGGGCCGATTCACGGTGACTATGTATTGCTCCACCTCGCCATTCGCAACGCCGGCGGTACGACCCTGACCGGTGTGCGGGTCGGTTGGTTCTGCGACTGGGATCTCGACGGTTCGACGTTCGACTCGAACAAGACCGGCTTCGATGCCGCCCGCAACCTGGGCTACGTCTACGACACCAGCGCCAGCGGCCCCACGGAGTACGTCGGTGTCCAGGTTGTCAGCGCGCTGGGCGCGACTTCGTATCGCGGCATTTGGAACGATGCGGGCCTGTCTCCGGACTGGGGCGTGTACGACGGTTTCGCAGACGACGAAAAGTGGGCGTGCCTCGCGGCCGGTGTGGTGCATCCGGTCGCCGGCCCGACCGACATCTCCATCGCCATCGCCACCGGGCCGTTCAACATCGCGCCCGGCGACTCCATCGAGGTCGGCTTCGCGTTTCTGGGCGGCGACAATCTCGCCGCCCTGCAGAGCCATGCCGATGCCGCGGCAATCAAGTGGACGCACTTGGAGAGCGGCGTGCCGGTGGAGATCCAAGAACTGAGCGCCAGCAACGACAACGGCGCCGTGGTGCTGCACTGGCGAACCGGGCCCGAAACGGATGTCGTGGTGTTCCGCATTCAGCGCAGCGCGAACGGCGGCGGGTTCGAATCTCTTGGCCCGGATGTCGAGCGCAGGTCCGATCACACGTACGAGTTCCGCGATGCGACGCCCGAGCCCGGCACGAGTGTCTATCGCGTCGCCGAAGTTCTCGCGAACGGCGGGCTGGTGTTGCACGCCGGGGTGCGCATCGAGGTGCAGAACAACAATGCACCGGCGCGGACGTTCTTGGCGCCCGCGGCGCCGAATCCGTTCAACCCGACGACGACGCTCACCTTCGGGCTGGCGACAGCGGGAGCGGCGAATCTCGAGATCTACGATGCTCGCGGCCAGCGGGTGCGCGTGCTTTGGAACAAACCGCATGTCGAGCCGGGCATCCAGCACGTGACCTGGGATGGGCGTGACGACGGCGGCCGCCGGGTGGCGAGCGGCGCATACATGGCGCGTTTGCGCGCCGGTGGAACGAGCCTGACGCGCCGCCTGACGCTCCTCAAGTAACCGGCGCAGGGAACGGCGCGCGACCGCGGGGCACCGGCAGCCACCCCGCGGCCGCGCGTCCCATTTCGCGCCCGCCGATGCCAACACCCGCGACATGCAGATCGTCTGCGCCCACACTCGCAACCGACGCGATCGATTTCAAAACCAGCGATGCCCGCGAACGTGCATCTCGACTTGCTGCATGCCTCCAAACAACGGTACAATCATGGAGCGTCGTTCGTAGAGCGACACCCGCGGCCCACATCTCTCCTTCCGGAGGCCGCCCGGGTTCGCGCCCACCCCGTTCAGCCGCATTTTCGCACCTCGCCGCGACTCGATCTGCTCAGGGAGACGCCGATGTTGTCCGCTCGAAGCTATGCCGTCACCATGCTGGCAGGCACTACGCTGGCACTCACCGCCGGATCGGCCCTGGGCGCCGCATCCAAGTACGGACGCGCTCCTGGGCTCGACAATCCCGTGTTGCAGGCCGGCGACCATGCGGCCTATTCCGCCGGCCGTGTTGTCGTGAAGTTTCGCGCTGCCCTACCGGCGCAAGGCGCCGCCAAATCGAGCGGCACCCCGGCGATCGACGCCATTTTGCACCAGCATGCCGTGGTTGCAATCGATCCGGTCTCGAAGCAAACACCACGGCCATCGAAGCCGGGGCTCGTCGACCTCGGCCGGGTGTACGAAGTGCGCTACGCCGATGGTGCCGATGCGCTCGATGTGGCGCGCGAATTCGCCGCCCACCCCGAGGTCGAGTATGCCGAGCCGCTCTTCGTCTACGGGCTCGATCTCGTACCCAACGATCCGAACTATGCGGTGAGCCAAGCGCAGTACATGGCCAAGATGAACTTCCCGAACGGCTGGGGCGTGACAACCGGCGGTACCGGCAACGTCGTGGTGGCGATCTGCGACGGCGGCACCGACTGGGACCACGCTGATTTGCACGCCAACGTATGGACGAATCCCGGCGAAATCGCCGCCAACGGCATCGACGACGATCACAACGGGTTCGTCGACGACGTGCACGGCTGGAACTTCGCCAACGGCACCAACGATCCAACCGGGCTGCCGGCGACACCGTCGAGCGCCAATCACGGGACGCACGTCGCCGGCATCGCTTGTGCCGCCACCAACAATGTCGTTGGCGTGGCCGGCGCCTCATACAACGCCAAGTTCATGCCGATCTGTACCTCGTCGCCCACCACCGACCTGGCGATCGCGTTCGGCTACGACGGCATCATCTACGCCGCCGACAATCATGCGGACGTGGTCAACTGCAGTTGGGGCGGCGCCGGCAGCCCTTCGGCTTTCGAACAAGATGTCATCACCTATGCATACCAGCATGGGACGGCCGTCGTCTGCGCCGCCGGCAATACCAGCACCGAAGTCCTGCATTTGCCTTCGGGCTACGATCACGTGCTGGCGGTTTGTAACGTCCAAAACAACGATGTTCGCAACTCGAGCTCGACGTATGGCATCTGGGTGGACGTCGCTGCACTCGGCACCAACATCCTGAGCACCTTCAATTCGCCGGCCAACGGCTACGGCGTGCTGACCGGCACTTCGATGGCGAGTCCGCAGGCCGCCGGCCTTTGCGCCCTGGTCAAGACGCGGTTCCCGGGCTATTCGCCCGAGCAAGTCATGCAGCGCGTGCGGGTCACGGCCGACAACATCGACGCGCTCAACGCGGTCGCGGTGCGCGGCAAGCTCGGCTACGGGCGCATCAATGCGGCGCGTGCCCTCACCAAGGCGACCCCAGCGATCTCGGTCGTCGGCAAGTCCTTCACGACCAGCGACGGTGACGCCATCATCGAGCCGGGCGAGACGGTGACGCTCAACCTGCAGGTCACCAACTGGCTGGCCGCGTGCTCCAACGTTAATTTCAAGCTGCGCGACAATTCCGTCAACATCACCGAGGTGGACAGCTCGGTGGCGGTTGCAGGCATCGATTCGATGCAGACCGCGACGCTGGCACCACTCACCTTCACGGTGTCGCCGTCGAGCCCGATTCAACACACCGTGCTGTTCACGGTGGCCATCAGCGCCGGCGCGCCGGCCTACTCCGACGTGAGCCGCTTCGAACTCACCGTGTTGCCGGTGTTCGCGACCCACGACGCCAACCACGTCGACTGCAGTGTGACGAGCGTCGGCAAACTAGGCTATGCGCTGGCAGCAGGCGGCACCGGCAAGGACGGCATCGGATTCAGTTACAAGGGTTCCGCCAGCTACTTGTTCGAGGGCGGCCTGATGATCGGCAACAGCCCGGCGGCGATTTCGAATGCCTGCCGGGTGGGCGGCACGGCGCAAGACGACGATTTCTTGACGTTGCCGAACGGCGTTCCCATGGTCACCGAGCCGGCGCCACCGTACGCGGAGGTCGGGTTCGCGTCCTTCAACGACGCCATTTCCGACGTGCCGCTCGGACTCACCATTCAGCAGATGAGCATCGAGTCGACCGCCCCGGCCAACCAGGACTTCTTGGTGCTGCGGTACAAGATCCGCAACGACAGCGGCACGCCGCTCAACGGCTTGTACGCGGGCTGGTACTGTGACTGGGACATCGACAGCGGCAGCTCCGGGTCGAACAAGACCGGATATGACGCCGCCCACGGGATGATGTACGCGTTCGACACGAGCGCCAACGGGCCGAAGGACTACGTCGGAATCATGACCCTATCGGCGCTCGGCACGACGGCGGCGCGCGGCATTTGGAACGACCCCATCCAGGCGTCGGACTGGGGTGTGTACGACGGCTACACCGACGCCGAGAAGTTTCAGACGATCGCGACCGCGGGCCAATCGCATGTCGTCATTGGCCCCGGGGATATCTCGGTCGGCCTCGGGACCGGGCCGCTCAATCTTGCACCCGGGGCGTCGGCGATCGTGGCTTTTGCTTTCCTGGGCGGCACCAGTTTGGCGGATCTGCAAACCCACGCCGGCGCCGCCCAAGTGATGTACAACGGCATGCCAACCGATACCGGCCCGGGAGACGACCCCGTGGCGGCAGCACCGAAACTCGTGCGGCTGGCCCAAAATGCGCCCAATCCATTCAATCCTACGACCGCGATCGCCTTCGACTTGCCGCGATCGGCAGCGATCGACTTGAAGATCTACGCCGTCGACGGCCATCTCGTGCGCACCCTGTTGCACGAAACACGCGCCGTGGGTGCGCATCGTACGACCTGGGACGGCCGCGACGACGCCGGCCATCTGCAGCCCAGCGGCACCTATTTCTACCGCTTCGCGGTCGAAGGCGCCGGATCGATCGTGCGCAAGATGCAATTGCTCAAGTGACCTTGGCCGAAGCAGCTCCCATCTCCGCACAGGGCCGCGTGAATCTTTGGCCCGGACGACCACCGGACGCGCCGGTACGATGCCTGGTACAGTGCCTGGGAAGGGAGTCCCATGGCACGCCGTCCACCAGCGAATCGTCCGTCCACACCAGCGCGACATTCCGCGCCGCGTGACCGGCGAGGCGCTCCGACCGGTGCACCAGCGCGCTCCCGTCATCCCGACAGCCGCCCCACGGATGGGAAGCGCGGGCCCGCACCGCGATCGCGGCGGCCTGATTCGCGGCCGACGCGCGACAAAGATGCACCGCCATCCCGTTCCCAGCGGCCCGATTCGCGACCCATGCGCGACAAAGACGCGCCGCCATCCCGTTCCCGGCGGCCCGATTCGCGGCCCACGCGCGGCAAGGGCGCGCCGTCATCCCGTTCCCAGCGGCCTGATTCGCGGCCTGGGCGCGATAGAAACGGGCCGGCACCGCGATCACAGCCTCCCGGGGCGCGGCCGAGGCGCGGCAACGACCCGGCGGCACCGCGATCACAACGCGGCGATTCGCGGCCGCTGCGTGGCAGGGACGCGCATCTCCCATCATCGGAGCGGCCGGCCTTTCGGCCGGCGCGCGCCGCGTTCCCAAGCGAATCGAATGTTGCAGTACAGCGGCCGGTGCGGCCGGCGCGGCCAGTGCGACCCGCGCGGCCGGCGCGCCCAGCGCCAGCGGCGGCCCCCAGTGAGGGCCCGCCCGGACCGGAACGTTTGCGCGTCCTGTTCGCGCGCAGCGGGCTCCGATTGTCACCGCTCCAAGTCCAGCAATTCTGGGCGTTCCACCAGCTCTTGCGGCTGCGCAATGATGAACTCGATCTGACGCGGCTGCATTCGTTCGACACCATCGTCCTCAAGCACTACGTCGACTGCGCGCTGGTCGCGACCCTCGTCGATTTGCCGTCGCCGCTTTTGGACTTGGGAAGCGGCGCCGGATTCCCGGGGATTCCGCTCAAGATCGTGCGGCCGGATGTGCAGATCGTGTTGGGCGAGCCGCGTGCGAAGCGCGTCGAGTTCCTGCGCGAGGCCATCCGCGAACTGGGACTTCAGGACATCGAAGTCGTGGCGCAAAGCGTCGGGGCACGTTTCGAATATCCGGTGCGTGGGGTCATCACGCGCGCCGTCGAAACGATTGCGGCGACATTGGCGCGCGTCGAAGGGTGGCTCGAACCCGGGAGCCGGATTCTGTTCATGAAAGGGCCCGGCGTCGAACCGGAACTCGACACCGCCCGCAAGGAATGGGCCCACGCCTTTCGCGTCGTGCGCGACGTACCGTACACCATTGCCGAGACACCGCATGCCCGCCGCCTCGTTGTCTTCGAGCGGACTGCAGCCCCGGTGCACGTCGATACCGGCACCGGCGCCGTACCCGTCGACGAAGGCGCGGAACTCGTTCCGTCAACGGATGGGCGCGAGACACGCGACATTCTGAGCGCCACGAATCCGACCTACAAAACGCTACGTGCGGCTCTCGAAGGCCGCGGCATTCGCAAGCATGGCTGCGCGCTCGTCTCGGGAGCCCGCGCCATTCTCGAAATCGTCGCTGCGTACCCGGAGCGGGCTCAGGCCTGGATCACACCGGGGTCGAATCCGCCGCCGCCCGCCGGTGCGCCGCTCGGGCTCGCGTGGTATCGCCTGGCGCCGCCGCTCTTTCAAGAGCTCGATACGATCGGCACCGGTGCACCGCTCTTGCTCATCGACGCGCCGGCCCTCGCGCCGTGGCAGGACACCGACTGGGTGGACGGCTGCACGCTCTTCGTGCCCTTTCAGGATCCCGAAAACGTCGGCGCCGTGATCCGCTCGGCCGCCGCCTTTGGCGTCACGCGCGTCGTGTTGTTGCAGGAAGCCGCCAATCCATTTCACCCGCGCAGCGCCCGTGCTGCGGGCAGCGCGCTCTTGCGTGTCGAATTGCAACGCGGTCCGGCGCTGGCGGATTTCGCGCCGCAAAATGCGCCGGTCCTGGCGCTTTCGCCGGGCGGACAGGATGTAGGGAGCGTCGCATTCCCGGACCAATTCGGGCTCTTGGTCGGACTCGAGGGGCCGGGATTGCCGGACACTTGGCGCCCCACGGCCCTGAGGATTCCGATGCTGCCCGGCAATGAGTCGCTGAATGCCGCCACCGCGACCGCGGTCGCGCTCTATGCGTGGCGGCGCACCCGTAGCGCGCCACTGGTGGCGCAAAGCACGGCTTATGCAACCCCAGACCGTGGGGCGTCCGAGGTCTGACACTTGACGGCTCCCCGGCCGTCTCGCATCATTCCCTTCGGTTCCCAGATTCCTCGCCCATCCCCCAATGCCGAGGATCGTACCAAGACGCCCGTTGGAAGGAAGGACGCGATGCGTTCCTGGATGCTGCTTTTGTGCTCGGCGCTCACCGCGACGGCGGCTTGGGGCACCGGCACGCGGGCCAAGCTCGATGGCGAGTGGGTGGGAACGCGCAACGGCCTCGCGGTGACCTGGTCGATGGGTGAGGACGGCCGAGTGCGGATCGATGGACGAGGCGCCGACTACGAAATTCACGGCGACACGCTTGCGGTGCGTTTTGATCCCCCGGCGCGAAGCGATTCGGCGTGGCGCGAGACCGCGGTGTACCGATTCACGCCCGACGCCGACGCAACACGGCTGTTCGTGTATGGGTTCGATCTCGGCCGGCAAGGCGTGCTGCTCTATCGCCTCGCCGTGCCAACGCCGCCGGAAGACGCCGCGCCGCCTTTGCCCCCCATGCCGCCTGAGCCGGCTCCTTCCGAGCCGCATCATCCGCCGCGCTGAGGATCCGCGCAAAGTGGCTGCATCGGTGTCAGCGAACCCCCAAAGGCGTCAGGGCTTTGAATCACCGTCCGAACGGCGATGACGCGCCGCTCCCCACAGCAATCCCAGCAACAGGCCGGCGCCAACCGCCAGCAAAATCGTGCGCATCGGATGGGCTTCGATGTGGGCCTCGATCCTCTCGCGCGTCCCTTGCACCGCATCGTCGAGACGTTCACGTGCATCGAGCGTGTGGCCGCGCAACAGTGCGTCCACTTCGGAAACCGGATCCATCGCGCTCTCCCTCGAGTTGACAGACCACGAACGTGCGACATCGACCGCCGGGGCTTGGCCGGGCCCGCGCTGGGCTCTGAATCCTTCCCAACCCGTAGCCGGGAGGGACCCCCAACCGACTCGGGACGCATGGATTGCGCCGAAAAGCGGCGCCCGGGGGTGGGGCCTCCGTAAGGACAGGGCCCGGAACGCTCCATGCAGTACGCCGTCCGACCGTGTCCGCTCGGACACGGGGAGGGCCTCGACAGCGAATAGTCGAGTCCGCGCTTGCGCCCTCCCGGCGGGCCGCTAAGCTCTGCAGCGAATCGCGGACGCGGGGAGGGAACGACGACCCGCCGACGTCCGAGGAAGGACGGGCGGTGGCGGTCCAAGGATCTCAAACTTCGAGGCTGCGTCGCATGGTGCGCATCATGGGCCTAGCTGCCGGCACTCTTGCCTTGGGCCTGACAGGTCTGTATGGGCTGCATTTCGGCACCAGCAGTCACCGTGTGCTGAACGAATTCGAATCGCTATCGCGTGGCGCCTACTTTCACGTCGTCGCCGAACCGTTGCACGTGCGCGCCGGAACCGATGCGCGCGCCACTGGTATCGCCGGCCGCCTCGCACGCGCCGGCCTGCGCCGGGTGCGCGACGAACCTGCTGCCGGACAGTTTCGGGCTCTCGCCGATGCCATCGAATACCGGCGTGCCGACGATGCCGACAACCCCGTCCGCCTCGACTTGGCTGCCGGCGTCGTCTCGTCGGTGACGATTCACGGCGAATACGCCGACCAGGTGGCATTGCCGCCCGAGCACCTCACCTCTTTTCTCACGTCGCTGCACGAGCGGCGCGCACCGGTCACGTACGCCGACATTCCACCGCAGCTCGTCACCGCGGTGCTTGCCGCCGAAGACCGCCGCTTCTTCGAACACCCGGGCGTCGACTGGCGAGGTATCGTCCGCGCCCTGGCCCGCAATGCCTCGCACGGACGTGTCGTCGAGGGCGGCAGCACGATCACCCAGCAAACCATCAAGATCATCTTGAATCGCACCCGCCGCGAACTACCGGCCAAGATCGACGAGGCGCTGTTGGCGTTGCTCGTCGAACGCCGGTTCACCAAACAGGACATCCTCACGGTGTACCTGAACAACGTCTACCTCGGTCACGAGGGACCCTTCGACATTCACGGCGCCGCCGAAGGCGCCCGCTACTTCTTCGGCACGTCGCTCGTCGAACTCACCGACAAACAGTGCTACGAATTAGCGGCGGCGATTCGGGCTCCCAATGCGGCGTCGCCGAAGCGGCATCGAGAGCGCCTGGCGGACTACACGAAGGCCATCGCCAAGGCGGCGCCCGACGTCAAACAACAGGATGCGAAACACCGCAAGGCGGACGCCGCCTGGGACGGTCCGGATGATGAAGCGGCGCCGGTGGCGCTCGAGACCGCAGCCTCGACCGCCGATCGCATCGACTTCGACGAAGCACAGATGGCGTACTTCTTCGATGTCTTGGACAAGGAATGGAAGGATCTGCGGGAGCAGCATCGCATCGAGCCGCCGGCGACGATCGTGGCGTGCGTCGATCCCATTCTGCAATTGCGCGCCGCCCAGGCGCTCGAACGCGGCCTCGTGGCGGCGGCCAAGCGCGATTCGCGCTCCAAGTCGAAGACTGCCTTGCAGGGCGCGGTCGTCTCGCTCGACCCGCGTAACGGCGCATTGCGGGCCGTCGTCGGCGGCAGCGACTACGCATTGGCGCCGTTCAACCGGGCGACGAGCATTTCACGCCAGGTCGGCAGCACCTTCAAGCCGTTCGTGTACTTGGCCGCCATGGGCGGCCTCGACGATGGACCCTTGGTCACTCAATCGACGCTCTTGCCCGACACCTTGCGCACCTACCAGGTCGGCGATCAGACGTGGGCACCGGCCAACTTCGACGGCGAGTTCCGCGGCACGGTCACGGTGCGCCAAGCGCTCGAGCACTCGATCAACACCGCGACCGTGGCGCTCGGTATGGAGGTCGGCATTGGCCGCGTGGCCGCGCTCGCGGAACGCCTCGGCGTCGCCGACAAGGTCCCGCGCAACCCGTCCATCTGTTTGGGCGCCGTCGAGACATCGCCGTTACGGCTCGCGGGCGCCTACGCGTGCTTTGCGAACAGTGGCTTCACGGTCACCCCGCACGCCCTCTCCGAAGTCTGGATCGGCGACCGCAGCGTCCGCGCCGAACGCCCCGCGGCAACCCGCGTCGCGAGTGCCGAGGGCACGTACCTCGTCACCGACATGTTGGTAGGCGTCTTGCGTTTCGGCACCGGTGCCTCGGCGTCGCGCTTGGGCTTCAATCACTTGGCGGCGGGCAAGACCGGCACTTCGGACAAAGCGCGCGACACGTGGTTCGTGGGGTATACGCCTGAACTCGTGAGCGCGGTGTGGATGGGGCACGACGACGACGCGCCCACCAAGCTCTCCGGTGCCTCGGCGGCGCTGCCCGTTTGGTGCGGCGAAATGGCGGCCTGGCTCGGCCAGGGCTGGGATGCGACGTTCAAGGAGCCGGAGGGCATCACCTTCCGGTCCATCGATCCGCTCACCGGGCAAATCGCCAACAGCACCTGCCCCGACGTCGAGCCGGCAGCGTATCTCGCCGACACCGGTCCGCAAGATTATTGCAGCCTGCACTCGCCATCCTTCGGCGACCGTTTCGACCGCATCTTCGGACCCGACGAGGCGAAACCGGATCCCGGCATCCAGCAGCAACAGCAGCAAGAGCGCTCCGGTTTCTGGGCGCGCTTGCGCGGCAAGCTGAAGATCTAACTGCGTTGGAATGCGCGGCGTCAGTCCTGCCGGTGGCGGATGATTTCGCCGCGCACCAGATACACGACATCCTCCGCGACATTGGTCGCGTAGTCGGCGATCCGTTCCAAGTGGCGCGACGCCGAGAGCACGTGCAGCAGCACCTCGGTCGAATCCGGCGCGATCTTCACCTGGCGCGCGATCATTGGGTACATCTCATGATGATAGGCGTCCACCTCGGCGTCGGCCGCGATGACGAGTGCGGCGATCTCCGCGTCCTGGTTCACGAGGGCGTCGAGTGACATGCGCAGCATGCGCTGCACGGCCGCCGCCATGTTTCGCAGATCGACCGGCAGGCGCACATCCTTGTGGTCACACAGAACGAGGGCGCGCTCGGCGATGTGAAATCCGAGATCGCCCATGCGCTCCAAGTCATTGTTGATCTTCAGGACGGCGGTCACGAAGCGCAGATCGCCGGCCACCGGCTGATACAGCGCCAGCAGCTTCAGGCACTCTTCCTCGATCTGAATTTCCTGCTGGTCGATTTCGCGCTCCAGCGCGATGGCTTCCAGGGCGAGTTCCCGGTTGCGCTCCGTCAGCGCTTGAATGGACCGCGCGACCAGATCCTCCACCGTAGCCCCCATGTGCAGCAGCCGCGCCTTCAGATGGTCCATTTCGCGTTCAAAATGCCGCTTCATCGCCTGCACCGCCCCTTGGTCGACACGCTCATCCGAACTTCCCGGTCACATAGTCTTCGGTTTCCTTCTTGGACGGCCCGCTGAAGATACGCTCGGTGCGATCCATCTCGATAAGTTCGCCCAAGTAGAAGAACGCGGTCAAGTCCGAACAACGCGCCGCCTGCTGCATGTTGTGCGTCACGATGATGATCGTGTACTCCTGCTTCAGCTCGTGAATGGTTTCTTCGATCTTGCCGGTCGAGATGGGGTCGAGTGCCGAGGCCGGCTCGTCCATGAGAACGATCTCCGGTTCGTTGGCGAGCGTGCGTGCGATACACAGCCGCTGCTGCTGGCCGCCGGAGAGCGCGAGCGCCGAGTCCTTGAGCCGGTCCTTCACCTCGCGCCATAGGTCGGCGCGTTTGAGCGCGTGCTCCACGATGCCGTCGAGCGCCGTCCGGTTGCGAATGCCGCGCATCCGCGGTCCGAAGGTGAGGTTCTCGTAGATACTCATCGGAAACGGGTTCGACTTCTGGAACACCATGCCGACACGCTTGCGCAGCGCTTCCATCTGCATGTCGCGGTGGTAGATATCCTCGCCATCCACCAGCACCTGGCCCTCGACTCGCGAGTGTTCGATCAGGTCGTTCATGCGGTTGAAGCAGCGCAGCAGGGTCGATTTGCCGCAGCCGGACGGCCCGATGAACGCCGTGACCTGATTGCGCGGAATCTGAATGTCGATGCCCTTGAGCGCCAGCGACGGGCCGTAGTAAAAGCGCAGCGCCCGTGCTTCCACGGCCCACGACTCGGCGTTCACGCCCGGCACGGCGGCGGCGGTTCCGGCTTCGGGTGCAGCGGACAAAGCGCCATTCGCGGCGCCGGCCGGTGTCTCTTCGGCGTTCACAATGCAGCTCCACGGTAGCGACGGCGCATCCGGTTGCGCATGACGATGGCGGAGGCGTTCAACGCCACCACCAGCACGAGCAGCAACAACGTCGTCGTATAAACCATCGGCTTCGCGGCCTCGACATTCGGCGATTGCATCGACACGTCGTAGATATGGAATCCCAGGTGCATGAACTTGCGTTCCAGGTGGATGAACGGCGCGGTGGCATCGACCGCCAAATCCGGTGCCAGTTTGACGACTCCCGTCAGCATGAGCGGGGCGACTTCGCCGGCGCCGCGGCTGACTGCAAGGATCAAGCCCGTCAAGATCCCGGGCAGCGCATTCGGCAGCACGACATGGCGCAACGTCTGCCACTGGGTGGCGCCGCGGGCGAGCGAGCCCTCGCGGTTGGCGCGCGGCACCGAACTCAAGCCTTCCTCCGTCGCGACAATCACCACTGGCAGAGTCAGCAGCGACAGCGTCAGTGACGCCCACAGCACACCGCCGGTCCCGAACGTCGGGTTGGGAAGCGACGCCGCGAAGAATGTCCGATCGAGGAATCCGCCGACGCCATACACGAAGAAGGCGAGACCGAACATCCCGAAGACGATGGACGGTACGCCCGCCAGGTTGCTGACGGCAAGCCGCACCGCCCGCAACACCGGACCTTGCTTGGCATACTCGTGCAGATACAGCGCGGCGATGACGCCCAAGGGCACCACCACGATCGTCATCAGGACCACCATGAGGAAGGTGCCGAAGAGCGCCGGCAGGATGCCACCTTCGGTGTTCGATTCCCGCGGCCCGGTGAACACGAATTCCACCAACTTGGCGGCGTAGTGTTGGACTTTGCGCGGCAGGCTCATGGCGTTCGGCCGGTAGGCGCGTACGATGGTGTCGAGACGCAGCGTCTTTTCCGCTCCGTCGGCAGTGGCGAAGATGGCGACGCGTCCCGCGAGGCGGGCGGCCTGCGCGTCGCGCTCCGCCTCCAGTTGCGCAGTGCGCGCCGCGGTTCTGTGCCGTTCGGCTTCGAGACGTGTCTCGATCGCACCGATGTCGGGCGCATGGCGCCGGCGCGCCAGGTCGCGTTGTGCTTCCAATCGCACCGCCGGCGCCTGGAGTTTCTCGAGCGCCGCATCGATTTTCTCCAGCGCCCGCGTTTCGTCCCGTACTTGCGACATCTGTTGTGCGAGCGCGCCCCAGGCAGCCGTGCTATCCGCCACGACCGATTGGTCCCGCAGGATCCGGCGTAAGTAACCATGGAAGTCGCCATGCTCGCGCCGCTCGACCACCACGGCAGCAGCGGGCGCGCTGCGCGCTTGAATCGCGCTCGTGTCGAACCACTTGAAGTCGAGCCCGTTGATGTCGCGATTGCCGATCTTGAGCAGGATGCGATCGCGAGCCGGGTCGCCGCGGCGTGCCGCCAGGACCTCGTGTTCCATGATGGGACCGAGTACGGTGCCGTCGGACGCGGTCACTTGCACCATGGCCGACGGCCAAAAATGTCGCAGGCCTTGCGACAGCACGAGGGCGATCATCCCCACGACCAACATCAAGATGAGCAGCACCATGGCACCCGTGGACCAGACCGCCGGGATGCCTTGGCGGCGAAAGTCGAGCCAGCCGTCGCGCGTCACATGCAATCGGCGCCGCGCCTGGTTGCCGCCCGGCGGCGCCGGCTCAGGCGCCGTCATGGCGTGCGGTGCCGCCGCACTGCCGGCCGGTCTGGCGGGCTGAACACTAGAACTGGCCATAGCGTTTCCTCAGCCTGCGGCTTACGACGTCCGCGACGGTGTTGAGCAAGAATGTGAATGTGAAGAGGAGGAATCCGGTCAAGAACAAAACGCGATACAGAGTGCCACCATGCGGCGCCTCGGGAATTTCGACGGCGATGCCGGCCGACATGGTGCGCATGCCATTGAACGGCGAGAAATCCAAGATGGGTGTATTGCCGGTCGCCATGAGCACGATCATCGTCTCGCCGATGGCGCGCCCCAGCCCCAGCATCACCGCGGCAAAAATTCCGGGGCTCGCGGCCGGCAACACGATGTGCAGCGCCGACTGCCAGCGGCTTGCCCCCAGCGCCAACGCCGCGGTGCGCAGCGACGGCGGCACGGCCGCCATCGCATCCTCGGAGATCGTGAAGATGATCGGAATGATCGCGAAACCGAGCGCGATGCCAACCACGATGCAATTGCGTTGGTCGTACGTAATGCCGTGACGGTCGAAGAGCCACTGCTTCAAATCGCCGCCGAACCACGCCGCTTCGAGCGGGCCACCAGCGCTCGCACCGGCCCACACGGCGCCGAGGAGAAAGGGCACCAGGAACGCGAGTTCAACGCCGGGGCGCGCGGCGAGCCGCATCCGTCGCGGCAGCGCGTACCACGCCGCGACCGCGAGCACGAGGCCGAGCGGCAATCCACCCAGCGCCCCCGCCGTCGCACCCAGGTGGCTCTCGATCAACGGCGCCAGCCACAGCGCTGCCAAGAACCCCACCACCACGCTCGGCATTGCGGCCATCAGCTCGATGATGGGCTTGACCGCGGTGCGAAGTCCCGGCGAAGCGAGTTGCGAGAGATAGAGCGCCGCGAACACCGCGATCGGCACCGAGAAGAGCAGCGCATAGAACGTGCCCTTGAGCGTTCCCACGAGCAACGGCACGAGTCCGAGCTTGGGTTCGAACTCGTCGCTGCCGCCGGTCGACTGCCAAACATGTTTGGGTTCCGCGTAGCCTTCGTACCACGTCGGACGGAAGAGCGAAGCGACGGTTGTTTCGGGATGTGGATTCTCGACACCCCAGACATGCAGTCGCTGGCCGTCCGAGAGCGCCGCGAGTCCATTGCCCTTGGGCGCGAAGGCCGGAGCGCGCGGCTCGGTGCCATCGACCACGACTTCGACGAGGGTGCGGCAGGTCGTTGCATGTTGGAGGCGCAAGTGGCCCAATGCGTCCGCGGTTACGAACGTCCGACCGCGCGGCCCGGCGGCGATTGCGACAATCGGGCCGGGATGGCGTCCGAAGTCGTGCACGTGGGTCCACGGCTGGCCGGCAGTGCGGAATCGGAGCCCGGGGATGTGCCCAAGGCGCCGGCCGTAGTCGCGATCGAGCATGGTTGCCTCTTGGCCCGGCGCCAGCATCTGTTGGTCGACGCGGACCGGGACCTCGCTTTCATTCTTGGCGATGACATAGCGCACCCGCAGCCAGCTCGAGATGTCGCCTCGCGATGTCCCGGCAACAAGAGTCTGATCACCAAGGAGCAGCCCCAATGCTGTAATGGTATCCGGCGTCACGCGGATATGGTCCTCGAGATGCGGCGCCGCGGGATCACCGAGCTGCCACACATACACCGTGCCGTCCGCCGATCCCACCGCGAGCAACGCCGCGTGCAACGACAAGAGCAAGCTCGTTGCGGGTACCGAACCAACCTGTGGGGTGAGATCCAACCGGCCCGTGGGAGTACCTGATTCGTCGGTCGCCACGTAACGCACATGGCCCGGTGTGGTGCGCCCGACAAACGCCAGCCGCCCGTCTTCGTCACGGTCGCCCGTCGCATCCTCGAGCCCCGCGCCCGTCGAATCCAGTACCGCCGTTCCGCGCCAACGCAACGCCGGCACCACGACACGCTTCTCGCCGTCCCAGCGCACGTCGAATTCGGCGTTGCCGTACGCAACCCGGCCATCGGCGCTGCCCAGCACGAGCGCTCCGCGGCGCGCGTCGAAGCGCGCACAAGTCGCAGCCACGCCGTTGCCGAACGGGTGCGGCCGCGTGGTGATCGTCTCGCCGTCGGCAATGCGGAAGAACACCGTGGCATGGGGATGCACTTCGAACGCAAGGTCACGGTCGTCGTCGATGCCGGCCGCGAGCGCCGAAGAGCGAACCGCCGGCGAACGGGAATCCTCGGCGGTGACGTGCGACTTGCCGAACAATGGGAAGGCTTCGCGGGCAATGAAGGCGACAATGGCCAGCACGGCGAGAATGAGCAGGACGCCGCCCGAAGTGATCACCCACCGGGCGAGGCGATTCCAAGTCTGCGGGGACGCTTCGAGTCTCCGGCGCATGCGGCTCCCGTGTAACACACGGGGCGAAGCGGCTTGGCCGCCCCGCCCCGGTGCGATTCGTAACAATCGAAGCCTTCGGGTCAGTTCCCGGCCGCGGCTCCGTCTTCGATCTGCTTCAGTTCCAGAGCCGCAGTTGCCGGCGGCAGCGGGAAGTAACCGTCCTTGACGACGATTTCCTGGCCTTCCTTGCTGAACACGAAGCGCACGAATTCACGGCGCACTGGGTCCAGCGGCTTGCCGGGTTCCTTTGCCACGTACAGGTTCAGGTAACGGCTCAGCGGATAGGTGTTGGCGAGCAAGTTTTCGTAGTGGCCGTCGACCGGCTGCGACTTAGCGTCCTTGGCCAGCGCCAGTGCTTTGACGCCCGAAGTCTTGTAGCCGCAACCGCTATAGCCGATTCCGAACTGATCCTCGGTGACGCCTTGCACGACGGATGCCGACCCGGGCTGCTCCTTGACCGTGTCTTTGAAGTCGCCCTTCAGCAGAACGTGGTCCTTGAAGTAACCGTATGTACCGGATGCCGAGTTGCGTCCGTACAGGCTCACTGGCTTGCGGGCCCATTCACCCGTCAGGCCCAACTGTCCCCAAGTCGTGATGTCTTCGGCGGCACCCAACTTGCGCGTCTTCGAGAAAATCGCGTCGGCCTGGGCGAGCGTCATCGACTTGAGCGGATTGTCCTTGTGAACATACACTGCGAGCGCATCCAGGCAGGTGCGCAACCGCGTCGGCTTGAAGCCGTATTTTTTCTCGAAGGCGTCGGATTCCTCGGCCTTCATGTCGCGCGACATCGGGCCGAATTGCGCCGTTCCCTCGATGAGGGCCGGCGGCGCCGTACTCGAGCCTTTGCCTTCGACCTGGATGCTGACACTGGGATAGAACTTCTTGAAGCCTTCCGCCCACAACGTCATCAGGTTGTTCATGGTGTCGGAACCAATGGCGGAGAGATTTCCCGAGATTCCCTGAACCTTCTTGTAGGCCGGAATCGTGGGGTCGACCTGGACGGCTTCGTCCGCACGCGCTGCGGTCTGGCCGAATCCGATCGCCAGGGCGAGAAGCGCGGCGCTGGACGTGAGTCGTTTCACGGACATCCTCCTTGGAGAGAACCGGCGGCGGGGCCAACCGTCGGTGGTTCCGTGACCACCTTCGACCCCGCTTGCCTCGTTCTCTAGGATCGTCGGAAACGATTAAGATCACGTTAAGGGTGACTGATTCTTTGAACAATCTTCATGAAACAGGCGTGTCGAGCTCGTCGCGCCAGACGGGGTCAGCGCGGTGTGGAAGGCGGATGGTGAAGCAACTGCCGGTACCAAGGTGCGATTCAATCTGCAAGTTGCCGGCGTGGACACGGGCAATGTGCTTGACGATCGCGAGCCCGAGGCCGGTGCCGCCCTGCTCGCGGGAGCGCGCCGTGTCGACGCGGTAGAAACGTTCCGAAATACGCGGCAAGTGTTCGTCGGGAATGCCGATGCCCTGGTCGCGCACGGCGACTTGCAGTTCGCCGTCGCGCTCGGCGAGCTGTACGTCGACACGCCCACCCGGCGGACTGTACTTGAGCGCGTTGTCCACCAGGTTGTCGACGGCGCGCAGCAGGAGGCTGCCGTCGCCGAGCGTCCACGGGTGCGCGGCCGTGATCTCGAAGCGCAGGTCGATCCGCCGGGTTTCGGCCGCGTGCTCGAAGTTGGCGACGCTATGCTCGATGACACGCGCCAGATCCACCGGCTGGAGCGCGATCTTCCGCTCCTCGTATTCGAGCCGGGAAAGGTACAGAAGATCGTCGATGATCGATGCAAGACGATCGCTCTGCCGCGCGATGATCGTCAAGAAGCGCCGCGCGCTCTCCGGTTCATCGAGTGCGCCACCATCCAGCAGAGTCTCGACGAAGCCTTTGATGGATGTGATCGGCGTCTTGAGTTCGTGCGACACGTTGGCGACGAATTCCTTGCGGACTTCCTCCAGTTTGCGCAACCGCGTCACGTCGTTGAAGACGACGACGGCCCCGGTCGATGACTCTCCCATGCGCAGCGGCGCACCGTGCAAATCCAGGTAGCGCGGGCGCGGGTCGCGCACCACGAGTTCCACCGCCAGCGGCCGGCCCGATTCCCGCACTTGTTGCACGAAGGCGACGAGCTGTGGGTAACGCGCCACTTCGAGCAGCATGCGGCCTTCTTCGTCGCCTTCGGCGATACCCAACACTTGGCGGGCGGCGGCGTTCATCACCAGGACGCGGTCGTCGCCGTCCAAGGCGATGAGACCTTCGACCATGCTCGCCAGGATGGCCTCGCGTTCGTTGCGCTGCGACGTCAGCGACGCAATCGTGGCTTCAAGGCGCTCTTCGACACGATTGAGGGTACGCGCCAGCTGGCCCACCTCGTCGTCCGAACCCGGGTCGAGCCGCACGCCGAATTCACCGCGTTCGAGCCGTTCGAGTCCGCGCGCCATCGACTCCAGGGGGCGGGTAATGCGGCGCGTGAACACGAATCCCAGAAGGAGTGCCAGCGCCGCCGTGACAATACCGCCGACGACGAGAATCGATGTCGACTCACGGAGGCGGCGCAGATACGAGTCCATCGGAATCGCGACCCGTACGACCCAGCCGGGCCGCTCCACGGACGGGATGGCGACGTAGAGGTGCGGCGCGAAATCACTCTTGCTGAGCCGCGTGTCGTGTCCGATGCCGCCGGCGAGCGCCGCCTGCACTTCGGGGCGGAAGCGGTGGTTTTCCATGCCGCGCGGATCGACGTTGGTGTCCGCGAGGACTTGGCCGCCGGGGGCGATGATGGTGATGCGCGTCCCGGTGCGTGCACCGATGATCTTGGCCAGGCTGTCGGCGGCGGCGCCGCGGGCGAGATCCATCGATGGCGCCAGGCGCTCGTCCAGCGCGCGCGCGAGCTGGGCTAGATCGCCTTCGAGCTGGGCGCTGTTCGTGGCACGCTCGCGGTGCAGAAGAACACCGCCCACCAGCGCCAAGCAGAACAGAATCACCACGCTGTAGTTGAAGAACAGCTTCCAGAGCAGCCGCCGTCGGAGCATGTGGAGAACCCTCCGCGTGGCGCTGCCGGCGCGCCCGAGCGCGCCCTCGACCGTTCAGTCTTTGAATCGGTATCCGACGCCGCGCACCGTTTCCACGAACTTCCCCGCGTCGCCCAGCTTCTTGCGCAGCGCCGCGACGTGCACGTCGATGGCCCGGTCGATCACGATCACGTGCTCGTCCTGGATGTTGTTCAAGATCTGCGTCCGTGTAAAGACCCGTCCCGGGTGCTGGGCCAAAAAACGTAGCAGCTTGTACTCGGTCAAGGTAAGCGGGACCCGGTGCGGCCCAAAGGTGACCTCGTGACGGTCATTGTCGATGGCCAGGCCATGCATCTTGACCATCGTTCCCGACACCGGCTCTTCGGAGCGCCCGCTCCGGCGCAGGACCGCCTTCATGCGTGCCAGCAGGAGCCGCATGCTGAACGGCTTCGCCACATAGTCGTCGGCGCCGATCTCGAGCCCGGTGACGACATCCGTTTCGTCGCCTTTGGCGGTCAGCATGATGATCGGGATGTGGGCCGTGTCACGGCCGGCCTTCAGGGCCCGGCACACCTCGAGGCCGTCGATCCCGGGAATCATGAGGTCGAGCAGCACCAAGTCCGGATGGTGCTGCCGCGCCATCTGCAGTGCTTTGGGGCCGTCCGCGGCGGACAGCGTTTCGTACATCTCCTTGCGGAGATTGTACTGGACGAATTCCACGATGTCGGATTCGTCGTCGACAATGAGTACCTTGCGCTTCAGAAGGGGCCTCCGGATGTGGCGCACCGAGACTCGCGGCTCGATGTGACAGGGTTGCAGGATAGCCAGCGACCGCCAATGTGACAAGCGTATGCGAACTCCGCTCGCCCTCCGTGCCGCGGCGTGCTAGTCTGCGCGCGGCGTGCGACCAGAGCGCCGCCGTTCATCGTGCAAGGAGTTCGCGCAGCGTGTCGTCCCGATCCCGGCGTCCTCGCACCTCCAAGCCCGCGCGGCGCGCGGCGCCACGGCGCCCGACCGCGCGGCGAGCAGCGCCACGCCTGCCGCCGCCGCTCGCCGTCATCGATATCGGGTCGAACTCCGGCCGCGTCACGGTCATGCAGATTCACCCGAGCGGACACCTCGACGTTTTGGAGGATTCGCGCGCCCCGTTGCGGTTGGCGCGGGAGATCGCGCATTCGGGGCGCATCAGCCCGATGGCCATGGAGCGCACCTTGTTGGCGTTGCGCGATTTTCGCGCCGTGGCCCTCGGCGCCGGTGCGACAAGTATCCTGACGGTCGCCACCTCGGCGGCGCGCGAAGCAAAGAACGGCGACGAACTGGTGGAACGCGCCCGCCTCGAATTGGGGCTGCGGGTCGTGGTCATCGACGGCATGCGAGAAGCAACGTTCGCCTTCCTGGGTGCCGTTCATGGCCTGCCGGCGGACAACGGACTGCTCTTCGACTTGGGCGGCGGCAGCCTCGAAGTGACGCGGTTTCGGGCCCGCAAACTGCACGAGACGTGGAGCCTGCCGCTCGGCGCCTTGCGCGTCTCGGACCGCTTCCTGCGTTCGAACCCACCTAGCGCTGGTGAATTGCGCCATTTGCGGGCCCACGTCGAGAAGACCATGCGCAAGGCGGGCATCCCCAAGCTTCTGGACGACGAGACGCTTATCGGCACCGGCGGCACCGTTCGCAATCTGGCCAAGATGCAAGCGCGCCTGCGCCGCGATCCGCTGCCGCATATTCACGGCTTTGTCCTGACGCGCGCCGAAGTGCGGGCGCTCGCGCGGCGCACCGCGGCGCTCGGCCAGGCGGCGCGCGGTGCACTGCCCGGATTGAGCCGCGACCGCGCCGATTCGATCGTCGGCGGCTTCGTGACGATTCAAGCCGCGATGGATTTCGTCGGCGCCAAGCACTTGCAGGCCTCCGGCCAGGGTTTGCGCGAGGGAATCGCTCTTGCGACCCTCGGGAAGGGTCCGCCGCCAGCTCGCGAAGTCCGCGCCGCGTCCATTGCCGCGCTCATGCGGCGCTTCACGACTTACAACCACGAGGTGGCCCGCCGCCGGACCCGGATCGCCGAACGGTTGCTGGATATCCTCGCACCCGAATCCGACCCAGAGGTCCGCGAAACGCTGCGCTTCGTATGCACGTCGGTCGACATCGGACGGAGCGTCGACTACTTCGACCGCTTCCGGAATGCCGCCATGATTCTGGCGGCGGCCGACTTGCAAGGCTTCACACCGCGCACCGTCGCGCTGGTGTTCGCCACCTTGATGCAAGCCGACAACGAGGCCAACCACCTGAAAACGATCCGCGCCGCGCTTCTCGAACAGGACGGCCAACTGGTCCGCAAGCTGGCGATCTTGCTGCGTTTGGCCGATGAGATCGAACGGCGATGCGTCCCGGCATTGCCCTTGGCGGTCCGCTTCCGCCTCTCCGATGCGGCGCTCAGCCTCGACTCTGAAGTTCTCGGGGGCTGGCGGCCACGGGTTTTGGCCGAGCGATTCCAGCGCGCGTTTCACCGCCAACTTCACATCCTCACACACTAGTTCTGCCCACCATCTTCGAGGATGAAGCATACATCCCGATTGCATGGCCATCCCATGTGAGCAATGTGAAGAACATGTGAATCCCGCTGAGATTGCGTTCCCTCGCCAAGAAACCGTTGCGCCGGGCGCGGTGGCGGTGCAAATGTGGCGCTGCGCTTCAAGAACATTCGTTCGCTTCTTGCGTTCGCGACGGTTCCCCGCATGAAGTGATGGACATGATTTCCGCGCCCGGCATGCAGGACGACCATGTGTCGCCCGGCCCGTTCCCGCCCCGCAGCCTCGATGTTCTCATCGAGGAGCTTGCCGCATTGTCCGAACGCTTGGTGCGAGTCGAGGACGAGCACGCGCCCTCGCTGGCGCGGGTTTCCACGGCGCACGTGCCGAGCGCGCGCAATCTTATCCACTACCTTGCACTTCGCAGCGGCGATATTCGCCCGCTGCAGGCGAGCCTGCAGTCACTCGGCGTTTCGTCGCTCGGCCGTGCAGAGTCCCACGTGATGGGCAACCTGCAGGCAGTGCTCCGCGTCTTGTGCTGCCTCGCGGACCGCAGTCCGCCGCCCTTTCCTACCGCGTCGCGCGTCGTGCCGTTCGGAGCTGGACCGGCGCTGTTGGCGGCGCGCACCGAGGCTCTCCTGGGGCCGGCGCCGCGCGGACGCAAGGGCCGCATCATGGTGACCATGCCGTCACAGGCGGCGGAGGATGCCGGCTTCGTTCAGGCATTGCTCGCCAGCGGCATGGACTGCATGCGCATCAATTGTGCGCACGACGGCCCGGCGGCGTGGACAGGCATGATTGCCAACCTACGCAGCGCGCAGCGCGACACGCAACGCGCCTGCCGAATCCTCATGGATCTTGCCGGTCCCAAAATACGCACCGGTCCGGTGAGCGAAACGGCGCCCGTCCTGCGTTGGAAGCCGCGGCGCGATGAACTGGGCCGGGTGCTCTCGCCGGCACGTTTGTGGCTGACACCCTGGCCGCACCCCGAACCCGCACCGCGTCAACCCGACGCGACACTGCGATTGCCGGCCTATTGGCTCGAATCCTTACGGCCGGGTGACAGCGTGGAATTCGAGGATGCGCGCGGCGACCGGCGGTCGATCGACATCACGGAATCTCATGGACGCAGTTGCTGGGGCTCCTGTTCGCGGACGGCGTACGTCACACCGGAAACGCGATTCCAGCGCACGAGTTCGCGGCGCCGGCGTTCCGGCGGCGGTGAGTGGGCGCACGCTTACGGGATTCAACGGCGCCCGGGCGCCATCGTCGTGCGCCCGGGCGACCGGCTCGTCTTGACATCGCAGCCCGTCGTTGCAGCACCGGCACAGGTCGATGCGAGCGGGCGCGTCATTGCGCCGGCGATCGTGTCGTGCACCCTCCCGGCAGCCCTCGAACGCGTCCGCGCCGGCCAGCCGGTTTGGATCGATGACGGCAAGATCGGTGGCACCGTGCGCCAGGTCGCCGACGGTGACGTCGAAATCGACATTCATCACGCCCATCCGGACGGAAGCAAAATTCATGCGGATCGCGGCATCAATCTCCCCGACAGCGACCTGCAACTGCCGGCACTCACCCCCCAGGACGTCGAGCACTTGGCGTTCGTCGCCGGGCATGCCGACATCGCCGGGTTGTCATGGGTGCAGAGCCCGGCCGACGTTCTGGAGTTGCAATCGCGCCTAGGAGCCTTGCACGCCGAGCACGTCGGTATCCTGCTCAAGATCGAAACCCGCCTGGCCTTCGAGCGCCTGCCCGACTTGCTCCTGGCGGCCATGCAGGATCGTGCGGTCGGTGTCATGATCGCGCGCGGCGACCTGGCGGTGCAGTGTGGTTGGGAATCACTGGCCGAAATCCAGGAACAGATCCTGTGGATCTGCGCCGCGGCTCACGTTCCGGTGGTGTGGGCCACCCAGGTTCTCGAGTCGCTCACAAAGACCGGCTTGCCGTCGCGGGCCGAAATCACCGACGCGGCTTCCGCGGTGCGCGCCGAATGCGTCATGCTCAACAAAGGTCCGCATGTGATCGACGCGATGCGGCTGCTGGATCGCATCCTGCACCGGATGAACAAACTGCAGCAGAAGACGGAACCGAACCTGAAACGGTTGCGCGCCTGGCCGGGCTACGAAGCCACCGCGGCGCCAGGGGCTCAGTTGCCGTGCGGCGGAATGGGCAGCACCGTGTCCGAAGCCACGGCCGGTACCACGCGCACCGTTTCGAGCAGCGAGTAGAAGAGGGGTTCGAGGCCCGGATCCTTCTCCGCCGAGCCGCGAATCGTCAAAGTCCCCATGCCCTCGGTGAGATCGAGGACCGCGATGTAGTAGGCGAATTGTTCCTCGCCTTCGTATTGCGTGAAGACGTGTTGATACATCCGCGCGTCCTTGCGCGGGTAGGTGACGTCCGTCTGCACGTAGATTCCCCGGCCGTGTTTCTGCAGCGCGCTCGCGACCGCATGGGCGTGGCCGTCGAGACCGATTTCGCGTGATGCATGGCGGTCGATCTGCAATTGCAAGCGCGCGGTGCCGCGCGTTGCGGCGAGAATGATCGACGAGTCCGGCGCCGCCGGCAGCAGCGTCCAGCCGTCCGGCAAATCCATTTGCAGGGTCATCGCGCTGGCGCCGACAGCGCGAACGAGACGGTTCCAGGGCAGGTTCCCCTTCTCGCGCGCCCGCACCTCGGGCGCCGGGTCGTCGAACTGCGACGCCGTGTCGAGTTTGCCCAGTACCCGCTGCAATTTGGTGCTCGGCAGCATTTCGACGCACAGGACTTGTTTTTCGCGCACCCGCAGGACGTTCAAGAACTTGCCGTCCTTGTCCTCGTTCCAGAGGATTTGATCTTGCGTCGAGGCGTCCGTGTAGCCGGTTTGCTGCGGGTAGCGCGCTTCCAGCGTGCCAATGACTCCGCCAAAGAACTCGACCGCGTCGTCGTCGGAATCCCAGGTCGACGACAGCACGAAGACTGGTTTGATCGACGCATCACCGCCATACAATGCCCAAGCGCAGCCGGCCCATCCATCGCACGCCACCGAGGCAAGGTCATGATCCACGTACTGGGCCAAGTAAACACGCAGATCCTGCTCACCCAGAAAACCAGTGCCGAGCAATCGATAGCCTTCACCCAGCATGCCGGTCAGGTCGGGCAACGCGATGCGTACCGGCAAATCCTTGGCGTTGTCGACGCGATCGGGATGCAGGATCTGCTCGGTCGAAACCGGCGGATGCACGAAGGCCGCATCGACGGCCGGCCAGCCGCCGGTCCGAAAAAGGGCCGCCACGTAACGCATGCCGCTGACGTACGGAAAGGCCAAACTTTGGCGCACCGAGGCCGGAGCGGCGCGAAAGCGCTCCGAGTCGTAACCGCCGGCTGCCGCGCGCGCCGCCGGTGAAGCGAGAGTCACCGTCGTGCCGCTGTCCAAGAGCGCCGGGAAATGTGCGCCGGTCGGCGCGAGTTCCATCTCGGCCATGACCGCGGTCGCGTCACCCTCGATGAGGGCATGCCAAGCCGCCTCGGCGTCGGGATTGTCGAACCCCAAGCGCTTGCGCACCCGCAAACTGAAATGTTGGTCCTGCAGCGCGTGCACGAGTTCATGCTCGAGCACGACGGCTTGCAACTGGCGGGGAACCCAGTCGGCGAGCACGAGTTCGCGCCGGTCGATGTCGTAGAACCCCGCGACTTGCTCTTCGAGCAAGTCATGGTAGAGGTGCACGAGATCCGCATCCGCGGGCATGAGCCCGAGCCAGCGCAGCAGCGTTTCTTCCTGACGCAACGCCGGCTCGATGCCGTCCTGGCGGGCAATCTCTTCCAGGCGCGCCCGCATGTGGGAACGGTCGAGCGCCTCGACCGGGACCGGGCGCAGACTCTTCAATCCGCGCACGCCGCTCACGCCACCCAGGAGTGAATCGGCGAGCGCGCGGGCGGACTCGGCCGTGAGCCGCGGACCGCCGTTGGACTCGGCTGCAGCCAGCACGCTGGGCGGCAACGGCCGGGCAACGAGGGTGCGTTGGGGCAAGGCCCCTGCAGAGCCCAAGCCGGCGCAGGCCACAACGAGGGCGATCGCAAGAGGGCGGGCACGCATCGAATGGGTCACGAGGCGCGTTCCTCTAGTCTGGAGAAGCCCGGGCCAGCGGTTCGAGAGCCCGGCCAGTATAGTGTCGTCTTCGGTCAGCCCGCAACCCACGGGAAGGCGCGCCCGGCGCGCACGCTGCACGAGGAGGAACCATCGTCGCGCCGCGAAGTTCCATCTTGATCGTGAGCCCATGGCCAAGCCTCTGGTCGATGGCACCAGGCGCCGGGGTCTCGGACGAGAGCCACATGTTCGCGGGATTGCGCCGCGCCGGGTGGGACCTGCATCTGCTGGTGCCGCGGACCGGTGATCGCATCGTGTCGGAACCCGGTCTCACTGTGCACACCTTCCCCAATGTGTTGGCCGTGCCGGGTTTCCTTCCGGCGCCCCTCAAGCGCTTGTGGCTGTTGCCGGCGTTTTGGGCCGTCGCGGGACGCCATGCCGTGCGGCTCGGACGCGAATTGCGGCCGGCGCTCGTCATGGGTTTCTCACACTATGGCGCCTGGCCGGCGTGGCGCGCCGGACGCGCCGCTCGGGTGCCGTCGGTTCTCAAGTTGTTCGGAGTCATGCAGGCGGTACGCCTCGATTGGCCGCTGCCGCGCTACCTGTATCACGCCGCCGAAGGGATCCTCGCTTTCAAGGTGCCGCTCGATCATTTTCTGATCTTGAATGACGGCACGCGCGGCGCGGCGGCAGCGCGGCGCTGGGGCGTGCCGGCCGGCCGCATCACGTACTTGCCCAACGGCATCGACATGGAATGGGCCGAGCGCGACTTCGGGCGCGAGGCGACCCGTGCCGAGTTCGGCACCGGGCGCGACACCGTCGTTTTTCTCTCGCTGTCGCGGCTTGTCGAATCGAAACGCGTCGACCGCATCGTCGAAGCGATGCCGGAAACCATGCGCCGCAGCACGGCGCCGGTCGAACTGTGGATCGCGGGCGACGGCCCGTCGCGCCCGGGGCTCGAACGGCGCTGCCAGGCGTTGGGCATCCGGGCGCGATTTCTGGGCACCGTCACCCACGATCGTGTGCCGTTCGTGATGGCCGGCGCGGATGTGTTCGTCTCGACCTCGACGCTCACCAACATGTCGATTCCAACCTGCGAAGCGATGGTCGTCGGAACCCCGGTCGTGGCCCTCGACGTCGGCGGCACATCGGAAGTGGTGCGCGACGGCGAAACCGGCCTGCTGGCGCCGGAGGAAAACGCCGCGGCGCTCGTCGAATGCATGGTGCGTGTCGCCAGTGATCGCGATCTCCGCCTACGCCTCGGCCGGCAGGCGCGCGAGTTCGCACGGGCGCACTTCATGGGATGGGAGGCGCGCGTCGCGGCCGAAATCGCCCTCGTCGACCGGCTCACGGGGCGCGCCTCGGAGCCCGCATGACGGCCGCCAACTCCGATCGGCTCGTGCGGCGCATTTGCATCGGCATCATGCTGGTAACGACGGCGGAGTTCGTCATCGCGACAACCGGCGTGCAAATCAACAACCTGCCGCCGAGCACCGACTTTGCGACGTATTACTTGGCCGCGGCGCAAACGCGCGACCACCGGTCGCCGTACGATCGCGGCGCGATCGCCGCCCGCGGCCGCGCCCTGGGGTTCGGGTACGACCAATTTCCGTTCTTGTATCCGCCGCCGTTCGCGCTCGCCATGCAACCACTCGCACACTTGTCGTACGAGGAAGCGCGCCAAGTGTGGATGCTGCTCACGACGGCATGGCTGCTGGCGGCGATGGCGTTCACCGTGCGGCTCGTGCGCCGGAACGCTGCCTGGCTCGGGATTGTGAACCCCGGACCCGTCTGGATGTTGCTCGCGGCGTTCTTTGCCGCGGCGCTCAACTCGACGAGCGTCCACAACGATATTCGCGCCGGTTCGGTCGGTGCGCTGTTGTTCGCCTGTATGGCGGCAATGGCGTTGGCGATGCTGCCGGCCCCGCCGGCGCCACGGCCCGCGACCGGAACCCCGGTTGCACCGGAAGCGAGCCGATCGAATCTCGCGAGCGACATGCTGCTCGCCGGCGCGATCTGCCTCGCGACGTGGGCGAAGCTCGTGCCGGTGGTGCTCTTGCCGTTCGTTGCCTGGCGCGGGCGGCGCCGGGCGGCGGGAATCGCCCTTCTCGGGCTCGCCCTCAGCATGGTGCCGGCGATCGTCCATTGGGGGCCGGGAATCATCACGGCGTACGTCCGCGATGCGATCCTGCCTGGGGTGCGTGACGAAGTCGCCCCGCCCATGAACCAGAGTCTCGACGCCGTGCTGTCGCGCTTTCTCGTCCCGAGTGCCTGGGTGAATTCACCCTTCGATGCGCCGGGATTGAAACGCGTCCTGTCGGTGATGGCAGCGGCGGTGGTTGGATGGGCGACACTGCGACGCTTAGCGGCCCGACGGCGCGCCGCGGCACTCGTGCCGCTCGAACTCGGCTTCGTGGTCTTGGCGTTGCTGGCGCTGATGAAATTGACTTGGGTTCAGACCCTGGCAGCGATGCTGTTCGTGTGGCCGGTGCTGATGCTGGCGGTTCTGCGCGCCGGCGAGAACGGGGCACCCTGGGCCCGGCGGGTGGGGCTGGCGGCATGCGTTGGATTTTTCTTCTCTTCGGCGCACGTGCCGATTCTCTGGCCGGCGCTCCGGCACGGACCGCTCGTGGCGGTCACCGCAGTGCATCTCGTGGGAGTGCTCATCTTGTGGGCGGCAGCGGATTTCGTGCTGCGGCACGAGCGCGAAACACTGGGACCGGCGTGGCAGAGCGGCGCTTGAGAGCGCCAGGCACGCACGCTCCGACCCGAAGGCGCCGGCCTGGAGACAACGCCGGCCCGCGAGTCTTTACGGTCAGGGGTGAGCCGCCGCCAGAATCCGCGGCGTCGTGCTCGCCGGAATCAGATTGTAGCGCTGGCAAAGCTTTTGGAATGTCTCGATCCCCTGCACGTCGCGATCGCCGAGCACAAAATGCAGGTTGTCGCGCAGGTAGCGGAGCAGCGACGGCGCTTCCTCGCCCGGCACCGATTCCACCGCCTGCACGGCGATGTCTTCGAGGTGCGAAAGACCCGAGGCGAGCGAATCCTTGAGCCAGCGCCCGACGCGTTCACGATCGACGCCCTCATTCATCGTCCATACGGCGTACACGAACGGCAGCCCGGTGAGTTCCTTCCACGCCTGGCCCAGATCCCAGACATGCGGTGCGCCGGTATCCGGGAACGCCGCATCGCCGATGACAAGACCCGCCTCGTGCGCCCGCAGCATGTCGGGAAGGTCGGCCCTGTGGCTGTAGAAGTCCGGCGTCACACCGAAGCGCTCCGAGAGCAGGATGCGAAGCAGCGCCACCGACGTCCGCGATCTGCCATCAACGGCCACATCGTGCAACGACTCGAACGGCACGCGGCTGTACAGCTTGACGGTGCGAACCGGCCCGTCGGACGCGATCCCGATTCCAGGCACGTAGGAGTCGCCGACGCCGCGCAAATGCTCGACGATCGGGATGAGACCGACGTCGATCTCGCCCAAACGGAGCTTTTCAGCGAGATTTCCCGGCGAATCGTAGCTCACGACGTAGTCCGGACCCGATTGCAGGCCGTGCGCCAGTGGACGCGTGTTCAGAAATGAAACTGCACCGATGCGTACGCGCGACATGGTCGAGCCTCCTCGTCCCGGTTCTCGTCCGCCCCACCCTGCCCGGCTTCCCCCGGCGCGTCCCTGCTCCGGCGGAGCCGCGGTCGCGTCCTACGAGACACACGTGACGGATCTGTGCAAACTCCAGGCCGTCCGAGCGTGCGTTCCTGCCGAGGCGGCGCGAGACGGCGGCCATGGCCGCGCATTCCGCACCGCGTCTGCCTTTGATTCACCGCCGCAAGAAACGATCGGCGAGCGTAAAGGCCATCAAGAGCACGCCCACGATACTGTTCACGTTGAAAAAAGCAACATCGATGTGACGCAGATCGCTCGCTCGCACGAGCGCGTGCTGAGCCACGACGAGGGCCGCGACACACGTGAGCCCGACCGCGTAGAGCGAGCCGAAGCCGAATGCCACACCAAGCAATGCAAAAGTCGCCAGCATGAGAATGTGCAGGGCGCGCGCCACGCGCAGCGCGCCGCGTGTGCCCCAGCGGGCCGGCAGTGAAAACAGACCGTGCGCCCGGTCGAAGTCCGCATCCTGGCACGCGTAGATCGTGTCGAATCCCGCCACCCACAACACGACGCCGGCGCCAAGCACGAGCGGCAGCGCGTCCAGACGGCCGCGCACCGCGATCCATGCACCCAGCGGCGCGAGTCCGAGAGCGAGCCCCAGGAAGAGATGCGACGCCCACGTGAAGCGCTTCGTCCACGAGTAGCCCCACACAACCGCCAGGGCCACCGGTGACAAGGCGAGCGTCAAGGAGTTCAGACGTGCTGCCGCGCCAACGAAGAGTGCCGCCGATCCGAGCGCGAATGCCCAAGCCGCGCGCAAGGAGACGAGGCCGGCGGGCAGATGGCGGCTGCTGGTGCGCGGATTCGCGGCATCGATGTGCCGGTCGGCGATGCGATTCATCGCCATCGCGGTGCTGCGCGCCCCGACCATGGCGACGAGCACCCAGAGCAGGGTGCGTGGCGCCGGCCAACCGTCGGACGCTAGAAACAACGCCAGAAGCGCAAAGGGCAGCGCGAAAATGGTGTGCTCGAATTTGATCATGTCGAGCAAGAGTCGCAAACGCTGCATGGACGAAGTTACTCCGCGAACGCGCTGCGTGCGGTGCAGAACCACGCGGCGCCGGTGTTGGTGATGAAGCGGCGCGATCAGGCCCGCGCTTCGCCGGTGCCGCTCGCGGGTTCGGGGCCCGGTGGCCGCATCTCCGCGGCGCGCTCGCGCCAGCGGCGAAACACCGGCACGTCGACTTCGAGTTGATCGAACACCCGTTGCACGAGACTGTCGGCGAGTTCGACCAAGTCTTTGGGATGCGAATAGAAACCCGGGGCCGCCGGCAAAATCACCGCACCCGCGCGCCGCAGGCGCAGCATGTTTCGCAGGTGTACTTCGGAAAGCGGCGTCTCCCGCAGCACGAGCACCAGCCGCCGGCCCTCTTTAAGGCAGACGTCCGCGGCACGCGACAGGAGATCCGGCGAGGTCCCGAACGCGATGCGGCCCAGCGCTCCGCCGCTGCACGGCACGACGACCATGTCACACGATTGGGAGCCGCTCGAAAATGGCGCGTAAAAATCGTTGGGATCCCAGAGGCGCAGGCGCGCACCGCGGGCCACCAATTCTTCGATGAATCGCGGCAGTGCTTGCTCGGTCTCTTGGCGGAAAATTTCCGCCCCGACCTTGGATGCGACGACTTCGACCTGGTGCGGCGTGGTGGCGAGCGCGACGAGCGTCCGCTGCGCGTAGAGGGCGCCACTCGCACCGGAGATTCCGACGATGAGGCGGCGTGTGGCGCCGCCGGTCAGCCGTTCCATGGTCACGCTCCTGGGACGGGCCGCGGCCGGCCCCGAACCCGGATGGTACCACGACGGCGGCGACGGCGAGTGTGGGGGCCTTGGCCCAAACAAATGTAGGGTGGCCCCTCCGAGTAGGGCCACCCCACGACGAGCCGCAGACTTTGCAGACGGTGACTTGCCTTATTTCACCATCTCCATTTTCTTCGACTCGGTCACGCCCGGTGCATTCAAACGGTACAAGTAAGTACCGGATGGAAGTTGTGTCATGTCGACCGAACGTTCGTAGGCGCCTGCCGGCATCTCTTGATCGACGACAGTCGCTACTTGTGCGCCGCGGGCGTTGTACACCTTCAGCGTCACGTGGCCGCGCACCGGCACCTTGAAACGGATCGCGGTACGCGGATTGAAGGGATTCGGCACATTCTGCTCGAGCCGGCCGGCGCGTGGCGCGGCAATTTCCTCCGGCGCGTCGGTGGCCGGATTCCAGAACCCCTGCGGATCGAAGTTCGTCCAGCACTTGGTCCACTGCTGCGACATCGGCACCGCGGGGTCGAATGCGCCCCGATAGGTCACAACCTGAAGACCGGCGAGCTTCGCACTCGCAAAACTGGCGCTGTTGATCAATTCGGAACCCGCTGCCGGCACTGGATTCGGATTGTTGAGGTTGCTCATGTCGGTGAGCAACACGGCGCTCGGATTGCGCGGCGCCGAACCGATGTTGCTGAAGGCGGGCGTATTGAAGAACGTGTTGACGCCCGCCCAGCGCACTTGGTCATGCACCGTCGTCGAGCCCGTCGGAATCTTGGTTGCCGTAATGCTCACGTTGCGGAGTTGCAGCTCGGCAGTGTTGGCCCAGTTCTGCGTCGTCGCGTCGCGCAGACTCAGTCCAAACGGATAGCCCGTGATGACCGTGTTGAAGATCGACTCCTTGGTCGAGCGGCGCAGAACGGCGCTGTATTCGAAAGTCGCCGCGAGGGGCACGGTACCCAGCAAAGCATCGGTCCGCTCCGGGCCGACGAGCGTGCAGTTCGAGAACACCGCCGAGGTGTACGGCTGGTCCGTCGAAGCCGACGAAGCGTCGTTGTCCGATTCGTAGCCGTTGCTCTGGCCGGTCGGATCCCAGTAGTTGAGGTCCTTCACCGCGAACAAGAACTGCGCCTTGCCCGAGTATCCGAAATCGGTGTCGAACTCGTCGTCCGTACCGCCAATTGCAATCAAGTGATCGACATTCACCGTACCGCCAAACCACTCGTAGCTATCATCGAACGAGTAGCTGACCTGGATGTGGTGAATTTGGGTCCCGGCGCCGACGCCACCACAGGTCAAGCCGTTGATCTCGTTGTTGAGTTGATACCGGTAGCCACAGTACTCGATGCGGGTGTACTTGAGGACGCCGCTGTTGTCGTTGGCGTTATTGCCCCCATAGGTTCCCTGCAGAATGCCGCCTTCGATCAACGGGTTCACCTTGTTGATCGGCGCGGCGCCCAAGAGGACAACGCCGCCCCAGTCACCGCGATTTCGCAGTCCGGCCGGTTTGCGGCTCGTGAATACGATCGGGTTGCACGGCTCACCGTTCGCGAAGATCTTCGCGCCGCGGGTCACGACAAGCACTGCCGCCGTGTCGCCCTGCACGATCGTTCCGGGCTCGATCGTCATGCTGAAGAGCGAGTCCACGAGATACTGGCCGGTCAACGTGTAGAGCGAATCCGCATGCAGAGTGCGATTGAAGTGCTGGTGATAGATCGTTCGCCCGGTATTGAGCCCCGGGCCGATGATCACGACCGGACGCGCCTGTGCGATGGCGCTCCACGCCGCCAGCACCAGCGCCGTCCTCAATAAGGTATTCTTCATTTCAGTTCGGCCTTCCGTTGTAAGTTGCAGTGACATCCCGCCCTCGATCAACCTTTGGTGTCGTGCGACATGCTGTGTCGTATTTTGCCGCCGACAACCTCCGGGAAACGTTCACAGCCCCATCGCGAACGCCAGGGAATAGGCCGTGCCTCGCGAGATGCGCGAGAAAGTCGATTTCTCGCGGCCGCTGGTCAGGACCTCGTCTTCGCCAAGCACGTTCTTGATTGCGAACTTGGCGTCGTAGCGCCGGAGGAACTTCTGTGTGACCGCGATATCCAACAAGTCACGTGACTCTTCGTAGACGTCTTCGTCGCGGGAATCGCCGACGTCTTGCAGACGGCGCCCGACTTTGCCGTACAGCACATTCACCGACGTGCCGAAGCGCGGCGGCGCCGCGTACAGCAGCGACACGTTGGCCGACCACGGCGACTGGCCTTGCATGACTCGTTCGCGCTCCGTGGTCACGGCGCCTCCACCGGCTCCGGTCCGCGTCTCCGTGTACGAAATGCTCGACTTGATGCGCGTGTAGTTGCCGGTCAGCGAGAAGCCGCGCAACGGCGCGCCCAGGAGCCCGAGCGATTTCCGCGCCTCCAGCTCATAGCCGTAGTTCTTGCCGTCCGGTGAATTGAACCAAGTGCGTACAAAGCGTTCGGGAGAGGGCAGCAGCCGTTCCTCGATCGCATTGTCGAGCTGCTTGTAGAACACGCTCGCGGCCAAGACTTCGCCGGGATTGGGGAAGTACTCCAGCCGCGCGTCGTAGTTGTCGATTCGGGCCCGTTTCAGATCGGGATTACCGATGACGTTCTGCTCGGCGTCGAAGTCGAGGTACAGCACGTCGGCCAGTTCGCGAAACTCGGGCCGGTTCACCGAACGGCCATAGGCCAGCCGGCAATTCAACTCGTCGCCGAGAACCCAGGTCAAGTTCGCGGATGGCAGCCAATCCGTGTTGGCGACGCGCACCGTGACCGGGCGCGGGTCGCCGGTCTGCGCGATGCTGTGCACCAGAATTTCAGCGTCTTCGACCCGCACCCCTCCCACCACCCGCAGCCCGCGGCCGAGGAGCGTCAGCTGCTCGTCCGCCATCGCGTAGCCGGCGCGGACATCTTGCCGGCCGTCATATTCGCCCGTAAACGTCGTGACCGGAACGAACGAGAACTTGCCCGCGCCATAGTTCTCCGGGGCGAACACCCGTTCGATGGGCAGGACGAGCAAGTCGTAGTTCGGCGCGACCACGTGCGAGGCATCGGTCGCAAAGGCGCGAATTCCGTAGTCGCGAGCCCGGCGCTCGAATGCCGCGCCGGTCTTGATGCGGCTGCGTCCGTGCGACCACGCCAAGTCCGTATTTGCGCCCCGCGACGTTTCGTCCAGGGTCGACCAGGTCCGGTAGTTTTCGCGCAGCGCAAAGGCACCGCTCGAGGCACGCTCGTAGGAAGCTTGCTTGCGATCCGGCTCCTCGGCCCTGGATTTCGAATAGAAGCCCTTCCATTCGGCGACCAGGCCGCCGAGCGCCGGAATCTTGTGTTCGCCCGCGAGCTGGCTCAGGTAGAACGAGCGCTCGTCCCACTCGGCGACCTGTTTGCGGGTGAACTCGCCGCTCGTCGGCAGGCCGGAAGAGACGATGACCTTTTCTTGTGCGGACTGATTGTAGTTGTTGCGAAAGCTGAGCTTGTTCAGACCCCGCAGCTTGTAGTTGAGATTCAGCAGGCCACCCCACAGCACGGCGCGTTTGTAGCGATCGCCAGTGAAATCCAAGAGTGGAACGCCTTGAAACGACGGCCGCAGCTCGAACGAACTCGTCTGGTACGTGTTGCGGTACGAGAGCGCCCCCACATATCCCAGTTCGTCGTTGCCGATCGGGTGGCGGTCGCCGACCGCGAGACTCGCGGCGTTGTCGAAGGGTGCGTCGAGCGAGCGCAACTGCCAGGTGTTGTGCAGTTCGTGCGCCAGCGCGTTGCCGGTCAAATTGCCGCCCGGCAGCGCCCGGCTGCCATCGTCGCGCCCCAGCCAATCGTGGCCGCCGGCCGGGGCTGCGAACATGGTTTTGCGCGTCGTACTGGCATCCAGCGCCGACGACAGCGACAGGCGGATCGTACGGCTGGTTGGGAAGTCGAGCGTGTTGACCTGTACCAGACCGCCGCTGAAATCGCCGGGCAGGTCGGGGGTCGCGGTCTTGACGACGACCGTGTTTTCGAGCAGGTTCGACGGCACCAAATCGAACGAAAAACTCTTGCGGTCGACGTCCGTGTCGGTGCTCGTGACGCTGGTGCCGTTCAACGACGTGGCGTTGTAGCGGTCGGTGACGCCGCGTACGAACACGAACTTGTCGTCGACGATCGTCAGGCCGGTGACCCGCTTGAGAGCATCGCTCGAGGTGGCGTCCGGCGACCGCTTGATTTGTTCGGCGCTCACCGCGTCGCCGATCGTGGCGGATTTCTTGCGCTCCGACAGCACGGCTGCTTCGGTCGACAGGACGCGCTCGGCCGTGACCACGACCTCTTCCTTGGCTTCCGCGACCTCCTGCCCCAGCGCGACATCCAAAGTGGTCGCCTGGTCGGCGCGCACCGTTAGTGCCTGCACGACCTTCGGCGTGTAGCCGATGTACGAAACCCGGACGTCATACGGACCCGGCGGTACGTTACGAATCGTGAACTTGCCGTCCAGGTCTGCAGAAGCACCGAGACTCGTTCCGACCAAGACGACGTTGGCACCGACCAACTCCTCGCCGGTTTTTTGATCGTGCACGGTGCCCGTGACGCTGCCCAAACCTTGGGCCGCCCCACTGTTGGCGTAGCCCAGAAGGCTGCAGAGAGCCGCAACAACGACGAGTTTGCTCATGAACGGTTCAACCTCTCAGGTCTCGGGGCATGGCTCGACCCGCGAGCCAACCACTCGTCGCCGCGGTGGATCCGACAGCGAACAAAGTCTAGGCCTCGCCGGTTGGGATGCGATTAAGGGTGCTTCACGAATTCATCAGACTTGTGCGTGGTGCGTGTGAGCATCGGACCAACGTTGAACGGTGCAACGAAATCATCGACCCCACAACGAACCGGCCCGTCGCGCTCAGTTGTACTGCGCGACGAGACTGAGGCCCTTCTTCGCTGCCTTGTTCGCCGGCTGCAGCTCGAGCACCGTTTCGAACTCCCGCCGTGCATCGGCTTTGCGATTCGTGGCCAAGAACGCCTGGGCGCGGTACAGGCGGAGTTCGACATCCTTTGGATCGAGCCGCAGTGCTCTCTCCAGAGTCTCGAGCGCCGAACTCCAATTCTTGTCGAGGAGTTGCGCGACGCTCACGTAGCGGTACGCTTGGCGGAGCGCGTCGCGATTCTCGTCCTCGTGGCCGATCCCGAGTTGGGCCACCCGGTCGAACTGCCGGCGCGCCGCCCGTGTCGAATCCATCTGGACGTAGATCGTCGCGAGTGCGTACTGGCTGGGAATGTAGTCGGGCCGCAGTGCGACGGCGCGCACCAGCGCCCGCCGCGACGTCTCGTAGTTCTTCATCTGTTGTTCGCAGAGCGCGTAGTTCACCCAGGCGCCCACCGACATCGAGTCCTGAGCGATCCGCCGCTCGTACAAGCGTGCGGCGAGCGGCCAGGATTGGCGCCGCATGAATCGGCCCGCCGGCTCGGACCAATCGGTGCGGCTGTCGAGCGAATCAGCAAGCGCACGCTCGAACCAGGGTGCCGCGCCCGCCTCGTCGTCGAGAGTCAAATGGCAACGGCCCACCACGAATGCATCCTCGGCACCGAGCGGCTGCAGCGCCTCGAGACGCCGGTAGTGCTCGAGCGCCGCCTCTGGTTTGCCGAGGCGGGCGCGGGCCCGTGCCGCGTAGCGCAGCGCCGGAACCCAGTCCGGCAGCGATTTCAGAATCGACTCGGCAGCGACGGCGAGCCCGGCGTCCTGGCCGCTTTTGGCCAGGGCATCGAGATACTCGGTCGCTGTCGGCTCGTCGGCGGGATGCCGCGCCACGTAGCCGGCCAGCGCCCGTGCGGCGCTCGAGTGTTGCTTGGCCATCAGATACAAATGCCCGAGCAAGAGTGCGGCGGCATCGTTGTCGGGATTGCGGCGCAAGACCGCCTGATACTGCCGTCCAGCTTCGTTCCAGCGCCGGTTGCGCGAATGAATTTCGGCGAGGCGCAGCCGGGTGTCCACCTGCGTCGAGTCGAGGGCCAGAGATTTTTCCAACTGCATGACGCCCATCGGCTCGGTGCCGGATTTGATGTATGCATCCGCGAGCGCGTTGTAGACGCCGGCGTCGTCCGGCGCCTTTTCGCGCGCCAGCGTGAGGGTGCGAATGGCTGCATCGAACGCACCGGCGGTGATCTCTTGGCGGCCTTTGTCGATCAGATCCGCGGCGCTCGCCCGCCCACCGTCGTCTTGCGGCCCGGCCGCGGCGGGTCCGACTGCGGCGATCAGACCAAGTGTCGTGAACATCGCCATGGCGATTTGTCGCATGCGACCCATTCCCTTTCAGTCCAGTTGGACGATTCGTACGGGCATCGTCGCGGGTACGAGGCCGGCTGCAAGAACCAGCTTTTGACCGGGTGCACTCGCCACGAACGCGCTGAATCCCGCCGCCAGCAGGGATTTCGTGTTGAAGACGACATAGACCGGGTAGTGCAGCGGATAGAAGCCGAGATGAATGTTCGCTTGATGCAATGCGTGGCGAACCGGCTGCCCCAGTGAATCGACGCCGGCGATCGCGAGCGCGCGGACGTTGCCCGATCGTTGCGATGCGCCGACCCCGGGTGCCCAGCCCGCAGCGGTGGTGGTGCTCGCCGCCGATGCCGCCGCGACGTTGGAATTGACTGGTTCCTTCAGAGCTGCAACCGAGACGACGCCGAGCGCCCGCGGATCGGCCGCGACCCGCGCCAGCACATCGCTCTGGCTCGACGCCACGACGCCCGGCCGGATCGGCCCATGCGCCGCGAAGAAATTCCCGGCCAAGAGTTCCCAGGCGCCGGAGTTGCGGCCCGTCGTGACGAGCGTCACGGGTCCCGAGAGTCCCGCGCCATCCACCTGGCGCCAGTCGGCGACGAGGCCAGAAAGCAGCGCCGCGATCTCTCCCGTCGACAGGCTCTCGAGAGCATTGGCCTTGTTCACGACGATACCAAGCGCATCTTCGGCGATCGGCACCTCCTGGATCTCGAGCCCCAACTCCTCGATCGCCTGCTGCTCCTCGGCATTCGGCGGACGGTCGACGACCGCGAGACGAACGCTGTCTGCAAACAATGCCACGTACGCCTCGCGGGTCGTCGTTTTCCGCACCTGCACTTGGGCGTCGGAATACAGGCTCGTGAAGCGCGCCGCTTCGCGCGCCGCAAGCGGCGCATGCGATTCGGCGGCTGCGACGCGCAATGCGCCGCGCGTCGGCGATTCGGCCGGCACGCGGGCGCAGCCGGTTGCGAGCGCCGCAAGCATGGCAAGTGAAACGCGAAGTCCGTGATGCGGTCGATGCATTCTCATTCGAACGATGCCTCCTTGGGGGTGGTAGCGCCCGCGCCGCGCCGCACCCGTCATCCGGAAAGGTGAAACGAGAACTTGACCGGGAACCACACGGCCACGGGACCGCTGTTCATGACGGCCGGTGTGAACAGCCACTGTTTGGCCGCGTCGATCACCGCTTGGTTGAATAACTCAGAAGGCGATTTGAGGATCACGACGTCCTTCACCTTGCCTTCCTTGTCGATCCAGAGTTTCGCGAAAACCGCGCCTTCGATGCCGGACTGCTTGGCGGCTTCGGGATACGCGGGTTCGATCCGGTGCACCACCTGCGGTTCCTTCTCGAAAGCGACGAAGTCCGGCGGCGGCGCGTTGGACTCGATTTTGTCGACGGCGATGTCCGGCTCGACTTGTGTCCCGGTGCCGTCGCCGGCATCGGCGACCGGCGCCGACACTTCCTCTTGGGTTGGAATCGTCTGTTCGAGGGGCACCTGTTCGTCCGGAACCGGCACCGGCACCGCGATGCGCGGTTGGACGGGCGCAACGGGCATCTTGATGGCCAGCGCTGCCGGAGCGTTGGCGCTCGAAACCGACGGCGGTGGGCCGAGCTCGCTGTACTTCATGACGCGCACCGTCCGCGACGGCGGCTCTTCGCCACCGAGACGCGTCGAGAGCCACCAAGCCCCAACCAGCACGACGTGCAGCAGGCCGGCGATGGCCAGTGCCCACGTCATGTTGCGGTGCTCGACTTGCTTCAGTTCGATGGCGCCGTAGGCGCCGCCGGATGTCATTTTCAACACCGTCTCCTCAGCAACTCGCCGCTTCACGGCGCGGCTGCGGCGTCGACCAGTTCGCGGTCGAAATCCTTGAACGGCGCCAGGCTGAACCGTGAAATGCTGGCCAGGTTCAGCTCATCCATCACATCGACCATGGACTTGTAGCTGCTCGTGCGGTCGACCTTGACCAGCGTGATGAGCTTCGGGTTGGCCGCGATCTCGCGCAGCAGGAGCGGCCGCAGCTGGTCGAATTCCAAACCCCGGGGCGGCTCCACGCCGATGTTCCAGAAGATCTTGTCGCCGTGCGAAACACGCAGCGTCAGCAGGTTCGATTCCGCCACTTCGACGGTCGCGCCTTCCTCCGACGGCATGTTGATTTCCATGGTCTGAGGCGTGTTGAACACGGTCGTCAGCATGAAGAACGTGATGAGCAGCATCACAACGTCCACCATGGGCGTCATGTCGATGCGCACATTCAGGCGCCGCCGCGCCTTGTGAGGTTTGTTGCCGTGCCGCGCCTGGCGCGGAGCTCCCATGTCGCCGCCGGCCATACTGTTCGCCTCAGCTCTTCTCGAGATCGGTCACGAGATTGAAACGGGTGATCCTGACTCGCTGTAGAACATCCATGACGTCCTGCACGGGGCCGTACGGCGCGCCTTGGTCGCCCTTGATGACCGTGCGCAGCTTCGGATTCAGCGTCCTCGCCTGCATGAGCAGGGTTGCGAGTTGTTCCATGTTCTCCACGTGTACGCCGCCACTCAACGCGTTGCCGGTGCCGAACAGCTCGCCGCGCAAACGCTGCGAGTCGACCCCAATGAAGATCCGGTTGTCCTTGCTGATCGTGATCGTCATCACGTCGGACTCCGGGAGCTTGATCGCCGAGTTCGAAGTCGGCAGGACGATCTCGGCCTCGGCGGCGGGACGAAATTGCGTCGTCAGCATGAAGAACGTCAGGAGCAGCATGGAAACATCGACCATCGGCGTCATGTCGATGAAGACCGATAGCCGGCCCAGTTTTTTGCGCACCATGACTGCTCCTGTCACGCCGACATTTTTTCGGCCAGCGGCCGCGCTTCATGTTCGGGCGCGGCGGCGAGCTTCTCGGCCAGGGTCTGCACCATGGCGTAGTTCGCTGCTTCGTCGATCTGGTACGTGAAGTTGTCGATGCGATTGAAGAAGTAGTTGTAGGCGATGATGCCGACGATGGCGACGAGCAGTCCGCCTGCCGTATTGACCAGCGCCTCCGAAATACCGAGTGACAGCGCAATGGCATCCGGCGCGCCGGCTTGGGCGAGTGCCTTGAAGGACCGGATCATGCCGAGCGTCGTGCCGAGCAAGCCGACGAGCGTGGCGATCGAGGCGATCGTCGAAATCGCCGAGAGATTGCGCTCCAGGAGCGGATACTCGAGCATCATGGATTCCTGAATGGCGGCTTGCATTTCCTGCTGGACCGTCTTGGCATCGAGCTGGCCGCGCGTCGACCGGAACTTTTCGAGCCCGGCGCGCATGATGTTGGCGCAAGAGCCACGTTGCTTCTTGCAGCTCTCGATCGCGCCTTCGATGTCCGTGGCCTCGACCTGGCTCTGGACGCGCTTCAGGAATGTCGCCAAAGAACCCGTGCCCTGGGCTTTTTGGAGCGCCAGCAGGCGCTCGACGGAGAACGCGATGACCATGATCGAGAGCGCCATGAGGACAACGACGAGCGGCCCCCCCGCCTTGATGTAGTCGGGTAGAAGCACGCCGTAGATCGCGCCCGAAATCCCCAGGGCGGCAATCAGGACGAGTGTAATGAACACGCCTGGTCTCATATGGTCCGTTCTCCTTTGAACCCCTGGAAGCGATGGCTTCAAGCTCACGAATGCTTCACTCATTCGATCCTAACGAAGGCTCGTGAAGGTTCCATGTGGCTGGCGTGAGACGTTGGTTCGGTCGCGGAGCGTACGGAACTGCGAGCAGATCTCAATGAACCTTCGCACCGGGCTCACATTGACGCTGCTAGCATGCGAGCCCCCTTCGGGCGGCGGTAAGGGTGTCGAGCGAAGTCGTGAGGCGGGGCAGGGCCAACCGAGCAGCGCCGTCCGGAGCCGGCAATCGATCCAGCGGGTCGTCGTGGGCCGAATAGGCTCGCTCTGGTCGAGCCGGTCCGCTTCGGATTGCGCGGCCCTTGCTCCGCCTTCACCGCCCGCGTGCGCGCCGATCTTCGTGCTCCGTCGCCGGCGCGCCGCGTGCCGCGCGCCGCGAACAGCAGGTTGGCCTGCAGTTACGCCAAACAGCGCATCTCACGAGAACTTCAAGGAAGCTTCGCGCGGTGCCGTGTGGACGAACGGTAGGATGACGCACGACGGAAAAGAGTTCACGCCGGCAACGGCGGGAATTCGGACGAGGTCTGCGTGCTGGAGACTGGAAAGCTCCCGCGGAGCAACGCAACCGGGCCGGACTTGAGCCTTTTGCTAGACCGGCGCGTGTCGCACGCACGCCAGGGAACAGGCCTGGCAACCAGTGGACCACCTGGTTTTCCGACGCGGAACCTCGACGGACGAACAAGCTACGGCGTAGGCAACACGGGCCGGGGGCCCCTATTGCCTCGGTGGCTGAAAAGCCTGCGCTCGGCGCCGCTACCGTCTCACCGGGCGGCCGGCGCCGGCCGGCCGGCGATTTCATTCGCAGTAACGAACACCGGGCGAATGTCGTTCGGTACCGACGCCGCCAGCTTGTCGAGCGCCTTCTGCACTTCGGGGCGCACGACCACCAGTTCCGCCATCATCTTCTTCGCGCCGGCATAGTCGCCGGTCGCTTCGATCATGAGCAGCTCGTGGTCGAGATCGCTGACCGCCTGGCGAATCTTCGCAAAGTCCACCGAGAACGTGCCGTCGGAGTTCGCCACGAACCCACCCTTGTCCCACAGGAAGTTGAACTGCATCGCCATGCCACGCGCATGCGAGTCCGTGAGTCCGAAATGCAGGGTGCGAAACGACGACGCCAAGAACGTCGTATACAGCTTGTGGCGATCGGCCTCGGCGTTCGGCAGCAGGCCGCGGTCCATGAGAACCGCCAGCGCATGCAGCCCCGTCACATCCGCCTTCGCCTCTTCCATGGTCGAGTACGTGTCTTTGAGTTCCTGGCGTGGTGTGGTGTCTTTGCCACCGACACGGATCGCATGCGGCCCCAAGCCGTGGGTGATTTCGTGCGCCAGGATGTGTGAGAAGAAGGCGTCGAAGTCCAAGTTCTTTTGATCCGCCGGACGCAGGACGATCTTCGAAATGGGCGTCAGCGTCGTCTTGAATTTGAGTTCCTGGATATTCTTCAACATGATGCGTTTGGAACCCTTTTGGTTCACGACGCGCTCATCGTTCGGCAGGTTGTAGGCGGCGGTCGCGATTCCCATGTTGCCGTCGCCGGCGCTGAACACTTGATTCACCACGACCATGGGCGCCGCAGCGCCGACCTTCTTGTTGCGGTATTCGGCGGCAATCGGCAAGCTGTCTTCGAGTTCCTGCATGTGGCTCGAGAAAAACCGCACCTTGTCGGTTTCCTTGTCGTCGCGAACGCTCACGTAGGCTTCGAACGCCGCTTTGTAGCCGAACCAGTCGTCGTTGTAGGTCTCGTACGGTCCAAGCGTCACGTCCACCGGTGAATCGAGATCCATCCATGCGACATCCGAATCGAAGTAGTCGTTGCTCAGGAACGCCGCCGCCCGCAGCTCGAGGAAATGCCGCAGTGAGGCGTTGCTGGTGAGCGCCGCCGCTTCCTTGGTGAGCGCCGCCAGCTTTTCGAGATCGGCCTGGTATTCCTGTGAATACGGCACGATGGTGAACTTGCGCGCCGCGTCACGCCGGATCACGGTGAAGAACCATTGGGCCTGCGTCCGCTCGGCGTCCGGCAAACCCTTCATCCATGCATCGAGTTCTTCCTTGGTCGCATCGCCGGGGTAGAAGTTGCCGCCGCCCGGTTTTTCGGCCGGGATCTCGATGCCGGCAATCGCCGGCAAAAACGCCTTGTTGTCGTCGAGCACCGACCAGGGCCCCTTGTTGAGCCAGAAATAGGCGCTCCGCGCCTTGCCGAGCGGCGACGTGTCCTTCTGGAGCGCCGCCCACAGCGCCTCGTTCTGCGCCCAGCGTTGGCGGAGTTGCAGGACGTCGACGATGCGGGCTGCCTCGACGAGCTTGGCCAGAGCCGCGCGATCGCCGGGCGACAACTTCGATACATCGGCGCGGAGTTCGACCGGCGCGAATCGCGCCGACATGGTCTGGAGATCGGTCTGGGACGCGGTCTGCAATGTGGTCATAGCGCCTGCCAGCAAGAGAGTCGTCATCGTGTTCATCGCGAAACAAACCTCGTGGGGTGATTCGATGGCGGCTGAACGAAGGTCCGTCGTGCAGCCCTAAAATCCGGGACGCGGGCCGACAGCCGCCGCCGCGCCAGAGGCTTGGTAAAATACCATAGACTCACCAGGTCACGGCACACGATCACTTCGGACCCTCGGGCTCGACGACGAGTGCCGGCAGGCCGGCCCGCGCGAGTCTGGCGCTGAGCGCCTGCACGTCGGCGGCGGCAAGTGCGCGCCACCGTCCGAGCGCCAACGCTTCGCGCCCCACCAAATCCTTGGCGGTGGCGATTGCTTGTGTGGTGGGTTCTGCATCGACGCTCTCGACGAGATCCATGAGTGCGAGTTCTTGGGCGTTGACGTCGCCGAGCGTCGGGGCTTCGAATGCGGCTCTCAGAAGGCCGACGGCGGGCGCGCCGCCGGCCCCGGCTCCCGTGCGGGGCGGCGCGCTTTCGCTCTGCAGCGCCGCCAGCTTCTTGTCGAGCGCCGCACTCGCGCCGGCGAGGCTCGAATCGGCCGCGGTCGAGGCCGCCGGGGTCGAATTCAGTGCGACCGGCGCCGTTTGGCGTTGGGCGATTTCTTGCAACTGACTCCGCACCTTGCGTACCACCGAAAGCGCATCGCACAGGCGTTGCAAACCCGCATAGCACTGCATGGCGATCGCGTGCTGGCGCGCGATGCCGCCTTTCGGCGTCTTGACGCGCGGATCCATCTCCAGCACGAGCTGTTGCGTGAACTCCCGTCCGTCCACCGACAAACGGACGGTGTAGGTGCCCGGCAAGGCCCACGGGCCCTGCGGTTCGCGCCACGTGTCCTGGTAAATCGCCGCAATCGGATACTGCGGCGGCAGCCAGTCGCAGGGCGCATGGTGCAAGTCCCACACGAGCCGGTGCATGCCGGGTGCGGTTGAAACGATTTGTGGGGGGCGGATCCAGTAGGTTGGAATGTTCACTTGCTTGGCGAGACTGTCGATCGATTCGAACCGGTCGTCGCTCGAGTAGCGGCGCACCAGAACGCCGCGGGCATCCAGAACCTCGAGACGCACCGCACCCGCCGGTTTGGCACTCAACGCGTAGTCGAGGATCGCGCCATCGGGCGGGTTCTGGCCGCCGGGTTCCTCCTGCGGAAGCGGCGTGTCACTATTCATGTTCCAGCGGACGCGGATGGCGGTTTGCGGCGCGAACAACAAAGCTTTCGCCGCCGACACATTCGCCGGGAGCTGGCGCAACGGCGTGATGTCGTCCAAGATCCAGAACGACCGGCCGTGCGTGCCGACGACAATGTCGTCGGCTTTGATCACCAGATCGCGAATCGAGGTCGCCGGCATGTTCTGCCGGAGCGACTGCCAATGGTCCCCATCGTCGAACGACACGTACACGGCCCGCTCCGTGCCGCAAAACAACAGCCCTGGCTGCTTCGGATCTTCGCGCACCGCATTCACGGGCTTGTCCGGCAAGCCGGCGACGATTTCGCGCCACGTCTTGCCGCCGTCGTGAGTGCGCATCACGTGCGCGCGCTGGTCGTCGAGGCGAATGCGATTCACGGCGGCATAGGCGGTCTCGACGTCGAAGTGTCCGGCATCGATCAGTGACACCTTGCTCCACGGGGTGATTTCCGGCGGCGTCACGTTCGTCCACGTCTTGCCGCCGTCGTGCGTCACATGAATCAACCCGTCATCGGTACCAGCCCACAATGTGCCGCGATCGCGCCCCGATGGCGCGACGGTATAGATGACCCCGCGCCGCGCCATGTGCTCGAGGTCCGCGGTTCGAAAAACACCGATGTTCGCCGGTACCTCGAGCTGGGCGCGGGACAGATCCGGGCTGATGATGTCCCAACTGTGGCCGCCGTTCGCCGTCTTGAACAAGACATTGCCGGCGTAGTACAGCACGTGCGGATCGACCGGCGAGAAGAGCACCGGCGCCGTACGCAGGAAGCGATAGCGCCCGGAGCGAATCGCCTCCGGGGCGATGTTCTGCACCTGGCCGGTGGTGCGGTCGAAGCGCGTGATCTTGCCGCCGTACACCAGGTTCGGATTCAAGGGATCGGGGGCAATGTACCCGTACTCTTCGGCGCCTACCGGATGCCAGTCGCGAAAAGTAATTTGGCCGTCGTTGCCCCGGCTGGCGATGCCTACCGAGCCGCTTTCCTGCTGGCCGCCATAGACCCAGTACGGAAATTGGTTGTCGGTGCTCACATGATAGAACTGCGCGGTGGGTTGGTTGTACCACGACGACCAGGTCTCGCCGCCGTTCACCGTGACGATCGCACCTTGGTCGCCGGCCAAGAGCATGATCTCTGGGTGCAAGGGATTGATCCAGAGCCGGTGCGGATCGTCGCCGCCCGGCGCACCGCGGAAGGCGTCGAACGTCGCGCCGCCATCGGTAGACTTCCAGGCGACAATGTTGATATCAAACAGAATATCGGGGTTGTCCGGATGAACCTGCACCTCTGCAAAGTCCGAACCGCGACTCCACAGACGCGCATCCGCGTTGACCCGGCGCCAATTTTCACCGCCATCGTCGGAGCGGTAGATGCCACCCCGCTCGGCCGATGCTTCCACGGTCGCGTACAAGCGCCGCGAGTCGGAGGGCGCCACGCACAGCCCAATGCGCCCCAAGCCTTGATCGAACGTCGGCAGGCCCTGTGTCAGCGGCCGCCAGGTGGTTCCGCCATCGATCGACTTGAAGAGGCCGCTGCCCGGCCCGGACCAATGGCCGTTTTCCCACGGCGCCAGCCGTGCCGACCACAGCACGGCGTAAACGATCTGCGGCGTCGCCGGATCGAAGGCGAGCGCGATCGCACCGGTATCCTCGTCCTTGTACAAGACGCGCTCGAACGTCTCGCCACCATCGGTCGAACGATAGACACCGCGCTCCGGGTTGGCGCCATAGGGATGGCCGAGCACCGCGACGAACAACCGATTGGGATCATTGGGATCGACGACAATGGCGCCGATCTGCTGGCCATCGCGCAATCCGAGATGACGCCAAGTGCGTCCCGCATCGACCGACTTGTAGATGCCGTCACCGGTCGAGAGGTCGGGCCGTTGCAGTCCCTCGCCGCTGCCAACGTACACGACGTTCGGATCGGAAGGCGCGATCGCGATCGCACCGATGGAACCCGTCGGTTGCTGATCGAAAACCGGTTTCCAGATTCGTCCGGCGTCGGTCGTCTTCCACACCCCGCCATTGTTGACGCCGATATAGAACACGTTGGGTTCGGCCGGGATCCCGACAGCGCTGACCGTGCGGCCGCCGCGATGGGGTCCGATGCACCGCCAGCGCAAGTCTTGAAACAGGGCGGGATCGACCGGCGCGGCCCGCACCGCCGCGCTCACGAGCCAGACGGCCACCGGCAACAGACGGCGCAGCATGGGTTCCCTCCCAGGAGAAAGACGCGTGCGCGACCATAGTCGGAGACCGCGGCCCGTTGCAACCGCCACCAAGGACCAATCGACAGAAACTGCTCCAGGGGGACGGCACGCAGGTGCGCCATACCCGGCTCGAGACGTTCGGTGGTCAAAGCCGTCTCGCCAGGGCAACGCCCGCGCCCCCGCCTGACCGGCATCAACGTCAAGGACGCGGCGCCTGGCGTCCTAGGATCGCAGACGCCACCTATGCGTTGAATTTGCAAGCAGCACTCGCATCTCCATGGCGCTAATCTCCCGGCAGGTGCACAATCTCCGCGACCAGTGATGACTGGAGGTCGACATGTCACGAATCCCTGAACAGGTGGCGCGTTTTCTGAGCGGCCGGCGCTTCGCCGTCGCGGGCGTGTCGCGCCGCCGGGGCCAGGCCGCCAACGCGGTCTTCCACAAGCTGCGCAATTTTGGCTACGACGTCTTCCCCATCAATCCCAACACACCTGAAGTCGAAGGCGTCCGGTGCTTTTCCGATGTCGGCGCACTTCCCGTGCCGGTCGATGGTGTCGTGATCGCGACCCATCCGAATGTCGCGGCGGCCGTCGTGCGTCAGTGCGCCGACCATGGGGTGAAGCGCGTCTGGTTGCACCGGTCCATTGGCGCGGGCAGCGTCTCGGCCGCGGCGATTTGCGACAGCGAAGCACGCGGGATCGAGTGCATTGTCGGCGGGTGCCCGCTCATGTACTGCGAGCCCGTCGACCCGGCGCACCGTTGCACGCGTTGGATCCTCGGCTGGAGCGGGCGTGTGCCGCGCTAGGCGCGGCGGACAACACCGAAGTGTGTCGCCCAAGGTACTGGGAACCAAGATCACGACTCGAGCTGCAGACGTTATTCGCCGTAGAGTTTCGCGCCCGGCGGCGGCGTTTCGGCATGCGCGCGGCGCGCGAGCTTGGCCTCGGCATTCAGCGGCATGGCCGACGGTGCCGTCCAGCTCGTCTCGAAGATGCCGCGGGCCTGGTGCGCCAGCGGTGCATGTTTGACGGTGATGGCGAGGTTGCGCGATGTGACGAAATAGGACGGCTCCCAGTTGCTGGTGCCGAGCCAGAGCCAGGTCGAGTCTGCAACCATGTATTTGCAGTGCTCGACGCGCGCGAATGGAATGTAGCCGCCACTCCAGTCGGCGACGCGCGAAATGCGCACCTGGATGTTGGGAGTCGCCGCGAGCGCCCGTACATCAGGTTCGCCGCGGCCGCCCACTTCCCAGTCCGAAACAACAAGCTTCACCTGCACGCCACGCCCGGCCGCCGCAATGAGCGCCTTGTGGAGTGTCGAGTCACTCACCCCGCGGCCGCCCACACCATAGGTCAGCACCTGGGCGACGATCTCGTGCTGGGCTTTGTTTACGGCGTCGACCAACACTTGCTGATCCCACGGAATCGACGCCGGAGTGAGCGCGCGCGGGCTGGCACTCACCCACAGGTCGCCGGGCGCGCCGTCTTGTTCGAACGCGAGCGGCCACTTTGCCGGATGACGGTCGAGCGGCGCTGGGGTCGCGGTGGTGTCCGCTGCAGCCCAGTCAGTCTCGAACACATCACCGAATGCCTGCGCCACGGGGACCAACCGTACCCGCGCCCCCAGCTCGTGGATGTGCGACAGCGAGCGCCAATCGAGGTTCTGACTGCCGACCCACGTGTCGAACTCGTCGACGACCATGAATTTCGAGTGCTGCACGCCGCCCGCGAGCTTGCGATAGTTGATGACTCGCACCGAGACGCCTGGTAAACCGCCGAGTGAGTCGGCTGGCTGTGGATAGGTTTTGTGCATGCCGGCATCCAGCAACAAGCGCACGCGCACTCCGCGTTTGGCGGCGCGGCCGATCTCGTCGAGGACCGGATCGAGCGCCTCGCCGGGCTTGCGCGACAGGTAGAAGCTCTCGAGATCCACTTGGCGTTTGGCGCCGCGGATCATGTTCAGCCAGACGTCGCTCGCGGTGGGCAGCGCCGGATCGCCGAGCGTCGTTTCGAGCGGCCGCGTCTCCCCCAACTCGACGGCGGGCGGTGCACCGGGTGGTGCCACGGCGCGTGCGAGGCCAGCGGCAAACAGCGCCGCGAACGACAGGGCAAACGTCAAGCGGCGCATGCAAGATCTCCGTGGCAAGAGGATGCGAGCCGTGCGGATTCTAGGCGCCGCCGGGCCCGGCCGCCATCCCGTTCCCGCCGCGCCGGACGGCGGCACCCACCGACTGATTCCGCGTCTGGCCGAAATGCGCGCCACCTTCTGCCTGCACGACCGTACCCTGTGACACACCCGGCGGAGGTGCCGTCCGGAATAGAGAGGGAGAGATTGCCATGCGTCACCGAACCTACGATGACCGGACCGACCACATTGGATTCGGAGTCGTTCTCGTCGCCCTGGGGACACTGTTCCTGCTCCACCGCCTCGACATTCTCGATCTTCACGACACGTGGACCTGGTGGGGATTGTTCCCCGTCGGTTTTGGAGTCGTGCGCATCGCGGCGTGGAAATCGTCGCGGTCGGTCGCTTCCGGAGTGTCGTGGGTCTTCTATGGACTGTGGTTCCTGGTGAGTGCGAACGAATGGTACGGGCTGGATTGGGGATCGTCGTGGCCGATGGTCTTCATCGCCATCGGCGCTGGCATGGTCGTTCGCGCGCTCCTGGATCCGGCCTTCGAGCGCCGCGCGCCGGTCGTGTCGGCGTCGAAAGGAGATTTGCATGCTTAGAGGGTCAAGCGCCGAACGGCGTTTCAAGCGCCGCGGCATTTGGGGCGGGGGATTGCAGACACGTCCGGGATCCGGTCTCGCCACCCGCATCTGGTTCGGCATTGCGTTCGTGACTGTCGGCGTCTTGTGGACGCTCGACAATTTGCGGATTTTGGACTCCGACCGGGCGTTCGAGTGGTGGCCGGTGCTGCTCATCGGTTTTGGAGTGTCGAAACTGCTCGATCGACGCGCGCATCGCTCGTCCGCCGGCTGGCTGTGGATCGCGATCGGCAGCGTGCTGCTTCTCCAGCATCTGGGCTACATTCCGTGGGGCCTGCACGAACTCTGGCCCGTGGTGTTGATTCTGATCGGGGCCGGCATCGTGTGGCGCGGCTTCCATGGCCCGGGCACGAATGGCGGGCATCGCGGCACCACCGATGCCTGGCCCGGGATCGGAGCGCCGGCGTCCGGCAGCGCGGCGACTGATGCGGGCGGAGATGCGGGCGCCGGCCGCGATGCCAGCACCGCCTCGGCTGGCGAGACCTTCAGTGCGGTGGCGATTTGGTCCGGTGTCGAGCGCATGTGCACCTCGCAGTCGTTTCGCGGTGGCGACTTTACCGCCATCATGGGTGGCGGAACCGTGGACGTCCGCGGCGCGAAGCCCGTGCCCGGGGGAGCGACGATCGATTTGACGGTGCTGATGGGGGGCGTCGAGATTCTCGTTCCGGATGACTGGGCGGTCGTGAACGAAATCCAGTGCATCATGGGCGGCGTCGAAGAAATCCGCACTGCGGCGCCACCGGCGCCGGGCCTCGTGCTGCACGTGAGGGGAATCGTCCTGATGGGTGGCGTTGAAATCCGCAACGCGCGTGACGCGTAGCCGATGCATCCGATTCTGGGGAATCGCGCCCGTCTCGGCGTCTACCTTGCCGCATGGGGCGTCTTGGGCCTGCTGTTTGCGGTGCTCGGACGCGGCGGCACCGCGCGGCCCTTTGCGGCCGCGGCCTTGTACACCGCCCCACTGGCTCTGGCGTACGCTTTCGTGTGCTTGTCGTCGTGGTGGGTGTGCCGCGCCGCACCGTTGGCACGCACGCCGCCACTCCGTCTCGGTATCTCGCTCGTCGTCGCCGCAATCGTTGCCAGCGCGTTCTGGGCGATGTTGGGAGCAGCGTGGACGCCTGTTCTCGCCGCGCTCGCATTCGACGCCGCGTCGAGCGACGCGCCGGTCCCCGCCCTGGCCTTCCTCGCCCTCGGCGTGCCTCTGTACTTGTTCTCGGCCGCGATCCACTACCTGATTGCGGCGTTCGAGGATTCACGCCGCGCCGAGCGCCGGGCGCTCGAGTCGCAAGTCGTAGCGCGCGAGGCCGAGCTTCGCGCCCTCCGCGCCCAACTCAATCCACATTTCCTGTTCAACAGTTTGAACTCGATCAACGCCCTCGCCGGCAGCGATCCCGAAGCAGCGCGCCGGATGTGCGAAGGCCTGGGTGATTTCTTGCGCCTCACCTTGGCACTTGGCGCCCGCGATTGGGTCACGCTCGGCGAGGAACTCGACCTCGTCGAGAAATACTTGGCCATCGAACAAGTGCGCTTCGGATCACGATTGCAGGTTGAAGTGCGCGCCACGCCCGAGGCCCGCGCCTCGCGAGTCCCGCCGCTTCTCTTGCAGCCGCTCGTCGAGAACGCGGTCAAGCATGGGATCGCCGCGCGGCTGGAGGGCGGTACGGTCACCATCGGCGCCGAGCGACACGCCGGCACGTTGACCGTCAGGGTCACGAATCCATTCGACCCGGACGCACCACACCGCCAAGGCGAGGGCCTGGGGCTCGAGAATGTGCGCCGGCGCCTGCGCGCCCTGGACCCGCGCCACACTTCGATCGCCGCATCGCAAACGGCCGGCTGCTTCGAAGTCGTGTTGTCACTCGGCACCGCGCGGAGCGAATCCGGGGGAACGCCATGACGCCGGTGTTACGCGTCGCGATCGTCGACGACGAACCGCCGGCGCGGGCGCTGTTGCGCGATTATCTTCAGGCCCACGCCGACGTCGAGATCGTCGCCGAGTGCGCCAACGGTTTCGAAGCGGTGAAAGCGTTGGATACCGTGCGCGCTGACCTCGTCTTGCTCGACGTGCAAATGCCGAAGTTGGACGGCTTCGAGGTCCTCGAATTGCTGGCGCCCGGGCCGCTCGTGGTGTTCGTCACCGCCTACGACGAGTTTGCGCTGCGCGCCTTCGAGGTGAGTGCCGTCGACTATCTGCTGAAGCCGCTCGGACGCGACCGCCTGGCGGCCGCACTCGAGCGGGTGCGGCAGCGCCTCGGTTCCACCACGCCCGCCGGTGGCGGACCCGCGCAACCCGGATCGGAAGCCGCGTCCCAGCTTGTTGCGTCGCGTCGCGGCCCGGGGCGGTTTCTCGATCGCATCGTCGTCAAGGACGGGCCGCACGTGCACGTCGTACCGGTGGACCGTGTGGACGTGCTCGAAGCCCAGGACGACTACGTCGCGATCTATGCCGACGGCAAGGTGCATCTCAAGACCCAGCCGCTCGCCGACCTCAGCCAGGCTCTCGATCCTGCCCGCTTCGTGCAAGTGCACCGCTCCTACACCGTGAATGTCGAACGCATCGTGCGCATCGAACTGGTCGCCAAGGACCGCCGCATCGCCATCCTGCGCGACGGCCGCGAGATTCCGGTGAGCCGCACCGGCTACGCGCGCCTGCGGGACAAGGGCTGACGCCGAGACGCCTTGGCCTCGAGTCGCGAAAAAAACATTGATCTGTAGAGTGCCCGCCGCGCATCGTATTGCGTCCACCATTGAGCATCTGGCGCCACGCGACCGCCGTGGGTTGCGCATCGCAATTTGGAGGCTGTGGGATGGAACTCGATCCAGTCGCGAATCGCCCTCCACCACCGTGGCCGGCCTGGCACCGGATCGCCTTCCGTTTCGCCGCCACCTATCTCGTCCTCTACAACCTGCCGTTCCCTGCGAGTCTCATTCCTGGTTTCTGGAAGCTCGCCGGGGCGTACCGGAGTCTCTGGTTCCGCGTCGTGCCGTGGGTTGGCAGCCACGTGTTCGGCGCGACGATTACCGTCCATCCCAACGGTAGCGGAGATACGACCTTCAACTACGTGCAGGTGTTCTGTTTCGCCGTCGCGGCGGTTGTCGCGACCTTGATTTGGACGCTCATCGACCGCAAGCACCGCGAATACTCGCGGCTCCACGACTGGCTGCGGATTTTCGTGCGGTTCTCGCTCGCTTCGACGTTGATCCAGTATGGCGCGATCAAGGTGATCCAGTCGCAGTTCCCGGATCCCGGCTTGGATCGGCTGTTGCAGCCCTTTGGGGACGCGTCACCGATGGGTTTGCTGTGGACATTCATGGGGGCTTCGAAGGGATACAACGTCTTCACGGGCGCGGCCGAGATTCTGGGCGGCCTGCTGCTGACCACCCGGCGCACGACATTGCTCGGCGCACTCGTCGCGCTCGGAACCCTCGCCAATGTCGTGGCACTCAACCTGTGCTATGACGTGCCGGTCAAACTCTTCTCGATCCACCTGCTTGCCATGGCCGTATTCCTGGTTCTGCCGGATGCGGCCCGCCTGTCCAGGATGTTCTTGCTCGGGCAGGCCGTCGAACCGGCCGTCGTCCGGCCGGTCTTCGTGCGCCGCGAGCTCAATCGCGCCGCGTTGATCGTGCGAACGGTCTGGGTGGTCGGTTACACGATGTTGATGCTGGCGAACGCGCAATCCGGCCGCCACAAGTACGGCGATCTTGCCGCGAAGCCGGCGTTTTACGGGATCTGGAACGTCGAGGGTTTCGTGCTGAACGGCATGGCGCATCCGCCTTTGGCCACGGACGTGTCACGCTGGCAACGGGTGATTTTCGACTATCGGGAAGTGCTCGCGATCCAGGACATGAGCGGCTCCCGGCGCCGCTGTGCGATGACGCTCCACACCGACACCAAGACCATCGCCCTCAAGAAGCGCGACGACCCCGACTGGAGCGGCTACCTGGCGTACAGCCAGCCCGACTCGACGACGCTGACGCTGCAGGGCACGGCCGGCCCGGATTCGGTGCAGGTGAGCTTGCGTCGCGTCGAGGCGCCCAACTTTCTGTTGCGGACGCGCGGTTTTCACTGGATCAACGAATATCCGTTCAACCGTTGAACCAAACGTCAATCGCGTCTGCCGGCTCGCCTACTGCGGTGACCTCGACGTCACGCCCGTCCCTGCGCCCTTGGCCTTCGCCCAGTCGCCGGCTTGCACGAACGAGATCTTCGCTTCGTCGAGGTGCTTCCGCATGGCCGCAAGGATTTGGTCGCCGCTCAGCGCATCGACGCTCTTCTCGAAGGCCTCGTCCCACAGGAGCTTGCGGCCGCTGTACTCGCGCGAGCCGAGCATGCGCGCCAGCTCGCGGTCCGTCGACCGCGACACGGTCCGGCCTTGCAGCCAGCCCTTTTTGGCCGCGGCGATCTCGTCGGCTGTGAAGCCGCTCTGCAGAATCCTGGTGATCTCTTCGCCATAGGCCGCGACGAGCTTGTCCGAGTTCTGCGGCGCGTAGATCGCGAAAGAACCAAACGACCCGTCTTGATCGAAACTGCTCGCATTGAACGACGAGTTGACGCCGTACGACAGGCCTTCCTTCTGGCGCAGACGCGCCGCCAGACGCGAGTTCAGGAAACCACCACCGGTCATGAAGTTGCCGAGCACCATCGCCGGGTAGTCCGGGTCGTCGTCACGCATCCGGACCCGCTGGCCGGCGGCGAACACGGCGCTCTCCTTGTCGGGTGTCTCGACCGTGACGCGCGCGACCGGCCGGTCTTGGTAGGTGTTTGCCAAGCGCGTGAACGGCTTCGCACTCTTCCAGTTCGCAAACGACTGCTCGATCTGAGCTTTGACGCTTGCCGGGTCGAAGTCACCGACGACGACGATCTCGGCCGCCGATGCACCGTAGAAGTCCTGCCAGAAGCTGCGCGCCCCGTCCAACTTCGCCGCCTGAACGAGCTGCATTTTCTCTTCGGAGGTGTTGGCGTAACGCGGGTCCGCCGGCGGCCAGGGGTTCAGATGCTTCTGCAGAGTGGTGAAGGCCTTCTGGCGCGGGTCGTTCTTCGAATCTTCGAGACCCGCGAGTGTTTCCTGGCGCAAGAGTTCGAATTCGGCTTCCGGAAACGCCGGGGTGGTCAAAGCCTCCGTGGCCAGCGTCAGAGCGCCGGCGAAATTGTCGCGGATCGTCTCGATGCTCACCAAGGCCGCAGTCGCGTTGCCATTGACCCCGATTTGCGCCTTCAGCTGGTCGGCGGCGTCGCGAATCTGCTGGCGGGTTTTCGTCTTGGTCCCACGCATCAGCATGCTGCCCGCGAGCTCCGCGTCCGTACCGCGGCCCTGCAAGCTCGCTTCGTCGCCCAAATGAAAGGTCATCGACGCGCTGACGGTCGCACCGCGCGTCTTCTTCGGCAAGAGCACGAGTTTAATGCCGGGCGCGAGCGCGATTCGCTGAATGCGCGCCTCGACCGCCGCCGGCGACGGGTCGAACTCTTCGCCCTGTGCCATCGCCTCCCGGCCCTTATAGGCCTCGACGAACGACGCCACATCCGGCCTCGCCGGCACCTGAACTCGTACCGATTCCTTGGCCGGGAGGAACAAGCCGACCGTGCTGTTCTCGGGCTTCAAGTACGCCTGGGCGACGCGGTGCACATCCGCCGGCGTAACTTTCTCCAGGCGGTCGCGATGCACGAACATGAGCCGCCAGTCGCCCATAGCGGCCCAGCCGGAGAGTGCGATCGCGGCGCGTTCCGAATTCCGCATCGTCGTTTCCCAATTCTTGAGCCGGCTGTCGCGGGCGCGGCGCACCGCGTCTTCGGACGGCGACGCCGCAGCCGCATCGGCCACGGTGCGCAAGAGAATGTCGCGCGTTTCGTCGAGTGAATTCTCGGCGCGCACCTGGGCGCCGACGATGAGCGCCGTCGGGTCACGCAGTGCGAAAGAAAAGCCGAATACCGACGACGCCTTCTTGGTTTCGACCAGCGACTTGTACAGCATCCCGGACGGTGTATCGCCCAAAATGTACGTCAGGAGGTCGACCGCCGCGTAGTCCGCGTGCGAACCCGCCGGTACGTGATACAAGGCGCCAGCGACTTGCAGGTCGCCGACGCGGCGCAAGGTCACGGTGCGTTCGCCATCCTGCGGCGGCTCCACCGTCCAGGTGTTCGGGAGAGCGCGTTTCGGCCGTTCGAGCTTACCGAACGTCGCGGCGATTCTTTGCAGCGTGCGGGCGTCGTCAAATTTGCCCGCCACCACCAGCATGGCGTTATCGGGCTGGTACCACTTGTGATAAAACGCCTGCAGGTTTTCGATCGGTACCCGCTCGATGTCTTCCCGCGACCCGATGGTCGATTTCCCATAGTTGTGCCAGAGATAGGCGGTCGACATCATGCGGTCGGTCAGAACTTCCTGCGGCGAGTTCTCGCCGACCTCGAACTCGTTGCGCACGACGCTGAACTCGGAGTCGAGATCCTTCTTGGCGATGTATGAATTGACCATGCGGTCGGCCTCGAGATCCAGCGCCCAATCCAGGTTTTCGTCCGTCGCGGCGAAGGTTTCGAAATAATTCGTGCGATCGAACCAGGTCGTGCCGTTCGGACGCGCACCGTGGGCGGTGAGTTCCTGCGGAATATTCGGGTGCTTGGGAGTGCCCTTGAACACCATGTGCTCGAGCAGATGCGCCATGCCCGACTCACCGTAGCCCTCGTGCCGCGAGCCAACCAGATAAGTGATGTTGACGGTCGCCGTTTGCTTGGACGGATCGGGAAAGAGCAGGACGCGGAGCCCGTTGTCGAGCCGGTATTCCGTGATCCCTTCGACGGAAGTGACCTGGCGCATCCCAGCCGGCAATTTCGCAGTGGGCGGAGTGGAAGCACTCGCAGCCAAAGCCGCGGCCGCAGAGGAAACCCCGGCTGGAAAGAGCAGGAACGCGAGCGCGCGCCGTGAACGCTTCGACATGGAATCCTCCCGATTGAGATCAAAGGCCCTTGGCCGCCGACCGGACCACCGGGCGAGTCCGTGAAGCCTACCCCTGATCCGGCGAGTGGTCAAAGGGGTTCCGCCTTCGACAGCGGTGAAACCCAGCAGTGACTCGCGGGCGTCGAAGCGGGTACAGGCCGGATCTGCCGGCCGCTTCGTCAGCTTCACGCCTGAGGAGTTCAGCCTTGAAATACAATTCATTCACTGCGTCGTTGGCAGTCATCTTGGTGAGCGCGGGTGCCGCCCGCAGCGCCGTCGCGCCAGCAACCGGCACCGCGACCGCGCCACTCCTGGATCCGAAGACCCGGTCTCAGGTTCTCGAGGGCATCATCACACGCTATCGCCAGACGTACGTATTCCCGGACGTTGCACAGGCGATGGAGAAATCGCTCCGGGAGCGAATGCGCAAGGGCGAGTACGCGCGCATCACCGGCCCCGGCGCGTTCGCTGAATCGCTCACCGTGCACCTGCGAGCGGTCAGCCGGGACACCCACGTCGAGGTCCACTTCAGTCCGGCCGTTTTGCCGCCGATGGCCGAGGATCCGCAGCCGGAAACGCCGGCCGATCAACAGCAGCGCGGGCACGATTTGGCTTGGATCAACAACGGCTTCCTGAAGATCGAGCGCCTGAAGGGCAATGTCGGCTATTTGGACCTGGATTCGTTCGTCGATCCACAGTTCGGCGGCGACACCGCGGTTGCCGCCATGAATTTTCTCTCCAACTGTGATGCCCTGATCGTCGATCTGCGCTACAACCCGGGCGGCAATAGCCGCATGGTGGCCTTGATTTGCAGCTACCTCTTCGAGGAGCCCGTGCACCTCGTCGATATCTATTCGCGGCCGGCGGACTTCACGAAGCAGTCTTGGACGTCACCCATTTCCGCCGGCAAGCACTTGGCGGGAGTCGACGTGTACGTATTGACAAGCAAGCGCACGCACTCCGCGGCCGAGGAGTTCGCCTTCGATCTGCAGGGATTGAAGCGGGCAACGATCGTCGGCGAGACGACGCGCGGCGGCGCGCATCCGACCGGCCGGTACCGGATCACCGAACACTTCGCGGTGGCCGTGCCGGAGGGCCGCTCCACCAGTCCCATCACCCATAAAGACTGGGAAGGTGTCGGCGTTACACCCGACATCGCGGCGCCGGCCGATGACGCGCTCAAGATCGCGCACCGCACCGCGCTCGAACGCCTGCTCCAGAAGAACGCCCGGCCGGAGCGCGCCGGTGACATTCAACAGGTTCTCGCGGCGTTGCCGAAGTGAAGGGGGGCGAGCACCGTGGCAAGCCGTTCAGACGGCGCGCGCCGTCACCAGGGTCGCGATGCCGAAGGTGAGATCGCGCCGGCGCACGTCGCCCCAGCCGGCGCCGGCCAGAAGGGCCGTGAACTCGCGCCGCGTCGCGAAGCGGCCGACCGAGCGCGGCAGATAGGAATACGCCTCACCGTCGCGCGACACCAGTTGGCCGATGCGCGGCAAGACTTCGCGGAAGTAAAAGCGGAACGGGGCGTCGCGCCACTGCGATTCGTTGCGGAAGAACTCGAGCACCGCGAGGTGGCCGCCCGGGCGCGTGACCCGGCGCATTTCGCGCAAGCCGGTGGGGAGGTCTTCGAAATTGCGCACCCCGAAGGCCGCCGTCACCGCGTCGAACGTGCCGTCGGCAAACGGCAAGCGCAGCCCGTCGCATGCCGCCGGTGCCGCCGCTTGCGCCAGACCCTTCGGCTTGCCGCGCACCAGCATCTCGAAACAAAAATCGCCTGCACAGACGAAGGCCTGCGGACGCCGCGCGGCGATTTCGAGCGCCAGGTCGCCGGTTCCGGCGCACAGGTCGAGCACGCGGCGCGCTTGCGGGTCGATGGATTCTGCCGCGGCGCGCCGCCAAGCGCGATCGCGCTTCGCCGACAACATGCCGTTCAAGAGGTCGTAGGTGGGCGCGATGCGGGCGAACATGGCCCGCACCTCGGCCGCCGGTGCACCCTTCCCGTCGAACACCGCGCCGCCGGCTGGGCGCGGCGCATCCCCCGCCGGGCGGGAGGACGGCACGCTGCCGCTCATCGTCCGCGCCTCTCGCCGATGCCGAGCGCCGGCGGCCGCAACGGGATTCCGAGCTTGGGCCACAAGGCGTCGATGCGGGTTTGCACTTCCGGCGCCATGACGATCGTCGGCGGCCAGTCGCGATCGTAGCCTTCCTCGCGCCACTTGGCAGTCGCGTCGATTCCCATCTTCGAACCCATGAGCGGCCGCGACGCCGCGTGATCCAATTGATCGACCGGGCCGTCCGCGAACACGATGTCGCGCCGCGCGTCGATATTGTTGGCGACTCGCCATAGAACCTCGCGGACGTTCTGCACGTCGACATCGTGGTCGACAATGACAATGCACTTGCACATCATCATCTGCCCCAAGCCCCAAAGTGCATGCATCACTTTTGCCGCGTGGCCCGGATAGCGTTTCTTGATCGACACGATGGCCAAATTGTGGAAGCACGCCTCGATCGGCAACTTCATGTCGACGACCTCGGGCAGCGGCAAGCGAATGGCGGGCAAGAAGAGCCGTTCCGTCGCCCAACCCAAGTAGCCGTCTTCCTGTGGCGGCCGCCCCACCACGGTCGTCTGATAGATGGGATCGCGCCGCTGCGTCACGGCCGTAATGTGGAACACCGGAAAATCGGCCACCGGAGTGTAGTACCCGGTGTGATCGCCGAACGGGCCCTCCGGGTGCATTTCGTCGGGCTTCACATAACCCTCGAGAACGATCTCGGCGTGCGCCGGCACTTCCAAATCGACCGTCCGGCACTTCACCATTTCGATCCCGTGCCCGCCGAGAAAGCCCGCAAAGGCGATCTCGTCCAAGTCTTCCGGCAATGGCGCGGTCGCGGCGTAGGGCAGGACCGGCGGCCCGCCAATGACCACCGCCACTTCGACGTTGCGTCCGAGTTCACGCGCCGTCCGATAGTGCTGCGCCCCGACTTTGTGCACCTGCCAGTGCATGCCGGTCGTCACATCATCGTACTTGTGCATGCGATACAGGCCGACGTTGCGATGCCCTGTTTCGGGATGCCGCGTGATCACGGCGCCGAGCGTGATGAACGGGCCGCCGTCTTCCGGCCAGCAAGTCAGGATCGGCAAATGCGCCAGCGACGCGGGATCGATGTTCACTTCCTGGCAGGGACCCGACTTGACGGTGCGCGGCAAGAGATCGCCCATTTGCTTCAATTTTGGAAGCATGCGCAGCTTGTCGCTGAACGAGGTGGGCGGCGCCAGTTTGAAGAGTTCCTCGACTCGCCCGACGACCTCGTCGATGGATTCCGCCCCCAATGCCCACGCCATGCGCTGTTCCGACCCGTAGACGTTGATCGCCACCGGCAAACGGGAGCCGCGCACGTTCTCGAACAGGAGCGCCGGCCCGCCGCCTTTTGTCGTGCGGTCCGTGATCTCGGTGATCTCGAATTTCGGGTCGACGCTCTCGCGCACCCGCACCAGTTCGCCGCGCGACTCGAGAAAGCTGAGAAACTGGCGCAGATCCTGAAATCGCGGCAGCATGCGAACTCCCGGATGGAGTGGACGGCACGGCGGTGGCCGGCCTGCGGTGCGGGCCCGGCCGGAGCCGAGACGAAAGGCATGGCTCTTATACCACGCCGGCGGCGCGGCGTGATAAAATGGCCGCCGGGTCTTTTTTGCCCGAAGGCCCGGCACCCTTACAGCGGACATTCATTTTGCGCCACTCGAACCTCGTGCCCGTTCTCGTCGCGTTCGGCTTGGCCGCGGTGATCGCCTGCCTGTTCGCGCCGGTTCTCGACACCGGTTTCTGGAGCCCCGAGGACCTGCGCGAACTCTCGGTCGCCGCCCGCGCCCATGCTCGCGGCCAGTTGCCGCTCGCGTTCCAGCCGAGTCTGGCGGGCGGCTATGTCACGAACCCGGTCTTCGGACTCGAGTTTCGCTTCTTTCAAATGGACCCGCGGCCTTACTTCGTCATGAATTTGATCGTGCACTGGATCAATTCACTGCTGGCCTACTTGCTCGTCAACACGCTGCTGCACGACCGCCGCAGCGCCGCCCTTGCGGCAACACTGTTCGCGCTCAGCGTCGGCAGCTATGGCAAGAACATGATGGTTGCCACCGGGATCTCGAGCCTGGTCTACGGCACAACGGTGTTGCTCGGCACCCTCCTGTACGTCCTGAACGAGAAGCGCGCCGAAGGCCGGATGTTCTCGGTCTACGCCCTGGGATTTTACGGCCTCGTCGTCGGCAGTCTGTTCATGCGCGGTGGGACGTTCAGCTTGCTGGCCTGCTTCGCGTTCTACAACCTCTTCTTCCGCTCGGAACGTGGGCGGCGGGTACTGAGTGTCAATCTGCTCGCTTGCCTCGGACTCGCGCTCGTGGCCAAAGTCGCGCGCATCATCAGTTCTCCGGGGCTCGCCGCACCGATCGTCGATCCGGGCGCGTTCCTGCGCAATTTGCCCGGCTACCTCATCCTGATGGTGTTCCCATTGCACCAGTCGGAATTGCTTTCGACCGCTTCGTCTTTCGTCCGCACGATCTACGCTGTGGCGCCGGTCATTCGCGTCATCGTCGGATTGTCGATCTTGTCGTATTCGCTCTTCGGCTTCGTGTTCGGCAGCCGGGCCCTGCGCTTTTACATCGCTTGGATGTATGTCATGGTGGTGCCGTTCGCCTTCCTGCGCTATCCGTCGGACTGGCTCAACCTGCGATTCCTGTACATCGTGTCGCTGGGATTCTGCGTCTTGCTCACGACTGGGACCCTCTACGCCTTCAAACTTCTCGCGCACCAGAGAACGCGGCGCTGGGTGGCCTTCGCCATTCCGGCCGGATACGTCGCGCTCACCGTGGCGCTCGTTCTGGCTCTCGACCACAAGAACGAACAACTCGCCCGTTTGCCTGCCACGGAGGAACGGCGCGCGCAGATCACGGCGTTGCTCAACTCCTGAACGAAGGCCCTTTCTTTCCAGGCGCATCCAGGCTTGGTCCCGGGATTGCTTTCGATTTCGCGACTGGACGACGCGCGGGGATCCCTATTCCACGCGCCCGGGGGCAGTGTTCGAGGGGTGGTGCGCCGTGAGCGATCCGTTGCGTTGGTGGCCGGGCAAGTACGCGGAATGCAAGCGCATTGCGCAGTTGGTCGAGGACCTCCTCCCAATGGGCGATGTGCTCGAATGCGGCGGACCGGGATTGTTCGCCGACCTGCTCCCCGACTATCGCGTCACCGCCGCCCGGCTCGCCGATGGACTCGACCTTTGCAAGTTGCCATGGCACGACGACACTTTCGATGTCGGCGTGTCGGCGCGGGTGCTCGAGCTTCTGCCGCCCAAGATTCGCTCCTGCTACATTCGCGAACTGCTGCGGGTTTCACGCTACAGCGTGTTTCTGGCGCTGCCGTTGCAGCCGGAACTCGAAGCCATCGACAAAATTAAGAACGCCTACATCTGGGACACGGCGCGCGTGTGGCGCCACCTTGGCCCGAAGCCCGAGGACGTCGAACGCGTCGCCGAGGACTTGCAGTTGCCGGTGACCTTTCACATCGAGCCGCCGCGCGGCACCGAGATCACCGGCAGCAACCGCGGCAGTGAGTGGATCGAGGCCCTGCTCTCGTCGCCGGGGTTGCGCGGCAACGAGATGATGCCGCTCGTCCCGACGCCGGAATTCGTCGTCGCCGAAATCGTCAAGGGCCTGCCCGAGCCGCGCTCGCTGCGCGTGCTGAGTGCGGCGGCGCACTAGAACGTACCGTTGGTTGGACGATCACATGGAGGTGTCCCAATGCTTGCATTGACCGCGCGCCGGATCATCGGCGCATCGATTGCCGCGCTCGTGTTGCTCGGATTCGTAACGCCGGTCGCGGCCGGGCCCTGGGGGCCGCGCTTCGGTCTCACCATCGATCCGGATCAAGTGCACGCCGGAATGCAATTCCAAGCCGCTCAGATCACCCCGCACGTCACCTTTTTGCCGAGCTTCGACTTGGGTGCTGGTGACAACATGATCACGGTCGCGGGCAACATGGACTTCAAGTACGTCTTCAGCCAGGGCCCGTCGCACTGGCGTCCCTACTTGGGCGGCGGCCCCGGGATCTTCTTCGTGGACGTGGACAACCACGACAGCAACACGGACGTCGGCATCAATCTCGTAGGCGGCATGCAAACGCCGACACAAAGCGGCCTGTTCTTCGGCGAAATGCGCCTCGGTCTCGTCGATGAAGCCGACGTCAAGTTCACGGTGGGCTGGATGTTCCGGTGAGACGTGGGGTGAGGAGGCTCGACGCCCCGACCCCTCTCACCGCGGCTCGCTTCCGTGCTAGGCTGAGCCCATGGACACGGAAGCCGCCAGCACGCCGACGGAAAAGCGCCAACGCGTCGATGTTCGCGACCTGCGGGCATTGCTGCTCGACATGGACGGCGTGCTGTATCGCGGCGACGCCATCGTTCCAGGCGCCCGCGAGTTGCTCGATTTCTTGCACACGCGTGGCATCCCGCATCTTTTCCTGACGAATAACTCGAGCCGCACGGCCGTCGACTATGCCGAAAAACTGCTGCGAATGGGCATCCGCGCCCGCCCCGAGCAGGTTCTGACCTCGGCCCAAGTCGCAGTCGACGATTTGCGCCGCATGGCCAAACCCGACGACCGGATCCTCCTGATCGGCGGCGCCGGCATTCGCGAAGCACTCGCGATCAGCGGCCTGACTCTCGCCGAACGCTATACGGAGGCGTCGTACGTCATCGCCGGGCTCGACCGCAACATCACCTACGAACGGCTCGCCCAGGCCTGCCTGGCGATCCAGCGCGGCGCCCGCTTTCTGGCGACGAACGGCGACCGCTCGTATCCGACCGAGCGCGGGCTCGAACCCGGCGCCGGAGCAGTGCTTGCCGCCATTCACGCCACGACCGGCGTCGTTCCCAAGTTATATGGCAAGCCCGAGCCGGAGATGTTCGAGCAAGCGTTGCGCATCCTCGGAACGCCGCCGTCGCTGACGGGAATGGTCGGTGACCGCTACGAAACCGACATTTTGGGTGCCGCACGACTGGGTCTGATGACTATCGCCGTTACGACCGGCGTCAGCACCGAGGCCGACTTGCAGCGTGCCGATCCGCCACCCGACGTCATCTACCCGTCGGTCGCCGAACTGCGCGCCGCACTCGACGGCTGACTGCCCGAGCCGCGGTACGAACCGCGCGCTGCGAGCACGTAGACGATCATCAGGGTCGCGCATGCGAGCGCCGCCAGCACGACCCCCGAGGACTGCGCTTCCGGCGCCGGCTGGCGCAGCCACAACGCTGCAGCGCCAATTCCCCGGCCCGCCAAAAAGCTGAAGACATACGCCAGATCATTGCCGCGGAAGAGCACGCAGACGACGAACACGAGCACGCCGGCCGCCACGAGGCCGCTGAGAAGCTGCGCCCCGAACTCACCCATCGAACGTGCCGACTCGCCGGCCAGAACCACGACCGCAACGCCCACGAGCCCGAGGGCCCGCCGCACTCCCAAGAGACGTCCAGCGGCATAGAGCACCAGTGCGAAGGCCGGCAGGAGCAAGAACGTATTGCGCGCCAGGTTGCAAAACACGTCCAACCACGGCAGAGCGCCGGCTGCGGACGGCAGCGACAACAGATCGGCGATCTTGGCGTAGTGCGGCGTGATCGCATCGAGCACGATCCCGAAACGCCGTACACCGAACTGGAGCAGAACGCCAATCGCTGCCAATCCGACCGCGTCCCGCACATAACGTTCGTCGTGACGGCCTGCGAAAAGGCTCCGCACGTGTGGGCGCACCGCGACGAGCGTTCCGAAGAGCAACGCACCGGCAATGCCCGATCCCATGAACAGAACCACGGCGCGCACCGCCATACCGGCGATGAACAGATGGTACGGCAGGCTGGCGTCGTACTCCCACAACGAGTCGCTTTGCCAGCGCATCGCGAACAGCAAGAGCGATACGAGCCCGGTCACCGCACCGCAGACGACCGCCGGCCGGAGCGCAAACCGGCGCGCTAGAATCTGTTGCACAAAGACCACGACCAACGCGACCACCGCCAGCGAGACGAGGCCGATCGAAAGCATCCAGAGGAGGCGTTGCAGGACCGATTTTTCCTCGTAGGCCCGCACCCAAGCTTCGGGCAAGTGCATATACGGGCGTAAGCCAGCCACCTCGCCGCCACGCACGATGACCCGGTAGCGCGCCCCGGCGCCCTCCAAGGTCGAATCCGGAACCTCCCACTCGAAGCTGTGATCGGTGCGCGCCTTTTGGCGTTCCGATTTGGATTCCTTCAGATCGAGATCGGCGGGCTCGACGCCGCGGGCGCGCAGAAAATCGCTCGCCAACAACTGCGCCGCATCCAAACCCAGCGTGTCGCCGGCAGCGGAGTCCGGCAGCACGTGCTCGAACGCCCAGAGCGGAATCGAGTCGCCGGCGATTTCATTCACCGGCAGGTTGATGAGCCACTCCTCGCGCTCGTCGGGGCGAAAGAAGCGCACGCGCCAGACCGGGGTCCGAAGCCTGGTGGTGAAAACCTGATTGAGGTGGGCGACCGACGTATGCTGCACGATGTAGCGCCCGACCCCGGGATCGAAGCGGCTCGCCACCTGGACCGCCACGCGCCAGCGATCTGGATCGGCTCCCAGGCGGTGCAGATGGCCGCGTGCCGCATGCAGGGCCTGCGCCCGGCTGCTCTCGACCCGGATCCCATCCCCCGGTTGCTCGACGGGAACGAAGAACAGCAGCAGTAGCGCGCCGGCGACCGCCAGCGCCCCGATGATGTGCCGGCGCGCCACGGGGACATAGGGCGCGTGCGCCTGCTCCGGTTCGCTTTCCTGCCGGGCCACCGCCGGCCGCAGGACGGTCAAGTCACGGTTCAACAGCCCATCCGCCGGCTCGAAGCCGCGACAGCGCCGATACATCACCAGAGTGACGGCGAGCGGCACCAGCATGAGTCCCGCGGTGATCGCACCCGAAATTGTCAGATAGGCGTTCCCCGAACGCAGCATGAGCAGCGAGGTGTAAAAGGCGTCGACCGTGTAGTGCCACACGAGTGTCGCGAGTATTCCCCAGCGCCAGAACACCAGACTCACGACCACGCCGGCCGTTCCGACTTCGACACCGCGGATCCAAAACGGTTGGTTGGGATAATTCGAGTGCGCGAACCCCCAGATGTACGACGCCAAGAACACGGCGCCGGTCGCCGCCAGGCGCCGGGGAATCGCGAACCGCGACAGATGCTTGTCGAGGAACGGGATCGAGAACATGCGCGAGATAAATTCCTCGGAAACCGCTGGGAAGAAACCGATGAACAACACCAGCGCCCAGGGGAAGGCCGTGTTGAGCATATTGCTGTAGGGCACTTCGAGCGGCGCCCAAGCGCCGAACTTCGCGGCCAACACATAGAAAATCGATTGATACGCCGCAAAGAAGAACATGAGTGTCAGGCCGAGGAGCACCTGCTCGAAGAAGCTCTTGGTGCGGAGGCCGCGCCAGGTGAAATACGACGGCAGCGCCAGCTTGTCGGGGTGGCGCTCGCGGTAGATCGGCTCGGCGGCCGCGGTCAGCAGGACGATCAGCCCGCCGAGCGCCAGGGCGCCAAAAACCGCTTGTAGCGCGAACTGTGTCACGAACGACGGATAGCTGTTCTGAGTCTCGTATTGAAACTTCTCGAGATCGAACTGGTTGAGCGCCGAGGCCAGCTGCAGCACGAAGGCCACGAGCCCAAAGCCGGTCACCGTACGCCACCGCACATCGCGATCGCGAATGCGCAGCACGAGCGACCCGGTCATCGCGAGAAGGGTCAGGATCAGGAAGACCGTGGCAACCAACGCCGCCGTGTCGTTGCGGGCCCGCAATCGTGAATAGTCGTCCTGCCAGGTCTGCGGAATCTCCAAATGTTCGTCGTACCCGGCGACGCGATCGCCGGCGATATCGACCGTGATGCGATAGGTCGCATCCGGGTCACCCAGATCCAAGTCGTGCTTCTTCCAGGTGAAAGAGTGGTCGACACGATGCGGCTGTTGCGAGGAACTGCCTTCGACGAAGTCCCAGCCGCCGAGTTCCACGCCCATCCGGGTGCCCAGGAAATGCTCGGCGATGGCGCGTGCCGATTCGGGCTCCACGGTGGCGCCCGGTGCGTCCTCGGGCAACAGATGCGCGAAGCGGGCGACCTCGCCACCCGCGGTGACATCGACGCGCAGTTCTTCCTTCTGCTGCGGCTTGAACCAGCGATGGCTCCAACGCCACAAGCGAACTTGCTTGCCGTACACCTCTTGGGCGCGTTCGAGGCCGAGTTGCCGCTCGAGATAGGTCTTGGTCTGTTCGTCGAAGTCGAACACCGTGGCGTGATTGAAACCGGCGGCGGATTCCCCGGCCTTGGCCAAGAAGTCTCGCGCCACGTCACCGGACTGCGTCCGGTTGACTGCGAAGTGAATCGAGGCCTCGGGGAAAGCGCGCCCGAAGTAACGCAGCGCGATTGCCCCGCACACGACCGCGATCGCCAAGCACACGACGATAAAGCGGCGGTCGCGGGCCTGAAACTTCTCGAGCATCGATGTTTCTCCATGGCGTCGCGGCTTGTTGGCGCTGCGGGATCGTGGCGGCTACGAGCCGGACCCCCCGGGAAATTGCGGCATCTGCCCCGAAAAAGGCAAAAGCAATGCCACCGCCCGGCGCGATACCGGTGATTCCGGCGGCCGGCTGGTGCGAAGTGTCTGGAAAATACTCCCGCGGCCGCAGTTGGCGGCCGGGAGGTGTCTGGAAAATGAATTCGAAGTGCGCCTGGGGGCTCGCGGTGTGTCTGGAAGATTGCTAGGCTCCTCGCCGCCGGAGTCTCTCGGCCGGCGGCCAGTTAAAACACCCTCGTTCTGACTCCGCGCCGAACGGCGAGAGATTTCCACGGCTCCGGGTTCGCCTGGGGCCGTTTTTTTTGGATGTCAGCGGCGCTGTCGCACCAAGACCGCGGCGATGCGACACGCCTCTGCCGCAGTGCCGAACGGAATGACGAACCAGTGGTACCAGCGTGCATGGCGGCGCAAGAAACGCAGTTGGCTGGCGATGCGGCGGCGCACCTTGAACCACGAACGGGCGCCGGCCGCCGCCGATACGTGATGCCAGAGCCGCGCCTGCGGTTCGTAGAACAAACGCCACCCGAGGCGCCGCGCCCGGAAGCACCAGTCGGCATCCTCGGCATACATGGCGTAACCGGTGTCGAAGAGTCCGACCTCCTCGAGCGCCGTGCGGCGCACGAGGAAAGCACACCCCGTCAAGTAGTCGCACTCGAGCGCGCGATCATATTGGCCGCGATCGACCTCACGCAGGCCCCGATGCCGCGACCAACCGGTCCACAACGGCAGATCCGCCCCCGCAAACCAGATCACATCACGGGGCTCGAAGTAATAGATCTTGGGTGCTACGGCGCCGATCCGTGGCGCCGCAAGAAGGCGCTCCATGAGGGCCCGCAAGAGCCCCGGGTCGGCTTCGACATCGTTGTTGGAGAGCAAGATGTACTCGGCGCCGCGCGCCAAGGCAGCGCGCAGCCCGACGTTCATCCCGCCCGCGAAGAGCAAGTTCGAGCCGTTCTCGAGCAGCCGAATGCGGTCCCCAAAGCGCGCCCGCAGTGCCGCCGGCGTGCCATCGGTCGACGCATTGTCGACGACATGCACTTCGAAGTTCGGATAGTCCTGCGCCAGATACGACGCGATGCAGGCTTCGGTGAGCGCCCTGCCGTTCCACGCCAACACGAGCACGACGACACGCGGCGGCGGAGATGGCAGCGGCATGGCTTCACCCGCGCCGGGGATGGCGGCTTGGACTCATGGCAGGATCAGCGCCGCATCGGCCGGCCGGAGCGGCTGCGCGCCCGCGGCTTCGACTCGACGTAGGGCTCGACGCCGGGGACGGTGCAGCGCGGCAGTTGCTGCTCGATGGCCTGTTCGATCTGCATGATGATCGACTTGTCCATCCAGGTCGCGATCGTCGAGACGATGCCGACCGCGTCGGCACGTGCCGTACGCCCGCTGCGGTGGACGTAATCCTCGACGGTGTCGGGAATGTCGAAGTTGATCACGTGCTGGATACCGCGCACGTCGATCCCGCGCGCCGCGATATCGGTGGCGACGAGGATACGGTGCTGGCCTTCGCGAAAGCCCTCCAGCGCGTCGACTCTCTGGCCTTGGGTGCGATCCGAGTGGATCACGTCGACCGGGTGGCCTTCCTTCTGCAGCACCCGGAACAGCCAATCGGCGTCCATCTTGCGGCGGATGAACACCAGCGTGCTGCCGAGTTCCTGGTGCAAGAGGGCCAGGATGCACGCCTTCTTGTCGGTCGTGTTGACGAGATACAACCGGTGGCTGATGCCCGACGCCGTCATGCCCTGGGGCGTGATGTCGACGCGCAGGGGGTCCTTCATGAAGCGCGATGCCAGCCGTTCGATGGGCCCCGGCATGGTAGCCGAGAACATCATCGTGTGCCGTTCGCGCGGCAGTTCGTGCAGAATCCGCTCTACCTGCGGCCAAAACCCCATGTCGAGCATGTGATCGGCTTCGTCGAGAACGAGCTCCACGACTCCATCGAGTTTCACCGTGCGGCGCTGCACGTGATCGAGGCAGCGTCCCGGTGTCGCCACGATGATGTCCGGCGGCTTCTTGAGCTGATCGATCTGCGGGCCGATCTTGACGCCGCCGATCAAACAGACGGTGCGCAAGTGGTGGTGCTCACCAAAAATATCGAGGAACGCCTTGGTCTGCAGGGCGATTTCGCGCGTCGGCGCCAGAATGAGGCCGCGCAGTCCGTGCCCATGCGTCAGGCGCTCGGCGATCGGCAGTGCGAAAGCGGCGGTCTTACCGGAGCCGGTCTCCGCCAAACCGATGAGATCGCGGCCGGTGAGTGCGGTCGGAATCACTTCGGCCTGGATGGGGGTCGGGTGCACGAAGCCGAGCTGCGTCACACAGCGCAACGCGGACTCCGAGAGACCGAGTGCCGCGAAGGTGAGCTCCGTGGTCGCGACTGGGTGCTGTGGCAGGCCTGCGTGCGACGAATCCATCATCGGGTGCGATGATCCTCCACAACGGCCTTCGGAATCCAGCGGAATGACGCGCCTGGAGTCTCCCGACACTTCGAAGGGGACCGGCACCGTCCCTTCAAGAAGGCCATCGCTCTCGAGCGGGGTGCGGAGAGGCGGCGGCACGACGGTCGCAAAACGGCGCGGGGGCCGGCCCTGCCGACCCCCGCGATGCCGATGTGAGCGGCAGCGAGCACGGATCAGAAGTCCATTCCGCCCATGCCGCCCATGCCACCCATTCCGCCCATGTCACCCATGTCGCCGCCGCCGCCCGACATGGCGCGCTTGCGCTCGGGCTTCTCGGTAATCAGCGCCTCGGTGGTGAGCAGCAGTCCGGCGACGCTGGCGGCGTTTTGCAGCGCCGAGCGTGTCACCTTGGTCGGGTCGATGATGCCGGCCTCGACGAGGTCGCGGTAGGTCATCGAGCCGGCATCGTAGCCCATGTTGCCGGTTTGACCCTTGACGGTCTCGCAGACGACGGTGCCTTCGGCGCCGGCGTTGTTGGCGATCTGGCGAATGGGCTCTTCGATGGCGCGGCGCACGATGTCGATCCCGAAGCGCTCGTCACCGGTGACATCCTTGAGCCCGTCGAGCGCCTTTTGGGCGCGCAGCAGTGCCACACCGCCACCGGGCACGACACCCTCTTCGACCGCCGCGCGGGTCGCGTGCAGCGCATCCTCGACGCGCGCCTTCTTCTCCTTCATCTCGACTTCGGTCGCCGCGCCGACCTTGATGACGGCGACGCCGGCGGCCAACTTCGAGAGACGTTCCTGCAGCTTCTCGCGATCGTAGTCCGACGTCGTGTCCTCGATCTGGCGGCGGATCTGGTTGATGCGGCCCTGGATCTGCTCCTTCTTGCCCGCACCCTCGACGATCGTCGTATTTTCCTTCTCGATCACGATCCGCTTGGCACTGCCCAGGTCGGCCACCGTCACGTTCTCGAGCTTGATGCCCAAGTCTTCCGTGATGTACTTGCCGCCGGTGAGTGCCGCGATATCCTCGAGCATTGCCTTGCGGCGGTCACCGAAGCCGGGCGCCTTGACGGCAGCCACTTTGAGCGTGCCGCGCAGCTTGTTGACGACGAGCGTCGCCAGCGCTTCCGCTTCGATATCCTCGGCAATGACGACGAACGGCCGGCCCGTCTGCGCCACCTTTTCGAGCAACGGCAGAAAATCGTTCAAGTTGCCGATCTTCTTCTCGTTGATCAGGATGAGTGCGTTCTCCATCTGGACCTTCATCGTCGCCGGATCCGTGACGAAGTAGGCCGAGATGTAGCCGCGATCGAACTGCATGCCCTCGACGACATCGAGTGTCGTCTCCAGGCCCTTGGCCTCTTCGACGGTGATGGTGCCGTCCTTGCCGACCTTCTCCATGGCGTCCGCAATGATATTGCCGATGGTGTCGTCACTGTTGGCGGAGATCGTCGCGATGGCGGCGATGTCCTGGCGGCCCTTGACCGGCGTCGAGAGGACCTTGAGTTCTTCGATGATCTTGGTGACCGCCATGTCGATGCCACGCTTGACGGACATCGCGCTGGCCCCGGCGGTGACCGACTTCAAGCCCTGGCGGAAGATGGCTTCCGCGAGCACGGTCGCCGTCGTCGTGCCGTCACCGGTCACGTCGCTGGTCTTCGAGGCGACTTCGCGCATCATCTGCGCGCCCATGTTCATGTAGGGGTCTTCGAGGTCGATTTCCTTGGCCACGGTGACGCCGTCTTTGGTCACGAGCGGCGAACCGAACTTGCGGTCCAGGACGACGTTGCGGCCGCGCGGTCCGAGGGTCGCCTTGACGGCGCGGGCCAGGACCTCGACGCCTTCGAGGATGCGCTTGCGAGCGTCCTCGCCGTATACGATCTGCTTTGCGGACATCGGCTTTGCTCCTCTTTCAGGGTCTCACGAGCGCCCGCGTGCGGGCCGGGCCCGGCAGCGGTTTTGACTTCGGTCTCTGGTATGGAACCATCTGTAAAATTTGGGGTTAGGCCGCGCTGGCAGCCGTCCCGAAGCCTGTTAGCACTCTGTACTTGCGACTGCCAAACTGTCAAGGCCTAGTCACACGGCCCGAAGGGCCGTGTAAGGGGCGGGGAGGTGTGGTCCGCCGTCCCCCTACCGATACATCCCCTTCACCCGCCCCCACGAAACCCCCTCCACCCGCGTCTGCGCCACACACCCCTGCCCCAGCGGCCCAATGTCCTGCCCGCACGGGCTCGTCGCCACCAGCCCCGGCGACCCCGCCTGCAGGTGGTAGTCCCCGCCCACGACCGGCGCCAGCCCGCAGTCGAGCGGAAAGCAGAACGCCGGCCGCCCCGCCACATTCGGGCTCGTGACCGAAATGGCACCGAACCCCTGTTTGACGATGTTGTCGGGGTCGAAGACGCTGCAGCCCACCGCGAACGTCGCCTGCGTCTCGATAAAGATGTCGCCGGCGCCGTCGGGAGTGCAGTCGTTGCCGACGAGGACCCGCTGGAATTGCGGCGTCCCCTGGCCTTTCACCGCGATTCCGGCCCCAAACGGCGGGCCGTTCCAAGGCGGAATCGTCACCGCCTTGTTGCCGGCGAAGATACAGTTGGTGATCGTGCCGAAGGCGCTGCAGCCGATCCCGCCGCCAAACTGCGCCGCGCAGCCGGTCACGACGCAATCGCGAATCGTCGGGCTCGACAGCGATTCGATGGTGATGCCGCCGCCTTGAAAACCCGCGAAACAGCCTTCGATAACACAGTTGGTCACCAGCGGCGCCGCGAGGACTTCGAAATCGAGGCCGCCGCCGGTGTACTCGCTGCCGCAATTGCGGAGCACGAGATTCCGAAGCGTCGGAGAAGCGTCCTGGCACTTGATGCCGCCGCCACTCAAATCGTGTGCGGTGCGCGGCAAACCGGCCGCGGCGACCACGCCGGGACGCGTACCCATATAGCCACGCACGATGGTAAAGCCGTCGAGCACCGCTGCCGGACCTTCACCACGCGCGATGTAAAAGCCGCGATGCGGATTCCCGACGCCGGACTCCACATCGATCGTCGTGACGCCGGCCCCGGCCGAGGATCGGACGACGATATTCTTGCCCAAAAAATCGATGTCGCGGTTGCCATCTCCGGTGTAGGTCCCCGGCGCCACCAGCACGGTGTCACCCACGGCCGCGGAATCGATCCCAGCTTGGATCGTCGGCACCACCGATGGCACGTGCCAAGTCCTTGCGCTGCTTGGGGATGCCACGAGCAGACCGCCGGCCAAGGCGGTCAAGATCGGGTTCATTCGTGAGACCGGCACCGAAACCTCCGCGGGCGCCCGCTTGAACGGGGGGTCAGCGCCTATCATATTGGAAGGAGCACCTCGCCCCTGTCCCCTCCCCGATCCGGTGAGGCACCAAACGATGACCTTCGACCGATCCTGCCGCAAGCCCGGGGACGTATTTCGTGGCGCCGCGATCGCCGGCGGCGCCTTGGCGATCGTTTTGGCGCTCGGCAGCGGCTGCGACAAGTCGGCCGCCCCTGCTCCCACGGGCCACGTCACGATCGCCTTCGATCACCAAGTGAGCGGCGCGCCGCTGACTTTGAATTCGGCCCGGTACCAGAACGCCGCCGGCAACGACTACAACGTCTTCGACTTGCGCTACTACATCTCGGGCATCGAGTTGGTGCGCGCCGACGGGAGCGCCGCCGGCCCGGAGGTCTTCTATCGAGACGCGGCCATCGAAACGACGCGCAACCTCGTGATTGAGGCGCCGAATGGTCAGTACACGGCACTGCGTTTCACGTTCGGTGTCGACGCGGCGCACAACCACCAGGGCGGGCTTCCGGGCACGGTCGAAAACTCGAACATGACGTGGCCCGCCTTGAACGGCGGCGGCTACCACTACATGCAGCTGGACGGCCGTTTCACCGACATCGGCGGTCAAGTCGCTTGGTTGGCGCATCTTGGGCGACTGCACCGCAGCACCGATCCGGTGCCGCTCGATCCTGGTTTCCAAGTCGAAATCCCACTAACACTGCAAGTCGCCGTCGATGCCTGGACGTTGCATGTGGTCATGGACGTGAACGCCTGGTTCGCGACGCCAACCCAGTTCGATTTCACCAACCTCGGCCGCGAGAACGAGATGGAGAATCCAGCGGCATTGCAAGCGCTGCACGAAAACGGTGCGCATGTGTTCCAGATCGGAACGGTGGTCCATGACGCGCCTTGAGGCGTCCCGGCGTGGGGTGCGCACGTCGATCGGAGCCGCGACGGCGATCGCAGCGGCGATGTGCGTCGCGATCGGCGCCGGCTGCGGCGGATCGTCGCCGACGCCACCGAACGACGATTTGGGACCGGCGCCTGATCCGTTGGCAATCAGCGCGCCCGGCTTTCCCGCCATGGTGGTACCACCGGACAACCCCACCACACGCCAAGGCGTCGAATTGGGCCGCCGTCTGTTCTACGACACGATCCTTTCCGGTGACAGCACGATGTCGTGTGCCTCGTGTCATGCGCCGGAATTCGCATTCACGGACCATGGCCGGCGCGTCAGCCGCGGCATCCGGGGCCTCGACGGGCGGCGCAGTGCGCCGTCGCTGACGAACATCGGCTGGAACCGGGCGCAATTCTGGGAGGGGCGCCGTGCGACGCTCGAGGAGCAAGCGGGCGATCCAGTTCCCGCCCATGACGAAATGGATTTGCCGTGGACGGTCGCCGTGCGACGGCTCCAGCGCAGCCCGGTGTACCCGGCCCTCTTCCGAGCCGCGTTTCGCACTCCGGAGATTTCCCGGGATCGCACCGTCAAAGCCATCGCGCAGTTCGAACGGACGATGGTTTCGGCGAATTCACCGTACGACTTCGTGCTGCGCGGCACCCGCACCCTGACGGCGAGCGAACACCGCGGCTACGCGATGTTCATCACCGAGAAGGCCGACTGCTTTCACTGCCACGTCGACGTGATGTTCACGGATTTCGGCTTTCAGAACAACGGCCTCGATTCCATCTTTGCCGATCCGGGGCGCAGCGTCATCTCGCTCGACGACAATGACATCGGCAAGTTCAAGACGCCGACACTGCGCAACATCGAATTCACAGCGCCGTACATGCATGACGGCCGCTTCGCGACCCTCGAAGAGGTACTCGACCACTACGACTCACACGCCAAATATACGCCCAGCCTGAACCCGTTCATCCGCGTCAACGGCCGCACGCTGGGGCTCTCCGCCCAGGACAAGCAAGACCTCATCGCGTTTCTCATGACGCTCTCCGACTCGTCCTTCGTCAACAATCCCAGCTTGCGTTCACCGTTCTAATGCCCGTCCGTCGCGGGCGGTGGCGCGAACGTCTGCAACACGGCCTTCGCCGCCGGCTCACCGGTGAGCCGGAGACGCAGCGCGCCCGCCGGTGCCCACTCGACGCCGAAGGTGAAGAACGGGCAACACATTCCTTCCAGTGAAATCCACTCCGTGAGCTCGGCGAACGAAACACGCTGCTGGTCGACGTTCCACTGGTAGCCATCCGCGAGTTCGGTGGTCGCTTCGAGCGCGCCCATCACCCGCTCAAGAAGTGCCGCGTGGCGCTTGTTTTGTTCCGGCGTGAACCGGTCGGTTCGGCAGGCGAGCGGCGCGCTCGCGGGAACCGGTGCGAGTGTCCCGGCGCGCGCCGAGCCTGGGAGAGCCAGCAGAGCCAGCAGCATGAACCAACCCATCATCACCACTCCCTTCGTGACTTCTCCAAGGCGGGGAGCCGGAGCCCACGGAACCCACCAACCTCAACACAAGTTGCCGTGGGCGGGCAAGCAGCTCGACGGACCCGTTGACAACAGTTAGATTGTTAGCTAACAATGGAACCATGAACGCGGTCTTCAAGGCTCTGTCGGATCCGACCCGGCGCCGGGTGCTCCAACTGCTGCGCGAGCGGCCGCTGCTGGCTGGCGAGTTGTCGGATCACTTTCCGGTCTCGAAGCCGACCATGTCGGCGCACTTCGCCGTGTTGCTCGACGCCGGGCTGATCGAGGCGGAGAAGAGCGGCAGAACAATCCTCTATCGCCTGAAAATGTCGGTGCTCGAGGATGCGCTACTCGGTTTCGCGCAGACGCTGGGATGGCAGATGAAGACACCGGGCGGGGCGAGTTCTCTTGCCGGCAAGACCCTCGCAAAACGGCGTCCGCTCAAGGAGGCGTGACCATGGCAACGAAGCCGATCTCGTTCTACTTTGCGCCCGCACTGCTGGTGCTGGGTACCGCGCTCGCCGCGGCAGACTGGGCTCTGCGGCCCGAGCGCGCGCCAGCCTGGGGAGCTGCCCTGCTCCTTCTCGGTTGCATGTCCCTTGTCTTGCGGCGCGTCCGGCGGCGCGCGGGAAACGAAGGCGGCCAGAATCTCGCCGCGGATTCCATCGGGACCGGCATCGTGTTCGCGGGCCTGATTCTTGTGAGCGCGCTGGGCTTGAAACTCGCGGCCACGCTGGGTGTCATCCATGACGCCGAAGTCTCTGACCGAACCATCATGGTCATCATGGGCGCCTTCTTCGTTTTCACCGGGAACGCGATGCCGAAAGTGCTCACCCCGCTTTCAGCGCGGCGTGGCGACGCCGCGAGCGCCCAGGCCTATCGACGTGTCGGTGGCTGGATTTGGGTGCTGACCGGTCTGGCGTTCACGATCGCCTGGCTCGGTCTGCCCATCGGCGTCGCCGAACCCGCATCCCTGCTGGTGGTCGGAAGCGGCCTGCTGGTCCAGGCCGGATACGCCATTCGATCGCGGCGCACCTGCTGAAGGCTCGAACCACGCAGGAGAAGGAGAACCACGCATGATCGCACGACTGATGGGGCTGAAGACGATCTCGCCGGGCGGGTTGTATCAATTGATTCAAAGCGGGTCGGTGACCGCCATCGACGTGAATCCTCGGCCGCGATGGGAGACGGCCCATGTTCCAGGCGCGGTGAATCTGGATCCGGTTGACTACGACGGGAGCGATCTCCCGTCGGCGAAGGACTCCATGCTGGTGTTCTATTGCTCCAACTCCATGTGCAGAAAAGCGCCCGGCGCAGCTCGCCGGGCGGAGCGGATGGGATACACCAACGTGAAGGTCATGTCGGCCGGAATCGTGGGATGGCTCGATGCCGCGCTCCCCACCGAATCAGAACCGGCGCGCCTCTGAGATCGAGTCGGTCAGGCCCCCGGCCGGTACACCGCGATCGGGATGCCCTCGGGATCCACGAACACGGCCATCTCATCGCCGCCGGGAAGCTTGGCGGGCGGAATGACGATGTTGCCACCCAACTCGCGGGCTTGGTCGAGTGTCGCTGCGACATCTTCGACTTCCACGAACAGCTGCACGAAGGACGGCGCATCGGGCGGTGCTGGCCAGATGCCGCCGGGAATGCCTTTCGAAGAACCCGTATCGATCATCCGGTAGCCGAGCGGATTGTCGGCGCTCACCGACCAACCGAAGAGGCGGGTGTAGAACTGCGCGGCGCAGTCAGGATTCTTCGCCAGAATCTGCCACTTCATCACTGGACGGCCCATCGTCTGTCTCCTTGTTGCTTTGGATCCGGGTCACGGGAAAGAAACCGATCTCGAGCTGATACACATCGTCACGTTCAGCATCGCTTTCGAGCAGCGTCAGCAGTTCGGCCCGAAAGCGGGCGATGCACCCGAGCGCCGCCGGAATCCGTTCGGTGCGGACGGCGATGGTCGTCGTGCTCTGCTCACGCAACGACGGCGGCACGTCGCGGGCCGCCGCCAGCGACAAGGCGCGCACCTGCTCCGAGAGCCGTTGCACCGCAGCGCGCGAAAAATCTTCGAAGTTGGAGGCGCTGTCGCCGCAACGATCGGTCCAGCGATCCGGGGCGCTCATCTCGAGAAGGCCGAGATGCAGCAACCGCGCCACGGCCACGTTGACCTCGTCGACCGTGATGCCGAGAACTTGGGCGATCCAGCGTGAATCGGGCACGAAGTCACGCAGTCGCACGAGTTCCAGAATCGCCCAGTGGTACCAGTCGGCGAGCAGATTCGCGGTGTCGGCCGCGAGCCGGCGCACTTCGCCGGTTTGCGCCGCGATGTTGGGTGAGCGCCGCGCTTCGTCCGCGACCGCGGCGGCAACCGTGTCGCGATCGAGACCTAGGCGCGCACCCAGGCGTTCGATCGTACGCGCGGTGAGCGCCCGCCGGCCGCGCAGAATCTGGGAGAGCGTCGAATGGTCGACACCCAGATGCATGGCGAAGGCGCGCAACGAATAGCGCGCATTCACTTGCCGGCGCCGCTCGAACTCCGCTTGCAGGCGCTGCAAGAAAACGCTCGTGAATGCGTCGCCCGGGTTCGTGGAAGTGCCGGTGGTCTTCATAGCGCATCGCTCGTGCGCGCTGATTCGTGTGTCGTTTTCATGTTCATCACACTAACGACACAAATCGCCGCCGCCAAGGGGCGCAAAGACGAAAGCGGGGCGCCGGCATTGCCCCACTTTGCCGTCAGTGCACTTCGGCGCTCGATCCGGGCACGGCTTTCCAGGGTTCAGCGCGGCCACCGAGATACTTGCTCAGGAATTCCTCGACGCGGCCGTAGAAGTCGAGAATGTTTTCGGTCCTGCCAAAACCGTGTCCTTCGTCCGGGTACACGATGTAGGTAACCGTTTGCCGGCGATCGCGCAAGGCCTGCACGATGCGGTCCGACTCGGCTTGCTTGACCCGCGGGTCGTTCGAACCATGTCCGACGAGCAACGGGGCGCGGATCGCATCGGCATGGAAGAGCGGCGAGATGCGTTCGTTGAGCGCCGCGTCATTTTCCGCGTCGCCGATGCGGCGCACCCAGCGCTTCTTGACCGGCGCCCAATACGGCGGAAACGACGCCAGCAATGTCGCGACGTTCGACGGCCCGACGACATCGACGCCGCAGGTGTACAGCTCCGGTGTGAATGCGAGTCCGGCGAGCGTCGCATAGCCGCCGTACGACCCGCCCATGATTCCGACCCGTCGGGGGTCGGCGATCTTCCGGGCGATCGCCCAGCGCACGGCGTCAGTGAGATCGTTCTGCATCGCACGCCCCCACTCGCCGGTGCCGGCATTCAGGTGTTTCTTGCCGAAGCCGGTCGAGCCGCGAAATTGCACCTGCAAGACGGCGTAGCCGCGATTCGCGAGCCACTGCACTTCGGGATCGCAGAAGGCGCCATCGCGAAACCACGGTCCACCGTGCACGAGCAGAACGAACGGCAGTTGCTTCGCCGGCACTCCCGCCGGCAACGTCAAATACGCCGGCAGCTCCATGCCATCGCGGGCGCGAATGCGCACCGTCTGCTTCGGCACGAGTGTCCAATGTGCAAGCTCCGGCGCATCTTCAAAGAGAAACTCGAGATGGTGGGTGCCGCGGTCATACACGCTGTAACGATTTGCGCCGTCGGAACGGGACGTCGACACCACCCACACGCGATCGTCGCGATCCCGGTTCTCGATCGTGAACCAGCCGTTGCCCGCCGCCTTGTGGAGCACCGCGAAGTCCGTCTCGAAGGCTGGATCGATGGCCTGCCATTCAGGCTGCATCTCGTTGAAGCCAACGGCCTGGAGCGCTCCGGTCATGGGGTGCTGCAATGCCGCCAGGTGCATCGTGCCGTCGGCGGCGAAACCGCCCGCCACGTCGCAGCGTGGGTTCTGGGCCAGTGACGCAATCTCGTGCCCGTCTGCCGCATCGATTTCGACCACCCGCATGGTGTCCGTGCTGCGCCAGGTCACCATGAAGAAGGAACGCCCGCCGGGTGCGAAACCGAGCACGACGGAACTGCCGTTCGCTTGGCCCACGAGCGGCGTCGTTTCGAAGGGCGAAACCACGACATCGCGCCACGCAGCGTCATGGTTGTCGCGTACGCGTACGACCGTCGCCACGTCCTCGACCCGCAGCGCACAGGCGGCACGGATCTGCAGCGCATCGTCGGTGGTCCAAGCAAGCACATCGCCGGGGTTCTGCGTGTCCAGGACGACGGCGCCGGTTTCGAGATCGACGCGATACATGTCATACAGGCGCCGGTCCCGCAAGTTGAGGCCGACCAGCACCTCGTGCGGCCGCGCCGGACTGGTGAGCAGGTTCACGGCGCGCGCGCCCGTGAATGGCGTCAAGTCGCGTTGCAGCTCGGTGGCGAGATCCAGCGACCACAAGTGCAGATTCTCATCACCGTGGTGGTCCTCGAAGTACAGCAAATGCCGGCCGTCCCAGGCCCACGAAAAGAACCCGATGCCACCATGCTCGGCGTGTGTCACCTGCACGTCATCGTGCTGGCCGACGGTGCGCATCCAAACATTGGGAACATCCTGGCTATCGCGCGCGACGTAGGCGATGCGCGTCCCATCGGGCGCGACTTGTGGCGCGTCGTAGGGGGCGCCGCTGAAGAGCACAGGGCGCGGAATGAGAGGCGGAGGCTCGGCCCGGGCGAAGGACGCGAGACCGGCGGCAAGAACTGCGACCGCGATCCCCAACCGGTGGATCGCTCGCAAGACGTTGCACGACATGCCAGCCACTCCAATCCAGCACGGGTCTCTGCCACCTGTACGCACGGGCGTGGCCGCATGTTACTCTCGCAGCGTCCCGCCGCGTAGCCCTGGTTTCGATCTTGGAGGTTCCGGTGACCGATTATTCCTGCAAGTTCAAGACCCTGGAGACGAACGTCGTGCACGCCGGCCGCCCGTCGCCGAACGTCGAGGGTGCGGTGGTCACGCCGATCTTTCAGTCGGCAAACTACCTTATGGGCGAAGAAAACGCTTACGGCGATGTCCGCTACATGCGGCTCAGCAACTCGCCCAACCACCATGTGCTGCATGCGCGCCTGGCAGTACTCGAAAACACCGAGGCCGCGCTCGTGACGTCGAGCGGCATGTCGGCAATCACCACGACGTTGCTCGCCTTCCTGCAAAGCGGCGACCACGTCATCGCGCACAACTCGCTGTATGGCGGCATGCAGTCGTGGTTCGACCACGATGGCCCGCGTCTCGGCATCGCCTGCACGCGCATCGACGCCAAGACAGCCGGCGGTTGGGACAAGGCGCTGCGTCCCAACACCAAGGTCATGTACGTCGAGAGCATCACAAATCCGCTCATGGAAGTGTTGGACTTGGAAGCGGTCGTGGCGTTCGCGCGCCAGCACGGGCTCGTCACCATCATCGACAACACGTTCGCGTCACCGGTCAATTTCCGGCCCGCGGACATCGGCATCGATATTGCCGTGCACAGCGCCACGAAGTATCTGAACGGCCACAGCGACATCGTAGCGGGAGCCGTCGCCGGCACGCGCGCCCACATGCAGCGCATTCTCAACGTGCTCAATCATATGGGCGGTTCGCTCGACACACATGCCGCCTTCTTGCTCGAACGCGGTATGAAGACGCTCGTGCTGCGCGTCGAGCGCCAGACCGCCAGCGCCGGGCGCGTGGCACGCGCCCTGGCCGCCAACCCCAAGGTACGGCAGGTGAACTACGCGGGCCTCGAGACCGACCCCGGCTACAAGACGGCGCGCAAGCTCTTCAAAGGCTGCGGTGGCATGATGTCGTTCTATGCGCAAACCGCCGACCAGGCGGCGCACTTCCTGGAGCGGGTCCAAATTCCGATTCACGCCGCCAGCCTGGGCGGCGCCGAGTCGCTGGTCGTGCGGCCGGCCCGGAGTTCGCATTTGGGACTCACGCCCGACGAACGGGCCCGCATCGGCATCACGGACGATCTCGTTCGCGTCTCGGTCGGCTTGGAATCGGCGGACGAACTCATCGCCGACTTCGAGCAGGCGTTGGCCGGAGCGTGAGGACGCGGATCAAGGTCTGTTGTATCGCGAGCGCGGCCGAAGCGGCGCTCGCGATCGAGCTTGGTGCGGACGCGCTCGGTCTGGTGGCGGCGATGCCGAGCGGCCCCGGCGTCATTCCGGAGGCGCGCATCGCGGCGATCGCCGCCGGTGTCCCGCCGCCCATTGCCACCTTTCTGCTGACTTCTTCGACGCGGGTCGCGGACATCGTCGAGCAACACGCCCGCTGCCGCACCACGACAATTCAAATCGTCGACCGATTGACGCACGGGACGCACGCCGATCTGCGGGCCCTCTTGCCGGGCATCGGCATCGTGCAGGTCATTCACGTCACCGGTCCCGTGTCGATGGCCGAGGCGACCGCCATCGCGCCGCATGTCGATGCCCTCCTCCTCGACTCCGGCAATCCCGCGGCGCGCATCAAGGAACTGGGTGGCACCGGGCGCCTGCACGACTGGGCCGTGAGCCACGCCATTCGTGCCGCGGTACCGGTGCCGGTGTTCTTGGCCGGCGGCCTGCGGGCCGAAAATGTCGCCGCGGCGATCGCTGCGGTCGAGCCGTGGGGTGTCGACCTCTGCTCCGGAGTTCGGACTGAAGGCGGGCTCGATGCGGACAAGCTCGCAGCATTCGTGCAGGCCGTACATGGCACGCGCGGCGGCCCCTCTCCCATGACCATGCGAGACTGAAATGCGTCCCGTTCTGCCTGCACCATGGACCCCGCTCGACGTGGCACTCGAAGCGTCTGCTGCCGCCGGCCTGCTGGCGCACCTGTCTTGGATGTTGCCACGCCTGCCGCACTTGCCGGCCAAGGTGCCGGTGCACTTCGATTGGTCGGGACGTCCAGATCGTTGGGGATCGCGCAACGAACTCGCCGTACTGCCGGTCGTGGCCCTCGTGATGTACACGCTTCTCACGGTCATCGCCCGGCTGCCTCATCTGGCGAACTATCCGATCGAGATCACGCCTGAGAACGCCGCGCACCAGTACCGCATGACAACGGTGATGCTGTCGATCCTGAAGGTCGAAATCACCTGGCTGCTCGCATTTCTGGGCTGGAAAATCACCCGGATCGCCCAGGGCGAGGCGAGTACCCTGGGCACGGCGGTGCCCATTGTCATCTTGGCGTCGGTGCTCCTGACACCCACGGTGTGGCTGGTTCTGACGCTCGCAGCGCGCCCATGATGTAAGCTCCCGACGCGTCCGTTTCGCCCGAGGAGGGTTTCATGCGTGTCCGTGACCTCATGACTGCGAAGGTTTTCACCGTTCGCACCGATACTGCGGTGAACGACGTCGCGCGACTCATGGCGACGCATGGCGTGAGCGGCGTCCCAGTGCTCGACGCCCAGGAACGGCTGGTCGGAATCGTCACCGAATTGGATCTCATCGTCCGCAACGGGCGTCTCGAGATGCCGGTGTTTCTGCAAATTTTCGATTCGATGGTGCCGCTCGAATTGCCCGGGCACTTGACGACCCGGCTGCGACACATGCTCGGCACGCACGCCGAGGACGTCATGACGCGCGAGGTGCACAGTGTGACACCCGATGCCGAACTCGAAGTTCTCGTCGATCTCATGGTGAAAAAGCGCGTCAACCCCGTGCCGGTGGTCGACGACGGCCGCCTGGTCGGCATCGTCAGCCGCTCCGATATTGTCCGGATCATGTCGACAGATCTCGCGGCGCAGTAACGGCCGCGCCGGAGTGGGGTTTTTCACCCAACGGGCCGGGCAGGGCGCCGCTCTTGGTTGACCGGGCCCGCCGCTGCCAACTATCCTTACAGCGCGGATGGTTTGATCGACTACGCACCCGTTTCGGCGCTCGAGCGGGAATCGTCGATCGTTATCGAAATGGACTGAAAGTGAAGACCGCACGGTTCGTTGCATGCCCCCTTGTTGCGATTTTGGTCTTTGGATCCGCGGCTCAGGCCGCCGTCTCGGTGTTCAGCACACCCGCGAATACCCAGGTCGGTGGCCAGCCGGTCAGTGCCCAGGCGACCTTCACGACCGGCGCCGGCACGGTTCACATCGTGGTGCAGAATTTGATCACCGACCCGCGGTCGGTCATCCAGAACTTGAGTGCTTTGGGATTCATTCTGGGTGGCGGCCAGTCGGCCGGCACCTTGGTGACGAGTTCGGCGAATTTGCGCAGCGTTGCCAGCAACAACTTCACGGATTCAGGGTCGGCCGCAACCGGCTGGAAGCTCGAATCCGCTTACAACCTGGCGTCGGTGCTGGGACTGCGGCTCTGTGATCTGTGTGCAGGTGCCGACGGCCCGGCGCACACTTTGATTGGTGGCCCGGCCGGCAGCGGCGGCTACCCCAACGCGAACGGCAGCATCAACGGCAACGGCCCGCACAACCCGTTCTTGTCGGGCAACGCGGTGTTCGATCTCAACGTGACGGGCGTCACCGCTCAGACGACGATTTCGAAGGTGCGCTTCCAATTCGGCACTGCCGATGGAACGAATTTCGTCGACGTGACCACACTGCTCGCGGTCGAGGATCGCACCTGGGACATGGTGAAGGAGCTCTACCGGTAGTTGCAGTTCGAGCGCTGCTGCAGGGTTCGTGAAACGGCTGGGGCGCCACCGCCCCGGCCGTTTCCTATTAGAGCGCCGAGGTTCCCGGCGGCACGAGCGCGTCGACTCGCGCCATTTCTGCCGCGGTCAGCGTCACGTTGGGGGCGCGCAGGCACGACTCGAGTTGCGCCATGGTACGCGGTCCGATGATCGCCGACGTCACGTCGGGGTTGTGCAGCGTCCAGGCAAGCGCCAGCTCGGCGAGCGGTGTGTTGCGCGACGCGGACCAGTCGACGAGCGCCTCGACGATGTCCAACCGGTGCTGGAACTTGGGATTCGCAAGATCGCCGACCCAAGTGGCCGAGCGCGGGCTGCCGCCGGGATTCGCGCGGCCCTTGCGATACTTGCCCGTGAGCCAGCCGCCTTCGAGCGGGCTCCACACGATGTTGCCCATGCCGTGCCGGCGGGTCATGGGAAAGTGTTCCGCTTCCATGACGCGGCGCAGCATGCTGTAGGGCGGCTGCAACGACGCAAAACGTTCGAAACCACGCTTCTCACTCAGCCATAGTGTTTCGACGATTTCCCACGCCGCGAGCTTCTTCTCCCACGGTCCGGTTCCGGCATAGTGATTCGTCGAGCAACCGATATAGCGCACCTTGCCCTGCCGCACGAGGTCGCTCAGCGCGCCGAGTGTTTCTTCCCATGGCGTCGTCGGGTCGGGACGATGGATTTGGTACAGGTCGATCCAGTCGGTCTGTAGGCGACGCAGGCTGTTTTCGACTTGCATCAAGATAGCGCGGCGCGACAGGCCCCGGTCGTTGGGGCCGGGTCCCACCGGCGCCCACACCTTGGTGGCGAGCACGACCCGGTCGCGCCGGTCCACGAGCGCCTTGCCGACGATGATCTCGGACTCGCCGTCGGAATAATTGTTGGAGGTATCGACGAAATCGATGCCGGCATCGAGCGCCGCATGGATGATGCGGACGCATTCGTCGTGATCGGTATTGCCCCAGGCGCCGAACATCATGGCACCAAGGCACAATGGTGGAACGACGAGACCGGTAGTGCCGAGACGCCGTGATTCCATGCTCATTTCCCCTGGTATTGCGGCCGGCGCCCGGCAAGCAACGCCGACAGACCCTCGTACGCGTCGGCGGTCGCGAAAATCTCCTGCAGGTGTGCGAGCTCCATGGCGAGTCCGGCCTCGACGCCGTGCGCCGCGCCGTGGCGAATCATGCGATCCGCAAGCCGGCAGGCGACCGGCGCCTTGTGACGCACGCGCTGCAGCGTCTTGGCGATGGCTGGATCGGCGGCCGTCGCCGTACCCGCCAAGAGCGCTTCGACATCCGCCGTCTCGAAGGCAGCCTGCAGGGCTTGCAAACGCGCATCGAGCTGCGGTTGGGCCGCCACCGGGCGACCGCCCGAACGGTGAATCTCCAGGAGGCGCGCGTCGATTTGGTCCTGGCGCACAATTTCGTCGACGAGTCCCATCTTGTGCGCCGTCACTGCATCCACATTTTCGCCGGTCAACACCAAGTAACGCGCCAGGGCGGCACCGCACCGGCGCGTCGTGCGTTGCGTCCCGCCGAGCCCCGGATAGATACCGATGCCGGTCTCCGGAAACCCGAGGCTGCCCTTGTCGGTCGCCAGAATAAAATCGGCGGCAAGCACCAATTCACTGCCGCCGCCCAACGACAGTCCATCCAAGCGCACGAGCACCAGTTTCTTCGTCGCATCGATCCGGCGCAGAAGATCCTGTCCGGCCTGGGTGAAACTCTGGATGCGCCCCAGGTTCTTCTCTTCGATCCGCTTGACGAAGAATTTGATGTCGGCGCCTGCCACGAAGGCTTTGCCGGCACCACGCAGGACGATCGTCCGCACGTCGCTGCGTGCGTCCGCAGTTTCGAAGGCGCGCGCCAGTTGGGCCACGACATCTTCATTGAGGGCGTTCAGCGCATCGGGCCGGTTGACGGTGATTTCCGCCAGTCCGTCCTCGACCAAAAGCCGCACGTACTCGAACTGGAAAGGTTTGCCGCTGGCGGCCGCCTCGCGCAACCGCTTCGGCATCTGCACTTCGGGGTACTTGGCGGCCAGCGCTTCCACCTTGCGCGCCGCTGCCGCGACACCGATCCGGTTCGCGAGTTCGAATGGGCCGCGCGCCCAGCGCAAGCCAACGCGCGCGCCGATGTCCGCATCTTCCATCGTGCAAACGCCTTCATCCACCATCTGGCTGGCGACGTAGAAGGCAACGGCCTGCAGGCGATCGACGACCGCCGCACGCTTGGCCAAGTCGGTCGATGCTTCGCCGCCCAACGGCCACAGTTGCCCCGTCGCCACTTGCTTCGAAAGACGCGGTGACGGCACATAGAAAGCGCCGAGTTCGCGCCCCAGCGTCGCGGCCGCGTGCATACCGATGGGAATACCGGTGACGTTCATGAGTTCGAACGGCCCCATGCCGATCGCGAACGATTCCTTGATCGCCGCCTCGATGGTCGGAATATCGGCGATGCCTTCGTCGAGGACCCGCACGGCTTCGTTGATCCACGGCACGAAGTAACGGTTGACGACGAAACCCGGTGCATCGGCGGACGCGATCGGCGTCTTGCCAATGGCTTCACAGAACGCCCAGGCCCATTGCGTGGTGTCGGCGCTCGTCTCGCGACCCGGAATGACTTCGACGAGCCGGTTCTTGGCCGGGTGGTAGAAGAAGTGGAGGCCGACGACGCGATCCGGACGGCGCGTCGCCGCCGCCATGTCACGGACGTAGAAACTGCTCGTATTGGTGCCGAGGCGCGTGAACGGCGCACAGGCGGCATCCAGGCGCCGGAACAGATCCCGCTTCACATCCAGGTCCTCGAACACCGCTTCGATAACGAGGGCGCAGTTCTCGCACGCTGCAACGTCACCGGCTGGACGGACGCGCGACACGATCGCTGCGGCGCGCTCCGGCGTGAAAATCTTGCGCTGCACCGCTTCACCGAGGAGGGTGCGAATCCGCTCGACACCACGCTCGGCGGCGGCAAGGTCCATGTCGACAAGAACGACGTCGAAACCCTCGGTCGCGATTTTTTGGGCGATGCCGCTGCCCATGTTGCCGGCGCCCACCACGCCGATCGGTCGCTCGTTGCTCAAGGCCACCATCCTCGCTCGAGTGCGTCGAAATGCCTGCGAAACATCTCGCACAGCATAGTGACGGCGCGGGCGCCGAACAAGGGAGGCGCCGCCTTGACAACATCCAGCACCCGGCCTACGGTCACCGGATCACGGACAAGTTCCCGTGCCGCTCCCCCCATGAGCCGTCACGCACGCGGAAGGATTCGCATGCCGCCGCGGTTCTCGCTGGCCGCCCAACGGGTCATGATCGCTCTCACGGCTGTCTTCGCGACCGCCGGCGTCATGCCGCCCGTCGCAGTCGCGGCTCCTGGTGCCACGCCGCCGCCACGCGTCGACGCCCAAGAACTCGACGGCAAGTTCGTCCACAACGTCAACTCGGTGTTGATGAATGTGACCAATTTTGGCCTCATCGGCTCATTGCCTGGCACCCAGGCGCGTTATTCCGACGCCCCATCCGCGCAATGGCCCGCGGGCAGCGGGGTCGAATATCTCTTCGCCGCCGGCCTGTGGGTTGGAGCCGTCAAGAACGATACGCATCTCGTGTCGGGCATCGTGCAAACACCCGGACACGTCGGGTTCGAATTCCGCCCTGGGAACGCCGAAGTGGACCGCATGTACCGGACGCGCGAACTCGCGACGAACGGCAGCCGCCCGCCGGCCAACGACGCCGACGATGACCACGACGGCCAGATCGACGAGGATCCGCTCGATGGGCGCGACAACGATGGCGATGGCCGGGTCGACGAAGACTTCGCCGCCATCTCGGATCAAATGTTCTCCTGCGTGTACGCCGACGACGATCCGCGCATCGCGCTCGCGCTCCCGGATCATCGCCCGCTCGGGATTGTGGTCCGGCAGTCGTCCTTCGCCTGGGAAGGAGAAACGGCGCGCAACTGCATCGGCTTCGACTTCCAAATCCGCAATCGCAGTATCGAGGTGCTGGAGGACGTCTACGTGGGTTTCCTCGCCGACTTCAACATCGGCCCGCGCGACGCCGATGCGTCGGGCGCCGACGACCGCACGGGCTATTGGGAAGGCACCCGGACGTTGCGCACCGGCAGTGGGGAGCGCAAGGTGCATGTCGAAGTCGAGTACATGTACGACGGCGACGGTGACGCCGGCCGCGCCCCGGGCTACGTAGGATTCGTGTTCCTGGGTTCACAAGAGTCGCTGGACGAAAGCGTCAACCGGCCGATGCATGTGCGCAACTGCCGGTTCTTCCTTGGCACCGCGAATTTCTCGACGGGTGGCGATCCAACCGATGACGACGAACGCTATCAAGTCATGGAGGGCACAGCGCCGCGATCCATGCCGCCGCCGGAGCCGGATGTCGTTCGCCATGCGGTCATTTCGAACACCGAAGGCGACTCACGCGTCGCAGTGTCCGCCGGGCCCTTCGCGAGTTTGCCCCCCGGTGAGACGCTCCAATTCCAAGCTGCACTCGTCTTCGGGGCGGGACTCGATGCGCTGCTCGACAACGTCGCTCGAGTGCAGCTGTTGCACAACGGCGGTTGGGAAGACTGTGATCATAATCGGCAGACCGGCGTCAATGGGCACGAAACCGCTATCTGTGGGCCCGAGCGCCGCGGCAGATTTGAGTTCAACTCGTGCAGGACCTGTCTGCCATTCGACCACACCTGCTTCGGCACGGTCCCGGACAACGGCTGCCTCTTCGTAAACCAAGATTGCAGGGACGAAGCATCCGGTGTGATGACCGGTGTGGACGGCAAAGAGTGCTGGATCCCGTGGCAGGCGCAGTCGCCGCCGCCCCCGCCACACTTCCGTTCGGTAGCGTACGAGGATCGCGTCGAACTGTATTGGGATGACCGCAGCGAAACCGCGCTCGACCCCGTCGGTCAGATCGCCGACTTCGAGTCGTACCGGGTGTGGCGCGCCGACGGCTGGACCCGCCCGCCGGGCACCAACGAGGAGATCGGGCCCCCCGCCGAGTCGTGGTCGATGCTGGCCGAGTATGACCTCGCGGACAACGTCGTCGGATCGAACACCGGACTCGCGCCGATCGACTATCAGCCGCATGTTTCCGACTTGGCGGTGCGTTTCTACCGCGATTGGTTCGCGACCCATCCGCACGAACCGCCGCCGGACTTGCCCGGCTACACGAGCGCCGACTTGGATACGGCACAAGCCCTGGCGCGGGGCCAGCACTATCATTGCTTTGTCGACCCGCCGTTCTTGCCCAATACCACTGCAACCGCGCCTTGCCCGGGGAATCGCCGCTGCCCGCCGCTCCTGGTCAACGGCGTGTTGCGTGCCGCCCGTTGCGACGACACGGGTGTTTGCCGGCCCACCAAACCCGGACCCAAGAGCGGCATGCACGAATTCTATGCCGTGACCTGCACGGATCACATTTTCGATCCGCACACGCACCAGGTGTCGGGACCGGGTCTCGCCGGCTTGCCGAACGGCAACTTCGTATACGTCGTGCCCCCGTCTACGGCACTGCCGCCGGAACGCGCCGTCGAAGCCAGCCAGGAGATTTATGCGGTGCCCAATCCGGCGACACCCCAAAGCCTCGCCGCTTGGCAGCTCGCGCCCAACAACGACGACCCAACCGGCGTGAAGATCGAGTTCCATCACCTGCCACGCGCCCTCGGCAAAGTCACGGTGTGGACTCTTGCCGGGGACCGGGTGCGCGAGATGCCGTTCGACGGCCGGAACGGCAACGGCAGCCTGGCGTGGAATCTCGTCTCCCGCAACGGGCAGGACGTGACGAGCGGCCTGTATCTCTTCACGGTCGAGTGCGATATGCCCGGCTTCGCACGCTTCGTCGGCAAGCTCGTCATTGTCCGCTGAGTTTGGGTTATGATCCTTGGGCGAAATGCTGGGATCTGTACGACGGCATCCGTGGAGGCGGCATGATCACCCTGAAGAGTTTCTTGCAGGAGGGTTGGCGCGAGGGTTCGGGCGATTTCGTGACGCTCTTGAATCCCGCCACCGAGGAACCCGTGGCCCGGGCGAGCACGGCCGGTCTGGATCTGCGGGCGGCGCTCGAGCATGCACGTACCGTCGGCGGTCCAGCGCTCCGCGCCATGACCTTCGCGGAACGCGGCGAACTCTTGAAGCGCATGAGCAAGACGTTGTTCGAGGTGCGCGACGCACTCATTGAAGCGTCGATCTCGAGCGGCGGCACGACCCGCGGTGATGCCAAGTTCGATATCGACGGCGCCACCGGAACGCTCGCCTACTATGCCGGACTCGGCCAGAAACTAGGCGCCGTGCGGGTGCTGTTGGAAGGCGCCGGCGAGCAATTGTCACGCTCGCCGCGTTTTTGGGGTTATCACGTCAAGACCCCGCGGCGCGGCGTCGCCGTGCACGTCAATGCATTCAACTTCCCGGCCTGGGGCATGGCCGAGAAGGCGGCGGTCGCACTGCTCGCCGGGGTGCCGGTCGTGACCAAGCCGGCAACAGCAACGGCGCTCCTGGCGTTTCGGGTCATGGAGCGCCTCGTCGACGCGGCACAACTTCCGCCTGGTGTCCTGCAGATGGTGTGTGGCCCCGCCGGGGATCTGCTCGATCACCTGGGCGCGCAGGATGTTCTCGCCTTCACGGGCGGATCGGCGACCGCCCCACACATGCGCTCCTTGCCGGCGGTCGTCGTGCGTTCGCTGCGTGTCAACATCGAAGCCGACAGCTTGAACGCCGCCGTGCTGGGGCGCGACGTCGAGCCGGGCAGCGACACTTACCAAATGTTCGTCCGCGACGTGATCCGCGAGATGACGCAGAAGGCCGGCCAGAAGTGCACCGCCACCCGCCGGGTGTTCGTCCCGGCGGCGCGCCTCGACGCGGTGCAAGACGACCTCGCCGAGCATCTCACCGGTCTCAAGATTGGTGATCCGGCGCTCGACGAGGTGCGCATGGGCCCGCTCGCCACCGCCCAGCAGTTGCGCGACGCGCGCGCCGGCATCGCCCGCCTCGTGCAATCGGGGGCGCGCATCGTCTTCGGCAGTGCGAGCGAGGTGCAGCCGCTCGGCGTGCCGGCGGGCAAGGGATTCTTCCTCGGCCCCGTCTTGCTGCGCGCCGACGATGCTCACGCTGCCCAGGCGGTTCACGAGCACGAGGTCTTCGGACCGGTTCTCACCCTCATGCCTTACAAAGACGAAGCCGATGTCGCGGGCCTCGTCGCCCGCGGCGGCGGGACGTTGGTCACGACCGCGTATACCGATGACCGGGCCATCATGGATGCGTTGTTGCTCGAACTGGCGCCGTACAGCGGCCGCGTTTATTGCGGCAGCGCCAAGATCGCCGAACAAGCGACGCCACCCGGCGCGGTCCTGCCGTCGTGCGTCCACGGTGGACCGGGACGAGCCGGCGGCGGCGAAGAATTGGGCGGCGAGCGGGCGTTGGATTTCTACATGCAGCGCACCGCGTTCCAAGGTGATCGCGCCCTGCTCGAGCGCGCCCTCGGCGTGACGCCGTCGGAGGCGTGAGCACCGTGGGCGCATTCACGCATTGGGCGGACGTCGAAATTCGCTTCCGCGACTCCGACGCCATGGGACACGTCAACAACTCCGTGTACTTGACCTACCTCGAGGTGGCACGGCAGTCGTACTGGACACGCGTCGCCGCCGATGTGCCGTACGATCGCGTGCCGTTCATTCTGGCGCACGTGGCCCTCGATTTTCGCAGTCCGGCGCGTACCGGCGAAACGCTGCGCGTCTTCCTGCGCACCGCGTGGCTCGGCCGCAGTTCGTGGGGCATGGTCTACGAAATTCGCGACGCCGCGAGCGGCCGCCTGGTGGTGGAAGCGACGAGCGTCCAGGTCACGTACGACTACGCACTGCACGCCCCGATGCCGGTCCCCGACTGGCTGCGCCGCGGCCTGGAATCCGTCGAGGGCGGGCCCCTGCCGGCGCGCCCGGCCGGCGAAGGCTGAAACGTTCTGGCGCCCGGCAGCCGATGCAGCCTATATTAAGCTCGCTGCCTACCGCTGGAGGTCGAACGATGAATTCCAAAGATCGGTGCGGATCGGTGTTGGCGCTGGCTCTCGCGTTTCTCCTGCCGAACACCGCGCTGGCCAATGACGGTGAAATTCGCATCGAGATGGATCCGCACACATGTGGGGGGTTCATTGCCTGCGGCGAGACGCGGCAGTTGAACATCTACGTGTCGTTGCACGGCGCGACCCGCCCGGGAATCACCGGACTCGAATTGGGCATGCAAATCGGCGCCGACGGCAATGCCGATCCAGGTTGGACCTTCCTGGAGACCTTTGCGGCCGACGCCACGATCGAGATCGGGCAGGGTCTCTTCGGTCCGCCGGACGAACGGGCCATTGCGCCACGACGCAACCGGCACCGCGGCATCAACATGGCATGGAGTCACTGCCAGCGTGGCGACGACCACGAACTGTTGATCGAAACGGTCCGCGTCACCAACACCGGCTGCGGCACGGACGTGCTACGGCTTTTGGGGACCGACCACGACACACCCGGCAATGGCTTCTTCCGTTGTCCGCTGGCGACCCTCTGCGATGCGCCGGTGTACACGAAGGTCTGCCTGGGCGACGACGTGACGTTCTGCGCCAACCTCGACGGCCCGCACGGTGATCCGGCCCAGTGTTCGACGAGCGGCTTCTTCCTCTTGAATCCACCCTCAGGCACGAGTATTCAGGCACCCTGCCGGGCGACCGCTGTGCAGCCGTCCTCCTGGGGCGCCGTCAAAGGAATGTATCGCTAAACCGTGACGGCTGCCGACGGGCGGGCCACGATGGCATGCCGCGTCGCGCCGCGCATGACGTCGAGCCGGACCTCGGTGCTGCGCCCGAGGACGAGCACCCGTTGCAAGTCATCCACACTGGCAATCGGTGTTTCGTTGGCGGCGAGCAAAAGATCGCCGTCACGCAGTCCGGCCGCTTCCGCCGGCGTCGACGCGCCGACGCGAAACACCCGCACGGCACGACCGCGTTCCAAATCGCGCGCCATTGCCGGCTCCAACTCGACGCCGCGCGCCGCGAGCCCGAGGAACGGCCGCTCGATGGTGCCGCGCTGCATGAGAACGGCCGCGATCCAGTGCGCGGTGTGGGCCGGCACCGCAAAACCCATCCCCTGCGCGGCCGGAATAACCGCCGTGTTGATGCCCACGACCGCGCCATCCGCATCCAACAACGGGCCACCCGAATTGCCGGGATTGATCGCGGCGTCGGTCTGTACGAGTCCCTCCAGCAAGTGTCCGCTCGGCAGCGGCAGGCTGCGATCGAGCGCGCTCACGACGCCCAGGCTCACCGAACGATCGAAGTGCAAGGGATTGCCGATCGCGACGACGAGTTGTCCGACCCGCACCCGGTTGCGCTCGGCGAGCGGCAAGTGCACGAGATCGCGTGCGCCAACGCGCACGACCGCCAGATCGGTGCGCTCGTCCGTACCGACGATTTCGCCCTGCATCTCGCCGCCCTGCACCAATTCGACGCGCAAGTCGGCGGACTCGCGCACCACATGGCAGTTGGTGAGCACCCAGCCATCGGGCGCCAGCACGAGGCCCGTGCCTTGCCCTTGCCGGTGCGCAATACCCGCGACCGCCGGTGTGACGCGGGCGACGAGCGCTTCCAGCTCGTCGGATAAGGTGCGCAGTGTGTTCATGTCTCGCCTTACGCCGCGTCGCGGGCACCGAGCGTCACTTCAAGGGTGCGCGGCTCGCCGCCTCGCAGGACATGCAGTGACCGCTGCTCGCCGGATGGCGCCTCGTCGAGTGCCGAAAGCAGATCCGGGACGCGCGCGATCGGTGTCGCGCCCAGTGCAACGACAACATCGCCCAACAACACTCCGGCAGTGTCCGCGGGACTGCCCGCTTGGACCGAGACGACCAGCAGCGCCGATGGCCGGCCGACGGTTGCTTCGAAGCCGGCGGGCAAGCGCACCGGCAGCGTGCCGACGCCCAAGAAGCCGCGTTGCACGCCGCCGTGTGTAAGGATTTGCTCGACGATGCGGCGCAACGTGACCGCCGGCAGCGCCACCGCGGCACCACGCGACAGGCGCGACGTGTTCATGCCGAGCGCCCGTCCCTCGGCGTCGGCCAGCATGCTGCCCGAGAAGCCGGGGTACGGCCGGACGTCTGAACACAGCTTGCGTTCGACGCGCGCCCCGCCCCAGGTGCGCCATTCCCCACCCGTAACGCTGACGATACCGAGCGACGCGCGCGGCGTAACTCCGGCGCGCGACACGACCAGTGCCACATGTCCGGCTCGCGCCGACTCGCTTTCGACCAAGGTGGCAGGCTGCAAGACGCCACCTTCGATGCGCAGCACGGCGACATCCAGCGCCGGCTCCCGGCCGAGGACGGTGGCGGGGAAAAGGGTGCCGTCGGGCGCCGTGACCCGAATGGCGTCGTCGCGTTCGAGGGTGTGATCGGCGGTCACCACGAGATCCGGCGCCCAGGCGATGCCGGATGACGCAATTCGCGGCCGCGCTTCGACCCTGACGACGCCGGCCGCCGCGCGCTCGACTGCATCTGCAAGAGCGTTGGATCCAATGACGTTCTGTTTCACGGCCGCCTCCAAGCGAAGGGGGCGCGGGTTACGGCACTGCGTTCGCAGTCCCGTTGCCACCGCGCGAACTCGTGCAGAACGTACGGCGGCAAGCTGCCGGCGCACATCAGCCGGACAGGCGGGAATCCTCCTGCCCGATCGGGCAGGTCGTCGCGTCGAATGCGCTGATTAGAGTACGACGAGGCCCAGACGTGCGGCGCGAACGACGGCATCGGTGCGGCCGCTCACCCCGAGCTTCGAGTAGACGGCGTTGACGTGGAATTTCGCGGTGTGTTCGCTGATGTGCAATGCCGCAGCAATCTGCTTGTTGGACAAGCCGCGCACCAAGTGCTGCAAGACTTCGGTCTCGCGCGGCGTCAGCGGGTCGATCGGCCGGCCGCGTTCGGAACGCGCCGGATGGAGTGCGGCCGCGAAAACCGGATCGAGGACCATGAGACCGGCCGCGAGCGCTTGAATTGCCGCGGCAATGCGCGGCGGTGTTGCGTCGCGTCGCAGCACCCCACGCACCCCGGCTGCCAACGCGTCCGCCGCCATGCGCGCCTGCGTGACGAGCGCCAGGACGGGAATCGCTAATTCCCGGTCCAGCGCTTCGGGCGCGAACTGCGGGGCGGTTCCGGCATCCCAAAGCAATACGCGCGCCCGACTCGCCGCCGCCTCCCGCGCATCGAGCGGCGAGAATTGCCCTACCACCTGCAGTCCCAGCTCCCGGCCCAGGCCGCCGGCAAGCCCGGCGCGCGCCAGTGCGTCCTCGCCCAGGACCGCGATGGGGATGACCTGACGTCCACTCGGCACGGCGCACCCTCCATAGCCAATTCCTCCAAGGTACGTCCGCACCTCGGACCTGGGAAGATGACCTCGGCGGCGGGCGCCTACTTCACGGCGTTCGAGTAGCCGGGCGGGATCGCGAAGATGCTGTCTGGGACAGCGCGGTTTTCGACGCGAAAGACTTCGTTCGTTTCGACCTCGTCGGCGCCGGGGGACGCGGCGTGCGAGTGGCGGCGGATGCGCGTTCGAAGCGCGATGCCCGGTGGGCGTTCGACGCGCGCATCGAGGCCGATCCAGTCGAGGCTTTCGAGGACGCGCTCGTACGTCGCCAAAGCACCGGCGCTGAGTGCAAGATCGCGGCTGACCCAGATTTCCTGTTCGACATCTTCCCATTCGCCGGGGAAAAGCTGGCGGGTCGTGAACAAGTGAAAGAGTGCACATTGGAAACCCGCGACGCTGCCACCGTCGCCTGCCGGTTCGAAGCTCAACACGGCGGCATGGGGCGGCGCACCGGGAGCGCTGTCGACGGCCGCTTGAACGGCATCGCGCAGCTTGGCCTCCCAGTCCAGAAGCGACATCGCACGCACCGTGCGGGTCGCCGGGTCGAGGAGCACGAACCGGTCATTGGTGGCATCCAGGATCGCGACCCCGACGCGATGCGTGACGCGAACCCGGCCCTCGGCCACCCACGTGACGAGAGTGTCCGCGCCGGTGTCGCCGGTGATCGAGTGCGACTCGTACAGCACGACGCCATTCGAGCCGTGCCCGGCGGCCGTTGCTGCGGCGTCGCGGCCGTGAGCGGGGCGCGAACCGGCGCACGCACCGCAGACCATCGCGAGCGCGCCCGCAACGGCGAGGCGCGCCGCGCGTCGAAGGCGATTCAAGAATGCACCACGCGCGCCAGGTCGGCCCAGGACTGGCGCAGAAGTTCCTCGATGCGTTGCCAGTCTTCGGGGCTCACGCCCTGCGCTTGCGCCTGCGTGTCGCGCAGCGCCATCGCCGCGGCTCGCAAATGCGCATGCGCTGCGAAGCGCTCGGCAGGCATTGCATAGAGCTCCGCCTGCACCGCGGCCAAGGCCTTGTCGAGATCCTCCGGCACGTGCATCTCGCGCTGCCGGTGGACGATCCACCACTCGAGTTCGAGGCGCGCGGCGCGCTCGGGATCGAACGGCGTATCGCTCACCTTGCGAATCGCCCCATAGTAACGGCGGAGTGGCGGGAGCGCTTTTTCGTAGTCGGCACGAATGCGGCCGCGCTTGAAGACGAACGCGGCGCGGGCTGCCTCGTACGCCACTTGATACGAGCGCAGCCACGGCAAGTGATACTGGGTGCGCAGCAAGACCGCCATGTCGCGAAACAGGGCGCCTTCGTGCTTTTCGTAATAGTTGCGCCACATCCGCGTCTCCAGACGGGCGACAGCGTCGGCGTCGAAGTCGCGCAGGTTCGAGTGGTGCGGCCCCCACAGATCCCATCCGACAACCACCAGAACGAGGCAGAGCGGCACGAGCAGTTTGATCTTCGAGCCCATGGTTCGAGTCCGTTCCCGCGTGGGTGCTGTCGCGCTGCAGCGGCGGACGGCCCCCCGCCGGGCGATTATGCGGGCGCCCGCGCGTGTGGACAAGCCCGCGCCGCACCCCGGCTGCACCTCTGGCCGCGCGCCGCCATTTGTTCTAGGATCCGTCAAAAGGCCCTTAGAGTGCGGAGGTCCTGGGATGACCACTCGACGAAGCCGGTCCTTGGTGTTCGTGGCCTGGGTGGCGCTTTTGTGTGGCTGCGCCGCGTTTCAATCCTTGCGCGATCCGACCCCGGAAATCGATACCAGCCGCATCGACTACGTGCGCAACAATCCCGGCAACCGGTTCAACGACGATATCGGGACGGGACGCATTCGCAAGGGCATGAGCCGGCTGCAGGTCCGCGTCACTTGGGGCGATCCGGATCAGATCGCGCGCGGCAACGGCAACGAGGTCTGGGCGTATCAGGAAACCGAACCGTCGCGTGGTTCGTCGGTTTGCCGGCTACGCTTCGAAGGCGAGTTGCTGACCCGCATCGACCTGGATCGCAGCGGCGTGCAGTTGCAGACGAACGACCCGGACGCGCGGCAGCGCGACGCGGCCGACAAGACACTTCAGCCGCCGCCGACGAAGAAGTCGGGCGGCTGACAGGCCGCGTCGAGGAGGCATGACGCTGGACGACGTCTCTCGACGCCGTACCGATCTTGGACGCTTGTTTGGCGCGGCTTTCGCAGCCGATCTGGCGACCTATCTCATTTACACGGCGATTCCCTACAAAGCCCTGCGGCTCGGAGCGGACCCGCTCGCCCTCGGACTCGTGGCGACCGCCGCGGCCGGCGCGTACGCGCTGCTGGTTGCGATCTCCGGCCGATTCAGCGACCGCGCCCCGCGCGAGGCGTTGGCGCGCGGCGCCTGCATCGGCATCATCATCGCTTGCATCGGCGTGACGCTAGCGCGCGGCGTGCCGCGCATCCTCGCCTTCGTGCCGCTCGTGGGCGGCAGCCTGGCGTTCTTCTGGCCATGCGTTCAAGCCGCGATCGCCGACCGGTCAGCGGGCCACGAACTCGAGCGCAACCTGGGGCGCTTTAATCTCGCGTGGAGCGTCGGCAAGGGCTGTGGGTTCGTGTGCGGCGGACTGTTGCTCTCGGCATTCGGCCCGGAAAGCGTCCTCACGGCCGGCAGCGCGCTCATGTTCGTGATCTTTTGGGTGCTGCCAGGCAAGGTGCCACCGGCGGAACTCCGTAGTGTCGCTGAGGCCGCGGCCTTGCCGCCGCCGGATCCCGTGCTCGCGGCCCAGACGGCACGCTTCCGGCGCCTGGCTTGGATCGCCAACGGCTCCGCCTATGGCGTCGCCGCGACACTCATCTATCACTATCCGCGCCTCGTGGATGCACACGGCTGGAGCCCGCGGATCTTCGGACTCATTTTGGGGGGCATGTACTTCACCGAGACGCTGGCCTTCTTCCTTCTCATGCGGCACGCGAGCGCGTGGCGCTTTCGGCGCGCACCGCTGTTGGTGCCGCAGTTGCTTCTTGCCGCCGGCATCGTCGCCCTGCCCTGGGCGACGGGCGTGCGGTTGGCGGTCACGGCCGTGGTGTTCGGGTTCGCGCTCGCAGCGTGCTATTCTGCGAGCATCTACTACAGTCTGCACGGTGCCGCCGCGCGCGGGCGCAATGCCGGAATTCACGAACTGCTGATTGGCATCGGCTCGATGACGGTGCCGCTCGCGGGCGGGCTGCTGGCGCGCCGCCTGGGGATGGAGTGGGCGCCGTACGCCACGGCGGGCGCCGTCGTGGTGTTGTCGATCGTGGCTCAAGAGGTAATGCTGCGAACCGGGAGCAATAAAAAACGGCCGCGTTCTCGCGCGGCCGTTGCACTTCTTCGCGAATGAGGACGGGAGACCACCGCCCGCCACGCCCTCACAACCTCGCGGTCACCTAGGCTGTCGCGCAACGCAATGCGCCACTCGACATCCCCGCTCCACCCTCCACCCCACTCGTCACGCCTCGTCTTGCGACGATGCGAACGGCCGATGACCCTTACCACCTTACCGGTTGCTCGGGAGTGAGCAGACGGGGCTCCCGTCCGATCCCAGAATGCGAAGACATTCCCTGTCGCGCAGAATCCACATTCACGGTCCGACATGCAACTGTTTTTTTTTCGCGCGCTGCGACGCGCGACGCAACAAAGCAATTGCGGCACGGTAACGCGCGCAGATTTACGGTGTCGTCAAGCGGCAAACACCCGGTCGCGAAAGACGTTACGTAACCGGCGCGCGAGAATCCACCATGCAACGAGCGCAAGCACGCCCAGAGCGGCCCCGCCGAGAATCGGCATCCACGGCCGCAGACGCAGTGCGTAGTGGCCGAAGCCGATGATCCCGATCGGCAGCATCGTGACACACGCGATGGCCATCTCGACGCCACGCATCTGACGCTGGGGCTCGAGGGTGAACGGCGGATCGAATCGGAACAGGTTCACGAGCGGAAACAGCAGTAGCGTCGCCCCGAAACTCGGCACGAGATGCGCGGCGACGTGTAATGGGTCCCGCCACGCCACCCCGAGCGCGATCGCTTGCGCGACAAATCCGGCGAATACGATCTGGTACGCGAGGCCGAACGCCACGCCGGCGAATACCTCGTCATAGCGTTGTAGTGGCGCCACATGAAAGACCCATGCGGCGCGCCAGTCGGGGGTGCGGGCGAGCGTTCGGGCGGCGCCGATCGCCAGGATCGCGAGGAGGTAGGGTGCCGTGAACAAACTCTGGACCCCATTCTCAGACGCCCACTCCCCCGCCGCCGCCGACATGGCGTCGCCGGCGCCGGCCGCAACCCCCGTTGTGGCATAGGGATCGTGGCCGTGGGTGCCCACGAGCGCCGCGAGCAACAGACCGAGTGGCATGGCGGCGAGCGTCCACAACTGCACCCGAAGCCGGCGGTCGCCGCGCAAAAATGCGACGAAGAACTCGAATCCGCTGCGGCAGTGGGGCCATGGCGCGAGGCGGGCGCCGAGCCACCGGTCGAGCCGCGCGAGCCCGCGCCCGCCAACTGGGCCCGCAGCAACTTGGGTGCGTTGGATATCATTGGCGTATGTGGGTGCCAGGCGGCGCAGCGCGTACCCGCCCACCACCGCCAGCGTTCCGACGCCGGCCCAAAGGCGTGCCACACCGTAGGGCCCCGGCGCATCGCCGGCCACCCAGGCGGGCAGGCGAGCGAACCACGCAACCGGCACCCACCACCACCAACGGGAGCCGTTCGGGCCCCACTCGGCGGCGCCGCGCAGCAGCGCGGGGCTCAACAGCTGATACGTGAGAATGGCCGCCATCAAGAACACGAACTGCGCGACGGCAAGCACGTCCTGAAATTTCTCCGCCGGCAAGCGCCGCAGCAAGACACCCTGCACGGCGAGAACCGCCGCCGTCACCAGCAGCGATGCAAGCCACGCCCCCGCGAAAAGCGCCACGCCGCTCCGCACCGGGTCCGGCGTTTGACGGCAAATCGCCAGGATGGGCAGCACCGCCGTACAGCTCGCGAGAATGCCCACGTAAACGAACACGTGCAAGCAACGGGCGATGTACAACGTCCGGGACGCAATCGGCCGCCAGTAGAGGATGTCGCCGTCGGAGGGAGCCAGCAGAATCTCGCTGAACTCGACCAGCAAGTTGACCAGCACGAACATGCCGCAGACGGTATAGAGAAGCGCTGCCGCGGGCTCGACACCGAGGTGGGCGCGCTGCAGGTTCGAGCCGACGAAGGCACCGATAAAGACGTACAGGCCAAGGCTCACGGCCAACGGCGCGGAGCGATTCCAACGCCCCTCGCGGCTGGCGCTCCGCGGCCTGAAGTCGAGCCGCAACGCATTGCGGAGCAGCACCCAGACCTGGGGCGCGGTTGTCATGCGGGCTCCGGCTCGGAGAGGGGCGCCGCGGCGCGCTCGGCCGCACCTCCCGTCACATCCTGGAAAATCGCTTCGAGCGTCCGGCCTGGATACTGCCGTTGGATGTCGGCCAGGCTGCCATCGACCTGCACCTGGCCGCGCGCCAGAATCACAATGCGCGTACAGATGCGTTCCACGACGTCGAGAAGATGCGAACAATAGAGCACGGCGTGCCCGGCTGCCGCCTCTTGGGCGATGAGCGCCTTCACTTTGATCGTGGCGCCGACGTCGAGCCCATTCAACGGCTCGTCGAACAACAGAATCTGGGGCCGGTGCAACAACGCCGCGGCAATCACCACGCGCTGTTTCATCCCCTTGCTGAAACCGGCCATGCGCAGTTGCCATGCCGCCGGATCCAGTTCGAGAAACGCCAGGATCTCGGCGGCGCGCGCCGCTGCCGCGCGGCGCTCGAGACCATAGAGATCACTCACGAACCGGAGATACTCGAGCGGCGTCAGCGCTTCGTACAACGCCCCCGTTTCGGGAACGAATCCCACGCAGCGTTTGGCTTCGAGCGGCTGTTGGACGACGTCAAATCCGCCGATGCGCGCCCGACCCGCATCGGCGCGCACGAGCCCGGTCAGGATCTTCACCGTCGTCGACTTGCCCGCCCCATTCGGGCCGAGATAGCCGATGATCTCGCCGGGCCGGACGTGGAAACTCACCCCACGCAACGCGTGCACGTTGCCGTAGCTCTTGACGAGGTCGACCGCTTCGATCATGAGCGCTTCGTCCGTTCTCAGGGCTTGGGTGCGGCGGACGCTATCACACGGTGTTGCAGCGCGTCCACGAACCGGCGGCAAGAACGGTGCCGGGCCGCGCTGGCCGCCCGGCCTTCCCCGGCGGCGTTTGTAGCGCCATCGTGGCACTCGGCAGGACGCACGAGCGTCGACGGCGTTGACACCTGGCGAACCGCGCCCGCGTTCGATTAGCATTCACCGAGGCCGCGCTAGCCTTGACGATTCGAACCGCTCGCCACGGGGAGCAAGACCGCATGGACCTGCGACAGAGTTTCTCGGATCACATCACCCGGGCCGCAGGTGATGCGGAGACGGCACTGGCGGCGGCGCGCGGCGATGGTGCAGCGTTCGAGGGCATCGTCCTCCACGCCGGCACGCGCGCCTACTACCACGCCGATGACATGGCGATGCACTTCCGTCCGACGCCGCATTTCGCGCGCTTCGCACCTGTTCCTGGACCGGATCATTTCGTCGTGGTCAGGCCCGGGACGCGGCCCAAGCTCGTGCAAGTAATCCCGCGCGACTTCTGGTACGAACCGCCCGGCGAACCCGATCATCCGTATGCTCAAGTCCTCGAAGTCGTGCAAACCACAACCCCGGACGAGGCGCGGGCCCGCTTGGGCGACGTCGCGCGCTTTGCATACGTGGGCAATGACGCGGCGACTGCAGCCGCGCTCGGCATGCCGCCGTCGGCAGTCGAGCCGGCGGCGCTCCTGGCGCCGCTCGACTGGACCCGGGCCGCCAAGACCGCCTACGAAGTCGAATGCATCCGCGAAGCCGGCCGGATCGCCGCCCGCGGCCATCGCGCCGTGCGCGACGGCGTCGCCACACTACGCACCGAGCGTGAGTTGCACGCAGCATATCTCGAAGCGTGCGGCATCTTGGAACACGAGTGCGCCTACAACAACATCATTGCCTGGGACGAGTGCGCGGCAACGCTGCACTATGAAACGAAGCGCCATACGAAGCCCCAACCGGGCCATGTGCTCCTGGTAGACGCCGGGGCGCGTTTCCACGGTTACGCCAGTGACATCACCCGCACCTATGCCCGCCCTGGCGCCCATGCCGTTTTTTGGGCGCTCTTGGACGGCATGGAGGTGCTGCAACGCGATCTGGTGGGCCGCGTCGGGCCACGGCGCTCGTACGTCGAAATCCACGAGGCCACGCATCGTGGTGTGGCAACACTGCTCGTCGACGCCGGTATCCTGCATACCAGCCCAGCCGAGGCGGTCGAGCGCGGCTTCACGCGCCCCTTCTTACCGCACGGTGTCGGCCACCATTTGGGACTGCAGGTGCACGATGTAGGCGGCCGGCAAGTGTCGCCACGCGGCGACCGGCGCGAGCCACCGGCGAGTTCGCCGGCGCTCCGCACGACGCGCGATTTGGAACCCGGCCACGTCGTGACCATCGAGCCGGGGCTGTACTTCATCCCGATGCTGCTCGAACCGTTTCGCAACGGTGCGGCGGCGGCGGTCTTCGATTGGCAGTTGATCGACGCGCTCGTCCCCTGTGGCGGGATTCGCGTCGAGGACGATATCCTGGTGACCGCCGACGGCCGCGAGGACTTGACCCGGCCCGTGGTTCCGGGCCACCGCGACAACTGATCGCTTCCCATGCAACCATTCAAGGACCCCAAACGGCGGTCCGAACTCAGGAGGACGAATTGCGAATGACGCTTCGAATCGCAGCTCTGGCCGGGTTCATGTCTCTGGCGGCGACCGCGAACAGCGGCGCGAACCCGGTCGAAAAAATCACCACCGGCAGCAAATCCAAGGAACTCCTTCTCAACGCCAAGGACCCACAGATGAATCTGACCGCACCGGCCACGTTCAAAGCCAAGTTCGAGACCACCAAGGGCGACGTCGTCATCGAAGTGCATCGCGACTGGGCGCCCAACGGCGCCGACCGGTTCTATAGCTTGGTGAAAGCCGGCTTCTTCGATGACGTGCGCTTCTTCCGCGTCATCGACGGATTTATGGCGCAGTTCGGCATCCACGGTGATCCGAAGGTCTCGGCGGCATGGCGCGAGAAGAAGATGGCCGACGATCCGGTGAAGTCGAGCAACAAGCGCGGCTTTCTCACCTACGCGATGGCCGGGCCGAATACGCGCACGACGCAGTTGTTCATCAACTACGGCGATAATGCGCGCCTCGACGCCGCGGGCTTCCCGCCGTTCGGCCAGGTCGTGACGGGGATGGATGTCATGGACAAGATCTACTCCGGCTACGGCGAAGGCGCACCGAACGGCATGGGCCCCGAGCAGGGCCGCCTGCAGGCGGAAGGCAACGAGTACCTCAAGAAGGAATTTCCGAAGCTCGACTACATCAAGAATGCAACGCTCGTCGAGTGACGGAAACGGAGTGCGCGCCGGCACACTGCACGCATGCCGCAACGTGATTCCGAAAAACTCAGGGCCGCCGCGGAGTGCGCGGCGGCCCTGAATGGTATTACAGCGGACCGTTGCCGGGGCTCAGCGCGCCGCGGCACTCGTGCTCGTGGGGCGGCCATCGGCGTCGAGATACTCGATGGGGCCGATGTTGAGCGCCTTGACGCCGTCCTCGATGACCTTGCGGTCGCCGACTACCACGAACGCCATGTTGTCGGGCACCACGCGCGTGTTCGCCACCGCGACGGCATCCTTCACCGAGCATTCCCGGACGCGATCCGGATACTTGGCGTAGAAGTCCTCCGGCAGCCCGTACGTCACCACGTCGTTGATCTTGTTCGCGATCCCGTTCATGGTTTCGTACTGGCCCGGCAACGACAGCACCAGGTTGTCCTTCGACAACTTCATCTCGTCCGCGGTCGGCGGCCGCGTGCCACGGATGTCACGCAGCTCCTTCATGACCTCGGCCATGGATTCCTTGGTGACGTTCGTGCGCACTTGCGTGAACACTACCGCCATCCCCTGTCCCTTGGCTTCGAACGGGAACAAGTTCGCGCCATACGAGTAGCCCTTGTCCTCGCGCAAGTTCATGTTGAGCCGCGACGCGAAGTTGCCGCCCAGCACGCCGTTCAGGACATCCCACTGCACATCGTCGGCGCTGCCCTTCGGCGGCATGAGCGTACCCGCGAGGAGCACCGACTGCGCCGCGCCCGGCTTGTCGATCAGGTACACCGTGGTGCGCGCCGGATTGGTGCGCGCCGGCAGGGCGATCTGCGGCACGCCGGCCGCCTTCCAACTGCCGAGCGCCTTCTCCAGCATCGGCACGATTTCACCCAAGTTGGTGTCGCCGACGACGACCAGCGTCGCGTTGTTCGGATGGAACCACGTCGAGTGGTAGTTCACGAGATCGTCGCGCAAGATCGCCTTGACGCTCGATTCGTTTCCGGAACCGGTGAGCGGCTGGCCGTACGGATGATTGTCGCCGTACAGCAGGCCCGGCAGAATGCGAATCCCCATCTGCACCGGCTGGCTCTTCTCCTGGTTGATCTGCCCGAGCACCTGCTGGCGCTGGCGATCGAGTTCCTCGGCCGGGAAAACCGGGTTGAGCACCACGTCGGCCCACAAGTCGAGCGACGGGAGCAAGCGCGCCTTGAGCGCATTGACCGTCACGAGACAATTGTCGACGTTGGAGTTGGTGTTCAAGTTGGCGCCGAGGAGTTGGGCCTCTTCGCTGATCTGCAACGAGGTGCGCTTTTTGGTGCCCTCGTCCTGCATGCGCGACATGAAGGACGCCACACCGGTCTTCTCGCGCTTGTCGGCAGACCAACCGCCCTTGACGATGAGATTGACCTGCACCGCCGGCACCTTGTGCGATTCCGCCAGCACGACTTCCAGGCCGTTCGACAGCTTGGCGTGCTGCAGCTTCGGCACCGAGAACGCCACCGGGTCGCCGGCCGCCGGGATCTTGTCGCGGTCGGCCGTGTCCTTGCCGGCCACGAGCGTCGGATACGGGTTGACTCGCATCTCGCAAACGCCTTCGTGCAGCCAACGCTTGGCCGCCGCTTGCGCCGACGCGGCGGTGACGGCCTGGTAACGCGCGAAATCCTTCGCCAGGTAGTCGGTGTCGTCGGCATATGTCGTGTACATCGCCAGCCGGTCACTCTTACCGCCAAACCCGCCGACGCGTTCGAGGCGGCGCACCATCCCCGACAGAATCGCGGTGCGAGCCCGTTCGATCTCGGCGGCGCTGGCCGGCTTGTCGCGCAGGGCTTGAATCTCGCGCATGACGATCGGCGTGATCTCGTCCAGCGTGTGGCCCGCCTTGGCGGTTACTTGAACGCGGAACAGGCTCGACAATTCTCGGTCGTCCACGAAGGCCTGCACGTCTTGTGCGATCTGCTTGTCATAGACCAACGTCTTGTACAGGCGTGAGGTCTTGCCCTGCGCCAGCACGCGTGTCAGCACTTCGAGGTCGGCGTCGCCGGCCTTGAACTTGCCCGGCATGTGCCATGCAAGGAAGAGGCGCGGCAGCGGCACGCGGTCTTCCATCGCCAGGTAGATCGGCGCCGCGAGTTCCGGCACCCACGCCTCGCGGCGCAGGATCGGCGCGACCGGCGGAATCGGGCCGAAATACTTCTCGACCATTTCCTTGGTGCGCGCCGGCGTAATATCGCCCGCAACCACGAGCGTGCAGTTGTTGGGGCCATAGTAGCTCTTGAAGAAATTCTCGACATCGGCCTTCGAAGCGCGCGTCAAGTCGTCCATCGAGCCGATGACGTCCCAGCTATAGGGGTGGTTGCTCGGGTACAACACCGCGTACATGCGCTCGTCGGCGGTGCCATAGGGCTGGTTGTCGACGCTCTGACGGCGTTCGTTCTTGACCACTTCGCGCTGGTTGTCGATGCGCTCCTGGGTCATGGACGGCAGCAGCCAGCCCATGCGGTCCGCCTCGAGAAACAGCACTTCGTCGAGTGCACTCGGCGGCACCGTTTCGAAGTAGTTGGTGCGATCGAAGTCGGTCGTGCCGTTCAAGTCGGTCGAGCCCAGGCCTTCGATGGTGTTGATGTAGTCGGTGTCATGATGTTGCGAGCCTTGGAACATCATGTGCTCGAACAGGTGCGCGAACCCGGTGCGCCCCACCTCTTCGTTCTTCGAACCCACGTGGTACCAGAGATTGACGGCCACGACCGGCGTCGAATGGTCCTCGTGCAGGATGACCGTGAGACCATTCGGCAGGGTGTACTTGTCGAACGGCAGCTTGGGCGGGGCGATCTGCTGCGCCAAAGCGACCGAGGCGACGGTCAGCGTGAAAGCTGCGATGAGCAGCAAGGCGAGCCGGTGGTGCTTCGAAACTCGGGCCACGTTCATCTCCGCTCTTTTCGCTTCCTCCGGGAAGCACGTTGCATGGACTGAAGGGGCGGCGGCGTGCGGTGGCAGAAGCGCCCACGACGCGGTCGCGCGGCTCTCGTTGAATCGAGATCCCATGAAGCGATCCGGCGCAGGCAGCCCTGCTTCCGGCTGATCCTTCGGGCGAGGTTCTGGGACGATACCAGAGGCGAATGGAACGGTCGACGCCCTCTTGGGGCAGTGCGGCCGCAACGGATCCCCCTCAATATGGGGCCGTACGGGCCCCAGTACGCCTTAGTTACGAGCCACTCTCCGGCGGCAAACGCTGGTTTCTGCAGGGTTACCCCAGATCGTGCGCGCCTGGGCGCGCAAGACTTGCGCGGAGGACCGGTGCTGCAGCGAGCGGCGCTCCAAGCTTGAAAAGTTAACATGCATTTTTACAGCTTGTTGGACTATTTATCCGGCGTGCCAGCGGCTGGAACGCACGATGCATTGGCCAGTAATCAGCAAATGAAACACACGTTCGCCGAGGTCACGAACCCCGACGGACCCAAAAGGAGGCGAGTTCGATGTTCCGCAAAATGACGACCGCACTGGCTCTGGCGACTCTTCTGATGGTGGCAGCGTGCAACAGCGTGACGGGTCCGGCGGCAACCGGCAGCACCGGTGGCAACGGCGGCGGCGGCGGTGGCGAGCGCCCGCGCAACGAGTTGGGTAAGGGCGTCGAACACGCGCCGGACGAAGGTGGCGGCGGCGGCGGCTCGACGACTCCGGAACCGGTCTACGTCGCGCCGGGTTCCCACGGTCCCCGGGTTCCCGTCGAATACACGCCCCCGACCGATGACCCGAACGCCGGCGGCGGCGGCGGCGGCGGCAGCGACACTCGGCCCGTGGCAAGCACCAATCGCCCGGCTCGTGCGTCCGATCGCAGCCAACACTGACGGGACTCGAATACGCGGTGCACGGCAGTGCACATCACCGAGCCGGTTGGGCCTCCCCCCGACCGGCTCGGTTTTTTTCATTCCGCCACCCAAGCAAGCGCCACCGCGCGCACCGCAATGTCAGTTTTCTTGACCCGAATCGGGATGCTTTCGAGCGGTTCCTTCTCGGCGTCGAAGCTGGTGTCGAGCGCCGCGAGTTCGGTTTGGAATTCCGCGTCGAGGGCCTGCAGTTTGGCCTGCACGGCCGCCAGTGATTCCACCGCCCGATCGACGTCGCCGGATTCCTTTTGCGCCCGGCTCACGCCACGTGCCGCCGTCGACACGCGGCCGATCGTCGACCGCCGTCCGCCGCCCATGAAAGCGCCCAAGAGTGTTGCGCCGATCGAAATCGCGCTTTGCACTTTCTGCTGCTGCAGTTGCTCCGCCTCGCGCGCCTGGGCCTGCGTCGCGCGCTCGACTTGCGCCTGCAGGCGTTCCAGCTTGGGCGCGTACTTGAGCCGCAGCGCTTCAGCGTCGCGATCGCGCCGCTCGCGCCACGATTCGCGCAATCGAACCCGAAAATCGCGCTCTGATTCACCCGGCGCCGAAGCCTGCCCCAGGCGTGCAGAGCGCAGCACCTGGAGTTGCCGATCACGGGACACCGCGTCGACGAACTCCCGCTTCCAGCGTCCGTAATTCTTCGCCTGACTGGCCTCGGCGGACAGCGGCCCCCAGTGCGCACCCGGCACCGGTTGCGCGCTCGTTGGATTGGCGCCGATCGCCCGGCACTCGATCCACGCCGCCGCGCCCGGCGATGCCGGCAGAGCGCTCAAGAGCGCGATCTCCTGCGTGGCATCCACCCCGTTCTTGGCATCGACAAAACGCAGCGCCGCCGTGCCGAGGAGCATCGGCGTGTAGACGAGCGCCGTGCCGTCTGCACCCGCCGCCGGGGCGGCAAGCACCACCTGAGGAATATCGGGGGGCAGAACCGGGGCGCCGGGGCTCGTTGGCGCGCTCACGGCGCGCGGGGCCGTAGCGCCGGCGGGTGTCGCCACCGCGGTCACGGCAGCGGGCGCGCCTGCCGCGGCGGCCGCACTGCGGCCTCCCGAACTCAGACGTTTGATTTCCTCGCGGGTCATGGGACCGCGGAGGTACGACATCGTCCAACGTGTCGCCAAGAGGCGCGGCGCCGGTTCGTGAACGTCGTGCAGCAGGAAGACGCGTTTGCCGAGTCCATCCAGCAGCTTTTCCGTGGCGGCGCGATCGAGTCCGCCGCTGGCGCTCTGCAGGCCGTCCAGCAAACGCGCCCGGTCGCGCTCGGTCTGCAGCGTGCCTATGAACCATGTTCCGGCGTTCGCCAAACCCTTGTAGTCGAGATCGACGGGATTCTGCGTCGCGAGCACGATCCCCAGCCCGAAGGCTCGCGCTTGCTTCATGAGTGTCAAGAGCGGCAGCTTGGACGGCGGATTAGCGGTCGGCGGGAAATAGCCGAAGATTTCATCCATGTAGAGGATGGCGCGCAAACTGTTCGTGCCGGTTTGGGTGCGAATCCACGCCAGTGTTTGATTCAAGAGCAGCGACACGAAGAACATGCGTTCGGCGTCCGGCAAATGCGCGATCGAGAAGATGGCGATGCGCGGCTTACTGCCCGCGCCATGCAGCATCGCCCCTACATCCAACGGCTCGCCCTCGAGCCAAGCCTGAAAGCCCGGCGCGGCCAGGACGTTGTTGAGCGTCATCGCGAGCCCGAAACGGTCCTTCGCCGGATAGAACGACTCGAGGTCCATGACGCCGATGCGCGCGATGGGTGGCGACTGAATCGCCTGTACGAGCCGCCCGAGATCCAAGTCCTGCCCTTGATCCCACGCCGCGAGAAGCAACGTCGTGAGCAGAATGTGTTCGCGGCTCTTGAGCGGATCGGCATCCACCCCCAACAATCCGAGCAGGCTCGTCACGAGACTCGCGGCGCGCTCGCGCATCGCGTCGCCGTCGGCGCGCGCTTCGGCCGGCGGTGCTGCGAACGAGCGCAGAATCGACACCGGGATGCCGGCCCGCGCGCCGGGCGTGTAGACGACGAACTCGGCGGCGTCCCGCAGGCGCTGAATGCGCGCGCCGTCTTGGCCCCAATCCGCGAGCCCCTGCTTCCAGCGCGCCGCCTCTTGGCGCGCCAGCTCCTGCGGCTCGATGCCTCTCCGGCGTGCCTCGTCGCCGTCCACCCAGGGCTCGAAATCGGCGGGCGCCAGGTTCGGGAACGCCAGCATGAGGTTGGTGAGATCGCCCTTGGGATCGATGACGATCGCCGGGATGCCGTCGATCGCGGCTTCCTCCAAGAGACCGATACAAAGGCCGGTCTTGCCACTACCGGTCATGCCGACGCACACTGCGTGCGTCGTCAGATTCCGGGCGTCGTAGAGAACGACGTCGTCGGTCACGGCGGCACGCGCCGCGTCCCAGGTTTTGCCCAAATAGAAAGCACCGAGTTTTTCGAAATCTTGCATCTGGGACCTCGCGAGCGATCAGTGTTCGGGTGTCGAACGAGAGGCGCATGACGCCCCCTTCCAGACACCCATTGTCCTTGACAGGCCTTGAAGAATCCAGTTTTCTCGTGCATTCCATCAATGCCTGGTTGCCGAGTTTTGGAGGGTACGACGATGAAACCGCGTCCTCGCCTCGCTTTGGTTCTGGCACTCGCGCTTCTCGCCGCCGCAGGCGCGGCGCGCGCCGAGGTGACGGGACTCAAACTGACGCTCTCGCCCTACGCGGGCATCACACTTTGGGATCAGCTCGTTCAGTTCGAAGACTCGCCGATCTACGGCGGGCGGGTCGGCCTGATGTTCGGCCGTTGGATCGGTCTGGAAGCCACCTACGGGTACTGCCCCACCAACCACACCGTCAACCCGGGGGGCGACACCAACGCCACCCACTTCGGCGGCGACCTGGTGATCAATCTCACGAAGCCGTATCGGGTGGTGCCGTACGTGTTTGCCGGCTGGTCGATGTTGACGTTCGACCCGGACCGTCAGAGCGGCAGTTCGCTCGGCAAGCAATCGTTCCCTGGCGGTGAAGGCGGCGTGGGCTTGCGGATGCGCATGGCCGAGCGCCTCGACTTCCGCATCGACGTCCGCGACGTCATCGTCGACCGCGATGCGCCGCACCCGGTCGACTACACGCACAACATCATTTGGTCGGCGGGCTTGCAGGTCGCAGTCGGCGGCCACAGCGCCGACGACGACCATGACGGGGTGCCGAATCACCATGACAAGTGCCCGGATACGCCGGCCGGCGCGATCGTCGACAAGACCGGCTGTCCGACCGACGCCGACGGCGACGGCGTCTTCGATGGGCTCGACCAGTGTGCCAACACTCCGCATGGGGCGAAGGTCGACCTGCACGGCTGTCCGATCGACACGGATGGCGACGGCGTGTTCGATGGGCTCGACCAGTGCACCAACACGCCGCGTGGCGCCAAAGTCGATGCGCGGGGTTGCCCGGTCGATAGCGACGGCGACGGCGTCCCGGACGGCATCGACCAGTGCCAAAACACGCCATCCGGCGCCAAGGTGGATGCGAACGGCTGTCCGCTCGACACCGACGGCGACGGCGTGCCGGACGGTATCGACCAGTGCCCGGCGACCCCGCGTGACGCGCGGGTCGACAAGAACGGTTGCCCGATCGAGGTCAACGAGAAGGAAACGCAACTTCTCGACACCGGCATGATCCGGCTCAACAACGTGCAGTTCGAAACCGCGAAGTGGGACATCAAGCCCGAGTCCTACGCGGTGCTGGACGAAGTGGGCGGGATCTTGTCGCAATGGCCGGACCTGCAAATCGAGATCGGCGGCCATACCGATTCGCGCGGCTCGGAGCCGGCGAACCAAGACCTCTCCGACAAGCGTGCCCATGCCGTCATGGAGTACCTGACCTCGAAGTTCGGTTCGCTGAACTCGAACCAGTACTCGGCGAAGGGCTACGGGGAAGGCAAGCCCGTCGCCGACAACAAGACGGACATGGGACGCGCCCAGAACCGCCGCGTCGAATTCAAGGTCTTGAACCGCGAAACACTGCGCAAGGAAATCGAGCGGCGCAAGACGCTCAAGAAGGACGGCAACTGAGGCCGGACGTTCGTCGGTGGTGACCACAGGGAAGGGCGGCTGGGGATCGACCTGGGCCGCTCTTCTCTTTTTCGGCACCAATTCGGAAGGAGATCCATCGTGGGCATGATGAAGGAATTCCGTGAATTCGCCATGCGCGGCAACGTTCTCGATCTCGCGATCGGTGTCATCATTGGCAGCGCCTTCGGGAAAATCGTCGGCTCCTTCGTGGGCGACGTGATGATGCCGCTTCTCAGCCTGGTCTTGGGCGGCGTCGACTTCACCGGCAAGTTCATCAGTCTGAAGGGCGGCGCGTACGCGACCCTGGCGGAGGCCAAAGCCGCCAATGCGGCGACGTTGAACTACGGTGTTTTCTTGCAAAGCGTCATCGATTTCGTCATCGTGGCGTTCGTCATTTTCTTGCTCATCAAGGGCATCAACTCGACGCAAAAGAAGCAGGCCGAAGCGCCGGCACCGCCACCGGCGCCCAGTGCCGAAGAAAAACTGCTCACCGAGATTCGCGACCTGCTCAAGGCCCGCTGAGCGGAACAGCACCGGGCCGTAATCCGGCCCGGTGCGCCTCGCGGCAGCACGTCGAACTCGAACAGCATGGGAGGATCGGTTCGTATGGCATTCAAGCGCTGCGTCGTTACGGGTGCAGTCCTGTTGGGATTCGTATCGATGGCCGCGGCCGAAGACGCCCCCAAGCCCGCGGTCGGCGAATGGACCCGGAAGACCAAGCTCATGTTGGGCCTCACTCAGTCGGCCTTCACGCAGAACTGGTCGGGTGACGAGGTCGGCACGGTGAGCTGGCTCGGCGCTGCCGACTTCCTGGCGGAGTCCCAGGCCACGCCGCGGTTGAACCTCAACAACACGCTCGTCCTCAACTTCGGCCAGACGCACCAGCAGGACGCGCAACGCGACAACTGGCTCGCGCCGCGCAAGTCCGCCGACAAGATCGAATACCGTGGCGTCGCGCGCGCCACGCTCGGAAAGTGGGTCGATCCATTCTTCGCTCTGTCGTTGGATGGCCAATTCTTTCAAAAGGTCGGCGACCAGTCCGAGGCCCTGAACCCGCTGACGGTGGGCGAAACGGCCGGTCTGGCGCGCGCCTTCTACGACACCAAGACGCGCAGCCTGGTGTCGCGGGTCGGGTTCGGTTTCCGGCAACGCAATGACCGCTTCGCGGTGGCACCGGCCAAGAAAACCACCAACGACGGTGGCTTCGAATGGCGCACCACGGGCCGTTTTGCGTCGCCCGAGGACAAGACGGTCTTCAAGTCCGAATTGACGCTATTCCAAGCGGTGTTCTTTTCCGGCAAGGACCAGGAGCGCGCGACGTTCGGCACCGAGCGCTGGAAGACTCTGGACGCACGCTGGCAGAACCAGCTTTCGAACAAGCTCAACAAGTGGATGTCGCTCGACGTCTACTTCGAGTATCTCTTCGACAAACAGCTTTCCAAGGCCGGGCAGTTCAAACAGACGCTCGGCGTCGGAGTGACAGCCCAGTTGTGACAGATTGGCGCGCCCGAGGCGGCGCGACCGTCGAGAGGACCGCAATGAAGTGCCATTCCATGCCACGCGCGGCGCGAATCGCCGCGCTGACCGTTCTCCTCTGCGGTGCGGCACGCCCCGCCGCCGCGCAAGTGACCGGCCTGCACATCACTCTATCGCCATACGCCGGCGCGGCGCGCTGGGACGACGGGATTCGCACCGACACCGGCCTCCACTTCGGCGGCCGGGCCGGATTGGGGCTGTGTAGTTGGTTCGGCATCGAGGGTTCGTATGGCGTCTCGCCGCACTTCACCGGCAACAACCGGCCACGCGTCGATCATGTGGGTGCCGATGCGGTGCTTTCGCTCGCGCCCTCGTGGGCCGTGGTTCCCTACCTCTGCGGTGGTTGGGCACAGATTGAAATCGGCCACGGCCAGCCCGGCGTGCAAACTCTGAACGGCTGGGAAGCCGGCGGCGGGTTACGTTTCCGGATTGCCGAGCGCCTCGCGATCCGGCTCGACGCCCGGGATGTCGGCATCGATTACGACCCGAGTTCGAAGTGGATCAACAACTGGATCCTGACCGGCGGCCTGCACCTGGCACTGGGCGGCACAGTGCGCGATACGGATGGCGACGGGGTCATCGATCGCAAGGACCGCTGTCCCGGCACGCCGGGGAACGCCACGGTCGACGTGACCGGGTGTCCGCGCGATACCGATGGTGATGGCGTTTGGGACGGCCTCGATGCGTGCATGGACACCCCGCACGGTGCCACGGTGAACGCCAAGGGCTGCCCGCTCGACGGCGACGGTGACACCATCTACGACGGCGTCGATGCCTGCCCGGATACACCGCGCGGCGCCACGGTGGATGCGCGCGGCTGCCCGGCCGATACCGACGGCGACGGTGTTTGGGACGGCATCGACCAGTGCGCCAACACGCCCACCGGCGCCAAAGTCAACGAACTCGGCTGTCCGGTGGATTCGGATCACGACGGCGTCTATGACGGCATCGACCGGTGCCCGGACACTCCCGAGGATGTGCGTGTCGATGCGGTGGGCTGCCCGATCGAAGTCAGTGAGAAGGAAACCCAGCTTCTCGACACCGGCATGATCCGGATCGACAACATTCGCTTTGCGACCGGCAAATGGGACATCGCTCCCGAGTCGTTCGCGGTGTTGGACGAGGTGGGCAGGATCCTGTCTCAGTGGCCGCAGCTGCAAATCGAAGTCGGCGGACATACCGACGCGGTCGGCAGCGACACGTCCAACCGCGATCTGTCGCAGAAGCGCGCGCGCGCCGTCCTGGACTACCTGCGTGGCAAGTTCCCGAGCCTGGGGGCGAGCCAGTACACCGCAGTCGGCTACGGCGAAACCCAGCCCGTCGCCGACAACAAGACCGCGGCCGGGCGGACGCTCAACCGGCGTGTCGAGTTCAAGGTGTTGAATCGCGATGTGCTGCGGAAGGAAGTCGAGCAGCGCAAACTCCTGCACAAGAACTGAGGGGGCGGCGCGGCGCCGCTCTTGAAGCACATCGCCAACGCGAGAAGGGCCGGTGTTTTGCACCGGCCCTTCGTCGTTTGTTGAATCCATTCTGACGTTGTCCCGATCCGTGACTCCGTTCACATCTTCGGCGCTCAGTCGTGGTCCACCGGCGGCTGGTGGCCGGGGGTTGGAATCGCTTCGAGAATGCCGTTCGCCAGTGCCAGCGTGGTCGAGTACTCCTGATACGCCGTATCCGTCAGCGTGACTTCGATCACCGCGCGGCGGTGCGCCAGGTTCGGGACGCGCCAGCCAGCCGAGAGCGCGTTCTTCGAGTCGAGGAGCATCGTCCAGGTGGCGCCGTCGTCGTACGTTACGCGGGCCTTGACGTAGAAGCCGGTGCAGAATTCGCGCGCCGCCCAAGCGATTCGCACGTTGTCGCCGACGCGCACGAACTGGGATTCCGATGGGGTCAGGATTTGAACGCCGCGCTCGTCGTCGTTGCAAACCCGGTTGACGTCGTGTTCGGCTGGCGTACGCGGTGCCGGTGAGTCGCCGACGCTCGTGATGTCCTTCGGACCCACGATCGAGTTGTTGCAAGCTGCCGAGCCAACCACCATCGCGAACGCTAGAGTCGTGAATGCTTTCCGGAACATTGTTCTCGCCTCCTCG
>JANLSU010000072.1:0-2026 GCA_031362565.1 bacterium | reverse complement strand
CCGGGCCGGAGCCGCAGGTGATTGCCGGGCCGAACGGCGCGGGTAAAACCAATCTGCTCGAAGCGTTGTCGTTACTCGCGCCGGGGCAGGGGATGCGCCGCGTGCCGTTCAGCGAGTTGTCGCGCGCGGGCGGCGACGGCGGGTTTGCGGTTGCGGCGAAGGTGCATACGCTCGTTGGCGCGGCGGACATCGGGACCGGGTTGCGCGCCGCTGCCGCAAATGCAAATCGGACGAGCGACGAGGAAGGCGATGGCTTGGCTGGACTCCCCTCCCCCATCGATGCGAAGTATCGCTCCGCGATGATGCGGGGAGGGGCTGGGGGTGGGGTGAACCCGCAAGACCGGTCTCCCAATTTTACCCCCACCCCCCGGATCGATTCCGGTCGCAATGCGACCGGGTCCGGGGCAGGCTCTAACCCCTCCCCGCCCCGCAAGGGGACTCCCGAGTGGTCGCAAGGGGGAGGGGGATTCGCCGAGCGCTCATCGGAACGCAATGGAGAGCGCACCTCCGAGCGTGGCCGCATCGTGCGCATCGACGGCGTGGCGCAATCGGGCTCGGGCAGTCTCGCCGACTATCTCGAAATCGTCTGGGTGACGCCGGCCATGGACGGGTTGTTCACCGGCGCCGCATCCGAGCGCCGCCGCTTTCTCGACCGGCTGATTTTATGCTTCGATCCGGCGTACCGTAAAATCGCCGGCCGTTTCGAGCGCGCCATGACCAGCCGCAACCGCTTGCTCTCCGACGGCGTGCGCGACAACGCGCAATTGTCAGGTTTCGAGCGCGTCATGGCTGAGGCCGGTATTGCTGTGGCGGCGGCGCGGCTGGAGGCCGTGTCGGCGATGGCGGCGGTTATCGCCGAGCGCCGGGCGCGTGATCCGAATTCGGCGTTTCCCTGGTCGGAGTTTCGCATCGAGGGGCAGATCGAGGACACCCTCGCGGACATGGCCGCCGTCGATGCCGAGGATGCTTACGCGCGTCAGTTGCGCGATATGCGCGAACGTGACCGCGGGGCAGGGCGGACGCTCGACGGGCCGCACCGCTCCGACCTCGCCGTAACACATGGGCCGAAGCAAATCCCCGCGCGGCTGTGTTCGACAGGCGAACAAAAGGCGCTGCTGCTTGGGCTTGTCCTGGCGCACGCTGAATTGCTGACGGCGCGGCAGGAGGGCGCGGCGCCGATACTTCTGCTCGACGAGATCACCGCGCATCTCGACGCCTTCCGCCGCGCCGCGCTGTTTGATGAGATCCTGCGCCTCAAAGCCCAGGCCTGGATGACCGGGACCGACGCCAACGCCTTCGATGCGATGGTTAAGGGTGCTCGATTCTGGCGCGTCGACGAGGGCAAAGTTATCCCCGGCTGAGGTGTTCACGTTAAGGGCCGATCGGTCACAAACAAGTCCTTGAAAACGGCTGAGTTTTTCGCGGGTTTTAAGCGCGATTTCATGCGGCTTCGAGGGCCGTTTTGTGTTATAAAATAGGATCAATTTTAAGCCCCAAAAAGTAGGTCGAAAATGAGTGCGACGCCGGCCAAAAAGACGCCCCCGCCAGAGGACTACGGCGAAGATAGTATCAAGATGCTCAAGGGTCTGGACGCGGTCCGCAAGCGCCCCGGCATGTACATCGGCGACACCGACGACGGCTCGGGTCTGCACCACATGATCTACGAAGTCGTCGATAACGCCATCGACGAAGTTTTGGCCGGTCACGCCAAATCCTGCCAGGTGACACTGAACCCGGATGGCAGCTGCACCGTGCGTGACGATGGCCGCGGCATCCCGACGGGTATCAAAAAAGACGACGATCAAGTTCCGAAGCGCTCGGCAGCCGAGATCGTCTTCACCGAGCTGCACGCGGGCGGCAAGTTCGATCAGAATTCCTACAAGGTGTCGGGCGGCCTGCATGGCGTCGGCGTGTCGGTCGTCAACGCGCTGTCGGCGTGGCTCCGCTGCCGCATCTGGCGCGAGGGCAAGGAGCACGCCATCGAGTTCCGCCATGGCAACGCCGTCGCGCCGCTGAAGGTCGTCGG